>NZ_CBFCWJ010000020.1:0-58022 GCF_965601605.1 Gilvibacter sp. | reverse complement strand
ACGAGGGTTTTTTGTTTCAGGATACTTTTAGTTTAGTATCTGTAGTATTCTGGTTTGAACGGTCCTTGTTGCTGAACCCCGATATAATCGGCTTGTTCTTTTCTAAGCTCCGTAAGCTCAACACCGATCTTTGCCAAGTGTAGTTTTGCTACTTTCTCATCCAAGTGTTTAGGTAGCATATATACTTGATTCTCGTACTTATCGCTGTGGTTCCAAAGCTCGATCTGTGCTAAAGTTTGGTTAGTAAAACTGTTACTCATTACAAAGCTCGGGTGCCCTGTGGCAACACCTAGGTTTACCAAACGTCCTTCAGCAAGGATGATCACATCTTTACCGTTTAGCGTGTATTTGTCTACTTGCGGCTTGATCTCTACTTTGGTGCTTCCGTGGTTGTTATTCAACCAAGCCATGTCAATCTCATTGTCAAAGTGACCAATATTACAAACAATAGCTTTGTCCTTTAGAGCTTCAAAATGCTTTCCTTGAACGATGTCTTTGTTTCCTGTAGCGGTGATCACGATATCAGCATTACCGATAACCGTTTCAAGCTTCTTCACTTCGTAACCGTCCATTGCTGCTTGCAACGCGCAGATCGGGTCGATCTCAGTGACTGTTACGATACTTCCAGCTCCGCGGAAGGAAGCAGCAGTTCCTTTACCAACATCTCCGTAACCACAAACTACAACGCGTTTTCCGGCCAACATGATGTCCGTTCCTCTGCGAATAGCATCTACAGCACTTTCTTTACAACCGTATTTGTTGTCAAACTTAGATTTGGTCACCGAGTCGTTCACGTTGATCGCTGGCATCGGTAAAGTACCGTTGGTCATGCGTTCATACAGACGGTGAACTCCAGTGGTAGTCTCTTCAGAAAGTCCTTTGATTCCCTCAACCAATTCTGGGTATTTGTCCAATACCATATTGGTCAAATCTCCTCCATCATCAAGAATCATGTTTAGTGGCTGACGATCTTCTCCGAAGAAAAGTGTCTGCTCAATACACCAATCAAATTCCTGCTCGTTCATCCCTTTCCAGGCGTAAACAGGAACTCCTGCTGCAGCAATAGCAGCGGCAGCTTGATCTTGAGTAGAGAAAATATTACAAGAACTCCAAGTTACTTCAGCACCAAGTGCTACTAGCGTTTCAATCAATACTGCTGTTTGAATGGTCATGTGTAGACATCCAGCAATACGAGCTCCTTTAAGAGGTTGCTCGTCTTTGTACTCCTCACGCAAGGACATAAGTCCTGGCATTTCAGCTTCCGCCAGTTCAATTTCTTTTCTTCCCCAATCAGCCAAGCTAATGTCCTTAACTTTGTAGGGCGTATATGCAGTTGTATTCGTAGACATATATGTATATTTGATTTTAATACCGCGCCGTCTAAAGCGCATGGCAAAATTAAGCATTATCCAGTAATTACAGTGCCTCTTTACAAAACAATAACAGCTCATAATCAGACCACTGTTTATCTGTGGAAGATCGAAGAATCATTTGATGATCTTCAAAAAGGCATTGATCTTCAACAGGCTCATGCCGCCCGCGTGGAAGGAATGAAATCAGACATTCACCGCCGTGGGTTTTTGAGCATCCGCCATTTGTTGGCTTTAGCTGGATATAACGATCACGATCTGTACTACAATGATTTTGGCAAGCCTCACCTTAAAGACGGTACTGGCATCAGTATAACGCATTCCTTTGAGTTCACTGGAATAATAGTAGGGAATCAGCCAGTGGGAATCGACATAGAAAAGGGAAGAGCCAAGATCTTAAAGATCGCTCACAAATTCACGCCCTTAGAGGAGTACAGAACTTTGGCCAATGAAGATGCGCTAATACGCAAATTGAGTTTGGTCTGGTGTGCCAAAGAGACCTTGTACAAAATGTACGGCCAACCCGGTTTGAGTTTCTTAAAACATATAGATGTTCACGATTTTGATCTCGGGGAGGCCAAAGAGACCCTGGCTACGATCAATTATGAAGGTGTAAAGAGTTTGTACCGTGTTTTCTTTTTAGAGTTTGATGGATTTAGTTGTGCCTATGGATACCCAGAAGAGCAGTAGTATCTACTCCGGCTTGATCCAAAGCAAGGCTGCGGGAACAAAACTCTTGGCCATTTTGGTGGATCCTGATAAATTTCTGCCTGAACAGGCTATAGAGTTCCTAAAAACCATTCCTGCTCAAACTACCCACATTTTTGTGGGAGGCAGTGAGGTGCCACAAGGTGCTACTCAGGCGGTAGTAAACAGTCTTAAACCCTCAGGTTTGCCTATCGTTTTATTCCCGGGAAGCTATGATCAGCTAACAGAAGCAGCAGACGGTTTGCTGTTTCTTTCCCTTTATTCTGGTGATAACCCAGAGTATCTGATTGGTCAACAACGCAAGGCGGCACGCTATTTAAAAAATTCAAACCTGGAGGTGATCCCTACAGCCTATTTACTTATTGATGGCGGTAATCAATCTGCGGTTGCCCGCGTGACCCAAACCCAAGCTTTGCCACAAGATGATGTCGATTCTATAGTAGAAGTAGCCCTAGCTGCACAGTATTGTGGAGCGCGTTGCTTGTATCTAGAAGCGGGCAGCGGAGCCTTAGTGCCCGTGTCTGAGACAATTATTCAAGCTGTTCGAAAAGCCATAAATTTGCCTTTAATTGTTGGCGGAGGTATCCGAAGCTCGGTGCAAATGCAAGCAGCCTATACTGCTGGAGCTGATATGCTGGTCATGGGAACCGCCTTTGAAAATCAAAATTGATGAACGTATCGGTAGAACTTACTCTGAGTCCATTGCAAGATGAATTTGAGGCACCTATTATTGCCTTTATAAAAACCTTGAGGGCTTCTGGACTCACCGTTTTGGAAAATCCATTAAGCACACAAGTTTACGGTCCTTATGATGAGGTCATGGAGCTTTTAAATGGAGCCATTAAGGATGCTTTTATAGATCTGAATCAGGTGGTGCTTTATTTGAAAATGGTAAAAACGGATCGCAGCGATTATGAACCCCATTTTTGATTTTTTCCTTTCGCCTTATTACGAGCGCGAACCCTATTTGATCGTCTTAGAGGCCATTGCCTTTGTCTTCGGGATAGCCAGTGTGGTCTATGCCAAACGCCGAAATATATTGGTCTATCCTACCGGCTTGGTCGCTACGGTGATCACCGTTTATATCTTCTTGCAAGACGAGCTTTTGGGAGACATGATGATGAACTTCTACTATTCTGCCATGAGTATTTACGGTTGGTGGAACTGGGCGCGGCGTAAAGATGATGCGTTGGTGGTTCAGGTGAGCAGAACCAATTCTAGAGAGAAATGGATCGGTGTAGGACTTTGTTTTTTGACCATGGGAATTACATATGGAGTCTACAATCTGGCGGGAACCGCCATTGACACCTCCAACTATATAGACATCTTTACCTCAGGGCTCTTTTTTACCGCCATGTGGTATATGGCTACTAAGAAAATTGAGAATTGGACCCTTTGGATCATTGCTGATATAATCAGTGTTCCGTTATACGCATACCGCGGATGGGGAATGTTGGCATTGCAGTATTTAATCTTTACCTTCTTGGCTATTCAAGGCTATCACGCGTGGAAAAACTATTTAGACAAGAGCAAAGCGAGCTGATTAAAATCGCCATTGTAGGGCCAGAGTCTACCGGTAAGACTACTTTGGCTAGAGCTTTAGCGAGCCATTTTGGGACCACTCTTGTGCCAGAATTCATGCGTACTTATTATGAGGAACTCGTGGTCCGGGATCCTTTTTATTCAGAAATTGAGGATATTTTGCCCATAGCTCAAGGCCAAATTAAGGCGGAAAACGCCGCCCTGAAAACCGCTTCCGAACTGTTGATATGCGATACCAATCTGTTAGAGGTTGCCTGTTATTCTCAGTATTATTTTGATGAAATTCCCCCGCTTTTAGAGGCCAGTTTAACCCATATGCATTACGACCTGTGTTTATTGACCTACATCGATGTGCCTTGGGAAAACGACCCCTTAAGAGATCGACCTTTCGATAGACAAAAACTATTTTCTATTTTTGAGGAACGATTGAATGCACAAGATACTCCCCATCTCGTGCTCAAAGGTGATGAACAGGCAAGGTTGCAAACCGCGATCCATGCCATTGAAAAATATCGTGAAGGACAGCATGGAATTTAACCAGCAAGATGAAGCACAGATTGAAGAACACGACCTAAGCATGGCGCAAGTTCTCGGTCAATTGGAAATGTTTAAAAGGGGATTTCCACCTACAAGGATCAACACTCCAGCGGTGATTGGAAATGGAATCAGCAACTTTAGCGCTGATGAAAAGAAAAAGTACATTCAGTACTTTGACAGCCACAAGAACAAAGCAGACATCGTCAAATTTGTGCCGGCTTCTGGAGCTGCGACACGTATGTTTCAAAGCTTAAACAGCTTACTTACGCATTACGATCCGCAGCGCGAAAAACTCAAAGACTTCATTGCCCATCACCGATTGAACAACTTGGAAGAATTCTTGAATTCTTTTTCTGACTTTGCCTTTGCTAACCATTTGCGCAAAGCTGTTCGAGAGCAATATCCAGACTATAAATTCAAGACTCGTGGAGAGCGAGCCCTCATTGTTGCTGAGGTTTTGTTGTCTCCAGAAGGGTTAAATTTCGGAAGACTGCCCAAAGGGCTTATACCATTCCATAAATACAACAAACACTTCACGACGGCTTTTGAAGAGCAGCTTTTTGAAGGTTGCTACTATGCTGCCAATAGAGATGAGGTGTTTGTACACTTTACCTTTGCGCCTGTGCATGTGGAATACTTCAAGGCAGCCTTTGAGAGTATTAAGAATCGGGTGCAGAAAAAGACCAAAAAAGAGGTTCATGTATCTTACTCGTTTCAAAAGAGTGCTACGGATACCATTGCTGTAAACAGTGAGAACCAACCTGTACGAGATAAAGCAGGGAAATTGGTGTTTCGACCAGCAGGTCATGGAGCGCTTTTGGAAAACCTCAATGAGATAGATGCGGATTTGGTATTTATCAAAAATATTGACAACGTAATTGCTGAAGAGTACGTTGAGGAGATATCCTCTTACAAAAAAATGCTCGGTGGAAAATTGTTGTGGTTGCAGCACAAGATCCATCATTATGTAAAAGAACTCAGACAGGAAGAAATTGATCCGGAACTGGTCACAGAGGTTAAGTCATTCATGTGGAACGAACTCAACATTAAAGATGTTAGCAACAGCATCCTTCACCTATTGAGTCTTTTGAATCGTCCAACCCGCGTTTGCGGCATGGTTAAAAACACGGGCGCTCCGGGAGGAGGACCGTTTTGGGTTGTTGATGCAGAAGGAACTCAGTCGCTTCAAATTGTGGAATCGGCCCAGATCGATCTTAAAGACCCTTCACAACGCAATGTTTTTAGTGAATCAACACACTTTAACCCTGTAGATCTTGTTTGCGGAGTTCGTGACTACAAAGGAGATAAGTTTGACTTGAGCGCTTTTACAGATCCCAATACGGGCTTCATCACCCAAAAAGATAAAGATGGCAACATCATTAAAGCTTTAGAACTTCCCGGACTGTGGAACGGATCTATGGCGCAGTGGAACACGGTTTTTGTAGAAGTTCCGCTGATCACCTTTAATCCGGTGAAAACAGTCAACGACCTCTTGCAGCGCGAGCATCGCCCCAATATGTAATGGACAGACCTCAGTTACTTAGTGAGTTGCACTTTAAAATGGCCCGATCTAGCGGGTCTGGAGGACAGCACGTCAATAAAGTAGCGACCAAGGTAGTTCTCAGTTTTAATCTTCCAGATTCTCAAGGTTTATCTGATCAGCAGAAGGAACTACTCAGTCAACGTCTTGCGAGCCGACTAACTAGCAGCGGGTATTTGCAATTGCATTGTGGAGAAACGCGGAGCCAACTGCGCAATAAACGCTTGGTCATCCAACGCTTTTTTGCACTTTTAGAACAAGGTCTCAAGCAGGATAAAGTGCGCAAGCCTACACGTATTCCTAAAGGGGTTTTGAAAAAAACGTCGGGAAGACAAAAGACGGCAATCTCAAAAAAAAAGCCAATCGGAAGCCGCCTCAGTTCTAGAATTTAGTCCTTATCTTTGCACCAATCTCAACAAAGGGGTGCTTTGTACTAGTACAAGGCTGAGATTATACCCATTGAACCTGGAACGGGTAATGCCGTTTAGGAAAGCAAGCGTCAAAATTTGTCCAGTGGACAAATTTAGCGCGCTTTAGGCCTGCCGCGCTGGAAGTTTCAGCTCAGTTAAAATTAAATGGTCTAGAGTGTTGACTTGCGCAGATTATACCTGCTGCTCAATAAGTAAAAGGAAAGAAATATAGTTCTGGAGTACTTTTAGTCTGGTAGCCTTGGTCTGCTGCGCGTGACATGATCTGCTAATTGGTCTTAATTAAGACGGACTGTTGATCCTCATTGCTTTTGTTGAAGCCCACTGTGCTTTTTTCCAGTGTCACCTTCTACTTCAATGGACTGCATTCGCAGTAAACACTTTTAACCAACATCGAATAATTACCTCTTTTTATTCCTCTAAAACGGATAGATATCCACAGACGAATGAAACGTTTAATGGTCGTGCTAATCGCAGGAATGACTACCTGGATGGCACAAGCGCAAACAGTAATTGACACAACCAAAGTAGAGGCTCTTGATGAGGTTCTTGTAAAATCTGTACGTGTAGAGGCAGACTCGCCAATCACGCACAGCAATGTCACCAAAGAGGAACTTGCTCCGAGAAACTTAGGGCAAGACATCCCAATTTTATTGAATTATTTGCCAGGTGTAGTCACCAATAGTGACGCCGGAGCCGGAGTCGGTTATACGGGTATTCGCGTGCGTGGTAGCGATGCTTCTCGCGTGAATGTTACCCTTAACGGTATTCCTTTTAACGATGCGGAGAGTCAAGGAACCTTTTGGGTGAACCTCCCTGATTTTGCATCTTCCGTAGAAAATCTACAGCTACAACGTGGAGTAGGAACATCTACTAACGGTTCGGGAGCATTTGGAGCGAGTTTGAACATTTTGACCGATGCAGTCTCTGAGGAGGCTAACGGAGAATTTGCAAACTCTTATGGGTCATTCAACACCCGCAAACACACTTTGAAATTCTCAACTGGCTTGCTCAATGGCAAGTGGGAGATCGCAGGACGTTTGTCTAATATTACCTCAGACGGCTATATTGATCGCGCCACTTCTGATCTAAAGTCTTACTTCCTTCAAGCTGCTTATGTAGGTGAGAATACCTTGGTAAAAGCAATCGCTTTCGGAGGTCGTGAATTGACCTATCAAGCGTACTTTGGTATTGATAGAGAAACTTTGGAAACAGATAGAACCTTTAACCCTGTGGGTCAGTTCACTGACGCCGACGGAAACATTCAGTTCTATGATAACGAGGTTGACGACTACGCTCAAGACCACTATCAATTGCACTGGAACCAACGTTTTGACAACAACTGGTCTGCAAATGTTGGTTTGAACTACACTTACGGTCGCGGTTTCTTTGAGCAGTATCGTGAGGATGAAGACTTTGAAACTTACGGATTCACTCCTATTGAATTGGGTGGTGAGGTGATAAACACCACAGATTTGGTGCGTCGCCGTTGGTTGGATAACGACTACTATGTGGTCAATACTTCTGTAAACTACAAAGACAATACAGTCGATGTTATTGGAGGTTTCTTTTACAGCTACTACGGAGGAGATCACTTTGGAGAAGTGATTTGGGCTCAGAATGCCGGAGGTTCTCAAATTCGTGATCGTTATTACTTCGGAACAGGAACTAAGAATGAATTCACCACTTTCGCCAAAGCGACTTACAGAGTGAATGATCAGTGGACGGTATTTGCAGATCTTCAAGGAAGATTTTTAAAATACGATGCAGACGGAACTACTTCAGACTTGGTTGAGCTCAATGTTGATGATAGTTTTAACTTCTTCAACCCAAAAGCTGGAGCGAGTTATAAGCTCAACAGTAACAACCAGCTTTATGCTTCTTATGGACGTGCGAATCGTGAGCCGCGTCGTGCGGATTATGAAAACGGAGTGACTACTGCAGAGACCCTTGACGATTTTGAATTGGGATGGCGTCATACGGCAACTAAGAACAGTTTTAGCGCCAATGCATATTTTATGAATTACCGCAACCAGTTGGTATTGACTGGAGCTTTGGATGACGTAGGGCAGCCTATTCGTGCAACCAGTGGTAAGAGTTATCGTTTAGGTTTGGAAGTGGAAGCCAATTTGCAAATTGCTCCTAAACTTAACTGGCGTCCTAACATTGCCTTGAGTAGCAACAAGAACCAAGACTTTACAACTTCTAGAGACGGAGAGCTGGTAAACCTAGGAACTACAAACATCTCCTTCTCTCCAGAATTGATTGCTGGAAGTATTTTGACCTATATGCCTCAAGAGGATCTGCAGATCAGTTTCTTGTCTAAGTATGTAAGCGAGCAATACATGGGCAACATTGATAGTGAAGCTTCTTTGTTAGATTCTTTCTTTGTTAACGACTTAAACATCAGTTACAGCTGGGAAACGGCTCCACTTGTGGAGCGAATCGTTTTCAGCGGTTTGGTAAACAATATATTCAACGTGGAGTACGTATCGAACGGATACTTCTTCACTTTCGATGATGACTTTAGTAATCCCGGAACCGTGACTACCATTGAAGGGGCTGGATTTTTCCCCCAGGCAACCATTAATTTCTTAGTGGGTGCTAGTATTCAGTTCTAATTATTGATGGTAAGTTGATCTCCGGATCTTGAAATACGGTAGGCGAGCATAGGGTATTGCCCTTCGCCTGCCGTTATTTGACCTGTAATGATATTGTACTGATTCCCGTTGCACGGACAGGTTGCAGTAATTCCTTCCACAGTCATTAAGGAACAATCGCTCACAGGAGTGTTCGGGCACGCAATTTCAAAAGCAGTATACTGGCTGTTGTCAATATTGTAGATCACAATACCACGAACCCCTTGGAGTTGGGTCACAAAGGCGTTACCCGGGAAATTCAGCGGGTTGTACTGTGGTAAATTCAAGTCTAAAGTCAGGTTGACGTTGAGGTTTGGTAGGTTTGGATTCGCGCGAATTGGGCCATCATCGCCACTGCATCCAGCACTTATCAATCCAACAACCATCATATATAAAGCAAGTCGCAATACCTTCATTTTCTTTATAACATTTAATCGAGCTCTATTAATTAACTCTAGGGAGCGCAAATTAGTGTATTCTGAGTGAAAATTTAAAAATTTAGTATCTTTACCGACGAAATCCCGTGCTGCATGGGATTTTTTGTGTTTTTTGAACAGGCGCCCTCATTTACAGGGCGTTAAAAGAATGAAGTTATGAGTAATGTATCCTATTACACCGCAGAAGGATTAAAGAAATTACGCGAGGAGCTCAATCAGCTTAAAGATGTAGAGCGTCCGAAAGCCTCTCAGGCCATTGCAGAAGCCCGAGATAAGGGAGATCTTTCTGAGAATGCCGAATATGACGCAGCCAAAGAAGCACAAGGCTTGTTGGAAATGCGTATTTCTAAATTGGAAGAAACTCTTGCCGGAGCGCGTCTCATTGATGAGTCTCAGCTTGACACCTCTAAGGTATTGGTGCATTCTACAGTGACCATTAAGAATACAGCCAACAATGCAAAAATGACCTATAAATTGGTTGCCCAAAGTGAAGCCGATCTCAAATCTGGAAAGATCTCTGTAGATTCTCCTATTGGTAAAGGCTTGTTGGGGAAAGAAGTTGGAGACCTTGCTGAAGTGCAGGTTCCAAACGGTGTGGTGAAGTTCGAGATTATGGAGATCACCCGCGGCGAATAACCTTGACTATAAGAAATTACTAGCCCTGCCTGTCCGGCGGGGCTTTTTTATTTCTTATTTTTAGTACTTCTAAACGAATCCCTATGGCCAGTATTTTCACCAAGATCGTAAACGGGGAGATCCCTTCCTATAAAGTTGCAGAGACTAACGAATTCTATGCCTTTTTAGACATCAATCCCAACGCCAAAGGACATACTTTGTGTATCCCTAAGAAAGAGGTGAATCGATTGTTTGATCTCGATAAAGAAACCTATGACGGCCTGATGGAATTCTCTAGAACAGTCGCCCTCGGGCTTCGTGAAGCAATTCCCTGTAATCGCGTAGGAATGTCCGTAATTGGGCTGGAAGTTCCGCACGTTCATGTGCATTTGATTCCGTTAAATCACATGGGAGAAATGACTTTTCAAGAAAAGGTGAGTTTAAGCCCAGAGGAGTTTGAAGCCACTGCTGCGGCAATTCGAGCTCAACTCAAATAATTCACTCCAAAGATCGCCACCGCTGCGATTAGAGCAATTCCCACTAACATCAATATGAGCGCCAAAGGCTTCCAATGTCTTTTGGAGGATCGCATATTGGTGCTTTTGCGGTGGTAATCATAGACCCTTTCAATATCTGGAGTCCAAGAAACCGGGAAGATCTCGGTGCCACATTTGGTGCAATGCATCTTTGAGCTCAGTTCTGCTAAGAATCTTTTGTACCAACGGCTATTGACATAAGGTTGGTAAAACTCTACCTGCAAGCCATCAGTGGTGTAACACTCAGGGCAATTGGTCTTGAGTTCGGCTTTTCGAATCAGTTTTGGTGTCGTTGTCATGGGGCGGTTGATTAAAGACGTTTGAGTTGGATCTCCATGGTAGTGCCAACATTAAGGGTACTTTTAAGCACTTTAATGTTGCCTTCATGGTACTCTTCTATAATGCGTTTAGCCAAAGACAATCCCAAGCCCCATCCGCGTTTTTTGGTCGTAAAACCTGGGGTGAATATCTTTTTAAAATCGCGCTTGGGAATTCCTTTTCCCGTATCGGTGACATGAATGGTAACCGTTTTGGACTGTTCGGTGATCTTTATGCTGATCTTACCCTTACCCTTCATAGCGTCTATACCGTTCTTTACCAGGTTTTCAACGGTCCATCCAAAGAGCTGCTCGTTGAGCATCACTGGGATCTTTTTCTCTGGCAACTCCAACTCAAAATGGATCAACTTAGAGGTTCTGGCTTTGAGGTAATCATAGGCCAACTGCGTTTCGCGGACCACATCACGTTCTTCCAATTTGGGTTTAGAGCCTACCTTAGAGAAGCGTTCCGTAATGGTTTGCAATCTGGAAATATCTTTTTCTATTTCGGAGATATAAGCTGGATTGGTGTTTTCAGCTTTAAGTATTTCTGTCCAACCCACTAATGAGGACAAAGGAGTTCCAATTTGATGCGCAGTCTCCTTTGCCATCCCTGCCCAGAGCTTGTTTTGCTCTGCGGATTTGGTGGTCTGATAAAAGAAATAAATGAAGCCCACAAACAACATAATTACCAACAGTATGGCCGCTGGATAGTATTTTACCTTGGTTATAATTGGCGCGTTTCCGTAGTAAATGATGTTGAGTACATCGCCTTCATAACGCGTCTCAATAGGTGGATTGGTTTGCTTGAAAGCTTCCACCATATCTTCAATTTCTTCCCTGCTGAGTTGATCCCCATTGGGAATATTACTCAGGTCATAAGAATCTCCTTTAAGGGTGTGTAAGATCAAAGGGGTGGTGGTATTGCTGCGGATCACCTCAATGATAAGCGGACTCTCATCCAAGCCTAATTCACTGTTACTGGTTTCTGCCATCTCCCCAAGGGCTTTGGAAAAGATTTCCATCTTATCGCGTTCGTTCTCTTTGAGCTGATTGTAGAACAGGTAGGTGTTGTAGCCCACAAGTCCAATAATGAACATGCTAAAGACAATGATTAGTGTGCGTGTTAAACGAGTGTTGATCTCCATATAAAAGGCAGTCGCTGCGCTAAATATAATGCAATTAAGTTAATATTATTGTGCGGATTCTGCCCCCTTTTTTATGATTCCCTTGGTAGAATAATTACCTTTGTAGCTATGCTCACTATACATCCGGAAAACACTTCTACAGGCAAATTGCACGGCTATCTATTGGCTTCGGTTTCGCCGCGACCAATCGCCTTTGCAAGTACTGTAAACAAAGAAGGTCAGGTCAATTTATCGCCCTACAGTTTTTTCAATGTGTTTAGTGCAAATCCACCGGTGGTGATCTTCTCACCGGCGAGACGTGTACGTGACAATACCGTGAAGCACACCCTAGAAAATGTGCTTGAAGTACCTGAGGTAGTGATCAATATTGTGAACTACAATATGGTGCAGCAAATGTCGCTTTCCTCAACAGAATACCCCAAGGGTGTCAACGAATTTGTCAAAGCCGGTTTGACGGAATTGCCTTCAGAAGTTGTGACGCCGCCGCGCGTTGCTGAGGCGCCAGTTCAATTGGAATGTAAAGTGCTTAACGTAGTAGCGCTTGGAGAAGAGGGAGGTGCAGGAAATCTGGTGATCGCCCAAGTGGTTCGTATGCACATTCAAGAAGATATTCTTGATGCTGAAGGACGTATCGACGCCGCCAAGATTGACACTGTGGCTCGCATGGGAGGCAATTGGTACAGCCGTGCCAAAACGGGCATGTTTGAGGTGCCAAAACCCTTGAGTACTTTGGGAATTGGAGTGGATCAGATTCCAGAACCGATCAAACTAAGCACGGTACTCACAGGGAATGATCTCGGACAATTGGGCAATGTGGAAAGTTTACCATCGGAAGTTGAATGCGCCAGTTTTATGGAGGCCTTTCATCCGGAGGTGCTCCTCCAAGGAGATCAACAACAAAAACATCAACTAGCAAAAAATTATATCGCCAAAGGAGCCGTTTCAGATGCCTGGAAGGTGCTCTTATCAAAGTAATCTTATGGAAGTACAAGGAACTTTAAAACTCATAGACGAAACTAAAACTTACGGCTCAAACGGCTTTAGAAAGCGCGAAGTAGTGGTTACTACTGAAGAGCAATATCCACAACACATTATGATCGAGTTCATTCAGGACAAGACCGATCTATTGAACAACTTCAAGGTTGGGGAATCTGTAAAGATCAGCATCAACCTAAGAGGTCGTGAGTGGGTGAATCCACAAGGAGAAACCAAGTATTTCAACTCTATTCAAGGGTGGAGAATTGAGCGTATGGATGCGGATCTACCTGCAGACATGCCACCAATTCCTCCTGCGGACGCTTTTGAGCCGACTAGCGAGTTCAGTGAAGAAGATCACGACGACCTGCCGTTCTAGGACGCCTAAAAGTTAGATGGGCTTTACTCGAACCATAGAGGTAGTTTTTAAGCGATTTTTGCCGGCACCTTTTACCATTGCCGTGCTGCTAACGCTTCTAACTCTGGTTTTAGCCTTACTCACAACAAACCCTCCTGCCGAGGGCTCACATATCTTACAACTGCTTTCCTATTGGGAAAACGGAATTTGGAATAAGGATCTACTGGTATTTGGTTACCAAATGATGCTTATTCTTGTTTTGGGACATATTCTGGTGCTCAGTGGTCCGATGAATCGATTGATTCAACGCCTAACGAGTTTGGTCAATAATACCAGTCAGGCAGTAATCTTGGTTAGCGTCAGTACCCTGATAGTTTCCTTTTTCAATTGGGGTCTAGGACTCATCTTTGGGGCCATCATGGCCCGCAAGGTAGCAGAAGCTTCTCAAGAGCGTGGATTTAGTATAAATTATCCGCTTGTTGGAGCTGCTGGTTACTGCGGATTGATGATCTGGCACGGTGGTATTAGCGGTTCTGCGCCTTTAAAAGTAGCGGAATCTGGCCACCTACAGCAGATCATGGCTGGTATCTCAGATCCCGGTTTGTTGGCTCAATTGCCCGATACCATTCCGGGGAGTGCGACTATTTTCAGTTGGTGGAATTTACTGCTGTTCGGCATCCTATTAATTTTGATTCCATGGGTGTTTTATCGCTTGTCCAAAAAAGCGGAATCAACCCCGGTCAATTTAACGCCTTATGCTCCAAAATCAAGTTCTGCCGCTCCCGATGGCGCTGCGGAACGTTTGGACGATTCGCCTTGGTTTGGGCGCGGGGTAGGTTTATTAATGCTCCTTACGTTCATCGTGCAATACGGCGATAAACTTTTAGGCTTGACCCTGACGCCAAACATGCTCAATTTCTTTATGTTGGGTATGGCCCTGCTTTTACACGGTTCTTTCCGTTCTTTCTTGGCGGCTGTTGAAGAGGCCATCAAAGGAGCCGCAGGTATTCTCATACAGTTTCCCTTGTATTTTGGGATCATGGGTATCATGGCAGAAAGCGGAATGGTACAGCAAATTGCAGATTTCTTTGTGTCAATTGCTAACGAAACCACTTTGCCGATCTACACCTTTTTCAGCGCGGGTCTGGTAAATATTTTTGTACCGAGCGGTGGTGGACAATGGGCGGTTCAAGGCCCTATTGTTATTGAATCAGCCATGCAATTAGGAGTTCCTTTGCCCAAGGCTGTCATGGCTTTGTCTTATGGTGATCAGATCACCAATATGCTGCAACCGTTTTGGGCCTTACCACTTTTGGGTATCACAAAGCTCAAAGCCAAGGAGATTTTGCCGTATACCTTGATCATTATGCTGGTGGGGAGTGCAGTTTTTATTTGTGGATTACTCCTGCTGTAAAATAAAACAACCCCGCTAGGAGCAGGGTTAGTTTCGTCGGTTTTAGGTTACTAAAATGGCAAACTCAAATAAATTAAAAAAACCCACCACTTTAGCTTTTGTAAAGGTCAGAAAAAATTATAACATTCGCAATATCCGCGAGTTAGAACCGAAAAATGCTTTATTTTCTTGACGACACCCTTAGTTTCCCTCAGCCGGATCAGGCCCGTTCAGACGGTTTATTGGCGGTGGGAGGAGACTTGACTGCGGAGCGTTTATTGCTTGCGTATCGCTCCGGAATATTCCCGTGGTTTTCTGACGGCGACCCTATACTTTGGTGGAGTCCAGATCCGCGAATGGTGATGGTTCCTTGGGAATTTAAACGATCCAAGAGTTTGAGAAAGTCCATCCGCACTAAAGGATTTAAAATTACCCAAAACACCCAGTTTGAAAAGGTAATTCGTGCTTGTGCTTCTGCACCGAGACCCGATCAATTAGGAACTTGGATCACCGAAGAAATGGTTCAGGCTTATTTACAATTGAATCAACTAGGCCATGCGCAAAGTGTAGAAGTTTGGTCAGAAGATGAGCTTGTTGGCGGGCTGTATGGAATTGACCTGCCTGAGTTTAAAGTCTTTTGTGGAGAAAGCATGTTTTCCAGAGTTTCTGATGCCTCTAAGGTCGGATTCAGTTTTTTGGTAGATCAACTAATCGCTAAGAATTATAAGCTCATTGATTGTCAAATGTATACCGATCACTTGGCCAGTTTAGGAGCGAGAGAAATAGCGCGAAATGCCTTTTTGGAGTTTTTGAAACCGGTCTAATTCTCAATTTTCCGCTGAAAATCAGTATATTCGAGTCCTACTAAAACCAAAAGCTATGACCCCAATCAAGAAAAGCCTGGCCTTATTGGCCTTAGGTTTGATGCCATTTCTAGGACTTTCTCAGTCTGATGGACCTATTCCAAATTACGCTACAGAGTCAGAATCTCTACTGGTCAGTGAGATGACCTTTACCAGTGCGATTCCTACTCCGCCACCAACGAGTTCAGTAAGAACCATGGCTGAATGGGAGGAAGTGGAATACCTGGTTGTTACCTGGGAACCCGCTTTCCCGAATATCCTAAGACAGATCGTTGCTGCGGCCGTGGAAGAAGCCAAAGTGATCATTGTAACTCAAAACGAGACTTCGGTATCCTCATATTTATCTTCTAATGGAGTTCCGTTAGATAACGTGATTTTCTTGGACGAACCATGGAACTCTATTTGGATTCGTGATTATGCTGGAAACACCGTATATACAGATGACGTCGGAGAACGCGCCCTAGTGGATTGGATCTACAACAGACCGCGTCCCTTGGATAATGTGATCCCGTCTGCGCATGCCAGTTATATTGGGAGTCCTATTTACATCACCGACTCAGGAACTAATGATTTGGTGAACACCGGAGGAAATTTCATGAGTGATGGTCTTGGAAACGGATTTGCTTCGGATTTGATCTTGGAAGAGAACGAGCCAGGGAATCCTTATGGAGTTAGTGCCAAAACTGAGGCTCAGATCGATGATATCATGCTCAACTACATGGGAATCTCTAATTACATCAAAATGGAGAAACTGCAGTATGACCTGATCCATCACATTGACATGCACATGAAACTGCTGGATGAAGAAACTCTTTTGGTAAGCAAATACCCAGAAGGCGTGGCAGACGGACCGCAGATTGAAGAGAATATTGATTATGTATTGAGTAACTTCAATTCGCCATTCGGCACCCCTTACAAAGTCGAGTGGATAGATGCACCGCCAAGTGTTGGTGGGAATTACCCAGATACTGGTGGCTATTACAGAACGTATTCTAACTCTGTATTTGTGAATGGAACTGTTTTGGTGCCAACCTACCGCCCAGAGGTAGACGGGCCGGCTTTGGCCAAATACCAAGAGCTACTACCGGGTTATAATGTAGTTGGAATTGACGTAGATAATGGTGGAGAGAACTTGATCGCTCTTTTTGGAGCTATTCACTGTATTACGCATTCTATTGGTGTTTCAGATCCTTTGTGGATTGTTCACCAACCTGTTGCAGAAGCTACAGAAGGTCTAAACGTTAGTTTTGATGCCATGATCAAGCACAATTCCGGAGTGAGTCAAGCCAAGTTATTTTGGAGAGAGGTTGGTGCTGGATCTTATAACGAGATCGATATGACTGCTGCAGGTGGAGACGATTGGACAGCGAGTTTGACCATCCCATCAGACCTAGATATTGAATACTATATTTGGGCGGAAGCCAATTCTGGAAAGGAAATTACACGACCTATCGTGGCACCAGAAGGATATTGGACCATTGACGTTAGCACCTTGTCTACTTCAGAATGGGCAGAGAACAACATCATTGGACCATACCCAAACCCTGCAGATGATCGTGTGAACTTCAGATTGAACAATATTGGTGGTCCTGTTACCGTAGAGATCCACAATATTTACGGACAGCGTTTGTACACAACTCAAGTACAAAACAGCAACGGTGTGATTCAACTGGATCTAAACCCAATTTGGAGCGGAACATTGATCGTTAGTTTTAAAGGCGATTTTGGTTCTGTGCAACGTAAGCTCATCAAGCAATAACATACTTTTTAACCGTTGAGGCCCTTTGTATTAGGCTCAGGGCCTACGGTTTTCCCGTAATTAATAGCAGGCGAGTACTCCGAGGATTTTTGAATAAAATTCATATATTGCAGAAAATTCCTACAAAACTGTTCTGAGAACGTTTTGTTATGGCTTTCTGAGATAGATGCTGGAATTTTGTTTAAAATTCATCCCCGATGCAAAAGTACTTGTGTATTCTAGCCCTCTCCCTGATGGCTTTCAGTGGAGCGGCTCAAACCAGCGACCGCGCTTTTGCCGTAAATTCAAATGTACAGATTGATGTTTTAGCTGTCTATGAGGACGTAGTAGCTCAGGGTTATCATTCTGCCCAGGTGTACCGTAAATTAGCTAATGGACGTTATTTGGAACAGAAATTTGACGAGGCCAAAAAGTGGTATTCCAAACTTTTTGAGATGGATGAAACTCCAGAGGCTATAGAATATTTACGTTATGCGGAGACCCTTGAGGCCTTGGAGGAATTTGACTTGGCGCAAACCTACAAAGCGCAATACGATCAACTCAAAGATCAGGACTAAGCTCTAACAACTCTTTATACCGGAAACAAGAAGTGATGTGGTCATTGACCATGCCAGTGGCTTGCATATGGGCATAAACTACAGTGGTGCCCGCAAATTTAAATCCGCGTTTCTTTAGATCCTTACTTATTTTATCACTGAGTGGTGTGTTGGCGGGAACCTCACTCAATTTTTCAAAGCTGTTTACTATTGGTTTGCCTCCAGTAAACCCCCAAATGTATTTGCTAAAACTACCGAATTCCTCCTGCACTTTCATAAAAGCCTGAGCGTTACTGACCGTAGCCCGAACTTTCAATTTATTGCGGATGATACCTGAATCCAGCAGTAATTCTTGAATCTTGGCCTCCTTGTATTGCGCAATCTTTTTGTAATCAAAATTGTCAAAAGCCCGCCTGAAGTTTTCGCGCTTGCGCAACACAGTGATCCAACTCAGTCCGGCTTGGAAGGTCTCCAAGATCAGAAATTCAAACAAGGTGGGGTCGTCATAAACGGGTGTTCCCCATTCTTTATCGTGATAGTCGACATAAAGCGGATCACCTCCGCACCAAGAACACCTATTGATTTTATCCATGCTGCAATAATTAAGGAATTTCCTATGCAGCTTCAAGGTAGTAAGTTTTTTGTTTTATTTGCGTCTTAAAGGCTATGGAAACAATTATGGAAACCCCAACACTAAATTTGATCAAAGAAGGTCTTCAAGAGGCCATGTCTTATCAAGAATATAAAGAACTGGTTGATAAACACGCTGCTGAAGGATCAAACACCGGCCCTGAAGTAACGGAAGCCTTGGCGCAGTACACGCTGCTTAATCAACGCCGAATGAAACGTTGGGCCAAGACCTTCAAATTGGACCCTGCCGCTCAAGAGGCCATCGCTAATCACAAACAACCTTTAACTTGGTTGGTACTCACGGAAAGCTGGTGTGGAGACGCTGCTCACGCTACCCCTATCATGGATGCCTTTGCTCAGATTAATCCCAATATTGAGCTTAAGGTCTTATTGCGCGATGAGCATTTGCCGCTTATGGATGCCTTTTTGACCAATGGAGCTCGTTCTATTCCAAAGCTGATTGCTTTTGATCCCGAGCAAGAAACAGTCGTTGGGACTTGGGGGCCTAGACCTACTCCAGCCACCGCTATGGTGAATACCTATAAGGCAGAACACGGAAAACTTACTCCAGAGTTTAAACAAGATCTTCAGGTTTGGTACAACAAGGATAAAGGAAAGGCTATTGCTGCTGACCTTTTAGAATTGCTTTAACCCTGTCCGGGAAAATAGTAGGTAATACTTCCCAATTGAGAAGCGCGTTGTGCTTTTGAAAAGCGCGTTTGAGAGGCGTATTCCAAAGCTGCATCCCAAAGACAACCGTCAGTTGTTGTACTTGAGTTTTGGTTGATCTCTTGACCGATTACACGGCCTTGATTGTTTACGGTAATATTAACTACCACAGTTCCTGAACCCGCACAGGTATAGACTGGATTTGCGACATAGTTTGCGCTTCTATCCACTAAGCGATAGCGTATACTGGTATTGCTGTCGTTGCCATCAACGGCCTTTTGCTCTGGTGCTTCATAAGGGTCCGCTTTGTCAATGCTTGGATTGTCCTTGGCCGTTTCAACATCCTTAATGGCTTCATCTAAGGCTTTAAGTCTCTGATCAAAGTCATCTTGATCTTCTTGACTCTCATTGTTTAGCGCAGTAAGTTCTTTGCGAGTTTCGTTAAAGGCTTTGTGTGTGGAGGTTTGTGAGCTGCTTTTTGCTAACTCTTCTTGCAGTTCTTCTTCGAGCAGGTCTGCGAGTACTTCAATGTCGTACTCAGTTTCTGTTTCTACCGTTTCCCTTTTGCGGATCTGGTATCCCCAAAGTAGTAAGGCCAAATTCCCAGTAATGAGAAATGACAAAATAAATGCTTTTATGGAGGCATTGAATTTCATGGGGCTGAATTACTTGTGCTAATATACGCTCAAATCAGGATAAAAACCTAATTACAAGCCTTTTATGAAGGCTTCAAAAGTATTGATGTCCATTGCATCTTCAACGCTGTAGTCTCCTATTTTAGTGCGTCGTAGGGCAGAAAGATAGGCGCCGTTTTCCAAAGCTTTTCCAAAGTCATTGGCCAAGGAGCGAATGTAGGTTCCTTTGCTGCAGGCTACTAGAAAGTCTACCTCAGGCAGTTCAATACGCGTGAGTTCAAACTTTAAAATGTTCACCTGTCGGGATTTGATCTCGGTTTGTTGTCCTTTGCGCGCCAATTCGTAAAGGCGTTTTCCGTCTTGTTTTACGGCGGAGAAGATCGGTGGGTATTGAGTGATCTCGCCTTGAAATTGTTTTGTGGCCTCTTCAATAGCAGTGGCAGTCAATTCGTTGAGGTCAAACTCTTGATCAATTTCAGTTTCCATATCAAAACTTGGACGCGTAGCACCCAAGGTGAAGGTCCCAGTATATTCCTTATGCTGTGCCTGAAACTCGTTGATGCGTTTGGTGAACTTTCCAGTGCAGATCAATAGCAATCCTGTGGCCAATGGGTCTAGGGTTCCGGCATGTCCCACTTTAATCTTTTTAAACCCGAATTGTTTCTTGATGAGCCAGCGCACCTTATTGACGGCCTGAAAGGAGCTCCACTCCAAAGGCTTGTCAATAAGCAATAATTGTCCGTCTAAAAAGTCTTGTCCTGTCATTTTAGAAGTAGCTTACCGCTATGGCAATAAGACCCACGATCAAGCAGTAAATTGCAAAATAGGATAGCTTGGATTTTTTGACCAATTGAATCATCCAAGTACAGGCAATGATTCCACATATAAAGGCGGTTATGAATCCAGCACTAAGCGGTATTATCGGTGTGTCTGGACTGCTTAAAGCACCGTCCAGGATGTCCTTAGCGATCTTTCCAAAGATCAGGGGAATCACCATTAAAAATGAAAAGCGCGCGGCTTTTCCTTTATCGTTTCCAAGAAGAACGGAGGTTGCAATCGTAGAGCCAGATCGAGATATTCCCGGCAACATAGCCACGGCTTGGGCCACTCCAATAACAAAGGCGTTGCTGTAAGAGACTGGCTTTAGGGTGTTCTTGGCTCTATCGGCGAACCAGAGTAGAGCCGCTGTACATATCAGCATGGCTCCTACAAAGGCAATACTTCCGCCAAAGAACGCTTCCAATTCGGACTCAAAGAAAAACCCGATCAAAGCCGCTGGGATCATGGAGATCACAATTTTTAAAGAAAACTGAGTCTGCTCGTTCCACTTAAAACTCAACAAGCCTTTAATGATCTCTAAAATGTCTTTTCTAAATACTACAATAGTACTCAGAGCTGTAGCAAAATGAAGCACGACTGTAAAAAGGAGGCTCTCTTCAGGAACAGCATTGCCGCCCAAGATGGCTTTCCCTAATTCTAAATGTCCACTGGAAGAAACGGGTAGAAATTCTGTAAATCCTTGAATGATACCCAGAAGTATCGCATCGAGAAGCTCCATGGTTTATTGCTTCTTGTCTGTTTTGAGTAAGATGGCGTAAACTTCTATTCCGAAGCCTAGCAGCACTAAGAACGGTGCCAAGCGAATACGGCGCCAGTGGTAGATGTCTGGGTTAAAAACGTTCGGGTCGTCACTGCCTCCGCCGGCCATTAGAATAAACCCTAAGGCAATGCAGGCAAGACCGATCAGCATAAAGCGATAGTTCTTCTTGTTAAACACAAACTGAGGCTTGGACTGTTGTTTTCGTTTTTGTTCTCCCATCTAATCGAATTCGGTAAAAATAATAGAATCTCCAACCTGCAATTGTGCAATATGATTGGATACACCTACGGCAAATTTAGCTAAATGTACGCTAGCGGTCCGATTCAAGGCCATCTTTTTCAAAGAATTTAACGTCAATCCCTGTTCCAGCCCACGATTGATGTAGTATCGCTCTCCACTATCCGTCGTAAAAAATATGTCATAACTGCTGCCCTCATCAATGGCTGTGATCTTAATTTCTTTGACCACGCAGTCTTCAGGCTGGGTGTCTTCTATCACAAATAGTTTTAAAGCCAAGTAGCCCAAAAGAATCAAAAGGGCAAAGAATCCGAGGAGTATCAGTAAGGTCTTTCGCATCTCAAAAAGTTAATTGTATAACTCATCGATGCGTAAATTCAAAAAGCGTTGCGTTGCAAAATAGGTGCTGGCCCAGGAAATCAAGAACCCAAAGAGTAGTACACCAGCAAATAATCCACCCAGTAGAACCTTGTCATCCAAGAGATTCAGCTCTGCAAAACTCTTCTGTAAATAATACAGTACTCCAACCATGCCTCCCATAGCTAAAAGGGCACTGAGCAATCCCAGTTTTATATTTTGCCATATGAACGGACGGCGAATAAAGGCCTTAGTAGCCCCTACCATTTGCATGGTTTTAATGGTAAAACGCTTTGCATAAACAGAAAGTCTGATGGAACTGTTGATCAGCAGCACTGCAATTACTAAGAAGATTCCAGTTATAACCAGCATCCACAGACTGATCCGTTTTACATTGCTCTCCAGCTTTTCAACTAAGGGCTTATCGTATTCCACCTCTTCAACAAAAGGTTTGTCCAAAAGTTCGTTGGTGATCTCTTCAAAAGTGTCTGCAGTTACATAATCCGCATTGAGGTATACATCAATACTGTTTTGTAAAGGGTTATAGCCCAAATAGTCCATAAAGTCTTCCCCAATGGCTTCTGAGTGGGCCTCGGCTGCTTGTTGCTTAGAGACATAGGTGGCAGATTTTACGTAATCTGCCATAGCTAAACCTTGGCGAAGTTGAGTCACATCAGCTTCTTTGGCATCGTCCTTTAAATAAACCGAGAAAGGGATCTGTTCCTTAAAGTAATCGCCAACCTGTTTAGAATTCAAAACGATCAATCCCAACATACCCAAAAGGAAAAGAACTAAAGTGATACTCAATACCACAGAGAAGTAGGAGGAGATCAGGCGTCTTTTTTGAAACTTTTCGTACTTGGAACTCATAAATGATCGGCTTTGCAAGGATAAAAATACACCCTTTTTTGTGTTGTGCCTTAATAACGTCCAAAGAATTGATTTTCGTCTGTTTAATTTTCAAATAGCGCAATATTGTTGCTCACCCGCTATAGCCTATTGGCACAATAATTTTTACCTTTGCGGCTGTTGTTTACACAACGTTCAGAATACAAATCAGTCCACAGAATCAGGCAATGAGCAGTTATCATTTTAATGCTATTGAGAAAAAATGGCAAGACTATTGGGCCACCGAGCAGTCCTTTAAGGCTTCTAACAATTCAGAAGATCCCAAATACTATGTGTTGGATATGTTTCCTTACCCTTCTGGGGCGGGACTTCACGTAGGACACCCGCTAGGCTATATTGCCAGTGATATCTACTCGCGTTATAAAAGACATCAAGGTTTCAATGTCTTGCATCCTCAAGGGTATGATTCCTTCGGATTGCCAGCAGAGCAGTACGCCATACAGACAGGGCAGCATCCTGCCATAACTACCAAGGATAATATTGCGCGTTACCGCGAGCAATTGGACAAAATGGGCTTCTCTTTTGATTGGTCACGAGAGGTGCGTACTTCAGATCCGGAGTACTACCGTTGGACCCAATGGATCTTCCAACAGTTGTATGAAAGCTGGTATTGTGAAGCTCATGAGCAGGCTTATGGTATTGCAGAACTGGTTAAAGTATTTGAAGAAGAAGGAAATTCTGGGATCAACGCCCGTTGTGATAGTGAAGTGGTGCCTTTTACCGCTGAGACCTGGAACAACTACAGCGACGAGCGCAAACAAAAGGTTCTTTTACAGTACCGCTTGGCCTATTTGGCAGAGACTGAAGTAAACTGGTGTCCGGGCTTAGGAACTGTTTTGGCCAATGATGAGATTGTCAATGGAGTGAGCGAGCGCGGCGGATTCCCGGTGATCCGTAAAAAGATGCTCCAATGGAGTATGCGCATCTCTGCCTACGCGGAGCGCTTATTGCAAGGGTTGGAGACCATTGATTGGACGGATTCTCTTAAAGAATCGCAGCGCAATTGGATCGGTAAATCTGTTGGAGCTTCCGTGATCTTTAAAGTGATCTCTGAGGATGTCAACATTGCTGGTGCGCCTATTGAAGTGTTTACTACGCGTCCTGATACCATTTTTGGAGCCACTTTTGTCACCTTGGCGCCAGAGCATGATTTGGTTGGAAAGATCACCACTCATCAGCAGCGCAAGGCCGTTGCAGAATATATTGAGGCTACTGCCAAGCGCTCCGAGCGCGACCGTATGGCCGATGTAAAAAATATTACTGGTGTATTTACGGGAGCTTATGCAAAGCATCCGTTGACCGAGGAGCCAGTTCCGATCTGGATTGGAGATTACGTTCTGGCAGGTTACGGGACTGGAGCGGTTATGGCCGTTCCTTGTGGAGACCAGCGTGATTGGGATTTTGCTCGTCACTTTGATATCCCAATTACGAATATCTTTGAAGGGGTTGACATCTCGGAAGAAGCACATACCGACAAAGAAGGTACTGTGATTGCCAATAGCGACTTTGTGAGCGGGATGCCTTATAAAGAAGCCTTTAATGCAGTTATAGAAAAATTGGAAGCTTTGGGTAGCGGGAAACGCAAGGTAAACTACCGTCTGCGTGATGCCGTTTTCTCCAGACAGCGTTATTGGGGAGAGCCATTCCCGGTATATTATGTAAAAGGATTGCCACAGATGATCCCAAGTGAGCATTTGCCACTCGCATTGCCTGAGGTTGAAAAATATTTACCCACAGAAGATGGAGACCCGCCATTAGGCCGTGCAGACATCTGGGCTTGGGATACGGAAAACAATACCGTAGTTCCGAATGACAAGGTTGATCATATGACGGTCTTTCCTTTGGAATTGAATACCATGCCTGGTTGGGCTGGCAGTAGCTGGTACTTCTTCCGTTATATGGATGCTCAAAATTCAGGAGCCTTTGCCAGCGAAGAAGCACTAGACTATTGGCAAAACGTGGACCTCTACATTGGAGGGAGCGAGCATGCTACAGGTCACTTGCTCTACAGTCGTTTTTGGGTGAAATTCTTGTATGATCGCGGTTTCATTAAAGTAGATGAGCCTTTTAAAAAGCTGATCAATCAGGGGATGATCTTGGGGACAAGTGCCTTGGTTTATCGTAAAAAAGGAACCAACACTTATTTGTCTGCAGGTTTGGCCAAAGAGGCCGATACGGATGCCCTGCGCGTAGATGTTAATCTGGTCAATGCTTCAGACGAATTGGACGTAGAAGCTTTGAAGAAGTGGCAGCCGCAGTTCCAGGATGCCGAATTTGTGTTAGAGGATGGTAAATATGTGGTTGGACGTGAAGTAGAGAAAATGTCCAAACGTTGGTTCAACGTAGTTAACCCAGACGATATCTGCGAACAGTACGGAGCCGATACGCTGCGTATGTATGAAATGTTCTTAGGACCGTTGGAACAAGCCAAGCCATGGAACACCGCTGGGATCACTGGAGTGCACAGTTTCTTGAAAAAGCTCTGGAAACTATATCACTCTGGACCAGAAGGCAGTTTCAATGCTACAGATGCAGAACCAACTGCAGAGCAGCTCAAGACCTTGCATAAAACCATCAAAAAAGTAACAGAGGATATTGAGGCCTTTAGCTTTAATACCTCGGTCTCTACTTTTATGATTGCCGTGAATGAACTGACTGCTTCTAAATGCAACAGCCGCGCAATTTTGGAACCATTGGCCGTATTGATCTCGCCTTATGCGCCGCATATTGCGGAGGAGCTTTGGGAGAAATTAGGTCACCAAGGCGGAGTTTCTAAAGTCAAGTATCCAGAATTCAAGCCGGAGTATTTGGTGGAGAGCACTAAGGCGTATCCTATTTCCTTTAACGGAAAGATGCGTTTTACTATGGAGTTGCCAATGGATATGGACAAGGCGGAGATTGAAGCTACCGTTTTGGCTGATGAAAAAACACAACAGTATTTGGAAGGGCGCACACCTAAGCGTGTGATTGTAGTACCTGGAAAGATCGTTAACATAGTGGGATAATGAGAATCTTGTTTTTCTTTTTGCTGATCAGTTCTATTGCTTTTGGACAAGACCAGTCTGCGGATTCTGTGGTATTTCCGGACGACTTTTTTGGTCGATATACGGGAAAGCTAACCATTGATAATGGTTCCAATGTTCAAGAGATCGACATGACTTTTGAACTCTCTGCCACGGATCAAGAAGGCGTTTATAACTACGTATTGGGATACCAAGGACAGCCAGCGCGCCAATATTTGCTCAAAACAGTGAATGCAGAGAAGGGCTTGTATCAGGTAGATGAGCAGAATGACATCATCTTGGACGCTCGACTAAGCGGTTGGACCCTGACAAGTATTTTTGAAGTACAGGGCAATTTGATCACCACTCGGGAAGAGTTCTTTACCGATGGCAGAATGATCTTTGAGATCACGATGGTTCAAACTGCCGCTCCCGTTTTGACCGGAGGAACTTCTGACGAGATTCCAGAAGTCAAGAGCTATCCGATCCGCGTGGTACAAAAAGCATATCTGACGCGTCGCGACTAAAAATCTGACAAAATTTCCCCTTTTTTATTTGGCAGACATTTTGCGGTCTCTTTGTATATTTAAATAGTTAAAAAAGACAACAGATGTTTGGATACTATATATTGGGTGGAATCATCTTCTTGGTGAGTGCCTATGTGAGCAACACCCTCAAAAGCAAATTCAAGAAATACTCTAAGGTTCGTTTGCAAAATGGCATGAGTGGAGCGGAGATCGCTCAAAAGATGCTCGATGACCACGGCATTCGAGATGTTGAGGTAATTTCTACCCCTGGAATGCTAACGGATCATTACAATCCAATGAAGAAAACAGTAAACCTCAGTGAAGGGGTATACAGTCAGCGTAACGCGGCTGCAGCAGCAGTGGCTGCCCATGAGGTGGGTCACGCCGTGCAACATGCCACAGCCTACTCTTGGCTTACCATGCGCTCTAAAATTGTCCCTGCCGTGGGGATTGCCAGTAAGCTTTCCAATATTGTGATCATTGCGGGACTTGTTTTGGCTTCTATGGGTAATGCATTAGGCACGCCAGTTTTTGGAATTGGAATTGGCCTCTTTGCGGTAACTACAATTTTCGCTTTTATCACTTTACCTGTTGAGTTTGACGCCTCAAACCGCGCTTTGGCTTGGTTGGAACGTGAA
Organism: Gilvibacter sp.; assembly: GCF_965601605.1. Classification (GTDB taxonomy): domain Bacteria; phylum Bacteroidota; class Bacteroidia; order Flavobacteriales; family Flavobacteriaceae; genus Gilvibacter. The sequence goes on along the minus strand of NZ_CBFCWJ010000020.1, from coordinate 31,117 downwards.
AACATGGTAACCCAACAAGAATATGCAGGTTCTAAGGACGCTTTAAAATGGGCTGCGCGCACCTATGTGGTAGCTGCGCTTGGATCATTAGCGACCTTGGTGTACTTTATTATGATGTTTATGGGAAGTAGAGACTAACCGATGATATTGTCTGGGTTGTATCCCAGATAATCGGCAAAGTTCTCCTTAAAGATGATCCCGTAATCCTCCAGCTCTTTCAGAATAGGTTCATAGACTTCCTTGGCGATGGGAATTTGAACTCCTGGAGTGGTAATCTCACCATTTAAGATCTTTAAAGCGGCTATGGCTACAGGCAGTCCCACTGTTTTGGCCATGGCCGTTTCTACAGTATCCTCTCCTATAATAACCATATTGGAATCGATCTGTTTGCGTTTGCCATTGAGTTCGTAACCAAACTTGTGGTACATCACAATCATGTCCTTGTCATTTTCATCCAAGGTCCATTTGTCCATTAAGATCTTTTGAAGCGCCTGTGCAGGAGTAGCATTTTCAATGCCGATGGTCTTTTGATTGTTGAACAGATCCAGTTCCATGAGTTTGTCCCACATCACATCGTCTTGATCAATTTTCAAATTGTGACGCATTTTGAGTTCCACGGAATCCGTGGGCGAGTAGGGTAGAAAACAGTTCACGAATTCACGATAGGTCATATCCTCCGTGTTTTGCAAATGATAACTATCGTCCGTCATTCCCAACTGCACAAACATATTCCAAGCGCGTGAGTAGCCCACACGTCTTATGGTTCCTCGGTATAGGGTTAATACATCTTCCAAACCATAGGCCTCCCGATACTTTAGTGAATTTCGGTTTGCATAAGCTTCAAAGCGTCCGTAACCTTCAATATCTAAGAATTCAGTTCTTCTAAACAAACGGTGGTAAGGAATGTATTTATAAGTGCCTTCCTGAATAAACTCCGCAGCGCCTCCCTGACCCGCTACAACCACATTGCGCGGATTCCAGGTGAATTTATAATGCCAAAGGTTGTTGTCGCTCTCTGGGGCGATCAATCCACCAGTAAAGGATTCAAACAAAAGCATCTTTCCACCACCATCTCTAATACGATCAATGACCTGCATGGCACTCATATGATCAATCCCTGGGTCCAATCCAATCTCATTCATAAAGACCAAACCTTTGGATTTTACCTTGGTGTCTAAGCTCAACATTTCATCACTCACATAAGATGCAGTGACCATGTGTTTTCCAAATTCCAAGCAGTCTTTAGCCACTTCAATATGGAAGCGAGCCGGTAACATAGAAATCACAAGATCGGCACTCTCCACGGCTGTTCTGCGGTCTTTTTCATTAAAAACATCGAGCAGGATTGCACGAGCATTTGGATGCCCCTCGGTAAACTTCTGAGCCGCTTGAATAGACTGATCGCCTATAGTTATGCTTAAATTTTCTGAGGCTGATTTATCCAGCAAATAGTTGATCAAACTGCTGGCAGAACGACCAGCTCCAATAATTAAAATTTCACGCATGGCGGCTTAATTTTGTACCTTCGTAGTGGTGCGAAAATACAAATTGTACCTCTTAGCTCATGCGCATTGAACACAAAAATTTTGCTCTCGCGGGAATAATCTTCACCGCCCTTTCGATTGTTTTAGGTGCCTTTGGAGCGCATGCCCTTGAGGCTGTGCTCTCTGCTGAAAAGTTGGCGAATTTTGAGGTCGGTGTACGTTATCAAGTGTATCAAGGATTGGCTATGTTGTGGCTTTCTTTAGTGACCCTTAAGAATACCAAAGCCCAAAAGCAGGTGTATTGGCTTTGGGTCATCGGGGTTATTTTCTTCTCGGGATCCTTATACATCCTAGCCATGAATGAGTATTGGGATTTTAAGCCCGGTCCCTTGGTCTTTATTACCCCTTTGGGCGGCACCTTGTTAATTATCGGCTGGCTGCGACTACTGTTTGCAGTATGGCGTAAATCCTAAGTAAAAAGGCAGATTTCGTGCCTTGTTTGCGCATTAATTTCTATTTTTGTAATCGAATTAGACATCTAATAAATTAAAAATAATGGTCGACAACACTCCTTCCACGAAAACGATTTCGTTAGACAACTACGGAATAAAGAACGCGAAGGTTAACTACCAACTAACGCCAAAACAATTACACGACATTACCATTGCCAAGGGCATGGGTCGCGAAGCCTACAACGGCGCACTTGCGGTAAATACAGGAGAATTCACAGGACGGTCCCCCATGGACCGTTTTATCGTTAAAGACGATATCACCCGCGATAAGATCTGGTGGGGTCCTATCAATATTCCCTTTGATTCCGATAAGTTTGATGCGCTCTACGATAAGCTTGCAGCCTATTTGAGCGACAAGGAAATCTATGTGCGTGATTGTTATGCTTGTGCAGATCCGAACTACCGAACAGACATCCGTGTGATCAATGAATATCCATGGTCCAATATGTTTGTGTACAATATGTTTTTACGTCCTGAGGCGAATGAGCTTGAAGGCTTTACTCCAGAATGGACGGTGATCAATGCTCCTGGATTCATGGCAGAAGCAGAACTGGACGGAACCCGTCAGCATAACTTTGCCATTTTGAACTTTACTAGAAAGACTGCCATTGTTGGTGGTACTGCTTATACTGGAGAGATCAAAAAAGGTATTTTCAGTTCCTTGAATTTTACACTGCCTGTTTTTGAGAATACCTTGCCAATGCACTGTTCTGCAAACGTTGGGAAAGATGGAGATACTTCTATTTTCTTCGGACTTTCGGGTACCGGAAAAACAACTTTATCTGCAGATCCGAACAGAAAACTCATCGGTGACGATGAGCACGGTTGGACCGCTGAGAATACCATTTTCAACTTTGAGGGTGGGTGCTACGCTAAGGTGATCAATATGTCTCGCGAAAGTGAACCAGAGATCTACGATGCGATCAAAAAAGGAGCGATCCTCGAGAACGTGATCATGGACGATGAAGGAGTTGTGGACTACACGGACTCTTCGATTACACAGAACACGCGCGTAAGCTATCCGATCTATCATATTGAGAATATTCAAGTGCCTTCCATCGGGAAGAATCCTAAGAACATCTTCTTTTTAACGGCGGATGCTTTTGGCGTACTGCCTCCAATCTCAAAACTGACTCCAGGCCAAGCAGCGTATCACTTCATTAGTGGATATACTGCAAAGGTTGCTGGTACAGAAGCTGGAATTGATGAGCCTGTTCCGAGTTTCTCAGCTTGTTTTGGAGCGCCGTTTATGCCTTTGCACCCAACCAAATACGCAGAAATGCTGAGCAAGAAAATGCAAGAAGCCGGTGTAAATGTTTGGTTGGTCAATACAGGATGGACCGGAGGACCTTATGGTGTAGGTAAGCGTATGAAGCTCAAGTACACCCGTGCAATGATCACTGCGGCTATGGACGGAAGCTTAGAAGCGGCCAATAAGGACAACTATCACATTCACTCTGTATTTGGAGTGCATCAGCCAAGAACTTGTCCAAATGTTCCAGATGAGGTATTAAGCCCGCGTAAGACTTGGAACAATGATGAAGGTTATTATAAAACAGCGGCTAAGCTGACCACAAGCTTTAGAGAGAACTTTAAGCAGTTTGAAGATATGGCGAGTGAAGAAATTCTAGCTGGAGGTCCTTTGAAATAATCAAAGACTTATATAAAACAAAAAAGCTCCGCATTTGCGGAGCTTTTTTTATTTCTTCTTGTTGACTTCGGCGATGTACTTTTCAAGCGCCATAGTCATGGAAGGCGTTTCTGGAGTCGGGGCTTGGATGTTGATGTCCAATCCGCGTTCTGAAGCCGCTTTCACTGTAGTATTACCAAATACGGCAATACGAGTATCGTTTTGTTCAAAGTCTGGGAAGTTCTCAAAGAGTGACTTAATTCCACTGGGACTAAAGAACACTAAAATGTCGTAGTATACATTGCGCAGGTCTGAAAGATCACTCACTACCGTTTTGTAAAAAGTAGCTTGCTTCCAGGTCACTCCAAGATCGTTAAGCAAAGCAGGAACCGTTGGCTTCAGCATATCTGATGAAGGCAATAGGAAAGATTCGTTCTTATACTTTTTGATCAGCGGAGTCAATTCTGCAAAGGTTCGTTTACCGACATAGATTTTACGCTTGCGGTAAACAACATATTTTTGAAGGTAGTAGGCAACAGCTTCAGACTGGCAGAAGTACTTTAGTGTGTCTGGCACTTTAAAGCGCATTTCTTCAGCAATTCTAAAGAAATGATCTACCGCATTACGGCTGGTCAATATAATTGCAGTATAACTGGCAAGATCTACCTTTTGGGAGCGTACGTCTTTGGCAGATACACCTTCAACGTGAATGAAGGGTCTAAAGTCGATCTTTACCTTATGCTTATCAACCAAGTTGAAGTAAGGAGAATTCTCCACTTTAGGCTCTGGTTGAGACACCAAAATTGTTTTCACTTTCATATCCCCGTTTTTTCTTTTTCGTCCCTTTAATTCAGCGCTTTAAACAGCAGAATAAAGGGTGAAATTTCAAGTGCGCAAAGATATAAAATAAAATAGAAGAAATTGCGAAAAATAAGGTTTTCGTTGTTTTTGTAGCTGTAAATCAGCCCCATGAGGTAACCCAGTGTGGCCAGCCCACTAGCAATATATAAGACCCAAGGATTCTTCAAGGGGCCAAAATAGTAGACAACACTGGCCAGCAAAAGGCCAAGTCCAATCAGATTCAGGAAGTTTAAATTTTCAAAAACATAGGCCTGAACCAAATTTTCAAGTTTAAAAACGATCCCGATCAAACGCGTTAGAATAAGTTTGGCACTAAAAAAGGCGAAGATTCCCGCAGTCAATTGCAAAAACAGTGCAATTTCAAGTGTTTTTTCCGGTTGAATCCCTTGGGACAACAATGCCAAAAACAATCCGGCTCCGATCAAGCCAACAATAAACAAAAGCAAACTAAAGGGGTTAGCCGTGTTTTGATGCTTCCCAGATAGGATGAAGTATCTGTTGGTATAAGGCAATTGCAAGAAGCTTCTAAAACTCTCGCGATAATTATAGGCTGCAACCGACATCACGATCAAACACCCGACAATCAGGCTGATGATCCAAGTGTCGGAATTGATTTCGCGAAGATTAAGTTGGCTTATTTCCACGAGTTAAAGGTAGGTTAAATGCGGCTTTTACAGGACTAATCAATTACAAAAATCTTCACATTTCTTTAGTCGAAAACAACTACATTTGCCTCAAAACAGGCATGTCAGACGGACTTGTAGTCATACCCACTTATAATGAGGCAGAGAATATCTCTCGCCTGCTGCGCAATGTGTTCTCGTTGCAGCGAGCACTGGATGTATTGGTGGTAGATGATAATTCTCCAGACGGTACGGCTCAGATTGTAAAAGACCTGCAAAAGGAATATGCAGGTCGGTTATTCTTGGAGCAGCGTGAAGGCAAACAAGGTTTGGGAACTGCCTATATCCACGGCTTTAAATGGGCGTTGTCTCGTGATTACGGGTATATCTTTGAAATGGATGCCGATTTCTCCCACAATCCCAACGATCTATTACGCCTGTACAATGCCTGCGCTAAACAAGGAGCTGATCTAGCTGTTGGATCTCGTTATAAAACGGGAGTAAATGTGGTCAATTGGCCCATGAGTCGCGTGCTTTTAAGCTGGATTGCTTCTAAATACGTAAGATTCATTACCCGAATGAAAGTCTGCGATACCACTGCTGGATTTGTGTGTTATAAGCGTGAAGTCTTGGAAGCAATACAATTGGACAAAATACGCTTTGTTGGCTATGCGTTTCAGATAGAAATGAAGTACAAAGCCTATTTATTAAATTTTAAAATCACAGAGGTTCCCGTTATCTTTACCGACCGAACTCAGGGGGAGTCTAAGATGAGTAAGGGAATCATATCCGAAGCCATATTTGGCGTGATAGGAATGCGGATCAAACGCCTATTTGGACGTTTGGAGCTCTAGTCGCCCCTCTGTAATACCAAACAATGAGAGATATACTGATAAAGAACGCCCAAATTGTCAATGAAGGGCAGGTGAGCAAAGGAGATGTACTCATAAGCGGTGAGCGAATTGCTGAGGTTGCCGATAGCATAAGTGTAAAATCTGCGGATACTAAAGTGATTGATGCAGACGGTTCCTACCTGATCCCGGGTATGATTGATGATCAGGTGCATTTTAGAGAGCCTGGACTTACCCATAAAGCTGATATTGAAAGTGAATCTAAAGCCGCTGTTGCGGGGGGAATCACCACTTTTATAGAACAACCCAATACCATCCCACAAGCAACTACCATTAAGTTGTTGGAAGAGAAATTCAGCCGAGCGTCTGAGGTGTCTTGGGCCAACTACTCTTTTATGTTTGGCGGTACCAATGACAATTTGGAAGAATTGAAGCAAGTGGATCCACAAAAAGTGGCGGGGATAAAACTCTTTTTAGGTTCTTCTACTGGAAATATGTTGGTAGATGATCCAGAGGTGTTAGAGGCGATTTTCTCTAGTACCAGCCTTAGAATTTCTGTACACTGTGAGGACGAGCAAACCATTCGTGAGAACTTGGCCAAGCACAAGGAGATCTACGGAGACGATATTCCAATGGAATTACACCCTGTAATCCGAAGTGAAGAGGCTTGTTATATTTCTTCAAGTCAGGCAGTTGCTTTGGCTAAGAAGACCGGAGCGCGTTTGCATGTATTCCATCTTTCCACAGCCAAAGAGACCAAACTCTTTAGCAATAAAAAGGCCTTAAAGGATAAACAAATTACTGCTGAGGTTTGTGTGCACCACCTGCACTTTACAGACGCAGATTATAAGACCAAAGGTTCTAAGATCAAATGGAACCCTGCGGTAAAGACTGCTAAGGACAAAGAAGGACTTTGGAAAGCTTTACTCAACGATAAGATTGACGTGATCGCTACAGACCACGCACCGCATACGGTAGAAGAAAAGGCCAACCCCTACACTTCTGCACCATCTGGTGGACCTCTTGTGCAGCACGCTGTTGTAGCACTTATGGAATATGTGCATCAAGGAGTGATCTCAGTAGAGAAGTTGGTGGAGAAAATGTGTCACAACCCTGCTATCCTTTTTGAAATCGCAGATCGTGGTTACATCCGCGAGGGTTATAAAGCGGATTTGGTTTTGATCGATCCTAGTGCTCCATGGACGGTGAACAAGGACAATATCATGTACAAATGCGGATGGTCTCCTTTTGAAGGAACCAGCTTTAAGTCTCGCGTGACGCACACCTTTGTCAATGGTACTTTGGCCTATGAGAATTTTAATCTTTTGGAGAAACCCAAAGCAGAGCGTTTGACCTTTAATCGTTAATGAAGCAGATCGGATACATAGCAATGGCTTTACTTTTATGGCAGTGTCAGGATATCCGATATCCAGAGGCTCCGGACAACCTCATTGATCGGGCGACCATGATCGAGGTCTATACCGATGCTTATTTGGCCAATGCTTCTAAGAATTTCAACCGAACCGTCTTACTAAGAGAACAGGTCGCGCTAACAGAATACGTCTACAAAAAGTACGGGATTGACAGTTTGCAATACGAGCAAAGCAATGCCTATTACAGTGCAGATCTGGATAATTACAAAAAGATGTTTGAGCAGGTTCAACTGAACATCAATGAACGCTTTGCTGTAGTAGATTCCATAGTTACCCTGGAAGAGGAACGCAAGAAACGCGAACGCGATTCCATGCGCGAGGTCAATAAGCGCCGCAGAGATAGTTTAGGTTTAGGCGGGAAGGACAGTTTGGACGTAGAATTGGACGAGCCAGAACATCCTGCAGATTCTATAACAAAACCTGAGGCTCCAAAACGTACACTACAAGGAGAGATCACACCGCGATCTAAGGACGATTCTCAGCGGTAAACGCCGCACAAATTCGATCTAGACTTTCTTCAATAGGTGTAAAATTGAAATCCAATTCTGCTTTTATCTTTTCACTGGAATAATTGGAAACTGAGTACAGGGAAGGTATTAGTGAATAAGACAGCTTTTGTTCTGTTCCAAGCAGACGGCTTTTGATTGCGTCTAGGAACGCAAGGACGTACATCACAAATTTTGGGACTAGACGTTTTGGCGGTTTTTTGCCAAGTCGACTTCCAAGTAAACCAAAAAGCTCTTTATACTCGAGGTTTTTAGTTGCAAGCAGGTACTTCTGCCCATTGGCTTTTGGGTCATTGGCCACTAAAATGCTGGCCCGTACCACGTCTTTAACATCGACAAAACCAGAACCTCCCGGCGTGTAAAACGGAACGCCCTTTGCTGCTCGCTTGATTATGCTTCCGCTGGCGGAGTCCCAATGGCCTTCTCCTAAAATAACAGCTGGGAGCAGCATACTTACTTGCAGTCCTTCTTGCCCGCCTCGCCAAACTTCCATTTCGGCTCCGTATTTAGAAATGGCGTAAACGCTTCCGGGTTGCTGCGGATTCCATTCGGTTTTCTCAGTAGTAGGTTGATCTCCTAAGGGAGTGCCCAAGGTCGCTACCGAACTTATATGACACAGTTTCTTTACTCCTGCGCCTAATGCGACATTGACCAAATTGGCGGTACCTTCAATATTGATCTTTCGGAGTTTTTTGCGTTGCCGCGGATCAAAACTGATAAAGGCCGCACAATGATAGATCTGTGAAATGTCTTTACAGGCTTTTTCTAAGGAGGTCAGATCGAGCAGGTCTGCTTGAACCCATTCCAGTTTGTGCTGTTGGGCTTTGGCAGCTTCGTTTTTGCTGAGTAAATCCAAAACACGATTTTGGCCTGCCTGATCACGATAAATGGCGCGTACTGCTTCTTGCTGCTTCAACAATTGACACAGCAAGTGACTCCCAACCAAACCTGTAGCTCCTGTCACTAGAATCATATTGCGAATTTACTGTAATATGGCCGAATACCGCTAAAAATGCGGTTGTGACTTTCATATTGAAAAGTGGACGGCTATCTTTGCCCAAAATTTAACGCGATGCCGAGCAATTTTGTAGAAGAACTGCAATGGAGAGGGATGATCCACGATGTGATGCCCGATACAGAAGAACACCTTAATGAGGCTATGAGAGCGGCCTACGTAGGCTTTGATCCTACCGCAGATTCGCTGCATATTGGAAACTTGGTGCCCATTATGCTCTTGGCACACTTTCAACGTGCAGGACACAAACCGGTAGCTTTAGTTGGAGGTGCGACAGGAATGATTGGTGATCCATCTGGAAAGTCCAGTGAGCGTAACTTGCTTGATGAGGCTACGCTACGTCACAATCAAGAATGTGTACGCGCTCAATTGTCGCACTTTTTGGACTTTGATTCCGGAGCTGAGAATCAGGCGGTGATGGTAAACAACTACGACTGGATGAAAGAATTCTCCTTTTTGGATTTCATCCGCGATGTTGGAAAGCACATCACTGTAAACTATATGATGGCCAAAGATTCTGTGAAGAATCGTCTCACGGGAGAAGGCGCCCAAGGAATGTCCTTTACCGAGTTCACGTATCAGCTTGTTCAAGGTTATGACTTTTTACACCTCTATCAGAACGAAGATTGCACCTTGCAAATGGGCGGTAGTGATCAGTGGGGAAATATCACCACGGGAACGGAATTGATCCGTAGAATCGGTGGTGGAAAAGGCTTTGCCTTGACCTGTCCGTTGATCACAAAAAGTGATGGAAGCAAATTTGGGAAGAGTGAAGGCGGAAACGTTTGGTTGGATCCAAAGAGAACTTCACCATATAAATTCTATCAGTACTGGATCAACTCCGCAGACGAGGACGCAGAAAAATACATCAAGATCTTTACTTTCTTGGATCAGCAGACGGTGGAATCTTTAATTGCTGAGCATAAAGAGCAGCCGCATATGCGTTTGTTACAAAAGCGTTTGGCAGAAGAGGTGACCACTACCGTTCACGGCAAAGAAGCCTTAGAGCAAGCCGTTGCAGCATCAAACATACTTTTTGGAAAATCTACGGCAGATAGTCTTCGTGCTTTGGATGAACAAACCTTTTTGGATGTGTTCTCTGGAGTGCCTCAAGCTGAACTTTCTCGTGCCAGTTTAGAAGAAGGGGTGGATATGATCGCAGCTTTGGTAGAGCACTCAGGCTTTCTAAAATCCAACGGTGAGGCCCGACGTGCCCTTAAGGAAAACTCTATTTCTTTGAACAAGGAAAAGGTGAATGAATCCAAGACCTTAAACGCATCGGATTTAATAAACAACAAGTTTATACTGCTGCAACGCGGAAAGAAAAACTATCTGGTCTATAAGATCAACGACTAATAAGAAAAGCCCGCTCCTAACGAAGCGGGCTTTTTTCTAACCAACTAATTAACTAACCAAATTATGAAGATTAACTTTTCTTTCTCATATGAAACGCGTTTTAGCAGCGCGATTAAAAAGTTACTTTCTCATTCTTGGGTATTCAGTCGGATATAATTTAATTCCTTACAAAAAATTTGAAACCTCTGGAAAAGGGACCATTGTACTGATCAAAACAGCAATGGAATTTTTCACAATAAGGGTAATGGATACCAGTAAACTCGCCACCATGGTTGCTACGGAGGCGTTGTTGTTTTTAATGGATTCGAACTCATTGATGCCTTTAGTCAAGGCAGAAAACAAGAGGAACACAGCCCCGTTGATCAAGACTGCAATGATAAAACCTACCGTCAAACTCAATCCTGCATAGGTCAAAACCTGTCCGGTGCTCAGGCCTGGGTCTTGGACAACTGCCGTTCGTATTACATTGGTAATGGAAGGAACCAACTCGCTCAGAATTAATCCGATGGAAATAAAGATCCCCGCACAGAAAATAGCAAAGGCCTGATTGGAAGCTTCCAAGGCTTCATTGCGAAAGAAAAACAGTTTGAGCAGTTTAAAGCTCATAAAAAAGATACCTACAGAGAGGATTAGACCAATAACGATCTCTAAAACGGATAGATAAAACAAGTTGTCCATAACCAATTATTTACTTCTTAATACGATGTTCCAATGCGAAAGGTCATTCATGCTTGCGCCCATTTGACCAATTCGGAAATATTTTGAGGTGGTCTCCCACACATAATAGCGTTTGCCACGCCAGACCTTGTATTGACCACTGGCGGGGATGTTTAATCCAAGCACAGAGTGACGGTAAAAATTACTGTTCAAGATCGCCACGTCATAGTCAAAGTGTTTGAGTACACTGTAGATCAAAACGGTACGTGTGTCACAATCCCCTTTTAGTGTTGCGATAAATTCCACCGGAGCCTGAATGCCATATTGTTTATTGCCAATACAACATTCCGGGCAGTTTTCAAGTACTTCAGATATAGTCTCATCACTGTACTGATCTGCCGGGAGGCAAGCTCCAGAAAAGACCAGAGCATACGGGATGTCCTGGATGCAAGTGGTAACCATCTGCGCAAATTCCATTTGATTGAGCTGGTGCTCCTGTTGTAAAAGCGCAAAGGTTTCAAAGAGTAGCTCCAAACTGTCTTCATTGCGACTTTCTAAAAAAGCATAGAGTTCTCCCCAAAAGAGCTCCGGATCCCCGCGATGTTGGTACTGAGCAGAGATGTCTTTGAGGCGGGCGTAATCTTCTTGGGTAACACGCAATGGGCCTTCATAAGCGTTCCCGGCATTGTCCTTCCAACTTCTGTAAGAGCTCCAAATAGGCACCGCTTGCTCATTGACGTAAAGGGTGTCTGCCGAAACTACGTTTTCCTCTGAGTAATCAAAGCTATAGGTTTGGGTGTGTTCTGCAACCTTGTTGAGAAAACCCGCAAAACAAAACACCACCACCAAGATGAAAATGAGTCTGTAGCGGATCCGTGAATTAAGACCTAGTTCTTCTTTGGGTTTAAGCATTTGCTTAACCAACCAACTACAAGCCACAACGGCAATAAAGTAAATTATGCCAGGGCGCACACCAAAGGCGTACAGAAAGCCAAAGACGGCCACTGTAATTAGTAGTAAAAGTACGAGCCACAAACAGCCTCTAGCTAGATTGTCGCTTGTTTTACTCATTTAAAGAACCATTAGATTGCATCCGCGTAGATCGCTTTGATCAAATCTACCTAAAATTTCGAAACTGCCATCAGTTTGAATTTTACCCAAATCCTGTGTGGCCAAAAAGCTGCAGGAATAATAGTTGGCCAGATCAATGATAGAGATGCCACCAGTGGCTCCTTGAGTGTATTCAAAAGGATCGTTCGGTTGCCGCGTCAGTACCTTCATCCAAGGCGGGGTAGAAAATCTGCCAGTCTCTCCTGCATAGGCTTGAGAAAGGAGTTCGGTCATGCCGTATTCTGAATGGATGGCCTTAGCGCCAAAAGAGGCTTTTAGTTCTGTGTGAAGTTCACTGCGGATGAGTTCCTTACGGCGTCCTTTCATACCTCCAGTTTCAATGACTATGCCGTGTTGAATTGAGAGCGGCCCAAGGCTTGCCAAGTCTAATAGGGCAAAAGAAACTCCAATGAGCACATATTTTTGCGCTTTGGATTCAAGACCTTCAATGGTTGAACGCAACTTCTCAAGATCATCGAGATAGAAACCGCTTTCAGCATTTCCGCTTTTTTTGATCCAATGATCAACCATATAGACTAGTGAGGCGTCTTTGCGCTCCAAATAACTCGGCAATAATCCCAGAATGACATAATCCTCTAAAGGACCGTAGGAGCGTTCAAAACCTTCATTGAAGCTCAGTTCATAAAGACTGGGATCTGCCACATAATGTGTGCTGGGAACACTTCCTGTGGTTCCGCTGCTCCTAAAGATGAGTTCGGGAGATTTTTCTGAGGCGATCAGTTTATGATCTTTAAAAAGGGAAACGGGTAAAAATGGCAGGTCCTCCAATTTTTGAACATTGGAAGGATCTCGCTTTAAGTGATTGCAAAATTCTCGGTAGGGAGTACAATGCTCATATTGGTATGCAAAGACCTGTAAGGCCGATTCCAAAAAGTTGGAGGCTGTGGTATTTAACAACAGTTCTTTGGGATTCATACCGGCGGATTTGCTCGGTAAAATTAGGCAAAAAAAAAGCGCTTCCCCAAGGAGAAGCGCCATTCATATTTAATGAAAAAAGCTCGAATTAACGAACCACTAATTTCTTAGTAGAAGTGAATCCATTCTCAGTTACTTGAACCAAGTAGATTCCTGAGCTAAGCGCTCCGATGTTCAAACGTGAGTTGGTCACTTGAGACTGCAATACGCGCTGTCCAAGTACGTCGTATACAACAACGTCTTTGGTTTGGTTTGTAGCAGAAACAATGTTAAGTACGTCTCCGTTTGCAGGGTTTGGATACATGCTAAATCCGTTGTTGTCTTGAGTGTCAACACCCAATACTTCTTCTCCTTCTACAAGGACATTGTCAATGAACATAGCCTCAGAACCAGAGTTAGAACGGAATTCAATAACCAATTGGATAGTAGATCCTGCAGGTACACTTGCAGATCCGTTGATCCAAGAACCTTCAATACCAAGGTCGTTGATGTCACTTCCAAAAGTATTAAGGATATCGATCTCAGAAGATCCTGTGATGTCTCTTACAAAGATGCGGATCACATCATTACCACTGCTATTAGCACCATCAGAATACTCATAACCAGTTTCCTGAATCCAGTAGTCTAGACTTACTGTTACGTTTTCAAAATCAGTTAGGTCAATCTCTTCAAACTCAACGATCATGTTTCCGTCAGAATCTTGGAATTGATACCCCTGAACTCCATCAGTATAGGCTCCGACAGTTCCAGTAAAGTTAGTTACTCCGACAAAATCACCATCTGTTAAACCAGAACCTGGCTCATCATACGGCTCGTAACGAGCATTAACTTCCATCTCTGTTCCGCCAAATTGGTCTACTGGAGTTTCTCCAGCGTTGTTGATAAGGTCGTGAGCGGTATTAGCGTCACCAGTGTCGTTGTACTGACCGTCGTTAACTCCGGCTTCAATCACTTCCTCTTCAAAACTTGTACTTGAAATTACTACCGTCTGCGCCTGCATCATTCCAGCTAGCATAAGGGTTGCAATAAGTGTAATTTTCTTCATTAGAATTTAGTTAAAATTGATTGTGACAAAGATACAAAGTTTGCAAAAACGGCTTCTTAAATAATCTCTAAATATCACCTCTTAACCATATAATAACACGGGCTTTAATGCTTCTCACAGAGTCAATTAGGCCGAAGATGCTATGTTAACCGAATGTTTTGATTGCTTTACATAAAGTTTATATCTTGTAATCAAGCTAGAGAAGCGCATTTAAATAACATTATCTTTGGGTCAACCAGATATGTTTAAATTGTTTCTGGCTACTGAATGAGCGTCAAGACCATTGTGTCCTTTGGCTGAAAAATTTGAAATCGATGAAAAAAAAGGATATGAAGATCCTCCTGGTTGACGACGAGCCAGACATCTTAGAAATCGTTGGGTATAACCTTTCCAATGAAGGATATCAATTGACCACCGCAGAAAACGGACTAGAGGCCATTGAAGTGGCCAAAAAGATCAATCCGCATTTGATCATCCTCGATGTAATGATGCCAGAAATGGACGGCATGGAAGCTTGTGAGAAATTGCGCGCTATTCCGGCCCTTTCAGACACTATCATTACCTTTTTGACCGCTCGTGGAGAAGACTATTCTCAAGTTGCCGGTTTTGAGGCTGGTGCTGACGACTATATCACCAAACCCATCAAACCAAAAGTATTGGTTAGTAAAGTAAAAGCTTTGTTGCGTCGTTTTAAGGATGCTGACGAATCTAGTGCTGCTGTGAGTCTAGGTGATTTGGTGATCAACCGTGAAGAATACAAGATCATTAAAAAAGGCAAAGAGCTGTTCTTGCCGCGCAAAGAGTTTGAACTCTTGGCGCTATTGGCTTCTAAACCGGGAAAAGTCTTTAAACGTGAAGAGATCTTAGAGAAGGTTTGGGGTAATGAAGTGATTGTTGGTGGTAGAACCATTGATGTGCACATAAGAAAGCTCCGTGAAAAAATAGGAGATAACAGCTTTAAAACAGTCAAGGGTGTAGGCTATAAGTTTATTGTCTAAATCCTATCTTTGGCTGTGTCCAAGTCTGATTCAAAATATTCATTTGCCGTAGTTTCTGCGCTTTACTTATCTATCGCAGTAAGCTCCGGCTTTTTTCTTTTCTTAAAGTTTACGGATCAGCTCAACCTCTGGTATGTGCTTATTGCCTTTGTTTCGGTATGGCTTGTTGGGATCATTGTAGTAGAACTGCGGACGAGAAAGTTCATCCTGCGTCAGATCAAAAACATCTATGACGAGGTAAATTCGCTAGAAGAGACCACCTTAGAAAACGACAGCATTACAACAGATCTCGCCACCTTTTCCAAAAGCGTGGAACGCTTTACACGCGAGAAGCGTTTAGAGATCGAAGCCATGCAGATCCGAGAGAATTACAGAAAGGAATTCATGGGTAATGTTTCTCACGAACTCAAAACACCGCTGTTTACAGTTCAAAGTTATATCCTGACCTTGTTGGATGGTGCTTTGAAGGACAAAAGCGTTCGCAAAAAGTATTTGGAACGCGCCAGCAAAGGGGTAGAACGACTCATTGTAATTGTACAAGACTTGGATATGATCTCAAAATTAGAGGTGGGAGATTTAAACTTGCACAAAGAGAATTTTGACATCATAGAGCTCTTGCAGAACGTATTTGATCTCTTTGAGATGCGCGCTCAGAAAAAAGGAATCACCCTAACTTTTGACACTCAATATGCTAAACCGATCATGGTCTATGCAGATCGAGAGCGCATCCAACAGGTAATAACAAATCTGATTGTAAACTCCATTAAATACGGTCAGCAAGACGGTACCACAGAGGTAAGTGTGGAGGATCTCATCCAGAATAAGGTGATTATTCGAGTGACGGACAACGGTGAAGGGATCGAACAAGAAAATCTCACCAGACTCTTTGAACGCTTCTTTAGGGTGGACAAAAGTGGTTCTCGAAAAGAAGGTGGCTCCGGACTCGGTTTGGCTATTGTAAAACACATTTTAGAAGCCCATGGAGAAAAGATCTACGTAGAAAGTGAGTTGGGTGTGGGTTCTGAATTCTCCTTTACCCTAGAAATGAGCGAATAGCTCCTTGAGGTCCACGGTCTCATGTCCTAAACGCAATCCTGAGTACAAAGGTACTTTTCCCAAAGCCTGCAAATTAAAACGATGCTGCGTGACATATGGCACCAAGCCTTGGGCAGATAATTTTTTCGCCAAATATTCCTGTTCGTATTGGCCTGGTGTTGGAATGAATAATGCTTTCTTTTCCAAGGCTGCAAGATCCATGATCGTGGTATAGCCTGATCTTGAAATTACTAGCTCGCTGCTGTTTATGGTCGCTTCTAGTTCGTTGGAGGTCATAAAGCTCACTACTTCTATATTTCCCTGTTTGTAGCGAGTTTGCGGTTGATCTGTTTTTCCTAAAACACACAAAACTCTCTTGTCAGTATCTGCAAAGGATTCAAGCAGTATTTCTTCTAAGAGAGTGCGTTGAGGTTCTGGTCCTGACAGTAAAATGAGGTAATCATAGATGACGGGAACCTCCTTTTTTTCAAAGCGACTCAGGGCCCCAATATAGGTCGTGTTTTTGGGTGGCTTCGCCGGATGTCCTAATCTTCCTGAAAGATTGGGTTTGGCTTTGTGATCTGGTACCCAACAGGCATCAAATCGTTTGATGATCTGCTTGTGAAGCTTAGAGCTGATCCCGGTAGTGGTACCGCTTAACACTTCCAATTGATGCGTGATAAAAACCGAATACACCTTTTTACTTCGCACTCCTAAACGATTGTCTGAGATGATCCCATCCACCAAGCCTTCAGAAACCCATTGATCTACAAGCTTGCGTTCTTGTTTTGCTGCTTTGAGCATACGTGGACTTTGCAAAAGCATTTGCGCTTTAAAAAGGTGCTTCTTTTTGGAGTAGCTAATGTTGTATCCGGGGAGTTCTTTAAAAGGAAGGTCTGGAAACTCCTCTTTAAGCAAGGACAGCGCAACTCCGTCACTCGCGATCAAAACATTGTAATTGCTTTCTAAAAGTGCTTTAATGATAGGTATGCAGCGCGTGGCGTGACCTAATCCCCAGTTCAGGGGTGCAACTAGTATGGTTTTGTTTGGTTTCATTGGGGGTAATAATGTGCAAAAATAGCAATATGGAGGCGGATTTTATTTCCTTAATTTTACCAAAAATTAAAATTCATTGGGCAGCAAGAATAAACTGAAACGATTCCGGGAGAACGAAACCTTTGAAAACGTGATCCAACCCACCCGAGAAGAGGTCATCAACGACAGCTTAAAACTCAAGGGAAATTGGAATTCAAAGGTCTTTAAAAACGACAAGCCTTTGGTGCTGGAGCTGGGTTGTGGTAAGGGCGAATACAGTGTGGGTCTAGCACAAGCCAATCCAGACAAGAACTTTATTGGGATCGATATTAAAGGTGCTCGTTTTTGGAGAGGTGCTAAAACAGCCTTAGAAGAAGGTTTGCCCAATGTTCGTTTTTTGCGGACTCAGATCGAATTGATCAATTACCTATTTGATACCGATGAGGTCTCCGAGATCTGGATCACTTTTCCAGATCCACAGCTCAAATACAAGCGCACCAAACACCGCATGACTAATCCAGAATTCTTGGATAAATACCGTAAGATTCTTGGAAATCCTGGATTCTTGCACCTAAAAACCGATTCGGAATTCATGCATGGCTATACCCTAGGTTTACTCCAAGGAATAGGGGCAGATATCGTTTATGCCCATCACGATGTTTACGGCAATGAATACACTCCTAAGGAAGTCACCGCCATTCAAACCTATTACGAGAAGCAGTATTTGGAGCAGGGCAAAAAGATTACTTACCTCAAATGTCATTTGGGGGAATAATTTTTTATCTTCCCTGATGTAAAGAAGCTGTATGGGGCTATTTCCACATTTGATCTTTGGTTTTGTCGCGGCCTTTATTGGCGTGATTCCTCCTGGTTTATTGAACATTTCTGCGGCTAAGATCAGCATGCATGAAGGGCGCAAAAGTGCAGCCACCTTTGCAGTTGGTGTTGGAATTACCGTTTTGATCCAGACTTATATAGCACTCTTATTTGCACGCTATTTGGAGATGCATCCCGAGATCATTCAGCTCTTGCGCCAAATTGGTTTAGGCATCTTTATTTGCTTGACGATCTATTTCTTTTTTATTGCTAAAGATTCCAGAAGAAAACCGGCGGACGAGGTCACTAAAACTGGCAAGAATCGCTTCTTTTTGGGGATGCTTTTGGCGGCTTTGAATCTGTTGCCGCTGCCGTATTGGGTCTATATCAGCATTACTTTTAATGCCTTCGGATGGTTTGAGTTCAGCCCGAATGCAATTTTGCTTTGTGTGATCGGATCGGTTTTAGGGACTTTAGCCATGCTGGGTATTTACATACAATTCTTTAAACACCTCAAGAAAAAGCAAGGGGCATCTAAAGTAAATATGAACTACGTTATTGGAGGTATTACTGGGATTGTCTCCATATTGACCTTGATTAAAATCCTAAACAATCTCTAATGAGTGAAGCTTCTTTTTTTGATCGAGTCTACGATGTGGTGCGTCAAATTCCAGACGGTCGTGTGACCAGTTATGGTGCTATTGCTAAGTACCTCGCAGCTCCGCGCAGTGCGCGTATGGTGGGATGGGCCATGAATGCTTCTCATGGGAAAGATGTTCCGGCGCATCGCGTGGTGAATCGGAAAGGCTTACTCACCGGGAAACATCATTTTCAAGGAACCAATTTGATGCAACAACTTTTGGAGAATGAAGGCGTTGTGATCATTGACAATCAGATTCAAGAACTCGAGAAGCACTTTTGGGATCCGCAGCAAGAGTTACCTCCTCCCTTTTAGGGCACTATTCAAAGCCCTGATTTTCACATCAATCATTTTGATGACGGCCTTTTATTTTATGGGCCTTTAGTGGTATCTTTGTATTACAGAAAGTTTCTAAAAACGGAACTGTTTCATGAAGATAAAAAAACAAGACGTACTGGATGCCTTAGCAACAATTTCTGTTGCGGGTGCCGGTCAAAATATGGTAGAGAGCGGAGCAGTCAAAAACGTGATTGTCTTTGCAGATGAGGTCGTTGTTGATTTACTGCTCACCACACCTGCCATGCATATAAAGAAGCGCGCTGAGGCAGACGTGATCAAAACCATTCAGGAAAAGGTCAGTGCAGACGCCAAGGTGCAAGTGAATATTAAGGTTGAGGCTCCGGTGCAAACCCAAAAGCCCAATTTGATCAAAGGAAAACCAATTCCGGGAATTCAGAACATCGTTGCGGTGGCTTCCGGAAAAGGTGGAGTTGGAAAATCTACTGTAACAGCTAATATCGCTGTAAGCCTGCAAAAAATGGGCTTTAAGGTGGGTATTTTAGATGCAGATATCTACGGACCTTCTATTCCCATTATGTTTGATGTGGCTGAAGAGCGTCCGCTTTCTGTCAATGTAGATGGTAAGAGTAAAATGCGCCCCGTAGAGAGTTATGGCGTGAAGATCCTTTCTATTGGGTTCTTTACGCAGCCTAATCAAGCGGTGATCTGGAGAGGTCCTATGGCCGCCAAAGCACTCAATCAATTGATCTTTGATGCAGCTTGGGGTGATCTGGATTTTATGCTGATTGATCTTCCTCCGGGAACGGGAGACATTCACTTGAGTATTATGCAGAGTTTGCCTATCACTGGTGCTGTGGTAGTAAGTACGCCACAAAATGTCGCTCTAGCAGATGCTCGCAAAGGGGTGGCTATGTTCCAACAGGAAAATATCGACGTTCCCGTATTGGGAATCGTTGAAAATATGGCCTATTTCACTCCGGCAGAACTACCTGATAACAAATACTATATCTTTGGAGATTCTGGAGCTAAGCATTTAGCAGAGGACTTGGATGTACCTCTATTGGGAGAAATTCCTTTGGTACAAGGCATCAGAGAAGCTGGAGATGTTGGACGCCCTGCGGCCCTACAGGCAGAAACAGCAACAGAGCAGGCTTTTGAGGCGCTTACCCGAAATGTGGTAGAGCAGACTGTAAAGCGCAATGAAAGTTTACCGCCAACTGAGGCGATTAAGATTACGACTATGGCTGGATGTTCAGCTGTAAACAAATAAAAATGACACAAGCAGAGGTAAAACAGAATGTAGAAAAGGCTTTGGATGAGATCCGTCCTTTTCTGGTAAGTGATGGAGGAGATATCTCCTTGATCGAAATTGCAGACGATATCGTTACTGTGAAGCTTCACGGAAACTGTGTGGCCTGTAGTGTGAACCAAATGACCTTGAAAAGCGGCGTAGAAATGACCATCAAAAAGTACGTGCCGCAAATACAAAAAGTGGTAAACATCGATTAAAATGATAAGGGTCATGGCCTGAGTGTCTTTTGCCCTTTAAATTTGACCGCCAGAAGTAGCACATTCGATTTATGATAAAAACCGATATACTGATCATAGGAGCCGGCCCCACCGGATTGTTCGCAGTTTTTGAGGCGGGTTTGCTCAAGCTAAAGTGTCACTTGATAGATGCACTGCCACAACCTGGCGGACAATGTGCAGAGATCTATCCCAAAAAACCCATCTACGACATTCCTGCTTTTCCGGAAGTACTCGCTGGAGACTTAGTAGATAATTTGATGAAGCAGATCGAGCCGTTTCAGCCTGGATTTACATTAGGTGAGCGCGCCGATACCATTGAAAAGCAAGAAGATGGAAGCTTCATTGTAACGACAAACAAGGGCACCAAACACCATGCGCCCATTGTTGCAATTGCTGGTGGTTTGGGAAGTTTTGAGCCTCGTAAACCTATCTTGGAAGGTTTAGAGACCTTTGAGGATAACGGCATTGCCTATATCATTCGCGATCCTGAGGTGTATCGAGATAAAAAAGTATTGATCGCTGGTGGAGGAGACTCTGCTTTGGATTGGAGTATTTTTCTAACAGATGTAGCTTCTGAGGTGACCTTGGTTCACCGCCGTAATGAATTCCGAGGCGCTTTGGATTCTGTAGAGAAAGTACAGGAATTGAAGAACCAAGGGAAGATCAAGCTCATCACTCCTGCAGAGGTAACTGCCTTACACGGTACGGAGACGCTAGAAGCGGTGACCGTGACCAATTCCAGTACAAAAGAAGAAACCAAGATTGACATTGACAATTTCATCCCGCTATTTGGGTTGTCTCCTAAATTAGGGCCAATTGCCAATTGGGGCTTGGAGATTGAAAAGAATGCCATCAAAGTAGATAACTCTTTAGACTATCAAACCAATATTCCAGGCATCTATGCTATTGGTGATGTCAACACCTATCCCGGAAAACTCAAATTGATCCTTTGTGGTTTCCATGAAGCCACCTTGATGTGTCAAAGCGCTTACAAACGCATCTTCCCAGATAAGCGTTATGTGATGAAATACACGACGGTAGGAGGAGTTGAAGGTTTTGATGGTACCAAAAAAGAAGCGCCAAAGGCAGTCGTAAAAGCGATTGAATAACATCATGAGTGATATTACTCTTCATATTACCGATCGTGATGGAACCACGCATGAAGTGCAGGCTCCAACGGATATGAACATGAACCTTATGGAAGTGGTCAGATCTTATGAGCTCGCTCCAGAAGGAACTATTGGTATTTGTGGAGGAATGGCCATGTGTGCCTCTTGTCAGTGTTATATTGAGAGTGATCACGAGCTTTCAGAAATGGGTGACGATGAAGACGCCATGCTGGGTCAAGCCTATTTTGTGCAAGACAACAGCCGTTTGGGCTGTCAGCTGCATATTCATCCTGATATGGACGGTTTGGCGGTGACTTTAGCTCCTGAAGAGCCTTAGGCTTTCATATAATCTGTAAGTTTTTGCGGACCTTCTAGCAATACCCTTTCAATTTTTAATACGCCGGTTTCATCTGTGGCAAGTTGCCATTTGATGAGCGATATGCTCCCGTTTTCAATCTCAATTCCTGTAATACTGCGTGGGTGCACGCAGCTGCCGTCATTGAAGTAGGGCGTCTCGCCAGGTTCTGGAAATCTGGGTCTGTGGGTGTGTCCGCAAATGGTCATTAAATTGTCCTTTTCACGAATCCATTTTTTGGTGCGCTTTTCTACTTTGATCAGCTCCTTGTAATTTTTTGCTGGACTCGTTGGGTCATAAATACCAACCACTTGCAAAGGCTTCCAAAGCACACGAACCAAGAAGCGACCCCATTTCCAAAACAGATAATTCCACCAATCGGCTTGATGTCCATGGGCCATAAAGATCTCCTGCCCTGTAGTCTCATGTTTTAGAATGATGGCTTCGTGATAAGTGATCCCAGGGAACAAAGGCACTTCCTCTCCGGTTTTAGGATCAAAATAGTGGGAGAGGTGCTTTTCTACATAACTCTTGTTCTTGTAGACCATGTCGTGGTTCCCATAAATCGGGTGGAAACGACACTCCTTGTGCATTTCTTTGAGCAGTTTATAGACGTTGGTGTGGGCAGGATAGATGTCCTCAAACTGTCGGTTCTCCCAAAGCTCATCGCCATCACCTAATTCACAATAGCTGAATCCACTTTTGTAGTAGTGTTTCATGGCATGGAAATACATATGCCTGTTACGTGCAAAATCGTCTGCAAAACTATTGTCTCCACGGTGGCAATCGCTAAATAGAATGAATTTGGAAGTATCGTCAAAAGGAATGACTAGAGCATTCTTGTAGGCGCGATCAAATCGGGTTTTGGTAGACATAGTTTTTTTCTCTCGAATAAATATCCACAAAAAAACCGAGGAATTAAAAACTCCTCGGTCTCGATATATTAAAGTCGCTTCTTTTTTATTTGAAAGCGTTCTCTCCGGTAATGTCTAAACCAGTGATCAATAGGTGGATGTCGTGTGTTCCTTCATAAGTGATCACACTCTCCAAGTTCATGGAGTGACGCATGATGCTGTACTCTCCAGTGATACCCATTCCACCGAGCATTTGACGTGCTTCTCGTGCAATATTGATGGCCATGTCCACATTGTTTCTTTTCGCCATAGAGATCTGGGCAGAAGTAGCTCTTCCTTCATTTCTCAAAACACCTAGACGCCACGTTAAAAGTTGTGCTTTGGTGATCTCAGTGATCATTTCTGCTAGTTTCTTTTGTTGCAATTGGAAAGCGGCAATTGGCTTCCCGAATTGAATGCGCTCTTTGGAATAACGAAGCGCCGTGTCATAACAATCCATTGCAGCTCCAATAGCGCCCCAAGCGATTCCGTAACGCGCAGAGTCCAAACATCCAAGTGGTGCTCCAAGTCCTGTTTTGTTTGGCAACAGGTTTTCTTTAGGCACTTTTACGTTGTCAAAGATCAATTCTCCGGTAGCACTGGCTCTTAGAGACCATTTGTTGTGCGTTTCTGGAGTACTGAACCCTTCCATACCACGCTCTACGATCAATCCGTGGATGCGGCCTTCTTCATTCTTAGCCCAAACTACAGCTACATCTGCAAAAGGAGCATTAGAGATCCACATTTTAGCTCCGTTGAGCAGGTAGTGGTCTCCCATGTCTTTATAGTTGGTGGTCATGCCGCCTGGGTTGGAACCGTGATCTGGCTCAGTCAATCCAAAACAGCCCATGAATTCTCCCGAGGCCAATTTTGGCAAATACTTTTTGCGTTGCTCCTCTGTTCCGTATTTGAAGATCGGATACATCACCAGTGATGATTGAACAGATGCCGTAGAGCGTACTCCACTATCACCGCGTTCGATCTCCTGCATGATCAAACCGTAAGAGATCTGATCCAAGCCGGCTCCGCCGTATTCTTCAGGAATATAAGGGCCAAAGGCTCCAATTTCTGCCAAACCGCCAATGATCTGGTTTGGGAACTCAGCGCGCTGAGCGTAATCCTCAATAATTGGTGAAACATCGCGCTTAACCCACTCGCGGGCCGCGTCACGTACAAGCTTGTGCTCTTCCGTTAATAAATCGTCGATTTGATAATAATCCGGAGCTTCAAAAAGATCGGGCTTCATTGCTTTGAATTTGGTTGTGCCAAAGTTAATTATTGCCCCGCAGAAGCGAAAAGGATTTCGATAAAAATTAAGAGGCTAAAATTGAGTTATTTCCGAGAGAGAAAATCAGCCAACAAACGGTGAAAATGATGAACTCCTTGTTCTCTTGTTGGAGAGAAACGACCGGCTTTGTAGAATTTAGATCTCAGGCCGTTGTGGACGTTTTCAACCACAAATTCGTCTTCGCGTTCTACTTTTTCCAATTCGGCTCCAGCACCTTTATTGAGTTTTGATGGATCCCAAACATAGCTGATAAAGGAGACCTTGGTTCTGTTGTCACTAATAGGTTTTACCACATTTACCGAACAGCCCCAAGGATAAAAGTTGAACATCATATTAGGAAATACCCAGTAATAGTAGGCTGCCACCTTTTTACCGTGATCTATGTGTCCTTCAGGCAGATCAAAGACCTCTGTAGCTTCATCCGTATAGCCGATCTGTAAGTTGCAATGTTCGTAACAAATGGTTTTATAAGTTCCGTAGTCCAACACTTCATTGAGTCCCTGATGTACAAAGGGAATATGAAATCCTTCTAGGTAATTGTCACAGTACAAGGCCCAGTGTGCGTGTACTAAAAAGTCTTTGGATAGGGTGGGGTCAAACTTGAATTCGTTCAGCGGCAAAAATCCAACCCGTTCATTCATGACATCGATAACATCTTGAATGTCAAAGCTAGGATCCAATCCTCCAAATAAAAAGGGTCCCCATTGCTTGAGTGGAAAACGATGCAGATTGTCACAGGGTCTGGGGAAGTCTTCCGTCTGCTCAAATTCTGGCATATGCTCAAAATTCCCGCCCAGATCAAATCGGCGTCCGTGATAAAAACAGCTTAGCTTTTTGGCTTTACCAGGATGCAATGCTACCAGGTTGCCCCGATGCGTGCATACATTGCTCAGCAAATGAAGTTCTTCATTGCCGTCTTTGGTCAGCACCATGGGTTCGGTCAAGAAGCCATCCAATAGCACAAAAGGATAAACCGACTGTGGCAAGGCAACCAAGGAAGTGTCCCCTAACCATTGCCAGCCTTTATAAAAGACCTGTTCTTTTAAAGCCTCAAAAACCGCCGGATCCTTATAAAAGGATGCGGGCAGCGTTTCTGCTTTTCTTATATCCGGATCTACGTGAAAATTAAATGCCACAATTGTGTATCTTGACCTTTATACGCTCTAATGTAAGGATTTAAAAGCAACTGCCCTTAGCGCATATTCTCTATGGCCTCATCTTCCCAAAAAATTGGATTGATAACAACTACTGCTTTAGTGGTGGGTAATATGATCGGATCTGGCATATTTGTCCTGCCGGCTACCCTTGCCAAATACGGCAGCATTAGTTTGTTGGGTTGGATCTTTACAGCAGCTGGAGCTTTAGTTTTAGCCAAGATCTTTGCCAACCTGAGTAAAATAGTTCACAACAAGAGTGGTGGACCTTATGTTTTTGCGCGGGCCGGATTCGGAGATTTTATTGGCTTTTTGGTCGCTTGGGGGTATTGGATATCTGTTTGGGTGGTCAATGCTGGAATCGCCGTTGCGATTATTGGAGCGCTGTCAGTATTCTTTCCTTCTTTAGAAGACAATGCGATGGTTTCTGTGACGATTGGATTGGCTTTTATCTGGTTTTTTACTTGGGTCAATATAAGAGGGATCAAGCTCTCGGGTAAGTTTGCAGTCATCACTACAGCATTTAAACTCTTGCCTTTGGTCTCTATAATTCTGGTTGGTATTTTCTTTTTTGATGCCGACAATTTTCCTGCTTTTAACAGCTCTGCAGCAAGTGATTTTGATGCCTTTTCTGCTGTGGCTACCTTAACACTTTTCGCCTTTTTAGGCATAGAGACCGCAACGATACCTGCGGAGAATATCAAGCAGCCGCAGAAGACCATCTCTAGAGCAACCATGCTGGGAACTGTCATAGCAACTTTGGTCTACGTACTTAGTACGGTAGTTTTATTTGGTCTGTTGCCTGTGGAGCAATTGGCCAGTTCTCCTGCGCCTTTCGCTGAAGCTGGAGCCGTCATTGCAGGAACCAATGGGTCTTACTTCATTGCTGCTGGAGCCTTAGTGGCGGCCATTGGAGCCTTGAATGGTTGGACATTGGTAGTAGGTCAATTGCCCATGGCTATGGCTAGAGATCAAGTGTTTCCCGCGAGTTTTGCGCTCAAAAACAAACAAGATGCTCCTTTCTTGGGACTGCTCTTAGGAGGAATTTTGAGCTCTGGAATTATGCTGATGAATTTCACAGACTCCTTAGTGGACCAGTTTGAATTCATCGCCTTGTTGACCACACTGTGCTGTCTAGTGCCTTATCTGTTTGTAGCGGCCGCCTATGTATTGATCACTCGTGAAAAAGGGGTATTCAGCAATCGGAAGGTTCAGATTACCGCCTTGTCCGCGCTTGGAGTAATCTATTCCATTTGGGCTATTTATGGCTCCGGAGCAGAAACGGTCCTTTACGGAACGTTTTTGCTATTTGCCGGTTTGCCGCTCTTTGCCTGGATGAAATATCAGCAAAAACGCAAACGCTAGGGTTACATTTTGAGGTAGAAATCTTGGACTAATTCTGTGTACTGCGGAGTGTATTGATGCCTTGCTGTTTCAATGATCAGAGTTTGAGTTTCCAATTTCTGCTCCTTTTTAGAGAATTGAAGTAAACTTCTTTTTGCAGCAACTTCCGGCCGACCTTTAACGTCACAACGTCTAAATGGGAACAAGCCTACCTGCTCAGCAAGCTCGATAAACTCATCTGCAGCATCATAAGGGACAATCACTGCCAAGCTTCCATTTTCAGCTAAGAGTTTGGCTGCACAGACTACTAAATGCTCAAAAGGCAAAGCATCTTCAAAACGTGCCTGATCACGCTGGGAATCTCCTGATTTGAAATCTGCGGTATAGAAAGGTGGATTGCTTACCAGAAGTTCATATTCATCGTCGATCTCTTGAGCAAACTCTAACAAACCGGCGTGATAGCAAAACAATCGGTCTGCCCAAGGGGAAGCTTCAAAGTTCTCTGTACACTGCTCATAAGCTTCTGCGTCAATCTCAAGAGCATCAATGGTCATAGCTGCGGAGCGCTGGGCCATTTGCAAGGCGATGACTCCTGTTCCGGCTCCGATGTCTAAAATGGTATCCACCTCTGGATCTATCTGTGCCCAAGCTCCTAAAAGCACGCCATCGGTTCCAATTTTCATGGCCGCACGGTCTTGAGCTACGCTAAAATGTTTGAATTGGAAGGGTTGCATCAGCCTTCTAAATAAAGATCGATGAGCCCAGGAGGAGTCTCCAAAAGAATAAATTGCTGCTCACGGTTCACTTCCTTAATAAAGGTGTCGTTGATTGGTATCAAAACCTCTGTGCCATCAGCGTCAATAATAAAAAGATCCTGAGCCGTTTGGTCATTCACCGCGGTGATCTTTCCAACTTCGCCGTGGTTCATGTCTTTAATAGTAAAACCAATGATCTCGTGGAAATAGAATTTATTGCCCTCAAGTGGTGGAAGTAAGTCCAATGGAAGGTATAGCTCGCATCCTAAGAGTGCATCAGCTTCCTCTTCACTATAACAGTCTTCAAATTGAATGCGCAGCATTCTGGATTTATGCAAACTGATGGACTCAATAAAAAATGGAACCAGATTGTGGTTAATTTCCACAAATACTGATTCCATTTGAGTATACGTTTCGGGTTCGTCGGTGTCTAAAGTGACTAAGAGCTCGCCCTTAAAACTGTATTTTTTTACGATTTTACCGAGAAAGAAGCAGTCTTCCTTGTGCATCTCGTAAAATTAAGAAGGTTTACTCTTCTTCTTTAGCAGCGTCGGCTTCTGCAGCAGCCTCTTCGGCAGCTTCTTCACCTTCTACTTCTGCAGAGGCAGCAATACGAGCTTCGTTCACTGCTTTTTCAGCAGCAAGTGCTTCTGCTTTGGCTTTTGCCTTAGCGTCTGCAATGTTAGCTTCCTTCTGGCTTACAGCTTTTGCTTTTTCTTCCAACCAAGCGTTGAATTTAGCTTCTGCTTGCTCTTCAGTCAAAGCGCCTTTAGTTACACCACCCATAAGGTGATTCTTAAGCATAGCGCCTTTGTAAGAAAGAATAGCACGTGCCGTATCGGTTGGTTGAGCACCGTTCTGCAACCACTGTACAGCTCCATCAACATTAAGGTTGATCTCTGCAGGGTTTACATTAGGGTTGTAAGTTCCCAACTTCTCCAAAAAACGTCCGTCTCTTTTTGCGCGAGAATCCGCGGCTACGATCCAGTAAAAAGGCTTTCCTTTCTTACCGTGTCTCTGTAATCTGATTTTAACAGGCATAAAAATTAATTTTTGAGGTTCACGACCTCGGTTAAAATTAAGGGCGCAAAGATAGGATAAATTTTAGTTGAAACTCAAGAGATTATATTTTTTCTTTTACATTTGTGCAAATGCTAAAAACGCCTACTATGCAAAGGATTGCCCTATTCGCCCTGCTGGTTTTCGCTCTTTTTTCATGTGAAGACGTACAGGACAACAATGCCATCATCCAAGGAAATGCCAATGACGTCTTTTTAAAAGGAGGAGCAGTTGCTACTCGTTTTGATGACGGAACCGTGGTGATCAATGGATCTTCTGATGGTGAAGAACTCACAATAACCTTGACTTCTGCTGCTGTTGGAACCTATGCTTTTGGTCCTGGAAGCGCGAACGCTGCTTTGTTTACAGACGCTAGTGGAGAGTCATACTCAACCGCGACCTCTTTAGGTAACGGTGAAGCTAATATTTCTGAAAGCAGTTCGACAGACAATACTATTTCAGGTACTTTCAATTTCAATGCGCATACCTTTGCGCTTCAAGACACTTTGAATTTTGCCCGTGGCGTGTTTTTTAAAGTGCCCGTTATTGGCGGGACAGGAACTGTAGATGATCCTAGCTTTTCTCAAGGAATGTCGGCTACCGTTGATGGTGCTTCCTTTGAAGCAGTAACCATTGAAGGGATCAACGTAACAGGAAACATTGTGGTAACCGGAGTGGATGGTACCAGAACCATCAATATGCGATTCCCGAACACCGTAACTCCAGGAGATTATGATTTGGCCCTTGGAGAATTTGAAGCGACTTATGGAATTGATGGAGTGGCTACAGCTGGTACTAGCGGAACATTGACCATCATTTCAAACAATGTGGGAACCGGAGAGATTCAAGGAACTTTCTCTTACTCTGGGGATGCTTTTGAGATCACCGATGAGCCTTTGCAGTCATCTACTAAGAACACCTGACAAACGAATTTGAGGCCCGCTTTTTGCGGGTCTTTTTTTGTCCACAATTTTGGCTTTAGTGTTGATAAGTTCGGCAGCTATTTCAAGGGAAATTGTGTACTTTTAAAATTCACTTTTTGAGCGTTCAAGCAACCTTATGTATTTAATATTTGACACGGAAACCACTGGTCTTCCCAAGCGTTGGGATGCACCTGTAAGTGACTCTGACAACTGGCCAAGAGCCATTCAGATCGCTTGGCAGCTGCACGATGCTATGGGTAATCTCATCGAGCAGAAAGATTATCTGATCAATCCAGAGGGTTTTAATATTCCTTTTGAAGCGGAATCTATTCACGGGATCTCCACGGAATTGGCTACGGCGGACGGCGTGTCTTTAGATCAGGTTCTTGAAGAGTTCAATGACGTTTTGGCACGATCTCAATTTGTGGTTGGGCAGAACGTCGGCTTTGACTTGAACATCATGGGGGCAGAATTCTACCGCAGATCGGTAGATACATCCCTGCTTTCTTTGCCCGTCTTGGACACCTGTACGGAAACCACGGCAGAATTGTGTAAAATACCAGGAGGTCGTGGAGGTAAATTTAAGCTGCCTACATTAACGGAGCTTCACGAACACCTCTTTGGTGATGGATTTGCGGAGGCGCACAACGCTACTGCGGACGTTGAAGCCACCACGCGTTGTTTCTTGGAGTTGTTACGTCAGGGAATTTACAGCACCACTGAGCTCAAGGCTCAGCCGGATTATATTGAAGAGTTCAAAAAGGTCAATCAGTCTCCTATTCAGGTAATTGGCCTGCAGCATGTCAACCTTAAAGAAGCTTCTGCAAAGTTAAGAGCGCAAAAGCAAGAGGAGCAGACCTCCATAAGTACGGAGGAGCAAAATCAGAACATTTCGGCACTCGCTGAGGTGCCTTTTGCTCATCTGCACAACCACAGTCAGTTTTCCGTACTCCAATCCACTGCATCTATTCAAGATCTGGTGAATGCTGCGGCCAAGCATGAGATGAATGCAGTGGCCTTGACCGATCGCGGAAACATGATGGGGGCTTTTCACTTTGTAAGTGCGGTAGAAAAGTTCAACAAATCCTTAGAGGAAGATCAGCAGGATAAAAAGATCAAGCCTATTATTGGGTGTGAATTCTTTGTTTGTGAGGATCGACTGAACAAATCTCAAAAAGACAACGGATATCAGGTGGTCTTTTTGGCTAAGAATAAAGCGGGTTACCACAATCTGGCCAAAATGGCGAGTATTGCCTACACCGAAGGCTTTTATTACGTTCCGCGGATTGATAAGGCCGTGGTGCAACAGTACAAGGACGATCTGATTGTGCTCACAGGAAACCTCTACGGAGAAGTTCCAAACAAATTGCTCAACGTCGGTGAAAAGCAAGCAGAAGAGGCCCTGTTGTGGTGGAAGCAAGAATTTCCGAACGATCTTTATGTTGAAGTGGTTCGTCACGGGCAGGAAGATGAAGATCGCGTGAATCCTGATCTGATTGCTTTGGCGCGCAAACACGATTTGCCTTTGGTTGCTTGTAATGACACCTATTATATCGATCAGGAAGATGCCAATGCGCACGATATCCTCCTTTGTGTAAAGGACGGAGAAAAGCAAGCCACGCCAATTGGTCGTGGTCGTGGTTATCGTTATGGTTTGCCTAATCAGGAGTACTTTTTTAAGGATGCGGAGGCCATGAAATCCCTCTTTGCTGATCTGCCCGAGGCTATTGAAAATGTGGCGAAGATCGTTGATCAAATTGAGCCTTATACCTTGGCTCGTGAGGTATTGCTACCCAAATTTGATATCCCGGAGCAGTTTCAGGTTACTGAAGACGACACGGATGGTGGTAAACGCGGGGAGAAC
>NZ_CBFCWJ010000019.1:0-11047 GCF_965601605.1 Gilvibacter sp. | reverse complement strand
CACTTGAGAAGTGCGCAAGACTTTGTAAACGTAGGAGACGAGATCGAAGCTGTTATCTTGACTCTAGATCGCGAAGAGCGTAAAATGAGTTTAGGTATCAAGCAATTGACTCCAGACCCATGGACGGATATCACAACTAAGTATCCTGTTGGATCTAAGCATAGTGGAATCGTACGTAACTTCACTAACTTCGGTGTATTCGTAGAGTTAGAAGAAGGAATCGACGGTCTTATTTACATCTCTGACCTTTCTTGGACTAAGAAAGTGAAGCACCCAAGCGAGTTTACCAATGTTGGTGATACGCTAGAGGTGATCGTTTTGGAGTTGGATGTTGAAGGACGCAAACTAAGCCTTGGTCACAAGCAGACTACAGAGAACCCTTGGGACAAGTATGAAGATGACTTCGGAGTTGGAAGCAAGCACACTGCTGCCATCACTGAGATCGTTGACAAAGGAGCTACTATTACTTTCAACGAAGATATTGTAGCCTTTGTACCACAACGTCACATGGAGAAGGAAGATGGTACCAAACTTAAGAAAGGTGAGGAAGCTGAATTCCAAATCATTGAGTTTAGTAAAGACTTCAAGCGTGTGGTTGCCTCTCACATGGTGATCCACCGCGAAGAAGAAGCCAAGAACGTCCGCGCTGCACAAAAGAAGCAGTCTGAGCAGGTTGAAAAACCAACCCTTGGTGATGCTAACGCTAAACTTCAAGAGTTGAAAGACAAGATGGACGGGAAGAAATAATTTCCAGCCACTTTAAAAATAGAAGCCCTCCGGTAACGGGGGGCTTTTTTTATACACGGTACTGGGTATGTTTTGCCATACTGCCGCACACTAGTTTTGGATTAAATATTAATAACATGAGAATCCTATTTTATTTACTAGTGTGTTTTTGCGCCCTCACAGCAAAAGGGCAGATGAGCGACTCTGAGATCGTTGAAGAAGTTATTGATAACCTTCGTTACGATGACGAGAATCAATTTGGACGAATGGTTGATTACAGCGTATCCAACTCCAACCAAACCGTGACGAGTTACTTTGGAGACTTCACTTCCATTTATTCCAGAAACGTAACGGTAGAATTTCGAAGCTATGATGGTAATCGCGCTATATATCAAGGTGTAGTAGGAGTAGCAAAGGATACCAGACCCGGTAGTGATGGTTCCTATTTTATAATCACCGGAGATGAGCATGTGTACAAGTTTGGTACCTGGATCGAGAAAGACGATTATGGAGATCTTTATGAAAAGCGGGTTTACAACAGCAGAGGTCTTTTAGTTGAACTCTTTTCCTACTATGAAGGGGAATTGTACAATCGAGAAGTGTTTAAAGGACAGGAGCTGGAAGAAGACCCTTTTGAAACCTATTACTATGAAGACGGTAAGTTGGATTATAAAGAGACCCCTACTGAAGATGTTGGTTTAAATGCTGACGGATCTGTGAGCTGGAGAGTTAAAAAGGTTGACGGTAAGCGCCACGGAGAATACAAACAGCTCTTTCCCAATTCCAGTCAAGTGAGTCATCAAGGAACCTACGTCTACGGATCCTTGGAAGGACCTTATACCACTTTTTATGAAGATGGATCTAAAAGAACAGAAGAGAATTATAAGGACGGAGATCGTAACGGTTTGTATACCTCATATATGGAAAATGGAGATATAGAAGAACAGGGTAATTATAAGAAAGGAGAACGCGATGGCAAATGGCGCCTGACTTTTAAAACATCTGCCGAGTTTGAATATCCTTATTTCACAGGACGAGGATTTTGAATTGGAACCCTACTTGGAAATTGGTCCATATTTCTACAAAACTGGTAAGTACAGAGACGGTGAAGAACAAGGTGATGTAGAGCTCTTTTATATGAGTGGAGAGACCTTAATCTCCTACTCAGGCTCACGCTTAAAGTATCATTACAGAAACGGGGAGGTTTGCCTAGAAGGCAAAATTGATCGCTACGGCGAACCCAAAGGCACTTGGAGTTTTTATGATGAAATGGGAGATTTGGTCAAAAAGCTTCAGGTAGACGAGTATTAATCCTTCGATTATACTTTCCGGAGCCTCCTGTAAAGGGAGGCTTTTTTGATTTGGAGGTATACTAATTTGAGTTTTCTGCGGTTATAAAAAGAAAACTTCCATGAATAAAGTATTGAGCAGCAAGGGGCTTACTGTTGTCAATTTGTTGATCGTGGCCTATTTTTCACTCTTGTATTTGGTCAATTACTACCAATTGAAAAGCCAAGCTATTCAGGTAGTTGGAGAGCTTTTGACCATTCCTTTTTTGATCGCGCTGGTGGTCTTTACAGCTATAGGGATCAAATACCTCACCCAAAGTAAAAAACAGTTTTGGACGGTGGTTTCCATAGTCTTGTTAGGCCTTTGCGCCATTGCTACTGTAAAGAGTTTTTTCTAAAAGCTTAACTTAGAGGTTTATCGCAGAATCCTTTGGTCTGGTTCTTGCAATTGCTGCTGAAAACAAAACTATGCGACATCACTACCTCGGACTTTCCCTATTGCTTTTTCTGACAAACATCAGCTACGCGCAACAGTACAGCGAACAACTAGAATCCGCAGTAAACAAACAAACCAGATCCTTGCTCAAGGATAAAGAGATCAAGGCGGTATCCGTTGGAATCTATTACAAGGGAGAAACATACCGTTATTATTTTGGGCAGCTGAGAGATAACAATCCTGCAATGCTCAACGATTCTTCTGTTTATGAGATCGCTTCGGTCTCTAAAACTATGTTGGGTTTTGTAGCTGCTAAGGCTGTGTTGGAAGGGAAAATCAACTTAGAAGATGAGGTTCAGAAGTATTTGGATAAGCCCTATCCCAATCTCAGTTTTGATGGAGAACCCATTCGCATTAAACACTTACTCGCCAATACTTCTGGCTTGCCGCATTTTATGCCGGAGTCTATAGATGGTATTTTTGAACGTCTGAGTCCTGAGGTGCCAACTGATTTCTATAAGGCTGAGGCAGCGGTCACTAAGGATGACTTTTGGCAGGCCTTAGAGGCCTTTGAAATGACTCAAAAACCGGGAACGCAATTCTATTATTCCAATGCAGGTGCAGAGTTGATGTCATACATTTTGGAAAATGTCTACGGCAAATCCTTAGATGAGCTGCTTCAAGAAGAGTTATTTCAAAAATGCGATATGGGACTCTCGGGAATTGAAATGACGGCAGCGATGGAAGCTAATGCTGTTTTGGGCTATTGGATGGGAAATTCAGAGTCATCACCCTATTTTGCGAACACCCTTTGGGCCGGTGGGGCGGGAGTCAAGTCCAATTTGCTTGCCATGACCAACTACCTAGAATTCTTGATGGAGACTGATGATGCTGTAGTTGCTGAGTCTCGTAAAGAGCTTTTTCATGATGGCAGGACCACGCGTTTGGGATATTTTTGGCGGATTTGGAAAGATAAATACGGTACTTCATACAATCATCACGGAGGAAGCCCTGGCATGCAAAACTGGGTCTATCTTTATCCAGATCAAGACTTTGCCATCACCATCTTTACCAATCACAGTGGTCCCAAGACTCCGGGGAAGTTAAAACGAGTTGTCGATAAGATCCTCAAAGAGCTTTCGCGTTGATAATCACGTGCTTCCGACTGGTTTTTTAAACGTTGATATTTACCTATCTTTAATCACATCGATTAGCTAAATAACACATGTATACCGGAAAGATCTACCGCTTTAAGGATATGGCGCGCTGGACGCGTTTTGAATCACTTTTTTTTATTGTTTTTATCACCCTGTGGGTTGCTGCCTATTATTTTTTAGACATCGCTTGGTTGATGATCCCGTGGACCCCAATGGCTCTTATTGGTACAGCCGTTGCTTTTGTAATTGGTTTCCAGAACAACGCGGTCTATGGCCGTATTTGGGAAGCTCGTAAGATCTGGGGAGGTATTGTCAATACTTCCAGAACCTTTGGAATGTTTGTTCAGGACATGGTTACCAATGAGTATTGTGAAGATGAGGTTTCTCAGGATCAGTTAAACCTGGAAGTAAAAAACCTGACCTACCGCCATATAGCTTGGATGACCGCTTTGCGTTATTCCATGAGGCAGTTAAAGCCTTGGGAGACTACTAGTCAGCATAAAACAAACACCGAATGGGGCATTACCACGCCAGAAGCCAAAGAGTCCTTAGAAGAAGCCTTAAAACCGTATTTGAATGATGAAGACCTGGCCTATGTCCTTGCTAAAGGGAATAAGCAAACTGCTTTGCTGTATTTGCAGTCTCACCATTTGCGAGCGCTAAAGGAAAAGGGCATTGTCTGGGAATTCTCCTTTTTACAGTTAGAGGGTGTTTTGGAGGAACTCTTTACGCTTCAGGGGAAATCAGAACGAATAAAGAACTTCCCGTACCCCAGACAGTATGCGACCTTAAATCATTATTTCATGTGGTTGTTGCTCTTGTTGTTGCCGATTGCCTTAGTGCCTCAATTTCTTGATATTGGTGCTGAGATCGCAGAGTCTCGTCCTTTTCTTGGCAGTCTATTCATTTGGTTCTGTATCCCGATTTACGTCTCTGTAGCTTGGATCTTCCATACCATGGAGCGCATTGGTAGAACAGGAGAGAATCCTTTTGAGGGTACGGCTAATGATGTGCCTATCTCCGCAATTGCGAGAGGTATAGAGATCGATCTGCGTCAGAATTTAGGAGAGGATGCTGAGCAAATCCCGGCTCCATTCCCCGTAGAGTACGGCGTGCAATTTTAAAGCCACTTATTATGAAAACAATGACTTGTAAACAACTGGGAGGCGCTTGTGAGCTTTCCTTTAGCGCAGCGACCTTTGAAGAAATGATCGCTTTGAGTAAGCAACACGGCATGGAGATGTTTCAAAAAGGAGACGCTCCTCATTTGGAAGCCATGCAAGCAATAAAAAAGCTGATGGATTCCCCAGAGGCCATGGAACGCTATTTCAATGAGAAAAGAGCTTTGTTTGAAAGCTTACCTAGCGAGTAATGGATCCGCAGGACTATCTAAATAACATCAAATCTCAATTTGAGTACTATAAGGCCTTGGGGGATAAGACCTTTGAGCAATTGACCGATGAGCAGTTGTTCTGGCACTTTAATGATGCCAGTAATTCTATTGCGGTCATCGTAAACCATTTGCACGGCAATATGCTGTCTCGTTGGACCAACTTTCTCACAGAGGACGGCGAAAAATCTTGGAGGCAGCGCGATGCAGAATTTGAGCAGTCCATAACAACTCGTAAGCAATTGAATCAAAAATGGAATGAAGGCTGGAATTGCCTTTTTGGCGCGTTAGATTCAGTAAATGCCACTAATTTTGACCAAGCGATTTATATAAGAAATCAAAAGCACAGCATTACTGCCGCCTGCAACAGACAATTGGCGCATTATGCTTATCACGTTGGGCAGATCG
Source organism: Gilvibacter sp. (assembly GCF_965601605.1). Classification (GTDB taxonomy): domain Bacteria; phylum Bacteroidota; class Bacteroidia; order Flavobacteriales; family Flavobacteriaceae; genus Gilvibacter. The sequence goes on along the minus strand of NZ_CBFCWJ010000019.1, from coordinate 5,641 downwards.
TCTATATTGGGCGTATGACAAAGGATCAAACCTGGAAGTCCTTGAGTATTCCCAAAGGAGGTTCCAAAGCTTTTAACGACAAAAAATTTGCAAAAGGAAAACATGACGGACATTATACCGATGACATTAAATAGAGTTGCTCTAATAATTGGACTGTTGCTCACACTAGGATCATGTAAAGACAGTCCTATGACCTGTGAGGATGTTCATGAAGGCGTCTTTGAGATTATTAAGCCTGAGGAGAATTATTCGGTGCGTATAGAGCGCAAAGGCGATCAACAAATTGAAACCAATTTGAATACGGGAGCGGTAACCAAAGCGCAAGTGACTTGGGATAATATTTGTAATTACCAATTGACCTACACAGAATCTACAAGTGAGCATGCGGTAAATCTCATCGGTAAGGTGTTAATTGTTAGAATCACGGGAATTCAAGGGAACCAATACACTTATGAGGCTGTTTTACGCGGAACCCAGACCGTAACCAGCGGGATTATCACAGCCGTGGATTAAGCATTTGTCCGTATCTTTAACTAATGACTCGATTTGGCATAATTGGCTTAGGAAAGATCGCTGGGCGCTTTGCAGATGACTTGAAGTTACATCCAGAGGCAAGCCTTCAAGCGGTTGCATCTAGAACTGCGAAAAAGGCACGATCTTTTGCTGCTCAGTACGGTGCTACAACCTCCTACGGGAGCTATGAAGCCTTGTTTAAAGATGCGCAAGTGGATGTTGTTTATATAGCCACCCCGAATCACGTACACTACCAGAACTGCATGGAAGCCCTTGATGCAGGAAAACACGTGATCTGCGAAAAACCCTTTGCTCTTGATGCCGCTCAGGTGAGAAAAATGATCAATAAGGCCAAATCCAAAAAACTGTTTTTGATGGAAGCCCTTTGGACCCGCTTTATTCCTGCTACAGAAAAGGTCTTAGAGTTGATTGATCAAGGAGCAATTGGAAAAACGGTATCGGTTCGGGCAGATTTCGGTTTCCCCGCCTCTCAAGATCCAAACGGACGACTGTTTAACAAAAACCTAGGAGGAGGCTCCTTATTGGACATCGGAATTTACCCCTTGTATTTGAGTTATTTGCTTTTAGGGAGACCAGAAGCGATTGATGCAGAGGCCACTATGCACTATACCGGGGTTGATAGTCATTGCCACATAGAACTCGCTTATTCCGACGGACAAACAGCCATCTTAGAATCTACCTTTTTAGAAACCACGCCTACAGAGGCTATCATTGAGGGCAGTGAAGGCGGTATTTATATGCATCCGCGCTTTCATCATTGCCAAGCAATTAGCGTGGAGAAAGATGGCAATCTGGAAACTTTGGAGATACCCTATACAGGTTTGGGTTATTATCACGAGATCGATGAAGTGATTAATTGTCTAAAAGCGGGAAAATTAGAGTCTGAAAAAATGTCTCACCAACACAGCCAGGACCTCATTGGACTCTTAGATGCAGTGCGTTCCTTGATCGGATTGCGTTTTGACTAATGCGATCAGGCATTGCACAACCCGAGAAAATCGTCTATTTTTGCAGTACAGAAGCAATGTATGAGTCAAAAAGTCCTGCTTAACCAAACCGAAGTGCATATCACACTGCACCGTTTGGCCTGTCAATTGCTCGAAAATCACCTAGATTTTTCCAATGCCGTTCTTATTGGTCTTCAGCCTCGTGGAGTATATCTGGCGGATCGTTTTGGCGCAACTCCTCAAAGAAGATTACGCGATCAAAGATTTGCAATTAGGCTACTTGGACATCACTTTTTATAGAGACGATTTTAGAAGGGGAGACAAGCCTTTAGCGGCTAATGCAACCAATATTGAGTTTATTGTAGAAGACAAAAACGTCGTGATCATTGACGATGTACTCTATACAGGGCGCAGTATTCGTGCAGCTTTAACAGCCATACAGGCTTTTGGAAGACCCAAAAATGTAGAATTGCTTTGTCTTATTGACCGCAGGTTCAGTAGACATTTACCCATACAACCGAACTATCGCGGACGTCAGGTAGACGCCATTAACGACGAGAAGGTGAAGGTGTGTTGGCAAGAGAATGATGGCGAGGACGCCGTGTATTTAATAAATAAATAGGTTCAATGAGTAGCTTAAGTGTAGACCACTTACTCGGGATAAAGTACGTCACCCCAGAAGATATTCAACTGATCTTTGAAACTGCAGATCAGTTTAAAGAAGTGATCAATAGGCCAATAAAGAAAGTGCCGTCGCTTCGAGACATTACCATTGCCAACCTCTTTTTTGAAAATTCGACGCGCACACGCTTGTCCTTTGAATTGGCAGAGAAACGACTCTCTGCAGATGTGATCAATTTCTCTGCGGCCTCATCTTCTGTAAAAAAAGGGGAGACACTCATAGATACAGTCAATAACATTCTATCCATGAAGGTGGATATGGTAGTGATGCGCCACCCAAATCCCGGAGCGGGATTGTTTCTTTCCAAGCACGTAAAAGCGAGTATAGTGAACGCTGGTGATGGAGCTCATGAGCATCCAACACAGGCCTTGCTGGACTGTTTTTCAATCCGAGAGCGTTTGGGCGATGTAGCAGGAAAAAAGGTAGTTATTGTTGGAGATATACTGCATTCACGCGTAGCCTTATCCAATATTTTTGCACTACAAAAACTTGGAGCTTCAGTTAAGGTATGTTTCTCCTAAAACCACCTATCCCTAAGCATATAGAAAAACTTGGGGTAGAAGTCGAGTTGAACCTTGAAAAAGCGATTCAATGGTGTGATGTAGCCAATATGCTCCGAGTTCAAAATGAGCGTATGGACAGCTCTTATTTCCCATCAAGTCGGGAATACAGTTTGCAATATGGACTCACAAAAGCACACTTGGACCGATTGGATAAAGAGATCGTTGTCATGCACCCTGGACCCATTAATCGAGGTGTGGAAATCACTAGTGATGTGGCCGATTCCGATCAAGCAATCATCTTGGATCAAGTGGAGAATGGGGTTGCGGTCCGAATGGCCGTGATCTATCTGTTGGCTTCAAAAATTAAGCGCGATGACAGTTAAAGAGTTCGATAGTTTCCTTTTATTGATTGATGAGCAAAACGATCCGAAGGATTTTGCAATTCACCTCGAACGTGTTATTCCGGAGTATTTTGCGGAGCAAAACTTGGTCATCGATCTTACCAAATACCAGGATTTCACCCTAGGTCATCTTTTACATTTTCTGCAGGTTTCTAACGCACATCGAAAACACAAACAGTCTTTTGTAATGATCTGTACAGAAGTGCCGGTAGATGATATTCCTTTTGAAATGGTGGTTGTTCCTACGCTTCAAGAAGCGGGAGACATCATTGAAATGGAGACCATTGAACGCGATCTGGGCTTCTAAATAACACTAGACTTGAAACTCACTATCCTCGGTTGTCATTCTGCTACTCCTCGAACCCGTACGCACCCTACAGCGCAGGTTTTAGAGGCACGAGGCAGGCATTTTTTGATTGATTGTGGTGAAGGGACTCAGGTACAGCTCAGGCGTTCCAAGATCAAATTTACCCGAGTACAATGTGTTTTTATTTCGCATCTGCATGGGGACCATTATTTTGGGTTGATCGGATTGATCTCCACCTTTCAATTGCTCGGGCGAAAAACACCGCTTACCATTTATGCTCCTAAAGGGCTCAAAGAAGTGATCAGCATGCAATTGCGTTTGGGTAATTCCTGGCCGCAATTTGATTTGAATTTTGTGGAACTCAAAGAGAAGACTTCGGAGTTAATTTATGAGGATGACCATCTAACTGTTCATACAATCCCGCTTGATCACCGCATCTACACCAACGGATTCTTATTCCAGGAAAAAACAGGCCCGAGAAAGCTCTTAGTGGAAGAGGCTCAAAAAGCTGGGGTGGATCAGGCGTATTACAGAAAGCTTAAAGCAGGGCAAGATGTCTATAATGAAGCCGGGGTCCTGATTGATCATAAAACGTTACGACAGCAGGTACTCCGCCGAATTCTTATGCCTATTGCAGTGATACGGCTTATCATCCGGATATTATTCCGCTTATCAAAGGTGTAGATACCTTGTACCACGAAAGCACCTTTCTCCAAGAGCATGAACACCTGTGCCAGCAAACCAAGCACAGTACGGCTGTTCAGGCAGCTAGTATAGCTAAGTCAGCGGAAGTTAAGCGCTTGATCTTAGGGCATTATTCCACGCGATATGAGGATCTAAGTGTTTTTCAAAAGAGGCAAAAACAGTCTTTGAAAACAGCGAATTGGCTCAAGATCTCAAGAATTTTCTTGGTAAAAATCCGCGGAGAAAACCTGAAAATTTACTTTTAAGGCAAATCGATTTCTCGTAACTTGCAGAGAAAGCTTTTCTCATGGATCAACAACTGTATAATTTCAGAAAATCATACGAAAAAGGTGCTCTGGACAAGACTAGTGTAGATCCAAATCCGCTGCAACAGTTCAGAACGTGGTTTCATCAAGTGCAAGAGGCTGGGGTATAGAAGAGGTCAATGCAATGACCGTTACTACCTTGAGTTTGGACGTTATCCCAAAGGTCGCGTGGTGTTACTTAAAAAGTATAACGAGCACGGCTTTTATTTCTATACCAACTATCACAGTGAGAAGGGCCAAGCAATATTGGCAAACTCAAAGGTCTCTTTAGCGTTCTTTTGGCCGACCTTAGAGCGACAAGTGCTCATCAAAGGAAATGCTTCTAAAACCACTCGTGTTGACACGGAGAACTATTGGGATTCACGTCCACTAGGAAGTAGGTTAGGAGCTATAGTCTCCGATCAGAGTAAAGAAATTCCCAATCGTGAGGTGTTAGAAGACCGTTTAAAGAAGTTAGAGTCTACTTTCAGTGAGAACGATACCGTTCCCTGTCCGGATCATTGGGGTGGAATTTTGGTTGCGCCTGTTGAGATCGAGTTTTGGCAAGGACGCCCCAAACCGTCTTCACGACGAATCCTTTACCGATTGCAGGATAATGGCGATTGGAACATTGTTCGTTTATCTCCTTTAATACCAGCTTATGAAAACCTTATATCTGGTTAGACATGCAAAATCTTCTTGGGAACATAATGTATCAGACAGAGAGCGTCCATTAAAGGGCGCGGTTTGAACGATGCAGAGGCTATGGCTTTGGAGATATCCAAAAGAATTGAAGCTCCTCAGCTCGTCATTAGTAGTCCAGCCAATCGAGCGCATACCACCTTTTTGTTTTTCAAAGAAGCCTTTTCTTTGGCGGACGAGCGCTGTCGTGTGGACGAGCGTCTGTATGATTTTGGGGGACAATCGGTCATGGAAGTGATTCAAGAAACTTCCAATGAAATTGATTCGCTCAGTGATCTTTGGCCACAATCACGCCTTTACCAGTATTGTGATATGTTAGGCGATAAATACCTGGACAATCTTCCCACTTGCGGATTCGCAGCGATCGAATTCCAACAAGACGATTGTCTGAACTTAAGAACGGTAAAACATTAACAACCTATTTCCAAAAGAGATTCGCAAATGAACGAATTGCAAGAACAATACGTAAATAGAGAGATCAGCTGGCTCCAATTCAATGAAAGGGTCTTGCAGGAGGCTGCAGATGTATCAGTGCCTTTAATTGAACGTATTCGATTTCTCGGGATCTTTTCCAAC
>NZ_CBFCWJ010000018.1:0-94316 GCF_965601605.1 Gilvibacter sp. | reverse complement strand
CGGCAAAAACCTCGTACTATGAGTCTGATCTTAACTCCTGCTCGACTCGCCTTATAAAGCCATTGGATCATTTGAGGATCCTCCAGACTGTTCATTTTGGCCGTAATTTTAGCTTTCTTTCCTTCAAGGGCAGCGTCAATTTCGTTTTGTATCAAGGTCTCAAAGCCACTTCTTGTGGTAAAGGGAGACACCAATAAGGCTTTGAGTTTTGGACGTTCTATTTTGCGTTCGATTATATCAAACACTTGTTGGAGATCATCAGTTATGAGCTCATTGGCGGTAAGTAGTGCGTGGTCGCAGTAAACTTTAGCGGTCTTGGCATTGAAATTACCTGTTCCAATGTATCCGTAATTCTTAATTTGATCTCCTTCATTTCTGCTGATCATCATGATCTTGGAATGTACTTTTATATCTCTAATGCTATAGGAAACAAAAGCTCCAGCCTGTTCAAAAGTACTTCCCCAGTTAAGGTTGTTCTGTTCATCAAAACGCGCTTGAGCCTCGATAAAAATGTGAACTTTCTTCCCGTTTTCAACGGCTTGGAGTAGTGCCGTTGTAAGTCTAGAAACTTTAGCGGTGCGGTACAAAGATATTCGGATTTGAGTTACTGCAGGATCCACAGTAGCTTGTTCTACAAGCGCAGATACATAATCAAATTGTTGATACGGAAAATGCAAGACCCGATCCTTTTCAGCAATGGCATGAAATAAATTATCATTTATCTCCAGTTGAGGGTGTTTGAGTGGTGGCATAGGTAAATAGCTCAACCGCTGAACAGTCTTGGGCATAGGCAAGGCAAAGAAATCACTAAAATTGTGTCTTTTCCCACCAGGAATGAGGTCAATTTTATTGAGATCCAGGTGTTCTCGTAGCAGTTTGCGATCCGCTTTATTCATACTATTATCATACAAAAGACGCGTAGGCTGGCCCGTTTGACGGTTATTTAAAGAGTCTTTTATTTGTGCCACGAGCTCAGGTTCTAAGCTTTGATCTAAGTAGAGTTCGGCATCTCTAGAAATCTTGATCTGATAGACGTTTTTCACACGCTGATCGGGATATATATCCTGTAAATACATTTTAATCACATCTTCCAGATAGATCAGCGACAGCCCGTCTTTTGAAGGCAGTTCCAAAAAACGTGAGATTTCGTCTGTAGGCAATTCTATAAAACCAACTTGAACTTCGCCTTTGAAAATGATAAACAAGTATTGAAAACCGTCTCTCAAAAATGACCTTGCATCTTGGTTGGCGTTGGTCCACCGTAGTTGGTGCAGCAGCTCCTGTTTAAAATAGTTTTTGGTAAACACGGCTTGTTCAGGCGTGAGTTTTTTTGGGTTGACTAAATGAATTCCATGACTGGGAAGTACTTTGAGCAGATTCTTGTAAATACGCCCAAATTCATTCTGTTGCTGATCAACAATTTTAAGCACTTCCTTTAAGGTTTTATTTGGACGTACTCCGAGTGATTTTCGATGCTTCTTTTTTACATGTTTTAGTTGTCTCAGCCTAGAGACTCTCACACGAAAGAATTCATCGAGGTTGGACGAGAAAATGGCTAAGAATTTGAATCTTTCATAGAGCGGTACATCTATATCGGCAGCCTCTTTGAGCACTCGGTTGTTAAAATACAGCCAACTAATATCTCTGTTGATCAGGTCTTTCATAGTGAAAATAACATCTCCAAATTGCTAAATTACCATTCATTGCTACCTCGCTATTTAAATATAGATTATCCTTAGGTTGATTTTAAGTTTCCCAACTTGGGGTTGCAATTTCTGAATAGGTTAAATAATATATAAACTTACCCAGATCTGTTACATAAGTCGTAACTCTGTATACTAATTGCTAGAAACGCAGTGAAAAAGGCTATGAACACTCGAAAATTCTACTTTTTATTTCTCTTTGCTTTATTTATTTCTGAGACGATCGTGGCTCAGACCATCACAGTTATTGGTAAAGTAACTTATCAGGAAAGCCCTCTGGTTAAGGTGAACATTCGTGTAGTGAACACCAATCAGGGAACAGAAACAGCTGCGGACGGAACCTACCAAATCAATGCAGAGGTGGGTCAAACCTTAAGGTTTAGTCATGTGGGATTCAAAGACGTGGAGATCCTTTTGGAAGAGACTTCCACGGTGCTCAATGTACCTATGGATGACTTTGTGGAGAGCCTGGATGAGGTGGTGGTTACTGCGTATGCGCCAGCACCTGAGGAAGATGACCTTGAAGTGGTCATGAATGTGAAGTTAGCAGCGCCTTTTGGTAGGAAATTCAATCCAGCCGCTCACGGAGGTGTGGTTTATTATTTGGATCAGCGAGAGATTCGAATGCTGGCTAATCCAGATTTGAATCTAGCCTTAAAGGATCGTTACGCTGGGGTGAAAGGTCCTTTTACCTGGATGGTTGACGATATTGAATGGAAGGAGGCTCCAGTGATCGCTTACAGCGAAATTGTACAAATGTATCTGGCCAATGTTCCTGGCGTGGGTCCAACGGTTTTCATTCGTACTGTGAATGCTCCTGAACAATTAGCTGCCAAACGCGCCAAGGAAGCGGAAAAATATAAGAACCAAAATTTTTATCAGGATGATGCCTTAAATGCCGATGGAACACCTGCTGAACAAACTCTTGGCGAGCCCAGAGAAGTTAAGGGAACCATTACATTTTTGGAGGCTCCTATACCCGATGTCAATATAAAGGTAAAAGGCACGTCTCGAGGAACTAAGACCAACAGAAGGGGCCGATATACTATTGAGGTTAGCCCAGGAGAAACCTTGTTATACAGTCATGTTTCTTTTAAAGAGGTAGAGATCCTTGTGGAAGATATAACCGAGCGAATAGATTTGGAAATGATTGAGGTTTCCAATGAATTGGATGAAGTGGTTATTACGGTGACCAATGCGGAGGGTATCTCAGAAAAGAGGCGCAAAAAAGCCGAGCGTCCTTTTGAAACTTCTCGGGGACGTTTTGATCCTTCAAAAGCGGGATATGCAGTTGGGGTGGTAGACGGAGAAGAGCTGAGCAATACCTATTCCTCCTTAAAAGAAGCCTTGAAAGGCAAGATATCTGGTTACTCTGTGGGTGTGAATGGTCGTGCTTATTTGCGAGGCGGTTCCTCTTCAGCCACCCAAGATTATCCCGTTGCATGGGAAGTCGATGGCGTCTTCACTACGGATGAACCCACCTATTTAGACCTCTCGCAGATAGAAGCAATCTATGCATTGAAGTCCTTAGCGGCAACTAACAAGTACGGAACCTTAGGTGCAGGAGGAGTTATAGTGATTCGGACCAAGTACGGCAGTTTCAATGCAGCCGAGAAGAAAAAGCAAGAAGACTTAGCCAAATTGCAGAACCAGAATTACTATTCAGATGATGCGGCGGGTTATGGCGGAATTGCAGAAGTAGACAAGCCGATTTTGGATGCGCTAAAGGCTAAAGGTTCTGCAGAGGCAGCTTTAGAGTATTACATGGAATCGCTGCAGGATTCGCTTGCCAATTACGGGCAAGGCCTTATTATAGCCCGATGGTTTGCGCAGCAGTATGGGGATCTGTCCAATTCGCAAAAGGTGCTGGAAGCGCTTTCTAACAAGCATTTGAAGAATCCTGAGATTCAAAAGGCTATTGCTTATTTCTACCAGGAATTAGGAATGACCAAGGCCGCTGTGGAGCAGTATAAGAAAGTGGCGCGTTTACGTCCAGAATATGCACAATCCTTTAGAGATCTGGCCAACGCGCATTTAGAGAACAGTCAGTTTGTTTTGGCTTGGCGGGTGTATATGAGTTATATCTTGGGTGACAATGATATCAGTGGAGAAGGAATTGGGAAGACCATCTATTCAGAGATGGAATACATCTACTTTAATCGAAGCAATCAAGCTAAGATAAAGGAGAAGTTTGTTCCCATTCACGACGATATTCAAGACTTCCGCGCGGATGTTCGTTTGGTCTTTGAGTGGAATACGTCTGAGGCTGAATTTGATATCGAGTTTGTGAATCCAGAGCGACGCGCCTACTCATTCAATCACTCCTTAGCAGACAATCAAGACCTGATCACCGATGAGAAGACCAAGGGCTTTTCCAGCAAAGAGTTCTTTGTGGAGGATCTCCAAAACGGAGAATGGCTGGTTAATTTCACCTATCGCGGCAACAAAAAGCCCGAACCCACTTTTGTAAAGTTAACAGTCTATTACGATTGGGGAAAACCTTCTCAGCGGCAAGAAGTGCGGGTGTATAGCTTTCAAGATCAGCGTGTTAAATTGCAGCTTTTACGCCTGACGGATACTCTATTGGCTGTAAATAACGACTAATTCCTTAACAGGAATTTATCAGCGAAGAGGTTCATTTTAACAACGCCTTATCAGTATTGACTCACAGATTTACCGAGTTTAGCGCATGCTTTCTAACCAACGCATATGGATACTGGGCCTGCTGTGCCTAGTGAGTGTCAATGCCTTAGCTCAAAGACTAGAAGGGCGCGTCACTGATGAACAAGGCCGATCTTTAGAGGGAATTACAGTTCTCAATTTAACTCGAGTCAAAGGGACAGTAACTAATGAGCGCGGTATGTATTCCATTGGTTATGACGATGGAGATACTATCCTCTTCGCGGGATTGAGTTTTTCCAACTTTGAATTTGTAGCTAAAGATCTTCCCGAGGATCTTGGGCCCATCAACATTACCATGACTCCAGAGACCACTGAACTCGATGAGGTGGTGGTGCGTTCGGATCAACTCTCCGATGAGCAGATCGCAGAGATCATCGAACAGAATTTTGGAGCGATCATGCCAACCAAGGTACTTTCTAACGCGGAGAAGAAACTATACACTGCGACAAGTTCTGCTGGCGGATTAGTGCCCTTCGATCTAATTCTCAACACTATAAACGGACGGATCAGAAAGCTCAAAATGCTCAATAGTTGGGAAAAACAAGACGTCATTATTGATGAGTTGCAGGCTGCGATACCCGAGGAATTTTTAAGGGAAGAGCTGGGACTGGAGGAAGTAGAGGTATATCCGTTTTTGCTTTATTGTGTGGAGACATCTGTCAAAGTACCAACCCCAGAAGAAATGAATTTGAGTCTCACTGAGTTCCTTTTGGCCAAATGGGAGCAGTATAAGGAGCAGCGGGATTAAATTTGGATTTCTCACTTGGCAGTCATAGCTTGCTTTAAGATAACCGATGCGCTTATGACCCTTAAGAATTTTTTTCTATTCTGCTTCCTCACTTTTAGTGCTTCGCTCTTTGCCCAGGAAGAATACCGAGTAGATCTGATTCCAGAATCTTTAAAAGAAGATGCCAACAGCACTACTGTAACAGAAACGTATGAATTGGAGATTGCGGATCATCGCAGTATCGTTTATAAACACAAGCGAGTTGTTACCGTTTTCAATAAAGGAGGCGATTCTGATGCTGTGGCTTACGCCAGTTATGATGACGACCGGAGAATTACAAAGCTATCTGCCACCATTTTGGACAAAGATGGTGAAGAGTTAGAGCGTTTTAGAAAGCGGGATTTTGAAGATATCAGCGCCGTTGATGGAGGTACGCTTTACAGCGACAGCCGCCTGATGGTCTTGCAATATACGCCCACGCAGTATCCATATACTTTGGTCTTTGAATCGGAAACAGAAAGCAAAGACACTTTTTATTTACCCACTTGGAACCTGATTGATTATTACGATTCCTCCATTTGGAATACCCGCTTTGTGGTCAAGTACAATCCAGACCTCGGATTTAGATATAAAGTTTTTGATCTCGAAGGAGTCTTTAACATTAATGAAAGCGACGGCTTATTAGAGGTTTCAGCCAGTGAAATTATGGCAACCAGTGCAGAAGAATTGGGTCCTTCTCCTTGGGAATTTATACCCAGCGTTCGTGTTGGCCTGACTCATTTTAGTTTAGATGGCATAGAAGGAAGGGCATCCAATTGGGAAGAGCTAGGCGCCTGGCAATACAGAAATCTAGTTGCGGGCTTAGACGGCTTGCCACAGCATGTGGTTTCTAAAGTGAGCGCCTTAGTAGCAGATGCTCCAAATACCAAAGAAAAGGTGCGTCGCATTTATGAATTCATGCAAGACAATACGCGCTATATCAGTGTGCAATTGGGTATAGGCGGTTTGCGGCCGTATCCAGCTGCGGAAGTGATTGAAAAAGGTTATGGAGACTGTAAAGGATTGACCAATTTAACCATGGCTTTGCTTAACAGTCAAGGGATAGAGGCCAATTATTGCGTGGTTTGGGCCGGTCGTGATCAGAAAAGTATAGATGCTGATTTTGCTTCTTTACAAGGCAATCACGTGATCTTAAATGTGCCGTTAGAGGATGAAGAATTGTGGCTGGAATGCACCAGTCAAACCATGCCATTTAATTTTTTGGGTGACTTTACCGACAATAGAAATGTGGTGGCACTTACCCCTCAAGGAGGTGTCATTAAGCGCACACCAAACTATGATCTAGGAAGAAACACCCTCAACACAGACGGAACCTTTAATCTAGATGCATCTGGAACTCTTAGCGGAGTAGTAAGTTTAGTATCTCGAGGAATTCAGTATGACACGCGAAGTGCTATGCTCTATAAAGATCAAAAAGATCGCGTGAGCAGCTATAAGAATTATTGGCGTTATGTAGACAATCTCGACATCCAAAACATTAATCTGGAAGAAGATAAAGAGCAAATCAGCCTAAGAGAAGAAGTAGTTTTTACGGCCACAGATTTTGCTAATTTCTCCAATGAGAAAGTCATTGTACCGGTCAATGTAATGGACCGATACACTTATATCCCACGCCGTTACAAAAGCCGCAGCCAAGAGGCTGTTATGCTTCGTGGCTGGATGGACAATACCAGTTTTCGAATTGAAATTCCAGAGGGATACAAAATAGATGCGCTGCCATATCCCATAGATATTGAGTCGAGATTCGGCACCTACACCATGTTGATCTTAAAAGATGGTGAAAATTCCGTGCAAGTTAGCCGAAGCTTAGTGCTTCGCAGTTTTAGAGCAACCCCAGAGGAATATGCAGAGCTAAGAGGTTTTCTTCGTTCCATTGCTAGAAGCGATGCTGCAAAGATGGTATTGGTTAAAAAATAAGCTCATAGGTAAACTTCGTTATCCTTTTAAAATCTTAATTTTTAGCAGATTGGTGTTAAAATACATCGTCCTGCTTGCTTTTTTTGTACCTTAAAAGTTCAATAAAAACTAACCAAATATGGCAAGCCTTACTATAACAATCAATGGGGAATCCTGGACCATAACTGCCGCGCCTGAAACACCACTATTGTGGGTGCTACGTGATGAACTGGGGATGGTAGGAACTAAATTCGGCTGTGGGATCGGTCAATGTGGATCCTGTACAGTACATCTAGACGGCAACGCAGTACGCAGTTGTCAACTTCCAGTCTCTGCTTTGGAAGGAAAGAAGATCACCACTATAGAAGGCCTGTCAGAGGCTGGAGACCATCCGGTTCAGGTGGCGTGGAAGGAAGTGGACGTGCCGCAATGTGGCTATTGCCAAGCAGGTCAGATCATGACCGCGTCAGCCTTTTTGGCACAGAATCCGAGTCCAACATCAGAAGAGATCCGCAATGCCATGCACGGCAATATATGCCGCTGTGCTTCTTATAATCGAATCGAAAAAGCGGTTGCTCAAGCAGCCAAAAACTCATAACCCTTAGACGTCATGGAAAACAATCAAAAACTTACGTTCAGTCGTCGGGGTTTTATCAAAACTTCGGCCTTGGCTGGTGGCGGAATGCTCATCGGCTTTAATTTATTTCAGGCTTGTAAAGAAGCTGCTCAACCTCCGGTGGATATCGCTTCTTTGAACTTTAACGATTTCAATGCCTTCATCAAGATATCAGATGACGGCTATGTCACCATATTTTCACCCAATCCAGAGATTGGTCAAGGAGTTAAAACTTCCATGCCCATGATCATTGCAGAAGAGTTGGATGTGCCTTGGGAAAAGGTTCATGTGGCTCAAGGGGTTTTGGATACTAAGAATTATCAGCGCCAAGTAGCTGGAGGTAGTCAGTCTATTCGCTTCGGATGGGATGCTTTGAGACAAACTGGAGCAACCGCCAAGCAGATGCTTATCAATGCAGCTGCCGCCCAATGGGGTGTTGATGCTTCCACTTGCAGCGCAAGTCAAGGAGTGATCACCAATGCCAACGGAGACAGCTTGCATTACGGTCAGGTGGTGAATCAGGCTGCTGGCCTGGAGGTGCCAGAGAATGTAACTCTCAAGGAGACTAAAGACTACACCATAATCGGAACCGATACCCGCAATGTTGATATCGATGAGATCATTACTGGAAAGCCGCTCTTTGGTTTGGACTATACGGCCGAGGGAATGGTTTATGCCTCAGTAATGCGTCCACCCGCTTTTGGGAATGCCTTGGAGAGCTTTGACGATGCCGGTGCCCGAGCTGTTTCTGGGGTAATTGATGTGGTGAGCTACGACAATAAAATTGCCGTATTGGCCAATAATACTTGGGCGGCCATGCAAGGAAAAAAAGCCCTTAAGGCTATTTGGAAGGCAGATGGTACCTTAGAGAGTACTGCGGATCACGACAGGATTCTCAATGAGATCTTAGATGGAAACTCTTTTGATACGCGTAGAGAAGACGGAGATGTTGCAGCTGCCTTTGCGGCTGCGGATGAGGTGGTAGAACGCACCTATGAATCGCCTTTCTTGCCGCACAACTGCATGGAACCTATGAACTTCTATGCGAATGTTACGGCAGATCGGATTCACTTGGTTGGACCTATCCAAACTCCTGCGGGAACTGCTGCACGTGTAGCGCAATTGCTAGATCGAAATGCAGAAGAGGTTCATTTAGAGATGACCCGCATGGGTGGTGGTTTTGGCCGCCGACTTTACGGAGACTTTGTAATGGATGCTGCGCAGATATCCAATTTGGCTCAAAAGCCAGTTAAGGTGGTTTACAGTAGAGAAGATGATATGACCGCAGGTATTTACCGCCCGGCTATCAAGTATCGCATTGCTGCTTCTTTAAAAGATGGGGAGATCACCGGTTATCATTTGAAAGAGGCGGCGATCAACTCAAATATGTATGGCCTAATCCCACACTTTTTCCCAGCAGGGGCTATTTCCAATTACAAGGTAGATACAGCTAACTATCAAAGCAATATCACCATTGGGGCTTGGAGAGCACCATATACCAATTTCTTAGCCTTTGCGGAGCAAACCTTCTTTGATGAGATAGCAGGAAAACTGGGTAAAGACGCCGTTCAAATGCGCTTAGATCTATTGGAGAACGTAAAAGGCAATACGGATGAGAACATACAATACTCAGGTAAACGCATGCAAGACACCATTAAACTCGCTGCAGATAAAGGCGGATGGGGCAACGCTCCAGAAGGTGTTTATCAAGGGTTTTCTGCCTACTACAGTCACAACACCCACGTTGCAGAACTGGCTGAGGTAGAGATTGAAAATGGCTATCCAGTCGTTAAACGAGTTACGGTTGCTGTAGATTGTGGAATTGTGGTGAATCCATTGGGAGCCAAGAACCAAATTGAAGGCGGTGTCATTGACGGAATAGGTCATGCAATGTATGGCGATTTTGGATTCGAAAATGGACGGCCAACTTCTAAGAATTACGATACTTACCATCTGATTCGCATGAAAGAGACGCCGCAAGTAGACACCTATTTTGTGGACAATGGCTTATCACCAACAGGACTGGGAGAACCGGCTTTGCCGCCAGCAGGGGCAGCAATTGCCAATGCCATTCATGCAGCCACAGGCCAACGTTTGATGAAACAACCATTTGTCAATGATTTGGAACCTGCCAAACTGAAAGAGGTAATCGG
Organism: Gilvibacter sp.; assembly: GCF_965601605.1. Taxonomy (GTDB): domain Bacteria; phylum Bacteroidota; class Bacteroidia; order Flavobacteriales; family Flavobacteriaceae; genus Gilvibacter. The sequence continues at coordinate 84,479 of NZ_CBFCWJ010000018.1, read as the reverse complement.
TTTTACGGTACCACTTCCTGGGCAAATGGAAAACTGCTAAAGTCCGTATTTGTCCTTTAGTCTTTGGTAAGCATCTGGTGTATCTAGGTCCTCATAGTCTTTTTGAACGCTGTGAGAGGATAGCTTTATTCCCTGGAGTTTAAAGAGTTGTTTGGCGCCCAGATCGCCATCCAGTTGGCTAAGTTGTTCAAATAGTGAATGTTTAAAAATTGCGGGTACTCCTTGCATTTTTGGGTATTGCGTACAGACAATTTCTGCTTCACTGCTGGTAAATGTTTCTAGGAGACCGTTAAGGTCATCAGCAGTAATTGTGGGCATATCCGCCAGTAAAACAAGCACCCCTTTTGTAGCCTGATTCATTAGGGATCGGATTCCAAAAGCTAAGGAATTGCCCATGCCCCGTTCCCACTGGGGATTTTGAGCTATTTGTATTCCGGACTTTTCCGCGATTTTTTCAAGCTCGTCATGCTGTGCACCGCTGACCAATACTATTTGATTAGCGCTAAGCGCCTTGGCTTTTTTAATGATACAATCAAGCACCGTGGTGTCTCCCCAAGGCAAAAGCATTTTGGGAGATCCCATTCTGCTGGATTTTCCAGCGGCTAAGATGAGTATGGAAATTTCTGAATTCAATTAATCGTGAATTCCACTTTTCTTGTTCTTGAGTGATTGTGGCTCCTGTCCACGCATAACCGCCAAGATCTCCGCAATAATGGAAATGCCTATTTCATAAGCGGTTTCAGCTCCGATATTAATCCCAGCAGGTCCGTGAAGCATTTCAATAAACTCTGGAGCTACCTCTGGATAATGTTCTAATAGACCATCAAAGAGCTTTTCTCGACGTTTTTTTGGGCCTAGCAATCCAATATAAGCTGCCCGGCTCTCAATGAGTGCTCCTAAGTATTTGAGGTCTTTAGAGAAACTGTGAGTCATAAGCACTACCGCAGTTCTATCATCTATTTGGGTTGGAGTTATTTGCTCCGGATTTAAATGATAAAAATTAGTTGCTCCCGGAAAATTCTGAAGGGATTTATAATCGTCTAAAGGTGCTATTATTTCAACGCGAAACCCTACTGCTGCTGCAAGTTGCGTCAAGGCCACGGCATCGTGTTCAGACCCAATGATGGTCAGTCGAATACTCGGAGCGACCTCTTGTGTAAAGGTCTCCTCACTAATCGCATCAAGAGGGGCTTCGTGCACAGCCAATCGCAAATCATCACTAAAATTTAAGACAGAACAAGCTTGGTCTTGTAAGCCTTCAGCTCTACTAAAATTGCTGGTGATTTTAAAAGATTCACGCGAATGATCTTGAGCCTTTAAAGCGTTTAGGATTTCCTGAGGATTGGTTACAGGTTCTATCAGAATATACAAAAGACCTTCACATCCCAAGCGGTAACGACCGTCGTAATGCATCATCTTTGGCATCCCAGATTTGAAGACTTCATCGGCTTGTCTGAGTATGTCCTTTTCCACACAACCACCACTAACAGCACCAAACATTTCGCCGTCATCAAGGATAAGCATACGCACTCCAGGTCTGCGATAAGAAGAGCCTTCCAAAGCAACAACGGAGGCTAAAACTGATTTTTTATCAGCCTGTGCGGCTTCTGTGGCCTTATTGAAAATGTGAATTAACTCGTGAAGCATAGCTAAAAATAAGGATTCGTTCCTGTTCTGGAACCCTAAGTAAGTTAAAACCTTCTAAATCGAAACAGATTTATATCTGACCTTCTGATTTACCGACTATTATCGTTATATTTGAGTGGATATAACGCTACATGGTAACGATTTCAGAAGCCATACAACTCATAACCAACAACGTAAAATCATCTGCTACAATCAAGCGACGCGCCCTTAGCGGTGCCTTGGATTGTGTTCTAGGTGCAGACGTAGTGAGTCCCATCAGCATGCCGCCTTTTAGGCAATCTGCTATGGACGGTTACGCCATTTGTTCTCATGACAGCATGGAATATACGGTTGTCGGTGAGGTAGCAGCTGGTTCTGGAAGTAATCCTCATTTAAACCCAGGTGAAGCCGTGCGAATCTTTACTGGAGCACCAGTACCTGATACGGCAGATCGTGTGGTAATCCAAGAAAAGGTCCAACGTCTAGACAATGGTATTGTTTTGGAAGAGCCCTTTAGACGGGGTGCCAATATTCGTCCGGTCGGAGAACAGCTTCAACAAGGAGATACCGTTATGGCTGCTGGAATGCGCATAACTCCGGCGGGCATTGGTTTATTGGCAGGGGTTGGTGTTTCTGAAGTTGCAGTAGCAACAAAACCTCGAGTAGCCATTGTGGTTACTGGAGATGAACTTAAAGCTGCAGGGGAGTCCTTGGAGCACGGACAGATTTACGAAAGCAATGGTGCTATGTTAGCAGCTGTGCTAAGCGACAAAGGATATAAAGATTCTCAGGTTTTAAAAGCCGAGGACGATTTAAAGGTGTTGACACAGACATTGCAGCGGGCCTTAGCAGAAGCTGATGTGGTGTTGGTTTCCGGCGGAATATCCGTGGGAGATTATGATTTTGTCAAGACCGCATTGAACGATTTAGGTGTTCAGCAGATGTTTTACAAAGTAAAACAGAAGCCAGGAAAACCTTTGTTGTTCGGTAAGAAAGAGCAGAAACTGGTATTTGCACTCCCTGGAAATCCAGCCTCGGCACTAAGCTGTTTTTACGTTTATGTGCTTTTGGCATTGCGGTTATGGGAAGGAGACAAGCAAGCTTCCTCCAGATTCCAGTTTGCGAAAATAGAATCAAATTACCACAAAAAAGGAGACAGGGCACAGTTCTTAAAAGCAAAGACAGGCATAGACAACACCGTTGCGATACTGGATGGACAAGCTTCTTCCATGTTGCAAAGTTTTGCGGCCGCCGACGCTTTGGTTTTTTTAGATGAGGAGGTTTCCCACGTTGAACAAGATTCCCTGGTTCCTTACTTAAACATTCTGTAATGGAACTAACTTTAAAGTACTTCGGTAAAATTGCTGAGCTAACTGGCAAGACCGAAGAGATCCGATCCGCAGCGGTAGAGACCGTTGATGAATTGGATTCCGTATTGCGCCGAGAATACCCTGGGCTTTCCATGGCGACTTATACTATTGCTGTGAATCATGAGATTGTTAAATCTTCATCCCCATTAACATCAAAGGCAGAGGTAGCCTTGTTACCTCCTTTTTCAGGCGGATGATCATGGAACGTTACCAACGACAAATACAATTAGAAGATATTGGCCTAAAAGGTCAACAAGCCTTGGCGAATGCTAAGGTTTTGGTTGTTGGTGCAGGTGGACTAGGCAGTCCAGTGTTGCAGTATTTAGCAGCTGCTGGAGTCGGTTCTTTGGGGGTGGCTGATATGGACACTGTAGCACTCTCAAATTTGCATAGGCAATTGCTGTATACTACTGCGGATGTGGGTAAGCCAAAGGTTCAAGCCGCTAAAGAACGCCTAGAGTCTCTCAATCCGAACGTAGAGATCAGAGTTTACCCGGAAGGAGTCCACACGGCAAACGTGATGCAGATTATCCAGCCCTATGACTTGATCATAGACGGCACAGATAATTTCAGTGCACGTTATTTGATCAATGACGCCTGTGTAAAAAGCAAAAAAGCGTGGATTTATGGGGCGCTTTTTAAGCACCAAGGACAATTTGCATTATTCAATCATAGAGGCGGCCCTTGCTATCGTTGTTTGTACCCCAAACCTCCAGCTGCAGGTGAAGTGGCAGGTTGTAATGTACTAGGAGTCCTTGGGACCGTAGCGGGTATCATTGGATTACAGATGGCCCATTTGGCATTGCAAACAATCATTTGGCCAGAGGAGGTACCTAATCAGTCGGTTTACTACATGAACCAACACACCTTTAATTTACAGCAACTCAAGATCAGCAAAAATCAAAACCTCTGTGATAATGTCCAGTCTGAGTCTTGGGAGTTACCTCGAACCAATGCGCTGGCAAACTGTGAGTTGCCTAAGAACACTTTGAGCTTAAACGATGCCATGGTATTGGATCAAGCCCTGTTCTTAGATGTGCGCGAAATTCAAGAATTGCCTAGAATTGGAGCTGTTGATCTACAAATTCCGTTAGGGGAGCTTGAGCAACGTTTAAACGAATTGGATAAAGAAAAAACATATATCGCTTTTTGTAAAAGTGGTCAGCGGGCTAAAACTGCCGTGAACCTTTTGAAAAAGCATCATTTTGAGGCAGTCTATGCCTTAAGTTCCAGTGCACAACATTTAAAAAACGCCATCGAAAACGAAAATTCAACAACTAATGAAGTCTATTAAAAATGTATTCAGAGAAGGGCCAATAAGCCCCGAATTTATAGCAGAGTCTATTGCTAAACACCAAGTAAAGACTGGCATTGGGGCACACAATATCTTTTTGGGTCAGGTACGTGCTGATCAAGCGGGAGATTCTGCCGTTGGAGCTATAGAATATACGGCCTACGCAGAAATGGCAAATAAGGTGATGCACGAGATCCGTGAGCGAACCTTTGAGGAGTTTGAACTCACCTGTATGCACATATATCACAGTTTGGGTACAGTAAAAACTGGGGAGGTTTGTCTTTTTGTTTTTGTCTCTGCGCCACACCGCAGGGTTACTTTTAGAGCCTTGGAATACGTGGTGGAAGCCATCAAAGCGGAGGCTCCCATTTTTGGAAAAGAAATTTTGGAGAACGAATCTCATAAATGGAAAGTCAATAATTAATCTATGGTAGATATAACCTATAAAGGCATTACTCTGCGTACGGCAGTAGCTCAGGCAATTGTAAGAGTTGGCTCAGAAGAAACCTTGACAGCGATCAAAGAAGATCGTGTGCCAAAAGGCAATGTCTTGGCTATGGCAAAAGCTGCAGGCTTTTTAGGTGTTAAAAAAACTCCTGCACTCTTGCCGGATTGCCATCCGCTACCCATAGAGTACACTGCGGTTGAATATGAATTCAAAGAGCTCGAGTTGCATATTCATATGACCGTTAAAACGCTCTACAAGACGGGTGTTGAGGTTGAAGCCATGCACGGTGCTAGCGTGGTAGCTTTGACCATTTATGATATGTTGAAGCCTATTGACAAGGCTGTGAGCATCCATGAGATTAAATTATTGAAAAAGACAGGGGGCAAATCCAGCAATAACAAGCGTTTGTCTCGTAAGATCAAAGCAGCGGTGGTAGTTTGTTCTGACAGTATTTCTCGTGGTGAAAAGGAAGACAGAGCTGGAAAAACCATTGAGTCAGAATTGAGAAATCACGGCCTGGAAGAAATTGATTATCAAATCATTCCTGATGAAGCAGATCAGATCAAAACGGTTTTGGATCAGGCATTGAATTCAGGTACTCAATTGATAATCTATACAGGAGGAACAGGACTTTCGCCAAGAGATGTTACTCCAGATACCTTAGCGCCACTCATTGAACGCAGAATTCCTGGTATGGAAGAAGCAATTCGTTCCTATGGTCAGGATCGTACACCTTATGCTATGTTATCGCGCTCTTTGGTAGGTACTATTGGTAAAACTTTGGTAATGGCGCTGCCAGGATCTACGAAAGGCGCCCAAGAGTCTATGCAAGCTGTTTTTCCCGCAGCCTTGCATTTGTTTAATGTCATGAGAGGAGAAAGAGAAGATTGATATGAATGCCTTGACAGATAAGTTCGGAAGAAAACACTCTTATTTACGCATATCCTTAACGGAACGTTGCAATTTGAGATGTACCTATTGCATGCCTGAGCAAGGTGTGCCTGTGAGCCCGCGCGCTAAGCTAATGACCCCCGACGAAGTCTTTCAGATTGCAAAACATTTTGTTGACCTCGGTGTTACTAAGATCCGCCTGACAGGTGGCGAACCATTGGTTCGTAAGGACTTTGGGATGATTCTAGAGAAGTTAACAGCCTTAGATGTGGAATTATCCATTACCAGTAATGCCGTGATTGTTGATCGCTATATCGATCAATTGAAGGCTGCAGGAATAAAGACAATAAACATCAGTCTGGATTCTCTTCATCCCGCAAAATTCAAAACTATAACACGCAGAGATAATTTTGAGCAAGTGAAGCGAAATATTGATCTGTTGGTTCAAGAGGGTTTTAATGTCAAGCTCAACTGTGTTTTGATTAAGGGATTCAACCACAACGAGATCATTGATTTCATTGCTTACGGACGAGAAAATCCGATTACAGTTCGCTTTATTGAATTTATGCCTTTTGACGGCAATAAATGGAATAAGGAGAAATTGGTAAGCCACAAGCAGATTTTAGACCAAGTGCACAGCAGATGGTCAGAAACTTGTGTGGAACGTATTGCTGACTCTGCCAACGACACTTCAAAGAATTACCGCATCAAGCACTTCAAAGGAACTTTTGCAATTATTAGTACAGTTACAAATCCATTTTGCGATAGTTGTAACCGAATTCGTTTGACTGCTAACGGAAGGATTAAGAATTGCTTGTTTTCCAGTTCAGAGGTGGATTTATTGACCACCTTTCGAAACGGAGGCGAGATATCGCCATTAATTGCCCAAGCAATTCAAGCAAAAGCTTCCATGCGCGGAGGTATGGTGAGCGATGAATCTTTTAGCGACCCAAAGAACTATTCCCAAAACCGCAGCATGATCGCAATCGGTGGTTAATTTGTGTAGAATTCAATAAGAGCCTCAACGGCTAATTGCATGTGTTTTGGCAATTCAGTTTCTGGATACGGGTGTTTCATGCCAAATACGTGATCTGCTCCTTCAATAACTTTAAGTATACTCTCCGGATTCCAACTGTGCAGCGCCTCGGCTTCCTTTAAAGTGACTGTTGGGTCTTCGGTACCATGTAGGATTAGATGAGGGATATTGATTGCTTTAACAGCCTTGTGAATGGTCAGTCGGTCTTCATGGGCAATAAAATCCGTGTAGAACTGATATTTATGAGGCAGAAGCTGACCTGTCCTGCTGTTTTCAATATAAGTAATACCCTTTTGCTGCCATTGTTTAAAATGCTCAGTGCCTTCTAAAAAACGGGCGCGATAATCACTTACAGATGCCAGTGTTGCGACTTTGTCTATGCGGGAATCTTGGCCCGCAGTCAGGCTAACAATACCACCACCACGACTGTGTCCAAGTAAGTATAAGTTTTGTTCTTCTTTGGAAAAATGATCAATCACCACTTGCAAATCGTCCATTTCAATGCTGTAGTTATTCTCAGAAAAGGCCTCGAGATCGGGAAAGTCTATAGGCTGTTCTAACGTGCCACCATTGTGTGAAAAATTGAATCGGACAAAATCAAAACCTACCTCAGTTAAGGCATTGGCCATAAGATGCCATCCGCCCCAATCCTTAAATCCCTTATATCCGTGACAAAAGATGATCAAGGCTTGCTTTTTAGTGCCTTGAGCTGGGTGAAAGTTTCCTATGATTGGCCTGCCGTGATTGGCTTGAAGTTGAAAGGGTTGGCTCATTTAAAGTTCTTTTTCGGTAAATGGTATTTCAGTATTAAAGATCTCTTCAAAGAGCTTAATGAGCTCTTTTTCAAAATGTTCTAAGGTTTCTTGGCTGAGTTGATTCTTCACTTGACGACTTCCTATGGCTTTAAAACCAAAACTCATGAAATCCTCAGACTGACTGCGGAAGGAGATAATCCCGGCACGATCGGCAACAATGCCAAACTGCAGTTTATACATCAAGGCGTACAACAGGACTTGGAAGGCTTTGCTGTATTTGTAATCGGTGATTAGTAGGTCCCACTCAGACAGTTGCAGTTGTCGGGGTTCGACTTTTCCGGTTTTGTAGTCAATAATCCGCAATTGTCCATCCAGTTTGTCCACTCGGTCTGCGGTGCCGCCCAGCTTAATTGGACCAATTTGAGGATGCTCAAAAACGACGGATAATGGCATTTCTAGGGCAATCAACTCAATGGTATGATTGGCTGCAAGCAAGGCGAGATCACTTTCAATAGCAAACTGAACATACTTTTGAGCCACTTCAAAGACAATGCGATTCTTCCCAGCACTGAAGTGTTTTCCCAAGTGTTTAAGGCTCATCTGCGTGACAACTTGAGGTAATTGTGGGAGTAATTGCTTAAGCGCTGGTTCTTGAATTAAACCTCCTTCAAAGGGTTTATAGAGTTGCTCAATAGATTCATGAACTATAGAGCCCAAGGTGTTGAGGGCAATGTCCTCTTCAAGGATGTCCGCAGGTCGTACTTTAAGCACCTTTTCTGAATAGAAATCTATAGGGTTTCTGATGTAGTTGATCAAGCTCGATGGGCTGAATTGCTTTGCAGCTAATTCATGGAGCTTTTGGAGTACCTCAGGGGTTTTCTTAACTGACTTGAGTTCGACGGTTTGCGCCTGCATTTCTGAGCTAATGATCTGCTCCTGTACGTGATGCATATCCGCATAAGTGCGCAATTGTTTGATCAATCGGCTCTCTTCTTTAGTGTTAAAGCCGCTTCCCACCGCGGTATAGTACAAATCAACATATTGGCTTCTGTGAAGCAGACGGTAGAAGTGATAGACAAATATGGCATCTTTTTCAAAGGTAGAAGGCAAACCGTACTGATACTTCATATCATTGGTGATATAAGACGGCGCCATACTGCCACTGGGCAAGTATCCTTCATTGACTGAGGTCATGATGACCCTTTTAAAATCAAGAGCGCGACTTTCAAGTACTCCCATGACCTGTAAGCCATCATAAGCATCTCCCTGAAAGTCTATTTGCTCTTTGGAGGCCAATTGCCTGAATATATTCCGAAGCGATTCTAAGGAACTAATAGAGCCATAGCGCTCTTGCATATTCTTTAACTGAACACAGACCTCCACAAGCTTATTGGCAGCAGTTCTGTGTATATCATTGGCGGTGAGCTTGAGCAGACTGATCAAGGCTTCCAAGCGCGAAATGGCAGCTATAGGATCCGTGGGCCACGGGTCAAACATCAGTTGTAAAACGTTTTGGTCGTCATTGCTACCATTGCTTAGGAGCTGATCGGGACTAATACTGATCTGATTAGTGCTGATCATGGCCTGCATGAGCGCGGTAGGCTTCTTCATGACCAATTGGGTCACTGGATGCTCTAGAACCTTAAACAACAGTTTGTAATAATAGTTCTTCGGATAACGGATATGAAGCTCCAGTAAGCCGAGCGTCCATAAAGTAAGAGGCTGATGCTTTAAACTCACCCCCATGGTCACATTGACCTTGTCTATGCTCTTGGGTAAGGAATTTAGGAGCGGTAACAGCAGTTGCTCATCTGCCAAAACAATGGCAGTGTCCTTGAGTTCTGAAGCGGGAATACCACTCAAGCTATGTCCAATATCTTTGACCTGATCCAATGGATTTGCCGCTTGTATCAACTTGATCTCCTTGGGACAGCTGTAATTGTCAGTGATGAACAGCGGCTGTTGGTTTTCGTAGTAGCCCCACTCTTTGAAATAGCGGCGCATAAAAAGGGATGCACTGTGTGCGTGATCGTTGATGAAGTGCTTATCTGCATCCCAAAAAACGAAATGATTCCCTTGCGCTAGAAACTCCTGAAACAGGGACTGCTCAGCATTGTTTAAAGCATTGAAACCTAAGAATGCATGCGGACGTTCTCCTTGGGAATCCAAATAGAAGCTCAATTGTTCAACCGCCTCACGATACACCATTCCTTGATATCCTAAACCTTTTACGCTCAAAGCTTCTTTAAGGTCACTGTAATAGTCGGGTAACTGATTCCAAAAGGACAGGTAAGCCTGAATAAGTTCTGACTGGCTTTCTTGAAAAGACCAATGATTGAGTTCCTGTATACTGGCCAAATAAGCGAAAAACGAATCCGAAGGAACCAGGTAGCGGTCTATTTCATTAAAGTCGGCTAGCAAGATAGCAGCCCAAGAACTGAAGGTGTCAAAGTCGTCTTTAGGTTGTTCCGGCTGTCTTTTGAGGTAAACCTGATAGCACTCAAAGAGTAGTGGCAGCTCATCCACAATTTGAAGATCGGCGATCTCTTGGATGAATTGTTCAATTGGAATGATATCTGGAAGGAAGGAAGCAGCGCTTTGCTGCTTCTGAATACACTGACGCAGAAAATTCCCGGCGCGGATACTGGGTACGATACAACGCAGTTGCGAAATATCGTCAACTTGATTGGTTAAATGATCCCAGCATTGGGCAATGAATGACTGCATTGCATAAAAATAAAAAACGCCCCCGATAACCGGAGGCGTTTTTTTATGTATTTAAGGGATTTCTTATTTCTGCAAAGAAATCTCTACACGTCTGTTTTCTTGACGTCCAGCTCTAGTGTTGTTAGAAGCGATTGGACGAGACTCTCCGTATCCTACAGAGATCAAACGAGATCCTTCCATACCGATAGTAGTAAGGTAAGACTTAACAGAAGCAGCACGCTCTTCAGATAGCTTCTGGTTAGTAGTGTCTCTACCTACACTGTCAGTGTGTCCTTCGATTACGAAAGTAGTTGTTGGGTATTCTTTCATGATGTCAACGATGTTTTGAAGAACAGCGTAAGACTCTTGACGAATAGTAGACTTTCCAGTATCGAAAAGGATAGTTTTAGAGTACTCGTTCAAAGTGTTGATTACCTCAACAGTAACTTCTGGACATCCGTCGTTAGCAACAGTACCAGCAACATCAGGACAGTTGTCATCTTTGTCTAGTACACCGTCACCGTCAGAATCTGGCCAAGGGCATCCGTTGTTAGCAGCAGGACCTGCTTCGTTAGGACAGTTATCATCAGAATCTTTGATTCCGTCACCGTCAGCATCAGGACATCCTCCTAAAGACTTAAGACCAGCTACAGTAGGACAAGCATCGTCTGGATCAGCAATACCGTCACCGTCAGTATCAGGACAACCGTTGAATTCAGCTGCACCAGCTACGTCAGGACAAGCATCGTTACGATCTTCGATACCATCACCGTCAGAATCAGGACATCCGTTGAACTCAGGAAGACCTGGAGTTTCTGGACACTCATCGTCTTTGTCATAGATACCGTCACCGTCAGTGTCTTTTCCACCGAAAGTGAAGATCACACCAGCAGAGTGCTGGAAGTGACGAATTCCGTAAACATCTTCGAACGCATGCTTGTAAGTAGACTCAACGTTGATACCAAACTGCTCGCTCAACCAGAAACGTAGTCCAGCTCCGAAGTTCATAGTACCAAATCCGATGTCATCTACCCAAGTGTAACCACCACCAACTCCAATTACTGGATCAAGCCATCCACCAGGACCACCTAATACATCTTTGAAGCTGTAGCTAATACGACCGTCAGCAGCATAATAAGAAAGGTCATCTACTCTGAAGTCACCTACTTTGTTGATACGGTTTACAGATCCTGAAGCGGTCAATGTAAGACCAGAACCAACATAACGTCCAACAGATACTTTAGAAACCACAGGAATGATGTTCCAGTGATCATTTACGTTGAAAAACTCTTGCAAGAAGTTTGCTTTAGTTTGAATTGGAGTTCTTCCTACGTCCTCAGTTCCAACTGGGAAAGTATCCACAGCGTTGAACTCGATGCTGAAAGCCCATGGATTGTTTTCGTCTTGTGCATTCACAGTACTTAACCCTAAGACAAGCAAGGAAGCAACTAAAAATCTGCTAAGATGTTTCATATTAGAAAATTTAATTTTTTTAAGTGTTAATTGAAGCAAAAATATGTTGTTAAATTTTATTAACAAAAGCAAATCTACTAAAAATTTTGTAATAAGCTTTTATTCTAGAGCCTAATTAGGTTTTTAGCCAATTACATTTAACTTTTTACCCACTTTTTTGAAGGCCTCAATCGCCTTGTCAAGATGCTCTTTTTCGTGGGCCGCTGATAGCTGTACTCGGATGCGTGCTTTTCCTTTTGGAACCACCGGATAAAAGAACCCAATCACATAAATTCCTTCTTCCAGTAAAAGGTCTGCCATTTGCTGAGACAATTTAGCGTCATACAGCATTACGGGTACTATGGCAGAATCCCCATCAATGATATCAAAACCTGCATCCATCATACCTTTCTTAAAGTAGGCTGTATTGGATTCTAGCTTATCGCGCAAGCTGGTATCGTTAGAAAGCATATCGAATACCTTAATAGAGGCACCAACGATAGCTGGAGCCAAAGAATTGGAGAATAAATAAGGTCTTGAACGTTGGCGCAACATTTCAATGACCTCCTTTTTAGCCGTAGTATAACCTCCCATGGCTCCTCCCATGGCCTTTCCTAGTGTACCAGTGATAATGTCAATACGTCCCATCACCCCTTTTTCTTCTAAGGTCCCTCGGCCTGTTGGGCCAATAAAACCAGTAGCGTGGCATTCATCAATCATGACTAGTGCGTCGTGCTTATCGGCCAGATCACAAATCTGATCTAAGGGAGCTACTAAACCATCCATAGAGAAAACACCATCAGTCACAATGATCTTGAATCGAGCTCCACTTTCATTGGCTGCGATTAGCTGTTTTTCAAGATCTTCCATATTATTATTCTCATAACGGTAGCGCGCGGCTTTGCACAAACGAACACCATCAATAATGGAAGCGTGGTTCAAGGAGTCTGATATGATCGCATCTTCTTTTGTCAAAAGTGGTTCAAACACTCCGCCGTTGGCGTCAAAGGCTGCAGCGTATAATATGGTATCTTCTGTACCGTAGTATTCAGCAATCTTTTGCTCTAATGTTTTATGTATGTCTTGGGTCCCACAGATGAATCGAACTGAAGACATCCCAAAACCATGAGTATCCATAGCGTCTTTAGCTGCTTGGATGACTTCTGGATGAGAAGAAAGGCCTAAGTAATTATTAGCACAAAAGTTCAACACGGTTTCTCCAGTGCTGATGCTTATTTCGGGGCCCTGAGGTGAGGTGATCACACGCTCCTTTTTAAAGAGACCAGCTTCTTGAATCGCTTCGAGCTCGTTTTGTAGATGCTGCTGTATTTTTCCGTACATGAGAAGGTTTTTTACAAAGGTATTCAATCCCTCAGCCAATTACCAAGTCTCGAGTTTTATTTCTTCTTCTACGTAGACGAGTATTTTTTTAAAGGTTTTATAGCCGAGTTGTTCCAGAGCGGATTGATAACGGTCTAGCTGTTGTTTATAGGAAGTGTCAGGACTTCCAAACTTATAATCAATGATCACCACGGTTTCATCATCAAAGACCAAACGATCTGGTCGATGGATCTCACCCGTCTGATCAATTATAGCTGCTTCATTTTTGGAATCCACGCCTACTTTAAAATAGGCGCTGAGTTCTGGATGACTGATCAACTGAGCTAGCAAGTTTTGATCTGCAGCCAATTGTTTTCTGGAATAGCGCGCAATTACCTCAAGTTTTTCAAACAATCGCGGCAAGTCTTCTTCATTGTCTATCCGAGAAAGCCAGAGATGAAGGCGGTTCCCCCGCTGTTGGGCCATTATATTGTCTTGCTGATATTTGTCTCTTGGACTCGCAATAAGGCGGATCTTGTTAGTTCCTTTATCTGTACTGATAAAAGGGGATTCTATATTTGGTTCCGTAATCTGCTCAGACTCCTTTTCCATAAAAGTTCCCCAATGGTAGTGGGTTTGCTCACTTTCTTGTCGATGTTCCAGGTAGGTGCGCAGCATGCCTCCAAAAGATCTCAGATCGGCTTTGGAACTACTGCTTATTAGGTGCAATTGTTCTTCAGCACGGGTCAAGGCTACATACCAGACGTTGAGTTCATCAAATAAGCGCTGTTCCAGATAGGCCTCATAGGTTTGTGGGTCTTGAGCCTTAAGCGCGGTAATTGGCAGATGAAATTCCGTGAACCCACAATAATCATCAGGGTTTACAGAATACCACAAGTGTTCGTTGCGCTTGTTGATCAATTCCGAATCGGTAAAAGGAATGATCACCACGGGGAATTCCAAGCCTTTGGATTTGTGTACCGTCATGAGTCGAATCGCATCCATATCCTCAGGGAATTGAAGACTGGCAGCATCTTCCTGTTTTTTCCAATCCTCCAGAAAATGCGTGGTAGCATTGTTATTCTGTTGTTCAAAGCTACGAGCCAAGTCCAAGAAATGCCGTTCATAGGCAGTAATTTGTCCTTCCAATTCAAAACACCGGATCAGATACTCCAAAGCTTCATACAAGCCCAGGCTGTTGAGGTGTTCTAAAGAGAAGTTGATCTTCAAACGCTCCAGGGTTTCAGTCAGGGCAGCAACACCAGTGCGGCTCACTGCCTCTAACCACAAATGGTCTTGTTCCTTTTCCAGATGTATTTCTAGGTAGTTCCACAGAAAATGTAAGCGCGTTTCAGGGTCTTCGGCATTTTCCCTCAGCCTCAATCCACCCAAAAAGAATTGTACCACGCCAGACTCCTTCAGCAGCAGGCTGTCTGGTGAAACTACAGGATAACTTTCCTGCAAGGCTTGCGCCAAAATCTTACTGTCATCTTTCTTTCTGGTAAGCACACAAATGTCTTTCAAGCGATAGCCCTGTTCAAGACATTGATCAATTCGTGATTTTACTGCTTCTATGTATTGGGGTTCGCTTTCTTCTCGCTTTGCAGCTTCAAAAAAGTCAATGCTTACATAGCCGCCAATTTTATCACTGATCTCTTGTTCGGCTTGATCGTTATAACAGTCTCGATAAGGACCAGCGGGTAGGTGTCCACCTAAAAATTTGAAAAGACCATTGTTGAATTCAATGACCTTGCTGTAGGAACGCCAATTTTTCCCGAGTTCCTTTAGGTCTCCAGGGATAGCAAAGGGAGTCTGACCCGCACTTAAGCCTAAGAATTGTTCAGGCAGACCACCACGCCAGCGGTAAATGGACTGTTTTGCATCTCCCACAACCAATAAACTTCCCTGTTGTTGATTCTGATCCTGCTGAGACAAGGCATTGTCAATGAGTGGAATCAGGTTGTTCCACTGCATGGCAGAGGTATCCTGAAACTCATCGATATAGAAATGGCGGTAGCGCTCTCCTAAGCGTTCATAAATAAAGGGTGCTGGCTGGGATTTGATCTCTTGATGTATGCGTCGATTGAATTCTGCCACAGTAACTAAATTCCGATCGTCTTTGATGGCCTGGTATTCCCGTTGAATATAATTGAGCACAGTCAGCGGGATGATCTCACGGTAGAGACGCTCATACCAATCGGCAGCTAGGGCCTGTTCTTTGGCCTTGTGAAAGTGTTCAATAAGTGCCTCTCGGATCTCATCTATCGCCGCTTTGACCCAATCTTCTTGAGTTTTGGTGTAAAAACTGTAGCTCTCAATATCAGTTTGCCATTTAGCTTCCCATTTTACGGCGGCCCCAGTACGGAGCTTTTCCATAAAGTTAGGATAGGTGCCGCGGTTAAAGTGAGTGGAATCTAAATTACTGGATCGGATCAGTTCAATGGCAGATTCAGCATGTTTCACAACGCTCTTTTGTGCAGATTCCTTTTGCTTTTTCAGCAAATCGGTTAAAGCTTTGAAGTCTTCGGTTTGCTTTGTTTGTAGTCGGTTCAGGGCCTCAAAACTGTTCTCATTCAACAGTATTTTAGCCTTTTCTTGCAACTGTCGAGTAGGGTCCCAACTTCTGTCTTCTTCCGTGTTTTGCAAGGCAAAGTCTACCAGAGTTTGAGTTAGGAAATCATCGGTTCCTGTCTGTGATAAAACGACTTCCACGGCTTCTTGCAAGAGTAGATCTGCCTCTGTAGTCACTTCAAAATCTGATCGTAAGCCTAGATCCTTAGCGAATGTTCTAAGCAGACGGTGATTAAAGCTGTCAATGGTTTCCACAGCAAAAGCCCCGTAGTTGTGGAGCAGATCTTTGAGCACCCGCGCAGATCGGATTGCGAGTTGATCAGGTTTAATGTCAAGACTGGCACTTACCTCATACTGCATTGGGGTAAGTTCATCATCCTGTTGATACGCCGCAAAGTGGACCAACTGCTCCAAGATTCTCGATTTCATCTCTGCAACTGCTTTATTGGTAAAGGTGATGGCCAAAAGGGATCGATAGGCATCAGAATGAGTTCCTTTAAGGATTTGACAGAGGTAACGCTTTACCAAAGCAAAGGTCTTTCCGCTCCCGGCAGAGGCGGCATAGACAGTAAAGGGTGATTCGGCAGCTGTAGCTTTGATGGGTAAGTAATTGAGATGCACTTAAAATTAGGTATAAATCTAGATTATTCCCGCATAACAATCTTATAATATAGAAGCTTAATTGTCCCCCAGCTTATTCGTATCTTTATACCACTTAAAACAAGACGTTTAATATAAAACACAGAAATATGTCATTTGAACTACCAGCCTTACCATACGCCCACGATGCACTTGAACCACACATCGATGCGCGTACCATGGAAATCCACCACGGAAAGCATCACGCAGGATATACCAACAAGCTAAACGCAGCTATTGAAGGAACTGACCTAGCCGGTAAGTCCATTGAAGATATTTTACAAAACTTAGACATGTCTAACGGCGCTGTGCGTAACAATGGAGGTGGGTTCTACAACCACCGTTTGTTCTGGGAAGTAATGTCTCCAAACGGTGGAGGAAATCCATCTGGAGCATTAGCCGATGCCATTAACGAAGCTTACGGTAGCTATGAAGGATTCAAAGATGCTTTTGCTGCTGCTGCGGGAACTCGTTTTGGATCTGGATGGGCATGGTTGTGCGTTCATCCTGGCGGAAAAGTAGAAGTTTGCTCTACGCCAAACCAAGACAATCCATTGATGCCAGATGTGGCTTGTGGAGGAACTCCAATTATGGGAATTGATGTTTGGGAGCACGCTTACTACCTAAACTATCAGAACCGCAGACCTGATTATGTACAAGCATTCTTTAATGTGATCAACTGGGATCAGGTTTCTAAAAACTACGAGGCTGGTAAATAATTTTAACCGCCTTTAAATAATAAAGCCACTTCGAAAGGAGTGGCTTTTTAGTTTTGTGCAAGGGGTAAGAGTGTCCATTGCGGATCTTCCGGCTGATGTGTTTTGGCAAACTCTTCCGGTGGCATAAGCCAATACTGATCGTCATAATCAAACTCAAAAAGGTAGGTGGTCAAATCGGTGTAGCCTGCAGCCCATGTAGCATCGCAGAGATACCATTTGTCATTCAGTTTTACCGCATTCCACGAGTGGTTTGGAATTTTAAGACGCTCAATCTTAAGTTTGTTGATAGGGCCGTATCCGTCTACAATAACGGCTTCAATACCTGCCAACTCTGCCATCTCCTTGATCAAATAGGAATAACCGCTGCAAGTGGTGCGTTTCTTTTTTCTAAGGATCTGAAAGATCTCTTTTTTGAATTGGTTGTTCCACGTGACTAGAGCCAAACTGTCCGTATGCAGCTTGCGACGCATTTTGTCGTTCTCCAGCATCATGGGGTAATCTCCTTTGATGTTTTGACAGACCCAGAGGTAAATGGCTCTAAACCGTTCCACATCCGTAGCTAAAGGAGCCGTTAAATTGTGCACCAGAATAGGTAGGGCATAAAGATCCTCGCCTTTATGGTCACGGGCAAGCGCTTCTGCACGAGTGAGATCGACCTGGTCAAAATCACTGCGCTGCGCCTGCGTGGTTACCACAAAGGCAAAGATGATTATTTGCAAAAGTTTTCGCATGGCTTATTGCTGCTCTGGATCGTCTGCTTTTTTAGACGGTTCTGTTCGCAAGGCTGCAATGATCACTACCGGATCGTCTGCGAGAATCGGGTTGACAAAAGTAGTGTCAGCTCCAATGGTCACCTCGGCATCCTCCAGACCTAAAGAAGTAATGATAAGAACGTCATTCTCATTGAGGTCGCTTGGAAATACAAATTTTCCATCCTCATCGGTCAACACATATTCCAAGGAACCCTTTAAAATAACCGTGGCTCCTTCTAAAGGACCGTCTGCACTAGACACTTGGCCACTAACGGTGCGTGTTTGCCCAAAGGCAGGGTTTGCAAATAGGCCCAGCAATAAGCAAAGCCCTAGAAAACTTAAAGGCTTAATGTGCCTTTTCTTAAGATTAAAAACTGATTTCATAAGATCATTTTTTTACGTTTCCAATAAAGCTAGATGAGCCAGTTGTTAATGGAAAGTTAGAATGAGGGAAGCTACCCTTTCATTGAGTGAACAGGTTTAGACCATCACCTTAAAGAAAAGGAAAATATCTTTTTACTCCAATTCGCCAGCAGTCGTGACGGTTTATTTGTTCACGCAGTATTTTTGAGCCAAACGGATGAGGTTGGAGGAATTAAAAGAAATATCGTACCAGATCTCTTTGTACTGCTTTTGGGTAAAAACCGCACTTACTCCTTCATTCCAGGCTTGAGGCACAGGGCCTAAGGCTTCAAATTCGCTATCCTCAGGATCGTGAGTAAAATCAAAGAAGCGGGCCACCAACATCTGCCCATCCATTTTGAATTCGTATTTGAAATAAACAGCGCCGGCAGGAGTGTTGTTAGGACTTACATAATAATTATAGGTCCATTCACCATAGACGGTGGTATTTTCTGAAATCTCACCTTCTGTCTCCATTTTTCCTGGGAGCAGGAACAGTTCAGACAAGCAGGACATAACCTCCTTACCAGTCTTATCGCCAACATCTATGCGCTTTTCAATTTCTAGAGGCTCGGGATTTGATTCTATTTGAGCCTGAGCTTGAAAGCCAAAGATTATTAGGACAATGTGCAGGAATTGTTTGATCATTTCTTTTTCTTTTTGGGTTTGGGTTCCGGCAATTCTGCAACCGTACATTGCACTAAACCACAAAGCCATGAGCTGTCATCCAATTGTTCTTCAATCAGGAAAGAATTTTTGGCTCCAGGGTATGCGGGAGCTTCAGTAGGTGAACCGATGTAGGCTCGTCCGGCCTGAGTTGGTTTGACAAAGAATTTATCATCGCACACCATCCCAAACAACTTGCCATTACAGTACAATCCGTATTCTCCGAACATCTTTTTACACAGAATATCCCCGGCCGGGCCAATTTGCTCAACGACGTATTCTACAAAATAGGAATCAGATGCCATAGTCATGCAGTTGTAGCCCTAAAGTACACTAAAGACTTAAATAATAGTTCAAGGCAATCCAAAATCGGTGGGATGCAGGTCCGTCCAGAAATGAATTGACGCGATAATCCAAACCAAACTCCAGCTTCTTTTTATCCGTAATGCTGTATCCTAAAAAGGGCGTGAGACGGACTTCTAGATCATAGGAGCCCGATTCAAATTGGTTGAGGTATTCGTTGTTGACCTTGAGGTAGAATTCCTTGGGATCAACGGTTTCTCCATTAAATGGAATTTGAGAAGCCAATCGATAGCGCAATCGGAACTCGGGAGCACTTTGGGAATTGAAGGTCTGATCTGCAGCGATACGGTGAGAGAGCCTAAAGCGCGGCAGGTTGTTGGTCCAGATGTATTGCTGAATACTGCGATGCACGATCTGATCCCCGCGAACTCTAAAAAGATAACCCACGGTCACGGTCTTGTTGTAAGCCACTTTCTTGGCCAATAAAGTGGTGAAATCGGTGAGGATGTAGTCGTACTCAAAAGGGTTGTCATCCTCAAACAATCCTTGCTCAAAGGCTTGTCTGGATTCCACTTTGAAATTGATCTTGTAACCCTGCTTCAAACCCTTGTTCAAATTAATGGCAGGCAAGATCCCGAATTGATATTCGCTTTGTCCGTAAGTGGTGGTAGAGAATACTAAGGCCACCACTATAAAAAGGGTCTTTCTAGTATTCAATATTGTCTACGTTCTTAGGAATGAACTCTGCGGATTTTATGTAGTTGCCATTGTCATCAAAGAGTACTTCAAAGCGTTTAAAACGGCCCTTGACTTTAGTGTGGATCACCACTTCATAGCGCAATTGAAGTGTGGAGGCAGCCAAGCGACCGTGTAGCCATTCAAAGACTTGGTGGGTGGCGCCTGAGTATTGAAATTGCAATTTATCCAGACTGTAGCGTTCAAACTGCTCTTCTAAATAGTCTTCCATACGCTGACGAACGGGCTCTGGCGCTTGTTTCCAAGGGTGATCGATCTCCACGTCTTCCAGATTTCCGTCGACATCAAATTCAATGCTGTAGCGTTTACCATTGAAACGTGTTTTAGCCTCTACAGAAGTTCCGCCCAAAAAGTACTCTTTATACCAACGCACCTTTTTTTTAAAGGGCGCCGTGTCTATGAATTCCAGGGCGATTTTAGGTACTTCAGATCGTGAAATGCGGACTTCATTTTCTAACTTTTGCTGTCCGTACCCCAGCATGGGTATGAGCATCAGAGAAAGAAGTATACATGAATTTTTGAGCAGTGACATCGGTATAAAATCTAATCTAAAGATACGGTGCAACGCCTTAAAAAATGGTGGATGAATGAAAAATGTTTGCTCAGATCAGTCCCCAGCAATAGGAGAGCCAAAAAGACCCACGGCCATTTCCATAAAGAGTAGAATGGCGAAAAACACTATGGCCAAAACAAGGAGTCCCTTATTCTTTTGATTTTTGAACTTGCGCAAAGCGATCTCTATGAAAAGCACGGTGCCAATGATCAACAAACCTGCAATTATAAAGTCTTCTTTACCCCAATTTACCTCAGAGCTAAATTGCATGGCCACAGCAGGTATCAGCAGTAAGCTGAAGCCACTCGCAAGTAATATAAAAAGCCTTTTGTAGTCTGCGATCATTGTGTTAAGTAGTTGAAATAAAGATACTTAAAATAGTTTAGTTGTACCAAACTGCATAGCGCTTCCTACGCAGTTCCATGGCAAGAGCTTCTTCCATTTTCAAAGCAGCAGCTCGGTTGGGTAGCGGGTTGAGATGATTGTACAAACTAGGACGCAAGTAGAGCCCGTATTTTTCAACTAGTTTGACAGAAATCCTATGACCTTTTTTACTGATGTAGCCCGATTTATGCTGAGCGAAACGCTCACGAGGACTGGTGCTGGTCATACCCACATACAAGCACTGAAGCACCCCGTTGAATTGTGGATTGGCGTTGCGGAATTTTGCATTCTCTGTAAATACTCTTTTGGAGAGTTCCACAACGTAAACGTAGTATTGGGTTTTGGGCATTTCTAAATGTACAAAGAAGTTGCAAACGTTCTTTGAGATTTCTGACCTCAGGTAAGCTTTAGTTGAGATTTGCTTTCAGCAGAGTTTACCAAGAATGTGATACGTCTTTTCTGTGGGTTTTGTAGCTTCTAATAATTTACAAAACCCACAGAAAAGCCACCCCTTCTCCATATTTGGGGCTCGAAATTCTTTAATGCTAAAATGATGAATTGAAAGAGGAAAAACTTGGGACTTTTCTTGACTTTATTCCAATAAAAAAAGGTAAACGAGAGTTTACCTTTTTTTGCCCCAAATCTACCATGAACTTAACCTACTTATGCTATGGTAAGCTCAAATATAATCTAATAAATCTCAGTAATTCTTAATTATTAGATAAAAAACCGGTTAAATCGTTAAAAAGCATTTTCTACCGAAATAGTTACGGTTTAACCTCAGTAAAAGGCAGGTATTATAAGGGTTTTCTTACAATTGTAAAGAATTCTCACAAAATCTACTTTGCAGATTTTCGGAGCAAAAAAGTGATTTTTCGAGTTTTAAAGTCCTGTTTGACTTTTGAATTTTCCATCCCCTTCATTGATGAATTTATAAAGGCTAGTTTCTGCTTGAAAGCTGTTACTATTTTGGGCGGCAATGACAATATCCAGATCACTGTCCTTGTCGGCATCGGTTTTAATAATGAAAAATTCATCAGCGCTATCAATGGTAATGATCCCTATTGTTTTTGGATCTGACCCATCATTGTCTTGATAAGCAAGCGTTGCAACACTAGAAAGACGCTCCTTGGTCAAAGTGATCTTCTCAAGTTTACCGTCTTGGTCAAAATCCGCATGAACCACCTCTACTATAGGTTCTGATTCGATGAGTTGAAACGAATTGGTTGAGGAACTACTTTGCCCAAAAGAGAGTACAGGGAATAATCCTAAAAGACCTAAAGTGATTAGTTTTTTCATAGCTAATTGATTTTACATGATAGCTAAAAGTAAAGAAAACCACTATTGCGCGATGCTAGGGTAATGTTAAAACCCTGAAAAACATGAAGTTTTAACAAATGCTTTTACGGTTGCAGTGTAGCTTGAAAGTCTTTAAAGCTATTGAAGCGGCTCTTGATCTTTCCGCCATCTGTGATCAATAGGTAGGTAGGAAAAGACCAAATGGTCAGGTCATTCGTAATAGTACCTTCCTCTGCCCAGACTTCACGGTAATTAGGCCAAAGAGGTCGTTAGTTCACTTTATTCCAATAAAAAAAGATTGGTGAAATGAAGTTTTACAAAGTAAAACCAAACAAACATCCAGTGGATGTTTGAATGAGGCAGCCGCGTAAGCGGAAGGCCTCAGTGGTACAACTCGCTTATACCTTTGTTATTGAAAGTGGCGCTTGTGGACTTCTATCGTTCATAGAATGATGTTGTGTGGATTGATTTAATCGCTAGAGTGACGAGAGTTTACTAAGAATGTAAAAACGCCTTTTCTGTGGGTTTTGTAGCTTCTAATAAATTACAAAACCCACAGAAAAGTCACCCCTTCTCCGTATTTGGGACTCTATATTCTTTAATGCTAATATGGTGAATCGAAAGGGGAATGACTTGTGGCGTACCTTAACTCTACTGCATAAAAAAAGGTAAACGAGAGTTTACCTTTTTTTGCCCCAAATCTACCATGAACTTAACCTACTTATGCTATGGTGATTCAAATATAAGCGATTCAAGTAATTTCCATTAAGGCTTTTCCTACTTTTAGATTAAGGACGCCCTAAACTCGATTAACGACAGGCCTATCGATAAACGGTTCGTTTTTTTAACAGATTTTAGTAGGCTCGCTCTGGGTTGCCCTCAAAGAAGTTTATGTACGCCTGATTTACAACACGTTTCCCTCCAGCAGTTGGGTAGTCACCAGTGAAATACCAGTCTCCCAAATTCTTTGGACAAGCTTGGTGAAGCTTCTCTACAGATTGGAACAACACCTTTACTTCTGCATTCAAAGAGGATCCATCTGCAAGCAACTCAGCGATCTTATCAGAGAGCTCTTGGTCACTAAAAGGATCGTAGAGTTCTTTAACGTAATTGGTTACTTCTGCATCTGGCAGGTGGTGTTGGGCTTTACATTTGTTGTAGATTTCTTCTACAACGCTTGAAGTGCCTCGGTCTTCATGCAAGGCTAAAGCAGCTTGGAAAGCCACAAAATCTTCTAAACGCGCCATATCAATTCCGTAGCAATCCGGATATCGGATCTGCGGTGCAGAGCTCACTACCACAATTTGCTTAGGATTGAGTCGGTCTAGCATTTTAAGGATACTCTTTTTCAAAGTGGTTCCGCGTACAATAGAATCGTCAATGATTACCAAATTGTCCGTCGGTTTTACCACTCCATAAGTCACATCATAAACGTGGGCCACCAAATCATCCCGACTGCTGTCTTCTGTGATGAAAGTACGCAGCTTTACATCTTTTATGGCAATTTTTTCCGTTCGAATTTTGCGCTCCTGAATGGCCAATAGGTCCTCTTTGGACAATTCCCCAGCCTTATCTAGGATGGCTTTATTTTTCTGCTGATTGAGTTCATCCTGAGCAGCTTCTACCATACCGTAGAAAGAAGTCTCTGCAGTATTGGGAATGAAAGAGAACACCGTGTTGGTGGTATCGTGATCAATCGCTTTGAGCACATCTGGCATCAAAAGGCGTCCCAATTCTTTGCGCTCTTGATAAATCTCTGCATCAGATCCTCTGGAGAAATAGATACGTTCAAAAGAACAAGACTTACGCTCTAGTGGCTCTAAGATCTGAGAGATCTTTACTTGCCCAGATTTGCGAACTATGATGGCATGTCCAGGTTCAAGTTCTTCAACCGCATCGAAAGGAACATTGAAAACCGTCTGGATCGCTGGGCGTTCTGAGGCCACTACGACCACTTCGTCATCCTTGTAAAAATAAGCAGGTCTAATTCCCGCAGGATCTCTAAGTACAAAGGAATCACCGTGACCAAGAAGTCCGGCCATAGCATAGCCCCCGTCCCAATCCCTAGAGGATTTACGAAGCACTTTAGCCACGTTTAAATTGTCTACTATATAAGGAGAGGCATCTTTTTTATTAAGCCCTTTGGATTTAGCTTGCTTGTATAGTTTGCGAACCGCATCGTCTAAAAAGTGCCCGATCTTTTCCATTACAGTAATGGTATCGGCCTTTTCCTTTGGATGCATTCCAAGCTTGATCAAATTGTTGAACAGCTGATTGGTGTTGGTCATATTAAAGTTACCCGCAATGATCAAATTGCGGTGCATCCAGTTGTTTTGACGCAAGAACGGGTGAACATTCTCCACACTATTTTTACCAAAAGTTCCGTAGCGAACGTGCCCTAAAAGCAATTCCCCGATATAAGGAATGTTCTTTTTTTGAGCTTCTACATCATCGGCATATTCAGGGTGCTCACTAAGTTCTGCATTGATTCGTTCATTGATCTGAGAGAAGATATCCTGAATCGGTTGTGAAGCGTGAGAGCGCACACGAGAAATATAACGCTGTCCCGGTTCCACATCGAGCTTGATGCTCGCAAAGCCAGCGCCGTCTTGTCCACGGTTGTGCTGCTTTTCCATCATCAGATACATCTTGTTGACCCCGTAAAAAGCGCTTCCATACTTCTTTTTGTAGTATTCCAAAGGCTTTAGCAATCGGATCATTGCAATCCCACATTCGTGTTTTAATGCGTCACTCATGGTTGTATTCCTTACAATAAAAAACGCCCGTAATTGGGCGCGTGTTAATCTATCTCTATTTCAAATTGAGTCAATTGTTTGAACTGCATCAAGCGCTGATGCACCTCGGCTTTGCTGAGGTCTTCCATACGTCTAGTCCCAAATTTTTCGACACAGAACGAGGCCAAACAAGCACCGTAAATGATGGCTTGTTTCATGGTTTCAAAGTTGATGGTCTCTACCTGAGACAGGTAACCTGAAAAACCACCGGCAAAGGTGTCTCCTGCTCCTGTTGGGTCAAACACTTCTTCTAATGGCAGTGCTGGCGCATAGAAAATCTCATTCTCATCAAAAAGAAGCGCTCCGTGCTCTCCTTTTTTGATCACTACATATTTAGGACCCATTTCACGAATCTTCTTAGCCGCAGTTACCAAAGAGTATTCTCCAGTAAGCTGACGCGCTTCTTCATCGTTAATGGTGATCACGTCGATCTTTTTAATCACATTCAAGAGCTCATCCCAAGAGTTGTCCATCCAAAAGTTCATCGTATCCAAAACGATAAGCTCTGGCTTTTGCTCCATTTGCTCAATTACGCCCAACTGAATGTTCGGGTGCAGGTTACCCAGCATCACTACGCGTGCATCACGGTAATCTGCAGGCACTACAGGGTCAAAATCTGCGAGGGTATTGAGTTCTGTTACTAGGGTGTCTCTGGAATTCATGTCGTGGTGGTATTTACCACTCCAAAAGAAGGTTTTCCCGTCAGGAACGATCTCCACACCTTCAATGTTGAGGTCCTTTCCTTTGAGCATGTCTAAGTACGACTGCGGAAAATCTCCTCCCACTACAGAAACCAAGGCTGCATCTGTGTTGAACTGTGAAGCGGCTAAACCTATAAAAGTTGCTGCTCCACCGAGTATTTTATCGGTCTTCCCAAATGGGGTTTCAATGGCGTCGAAAGCTACGGTTCCAACGATCACTAGTTTACTCATAATTTGCCTTTGGTTCTGCGCTGCAAATATACATTCTTAATTCCGAACCTCAAGGGTTGTGTTGATTCGTATTCAAGCACATTATGGTTGCACCGCTAAGCGCAGCTCCCTGAAGGTTTTTAGTGGGCCTTTTACCAAAAGTGCATTAACCACAAATGGCGGCAAGCTTCCGTTGGGATCGATGAACATGACCTGTGTGACCTTGGTCTTCCCGTCCATTTCTTCCAACAACCAATAGCCCATAAGTTCATTGATGCGGATCATATTGTCTTGTTCCGGCAAAGCTGCAGGGGCGCTTTCTAAGAGTAACTTAACTTTATTTGGGCTGATTCTTTTTACGGTGAGCAAGGTGATCACATCCCGATCTCTTACGGGCCAAGGCAAAGACTTTTGGGCATAGAAGAGGTGTTTGTCCTTTTCTGGAGAGCGTAAATAGTAACTGACTCCAGATTCACACATATCATTATAGGCTGGAGCTGTTAATAGTTCGTGTATCACAGCTTTCATGGGGGCATTAACCGTGGTGATGGCTTTGTATTCTTTTATGGGCTTTTGCGGAGTGTCTCTGGTGAAGATCTCAATTTGATCCACAGACTTTTTGAGTTCCCATTGCTGCTGAGCGCTGACTTGCAGCACGCAGCAAAGGATCAATAATTGGACAATCTTCTTCATAGCAATTTTTATCCTTTGGTAGTAAAACTGCCTTTGTCATTACAAAGAAGCTGTTAAAAATGAGGTAGATGGAATTATTTTCTGCCGAAATCAGCTGGGATTTCCCCCCAGGCTTTGGTCTCCCATTTGGCAATTTTGGTCTTGTATTTGTGGG
This sequence comes from Gilvibacter sp., assembly GCF_965601605.1. Lineage (GTDB taxonomy): Bacteria > Bacteroidota > Bacteroidia > Flavobacteriales > Flavobacteriaceae > Gilvibacter. The sequence continues at coordinate 57,984 of NZ_CBFCWJ010000018.1, read as the reverse complement.
TCTTTAACCAGTGCTCGGCACGGGCAATAAGTTCAAAGAGTTGCTTGTTCGCAGCGGTGCGCTTGAGTTTGGTATTACACTTCTTTCTTTTGACCCATCCCCAAGCAATTCGGGAATCGGTATAGAGCATTCGATCACTCTTGATCTTATCCAAATAAGCAAGGCCATGCACCAGTGCAAGGAATTCTCCTACATTATTAGTGCCTTGTTTAAAAGGGCCTTGATGAAAAAGTTGTTCTTTGGTTTGGGTGTCCACTCCGCGGTATTCCATAAGACCAGGATTCCCGCTTGAGGCTGCATCTACAGCAATGGAATATAATTCGGGTTCACCATAGGCTGCCTTCTCTTCTGGAGTTAGTGTTTTTTTCTTGGAACCGCCTTTACCTTTATAGTCTTCATATTCTCCTTGATAATAGGCTTTCTGCGCTTCCAATCTATTTTCAAAAGACTTGTATTGGGCTCCTTTCACCCCTTTAATAGCCTTTTGACAGGCTTCCCAGGTTTCAAAGATGCCAGTTTGAAGGCCGTACCAGACTACATAGTATTTTTTCTTTTTGGCCATTACTATAAGGAGAGGATCAAGTTTTCTAGAACCTGAGGGAAGTGTTCGTATTCCAATTTGTGAATTTTCGCAGCGACATCCTCAGGACTGTCCTCAGGAGTTAAGCGAGTTTTAGCTTGAAAGATGATCCCACCTTCGTCATAGTGTTCATTTACAAAGTGGATAGTGATCCCGCTTTGGGTCTCTCCGTTTTCCACAACTGCTCTATGCACGTGCATGCCGTACATGCCTTTGCCACCGTAGTGAGGTAATAGGGCGGGATGAATATTAATGATCTTATCTGGGAAATCCGTCACCATATATTCAGGGATCTTCAGTAGAAATCCAGCAAGTACAATAAGATCAGGATCAATTTCTGAAAGTCTCTTCCCAATGATCTCCGGGTCGTTGAGGTCGGATTTTGAAAAGGAATCAGCAGTAACGTTTAAAGCCTCAGCACGAGCTAAAACTTTGGCATCCTTCTTGTTAGACAGCACTTGAACCACCTCGGCGGTCTCCGTAGTCTGGAAGTATTTGATGATGTTTTCTGCGTTGGTACCGTTTCCGGAGGCAAAGATCACAATTTTGGGCTTCATAGACCGTAAAATGGGGGGTTTGAAACTAGTAAATTAGTATAAATCACAAAAGTAAGGCAAATCAGAATTACTTCTATTAAAATTGATTACATTGGAGTTACATTTTGTAGCCAAAATGCTGTTTTAATTTAAAATATTTTATTTTTGCCACTTAATTAAAACCTTAAAAACAAACATTATGTCAGACATTGCATCACGAGTAAAGGCGATTATCGTTGACAAACTAGGAGTTGATGAAAACGAAGTAGTTAACGAAGCGAGTTTTACAAACGATCTTGGAGCCGACTCATTGGACACTGTAGAGCTTATCATGGAGTTCGAAAAAGAATTCGATATCCAGATTCCAGATGATCAAGCAGAAAACATTGCCACTGTAGGACAAGCAATTTCATATATAGAGGAAGCCAAGTAAATTTTACTATGGAACTTAAGCGAGTAGTAGTTACAGGACTTGGAGCCTTAACCCCAATCGGAAGTAATATTCAAGAATATTGGGACGGTCTTTCTAATGGAAAGAGCGGCTGCGCTCCTATTACCTATTTCGATACGGAGAAATTCAAAACGAAATTCGCCTGCGAGCTTAAGAACTATAATCCTCAAGATCATTTTGACCGGAAAGAAGCCCGTAAATTAGATCGATTTGCACAATACGCTTTGGTCTCATCAGATGAAGCCATCAAAGACGCTGGTATCAACCTTGAAGCGGTTGATAAATTTAGAGTTGGTGTTATCTGGGGAGCTGGTATTGGTGGGCTGCAGACCTTTCAAGATGAAGTTATAAATTATGCAGAAGGGGATGGAACACCGCGTTTCAACCCCTTCTTTATCCCCAAAATGATCGCGGATATTGCCCCAGGTAATATCTCGATCAAACACGGGTTCATGGGCCCGAACTACACCACTGTATCCGCATGTGCATCATCGGCGAACGCCATGATCGATGCTTTGAACTATATCCGATTGGGTCACTGTGATGTGATCGTAACTGGGGGTTCTGAAGCAGCAGTTACTATTGCAGGTATGGGTGGTTTCAATGCCATGCATGCCCTTTCTACAAGAAACGAGAGTCCTGAAACCGCGAGTCGTCCTTTTGACGCTACGCGCGACGGATTTGTACTTGGTGAAGGAGCAGGCGCATTGATCTTAGAAGAATATGAGCACGCAAAGGCTCGTGGCGCTAAGATCTATGCTGAGGTTCTTGGTGGTGGTATGTCCAGCGATGCCCACCACATGACTGCACCACATCCCGACGGTATCGGAGTGGAGGCCGTAATGCTGAACTGTTTAAAGAACGCCGGACTAAATCCAGAGGAAGTTGATCATATCAACACCCACGGAACTTCAACACCTTTAGGAGATGTTGCCGAACTTAAGGCCATTTCTAAAGTATTTGGAGACCACGCGAACAACATCAGCATCAATTCTACAAAGTCAATGACTGGGCACCTTTTAGGAGCCGCCGGAGCTATTGAAGCTATTGCTTCTATCTTGGCCATGCAGCACGACTTGGTTCCTCCAACGATCAACCACACTACGGTAGACGAGAACATCGATCCGAATCTAAATCTTATACTCAACAAAGCAGAGTCACGTGAAGTGAAAGTTGCCATGAGTAATACCTTCGGTTTTGGAGGGCATAACGCTTGCTTGTTGTTTAAAAAAATGGAGGCGTAAGACTGAATGACTTCCATACGAAACATATTCAATTCCCGTGCTGAAAAGGACGGGAATTTTTTTCGCGTTATAAAAAAGATTCTGGGCTTTGCTCCGGGGAATTTGGCCTTTTATGAAGAGGCATTTACCCACCGTTCCATGAATCAAAAAGATGACGACGGCATACAACAGAACTATGAGCGTTTGGAGTTTTTAGGCGACGCGATGTTGGGTGCTGTAATTGCTGCTCATCTGTTTAAAAAAGTTCCGCACGGCAATGAGGGTTATTTGACCAAGATGCGCTCTAAGGTGGTGAGTAGAGAGCATTTGAACGAGTTGGGAAGAGACCTGGATCTAGTCAGTTTGGTACGTACCAATATCCCTGTGGAGAATTTCAGTGGAAACATTCACGGCAACGTTTTTGAAGCTCTGATCGGAGCGATTTATCTGGATAAAGGATTCAAACAGTGTGAGCGTTTTATTCACAAACGCGTCATTAAGCCTTATGTAGACATTCAAAAGTTAGAAGGGAAGATCATTTCCTATAAGAGTTTGCTTATTGAGTGGTGTCAGAAGCATAAGAACAGCTTCAAATTCATGGTTTATGAAGACAACGGCAACGACGATCTCAAGCATTTTGCCGTAAAACTGACTATAGATGATCGCGTGATGGCCAAAGCGCGAGCTACTTCTAAAAAGAAGGCCGAAGAGCGCGCCGCGAAGCGTGCCTACTATAAACTTCAACGCAGAATTGAAGGCGATAAGCAGGCTGCAGAAGCCGCCCAAACTTCTCAGGATAAATGAGTACGCTCAAGTTAGAATTGACCTTAGACGACGATCTGGACAACAGCGTTGTTGTGGCAATTCACTGTAGCGAACCTGACTTTAGAATGGCTTATAAGATCAACCAGATTTTGCAGCTCAATTTGCAACGAGAACCGCAAGATTTAGAGTTTGTCTATGCCGAAGGAAAGGCAGAATATCCCTTCTTTTATTTTGAGGATTGGACCCACGACAGACAGTTCCATTTAGTGGCCAATTCCACAGAACTTTTGGTGGATAAACCCTTGGCTTTAAGCGCCGATCTCTTTGGAGAAACCGCTGGTCCTAAGGCGAGAAAAGTACATTTATTGCCCGAATTAAAGCAGGCAGATTACCTCTTAAAGATAACTTCAACCAAGAATAACCATTCCGAAAACGTTATCGTTTCAAGAATTAACGAAATTGCTCAAGTTATTACCGCGTATGTCGTAGATTTACAATCGGTGAAATCGAAAAGCAACTTAATTTTTGAGTGATGCCTACCCAAAAGAAGACTAAAATTGTGGCCACTTTAGGCCCTGCAACTTCAGATCGTGAAGTGCTAAGAGATATGATCCTTGCTGGGGTCAATGTTTTTAGAGTTAATTTCTCTCACGCGAATTATTCAGATGTGGAGGAGCGTATCGCTATGATCCGTTCTCTCAATGAAGAATTGGATATTTCCACAGCAATTCTTGCTGACCTTCAAGGACCTAAATTGCGTGTTGGGATCATGAAGGAAGAGGTTGTGGTGAGTCCCGGTGATACTATAAAGTTTTGCACGGGTGATGAGTTTGAAGGCACTTCAGAAAAGGTCTATATGAATTACGATCAATTCCCTGCCGATGTAAAGGTTGGGGAACGCATTCTTTTGGACGATGGAAAGCTGATCTTTGAAGTACTTACTACTGATGGAAAATCAGAAGTAAATACCAAAGTGCTTCAAGGAGGCCCTTTACGCTCGCGCAAGGGGGTTAACCTGCCTAACACCGATATTTCGCTGCCAGCACTTACGGAGAAAGACCGTGAGGATGCTGTCTTTGCTATTTCTCAAGAAGTGGATTGGATTGCGCTGTCTTTTGTGCGTCACGCAGACGATTGTAAACAGCTCAATGCGCTTATTAAAGAGCACAGCGAATACAAGATCCCGATCATCTCTAAAATTGAAAAGCCAGAAGCCGTTCAGAACATCGATGAGATCATCGCTTATTCAGACGGATTGATGGTAGCTCGTGGAGATTTAGGTGTGGAAATTCCTGCTCAGGAAGTTCCATTGATCCAAAAACAGCTAGTTCACAAGGCTAAGAAGGCGCGTATCCCGGTAATCATTGCTACGCAAATGATGGAGACCATGATCTCTTCTTTAACGCCAACACGTGCAGAAGTAAATGACGTTGCCAACTCGGTAATGGATGGCGCTGATGCGGTGATGCTTTCTGGAGAGACCTCTGTTGGGAAGTATCCGGTAGACGTGATCAAAACTATGTGTAAAATCTGTAAAGGAGTAGAAGAATCACCGCTGATCAAGGTTCCGCAGAACCCTCCGCATATTAAAACTAACCGTTATATCACCAAAAGCATTTGTTATCACGCCGCTTTAATGGCCAATGAGATCGATGCTCGTGCTATTTGTACCTTAACCAATAGTGGATATACAGCCTTTCAAATCTCCGCTTGGAGACCGGCTGCCCACATTTTGGTATTTACCTCTAACAAGCGCATACTTTCGCGTTTGAACTTGCTTTGGGGTGTTCGTGCCTTCTACTACGATAAGTATGTCAGTACTGATGAAACTGTAGAAGATGTCAACCGCATTGCCTCTGCTAAGAATTATGTAGTAAAAGGAGATTATCTGATCAATCTGGCGGCCATGCCGATCGTGGATAAGGGAATGGTAAATACCCTGCGCGTTTCTCAGGTATAAAAAAAGACCCCGAAGGGCCTTTTCTTTATTAAAAACATTCTATTTATAAGCACGGATCTGTTGGATCTTCATGCCTTTTTCTGTGGCCGTAATACTCACGGTTCGCTTTACCTTTTTGGCATCGTAACTGTATTGTAGCTCTACCAAACCATTGGCGTCTCGGGTTACGTTAAGTGCGTCAAACCAGCTGTCAGTTTCTTTTTTAGGCCCTTTAATTTGTTGAGTCTCTTTCCCGGTTTGCTTTGGGAACGTGAACTCGTTAGGGATATCAAAGATCTTCTGAGCAATGAAATAAGCTTCATGCCATTCAGCTCCAGGAAGCATTAGTGTCTCTGTGTTTACAGGCTTGCTGGCGGTGCCTCCATCAGCTTCTGTATAGCTCACATTTGGGTAGGCCTCTTTAAGCTCTTTGGCATAGCCGGCTGGCAACATATCGTCTTCAGGCGGGAAGTACTTAGACAGGTAACCGTTAAAGACATAACCGCTTTTACGGTTAAAGTTAACCTTGTCCATGCCGCCTTTGATATTATTGACCTTCATGGTTTGCTGCGGCTCATGCTCAAGCACTTCCAATCGCGTTCCATAAGGAATAATGGCGAGTTTTTCGCTGTTGAGGTTATCGAATGCACGCAAGCTCAATCCTGTGCGGGCTGTGACGTAGAGATAGGTAGTTTTGACTTCTTCCATCGCCTCGCCGACTTCTTTGAAGTCTTCTGTCATGGCCAACTGTTCGTTGATCACGCTTTGCGTTTCCGATTCTTGAATTTCTTGAGGGGCTTCTTTACAAGCTACTAGGGTGAGCGCTCCCAAAAGAGCTAGGCTCGATAATTTTACTGTATTCATCTTTGCAAGTTTTAGCGTTAATAAAAATGTTATCGTAGCTTTCTTTGCAAGGAATTGCAGTCTTTATTTTGGGTGTTGGATGCCCGGTTTGTTTTTATAACGTCGACGGACAAAATAAATTTTTCAAAGGATGTGCCAACTCTTGATTTTTGACTCTTTTTAGGACTTTTTTAACGAAAATGACCTCATTTTGGTCAATTTCTACTCAATTTTGGACAAAATTTGATCAATCCAATAGGTCTTAGAATCCAAATAATGATCGGGAGCGATCCCAATTTCCTCATATTCGAGGTATTTTTCATATCTCGATGTGGTCAAGCCCAGAGAATAACCAAAACAAGGCGTAATTAAACTGGGTTTGGAATAGTTACCAAAACCATAGGCCAAGGCACCACGGGTATTCTCCCCATAGGTGGTTAGCTTGAGTTGTTTTTTAGCCTTGAGCAGGAAATGTTCCGCATTACTGCCTACATAGATGTTTTGAATCAAGTGGAATTCGAGATCCTTTTTGCGTTTTTTGAACAATTTTAGAAAGGGATCAGAAGTTCTTGGGCCTCCGCCGCCATTATTTCTCAGGTCCAATATGACCTTGCCAGAGGTTAGTTTTTCTTCCAAGACCTTTAGTAGCTCCATGGCCTTTTTATAGGTATCGTTGTCTCCGCCAAAATCACCCAAACGCACATAGTGGATTCCGTTGCCGTAGTCTTCATATTGGAAGGTGTCGCCTTCTAAATAGTAGTTGTTGGAAGCCCATTCTGCAGCCGCTTCTTCTCGCACCCATCGTTCTGGATACAATCTTCCGTTCACTAGATTAACTTCATTGCGCTGCGGTTGGTGCTTTCTATTGTAAAATACACCCGAATAATATTCTCCTGTTTTGCGCAAGGCAAACTTTAAGGTACCCGCTGGCCAATCTTCGTGTTGACTTTCCAATATATATCCGCCGTAATCAAAAGTGGCATCATTTATCTTAACCACAGCTACACGGTATACCCCGGCTAGATGGTAAATTCCAGTTATAGGATCGTCAGTTGTGGTTACAGCGTTTGAGGTTAAGGCCTCCGGAGAACCCTCGTAATAAGGACTAAGGCTTGTATAGTCTCGATCTTCATTGCGGTCAACTATGTAAATATGATTGTCTTTAACCACATCCAGATAGGTTTGCAAATAGTACAAACAGTTCAGTTCAATGTTCTTGTCCTTAGCGATCATATCCTTTAGACCTGCAATAAGCACTCGGTCCGCCATAGGAGACTTCCATTGTGATTTGAAACTCGGAGCAGTTTTGGCCTGCTCGGCAACATAGTCCAACTCACTGGCACAGTTGCAATCCTGAGCAAATCCAACACTAAAAAATAAAAGGAATAGTAGGCTAAATGTAGCTTTCATGAAATGATGGTTTTATGTGATATTAATAGTGATTTGGGGAAATTGTTACACTAAAATTCAAATTTTAATTGTTCGCTAATGCTGTCTTTTTCTATGGGTTTGTCTGATTTGTCGTTATTCAAATTGGAGATGGATATCCCCAGTAATCTCACCGATTCTTTGAGTTTTTCCTGATACAAAAGCCCTTTTACCTCCTCCAAGATAAGCTCGGCGGTTGCAATATAAAAGGGGAGCGTTTTGCTTCTCGTTTGAAGACTGAAATCACTGTATTTAATCTTTAAAGTTACCGTTTTCCCAGCGATCTCACTCTTGCCCAAACGCCGCTCAATCTCTTCTGCGATGCCTTGCAGGCGTTCTAACATAAATACTTCCGAGGTTATATTTTCACTAAATGTGCGCTCTGCAGCAAGGGATTTTCTCGTTCGATCTGGTTTTACTTCGGATCGGTGGATTCCGCGAACCACATCAAAATAGTACCCTCCACTCTTACCAAAATGCTTATCTAAGAATTCTCGGGAGCGCTCTTTGAGATCAGCTCCTGTAAAGATTCCCATTTGATACATTTTCTCTGCAGTGACCTTACCCACTCCATAGAACTTGCGAATATCCAAGGCTTCTAAAAAGGCCTCCACTTCTTCTGGTGGCACTGTTTTTTGACCGTTGGGTTTATTGACGTCACTGGCCACCTTAGCAATAAACTTATTGATCGATATTCCTGCAGAGGCATTCAAGCCAGTTCGTTCTTTGATTTGCGCCCGTATTTCGCGGGCTATGAGTGTAGCACTGGGATTTCCTTTCTTATTTTGAGTAACATCCAAATAGGCTTCATCCAAAGAGAGCGGCTCTACCAGATCTGTATATTCAAAAAAGATCTTTCTAATCTTTCTAGAGATCTCCGTGTATCTATCAAAGCGCGGCTTCACAAAGATCAGATCAGGGCAGTTGCGTCTTGCCATAACTCCGCTCATGGCAGAGCGCACTCCAAATTTTCGTGCTTCATAACTGGCTGCGCTGACCACCCCACGCTTGGAACTCCCGCCAACGGCAATGGGTTTTCCTCTTAGTTCTGGCCGGTCCAATTGTTCCACAGAGGCGTAGAACGCGTCCATGTCCACGTGAATTATTTTCCGATTTGCCAGGCCAGCTTCCATCCCATAAATTTATGATATCTTCGTTAGACTTCAGTAGCAAAACATGGTAGAAGTAGAGCGAAAATTTTTGGTAAGATCCACGGCCTTTAAAGCCTTAGCTGCACAGGTTGAGCAGATGCAGCAGGGCTTTCTTTCAACGGACCCAGAACGTACGGTCCGTGTGCGTTTGGTAAATGGGCGCGGGGTATTGACCATTAAAGGCGCTAGTAGTGATGACGGAACTTCCCGTTTAGAATGGGAACGAGAAATCCCTGCGGATGAAGCCGAGCGTTTGTTGAGCCTCTGTTTGCCGGGAAGCATTCGTAAAGCTCGGTATCGTGTTCCTGTGGAGCAGGTCACTTTTGAGGTTGATGTGTTCTACGGAGCCAATGAGGGCCTTATTGTTGCAGAAGTAGAACTGACCCGTCCGGACCAGGACTTTCCCAAGCCAGATTGGTTGGGAGAAGAAGTCACTGGAGACGTTAAATATTACAACAGCCAACTATCTAAAAACCCCTATTCAACATGGGAAGAATAATTACTTTACTCGCACTAACCAGCCTGCTCTTGGTGGGTTGTAATAAAAAACGATTCGCTCATGATGACATGGATGTTGATGCTGCTCTACTCGATGAGCCGTTTCCTAACGAAGTTACAGTAGCGCAGCAAAAAGACCAACTGCTCAAAGACGGTTTTGAGATCTTTGATTATGTAGATGAGGCTACTGGAGATACCATCATTATGCAGAAATATTTTATGGCCTTTTTAAAGAAAGGTCCAAATCGGGATCAACCTAAGGCAGAGGCAGACAGCTTGCAGGCCTTGCACATGGCGCATCTAGGACGGATGTATGAGCTGGGCTACGCAGATCTTTCGGGTCCTTTTGATGATGAGAGTGATATCAGCGGCATTACCGTTTACAATGTTCCTACCCTAAAAATAGCCGATTCACTGGCCAATATGGACCCTATGGTAAAAGCAGGGCGCTTGGTCATTGAGATCCATCCATGGTGGGCGGGAAAAGGCTATCCGTTGCGTTAGCCGACAAGTGCAGCCTTCATTTGACTCACTAAAGATTCGTTGGAATGTAGTTCTCCTTTTTTTATGGCTGCGGAGTGAATCGCTCCGAATCCTTGATTGCTGAATTTTGAAATGTTCTCTGGGCGGATACTCCCTCCAGGCATAATAGTAATCCGATCTCCAAACTGAGTTTGCCATTGTTTGAGTTTTCCTAAACCTTCCACGGCGGTTTGAGCTCCTGCGGAGGTAAGAATGCGCGTAAATCCCATTGCAATTAATTGCTCAATGGCAGCATCTGGATCTGTCATTTCATCAATGGCTTTATGAAAGGTGATCTCTAAATTTCCAGCGGCTTCAATCATTGCATTTAGAGCTTCAACATCAAGTTTACCATCAGCAGTTAGGGCCCCAATAACGACTCCATGTGCACCTAAACTTTTGACTTTTTCAATACTGTGGATCATTTGCTGAATCTCTTCCTCAGAAAAACAAAAATTTCCTCCACGCTTACGTATCAAGACTTGAGTGTCTATTTGAAATTGATTGAGGACATCTGTTAGAAGTTCCATGGAAGGAGTTACCCCTCCAAGGTTCAGTTGCTCGCAGAGTTCAATGCGGTCAGCGCCGCCTTTTACAGCCGCATGAACAGATTCTAAACTTGGGGTACAGATCTCTAGCAGCATTATTGCATCACAATTTCGTCCAGAAAGGTCCAAGCTTTGTTGCCCGCTCCTTGTTTTCCTTCTGGAATGATCCCGTAATTAGGAATGTCAATACGAATTCGGGTGATCATTTCTTCAGGCATCCCAAAGACCTCATTGGCCACATTGGACAAAGAGTCTTTTTTGATCATAGCTGTGGTGTTGTAAGCGCGTCCATCGGCCAAAGTTGCTCGGATTTGACTTTTAGTTGGTGCATAGATCCACTGCCCAGGAGCGTGATAGAACCCGAGTTTTAGCGAATTGAGTTTAACAGGAGTTTCGAATCGAATATCTACCCGGAGATCATCACCCCAAAAGCCCAGCCACTCTTTATCTCCATGTCTATTCTTACTGCCGTAAACGCCATTATTCAAGGCTGCAACTCCTCCGCTATTGTAGGCCGGATGCGGTTTTTTGTCAAGTTTTATGGTAGCATTAATGCCTTTGTGTAAAGTGAAATCTTGTCTAAAATTGACTAGATCAGCGTCTGCTTGACCTTCAAAACGCGCTTCAAGAATTGCCGAGCGTTCTACCATTATGGGCTCGGTATAATCAATCCAAGCCTGTTCATTAGACCAACGATACTGTATCTTTTGATCCGGCAGAGGACCGTTAAGGCTAATGCGCAAATTGTCTTCTTTGTTTATTTCTGAGGTGATCTTTTGCAGCGGATTGTAATAGCTTCTATCCATCACATCCAGTCTGTTCAAAAGCGGCTTGAGCCTTCTTAGGAAATCTGGATAGGATTGTTCTGAGTCTTCCTTGGCGCCACTCCAAACCACCTCTGCCATAGCCATGGTTCTTGGGTAGGCCATATACTGCATCTTTTTTTCTGAGGTCATATACTCGGTCCAAACGTTTCCTTGAGCTCCTAGGATCAATTGGGCTTGTTTGCTGTTTAATTCTGAAGGGATCGGATCAAAACTGTAGACCTTTTCCAACGGCAGAAAGCCGCCAATGGCCAAAGGTTGATCTTCTGAATCGTCTTGATAATAGTCAAAATAAGCATGAGAAGTTGGACTCATAATTACGCCGTTCCCAGATTTGGCAGCGGCAATTCCACCTTCCACACCACGCCAAGACATTACGGTAGCTGTTGGGTCCAAACCACCTTCTAGAATTTCATCCCAGCCCAGTAGTTTTTTGCCTTTACTGTTGAGGTAACCCGCTATCTCGCTTACAAAAAAGGACTGCAGTTCGTGCTCGTCTTTTAAGTTTTGTTCACGGATCAATTCTTGACAAAACTCAGAACTTTTCCAACGCGCTTTGGGCGCTTCATCTCCACCAATGTGGATGTATTCTCCAGGGAATAAGGCAATGACTTCGTCCAAAACCCCAAAGAGAAATTCAAAGGTCTCTGGCGTTGGACAGAAGATATCCTCAAAAACACCCCATTTGGTTGCCACATCTATCGATTCTCCAGTGCATCCTAATTCAGGATAAGCACTGATCGCCGCTTGTGCATGCCCGGGCATTTCAATTTCAGGAATCACCTCAATACTCAAAGATTGGGCATAGGCCACTACTTCTTTGATCTGCTCTTGGGTGTAGAATCCACCGTAACGTTTCCCGTCAAATTTTTGGGGTTGGTCGTTGTAGTGCCCAATAAGGGTTTCACTTCTGTAGCCTCCGTGCTCGGTGAGTTTAGGGTATTTTTTGATCTCAATGCGCCATCCTTGATCGTCGGTCAAATGCCAGTGAAAACGGTTCATTTTTAGCATTGCCATTACATCTAGATAGCGTTTAACCGCATCTACCTCAAAGAAATGTCTGGAAACATCCAAGTGCATACCGCGATGTTGGAATACTGGTCCGTCCTCTATACTGAGGCCAGGCAGCGCAAACTGCTCGTAATCCAATACCTGATCGGCTTCAAAGGCTGCAGGGAGTAATTGCCTCAAACTTTGTAATCCGTAAAAGGCTCCAGCAACGTCTTTAGCGTAAATATTGATTTTTTCGTTGTCAATTTGAAGTTTGTAGTGCTCGTCCTCCAAAGTATTATCACTGATGATCTTCAATTGAGCCGCATCGGAATTGGAAGCTCTCTGAACGGTAAAACTAGAATTCAAACCAAAGTATGATTCCATAAATGGTGTAACCTCTTCAGCAAAAGAGTCTGCAAAGTAAGAGAGCTCCGCGGGCCAAATGAATTGCGCTTCAACAGCCTCAATAGATTTGGGTTCGGGAATTATGGCGACCTCTTCAAAAGCGAGTTTGGGATAGTCTTCTTGCTCGCCGCAACTGACTAAAAACAGCAGACAGCATAGGAGCGAAATTCGAGCGAATACAGCAGTAAAATGCATTAGGTTTTGGTTCGGTTCTTCGCTAAGTTACGGATTCCGAATATGAATTTCACGGCTGATCTCATTTCCATCCGCATCTACTACGGTGAGTAAATGATTGCCAGCTTTGGGCAGCAAAGCCATTTCATGGAATACATCTGTAGTTCCCATATAGGTGTTGTTTAAATACCAATACAGAGTCGTTTCGGACTTTCTGTGTGCCACCTTAAAGACTACTTCGTTGGGCTGCTGACTAAAATCTTGTGCCAAAACTATGTCTGAGGTTTCTTTAGGGAAAATGAACTCCATATTGGGCATTTCTGCAGGAAAGCAGCCGGGTTTATAACTCGGTAATGCTTTGTATTCCGGATGATTCTTGGCGTAGTAATGAGCCACAAAAGGTGGAAGCACAAACCAATTCTCGTTTTTGATAGCTGTTGATGGATAACAGTCCAAGTTGACCTGATATTTCCTTTCAGCATCTAAGAAAATGCTTTGGTGATACGAGCAACTCAATGTGAGCACCTTGGCATCGGCAACCCACTTTTGCACGTTATGTTCACAATGCGGACCTGCAATATGCCCACTTTTACTGCATAGGGTTCTTTGAACCATATCATCAAAGGGTTTAGCAAAGAATTCAGACTTGGGTAATTGGTCAAAAACCTCAAAGAGCAAAGGAGCAGCAGCTTGTACTCCGGTGAGTCCTGGACGGCCTTCTCCATCAGCATTACCAGCCCATACACCCACGGTATATTTTGGAGTCACCCCTACAGCCCAAGCATCTTTAAAGCCGTATGAAGTTCCTGTTTTCCATGCGATCTGTTGCGCGCCATCAAAGCTGTCCCAAAGCTCTTGTCCAAAAGGGCGATTGACTTCCTGCAAAGCTTCAAAGGTGTTGTAAATACTGCCTGCAGTCCAAATTGGGGCTTTAAAATCTAGGGAACCGTGATCAGTTGATGCATCTAACTGTAAGACGGGAGCATGGAATTCCTGAGTTCGGTATTGAGAAGATTCTTGATCAAAATGAATCAAGGTCGCTCCTAAACCTGCATAGGCAGCCGTCACTTCCCATAATGAGGCTTCAGCACCGCCCAAAATCAAAGAGAGTCCGTAGTGATTGGGCTGCTGATTGATGCTGTTGAAGCCGGCTTTTTTCAACTTTCGGTAAAAGCGTTCCAATCCATAAGATTCCAACAAGCGAACCGCTGGGATATTCAAAGAGCGTGAGAGGGCTTGACGCGCACTAATGACTCCTTGAAAGTCCTTGTTGAAATTCGTTGGGCTGTATCCGTTAATGCTGGTGGGAATATCTTTAACCAACATGTCCGGCAATAGACTTCCTTCTTGCAAAGCACTTGCATAAAGCAGTGGCTTTAAGATACTCCCTGTGCTGCGTCGGCTTCTAATAATATCCACATTGACTTGATGTGCTGCGGAGGTTGGACTGTTTCCAACGTAGGCCAGAACTTCTCTACTATCGGTACCTAAAACCAAAACGGCAGCATTGTGAATTTCATTGGACGCTAAATTTCCGTGATGTAATCGCATACTGTTGTTCAGCTGTACTTGAAGCTTGTACTCCAAGGTGGTCACAATTCGCTGTCCCGGTTTTTCCTGTACCATACGATCTAAAAGATGAGGTGCCAATTGGGGTAAGGGCAGCGGCTTACCCGGTAAAGGCTCTTGCGTAGAGAGTTCGTAATCTGTGGCGCTGATCTCTCCGCGATCCATCAGTTTTTTAAGTAGGCGATTGCGCTTTATTAGCAAGACTTCATGACCTTTGCCGGGATATACAAGGGCTGGAGCATTCGGCAGCACTGCTAAGGTGGCCATTTGCCCCCAACTGAGTTCAGCCGCTGGTAAGCCGTAGTAACGCCAAGCTGCTGTTTCAAGACCGATCACATTGCCGCCAAACGGCGCGTGTGAGGCATACATGCTCAGAACTTCTTCTTTGCTATAGCTAAACTCCAGGCGCGTGGCCTGAACCATTTCAATGAGTTTTTCTGTGTAAGTTCTCGCCTTATTATCTCTGGACAGACGAATCACTTGCTGAGTTAGCGTACTCCCGCCACGGCGTGAATCTGTGGTCAAATTGTTCCACAGCGCCTTGGTCACTGCCACTGGATTAACACCTGGGTGCTTGTAGAAATACTCGTCTTCAAAAAGGAGGATACAGCGTTCAAATTTATAGGGAACACTGTCTGTTGCGGGGAATCGCCACTGGCCATCCGCAGCAATTCTAGCGCCTAACAAAAAGCCTTCCCGACTTTCAATAACTGTTGAGGTCGGCGCTTCAAAAAGCACTTTGGGCAGGCAGAAAAGCCAGTACCCAAAGGCAATTATAAGCAGGCTTCGCTTAAAGCCTAGCCATTTGAAAAATGATATGGTTCGCTTTTTGAGCTGCATATCTTATTGCTTGACGTTGATCCATTGCCCTTTTAAGCGGGCGTAATAATTATCGCTATACATGGTAGCTGCATGGGTACCTGCCAAATAGTATCGACCCAAATAAGACGCATTGACCGTCATCTCAAATGTCATGGACTTACCTGCTCTTAGATCAAAGTAATAGTTGATTCGATCGTCACGGATGTCTGTATAGCGAGCCGGATTTAAATTGCTCTGAGCAGCATCGGTAAAGCTGGTATTGACAATCTCCCAACCACTCGGAACCAATTGCGTCAAGGATATATCGCGTAAATGATCATTGGAACTGTTAACTACATTGATCTGAATTTTGAATTCTGTTCCTTGTCTGAGCTCACTCACATCCAGTTCGATGCCATCCTTATCCAAGAATTGGGTTCGTAATGAAAGGTTCTTGGTTGCACTGGTCTCTGCTCCCATAGGGTAACGTCCGCGTTGAATTAAAGAGGCATATACACGACTGCCACCAGGATTATTTATGCTGATGGTATTCTCCCCCATTACAAAAGAAAGCTCCTCCAGCAGCATGCTCTTTTCAGAGCTTAAGCTTCGGCTTTGTCCATTTTGATCCAGACTGACTTGAAAGGCCTTCCCTCCATTGACCTTGACCATTTTTCCAAGAGCCAGCAAACTATACGAGGTCTCCTGTGTACTTAACCAATTACGACTGCTGAGTCGTGCTGCAATGGATTCTGCCATTTCTCGTTCACGGGAATCTTGGACCAAAGTCATGATCTCGAGCGCCATGGCCATATTGCGTAAGGCCGAGCCATAGGTGTACCAGCTGTCTGTATAATCATTGAATTTTAGCGTGGCACGATCCAACAATTCTAAAGCAGCTTTTTTATTTCCAGTGAGTGCATAGGCTCCTGCCAATCGCCACAATGCTGCGTTTGTGAGTCCAGAGCTTTTACGCAGACGATTCATAGCTGCTAACTCCGGTTGCCCTGCAAGTGCCAAGGTATACAAACGATAAGCCTGAGCATGCGTTGTATTGTATGAATGTGCCGCTTTTCGCCATTGTTTAGCGGCCAAGCGTTGGTAACGGACCCAATTGGATAAGAATCCTACTGGCAGGGTATAGCCTTGTTGTTTGGCTTCCAGCATGAAATGTCCGGCATAGGTAGTTCCCCAATCGCTTGATGTTGATTCTCCCATCCAATACCCCAGACCGCCGGTACCGTTTTGGAATTGCCCTAAACGTCTAATGGCACTCTTTATATTCTCTTCCGTTTGTCTGGCTTGAGTAGAACTCATGGTCACCAAATCCTTGAGATAAAGCTGCGGGAAGGCTCCAGATGTGGTTTGTTCTACACAACCGTGCGGATAGCGAATCAGATAATCCAAGCGCTTTTCAAGGTTCATCGGGGGAACTGTGGAGAGCTCCAAAGTCACTTTATTGCTTCCCGCTGTTCCAAAAGGAGTGAAGTTGATCTGCTGCTGGGCTCCGGGTTCTACCGTATAGATCTTTGCAGTTCTGCTGATTGGATTCGGATTGTAGATATCAATTTCTAAAGGATAAGAAGCTTTGTGAGCGCCACTTTGCGCCAATACTTTGATCTCTTGAACCTCATTACTGGCCTGAATCTCATATTCAAAATTGACAATTTGCTCTCCAGGTTTATCAAATCGAACCGTTTTAATGGCATCGCCGACAGGTTTGAGTCCGTCCGTAGTTTCAATGCGGATTTGAGCTTGCTTTACCTTGGGATCCATAGCGAACACGGTCACTGGGAGTGTGAGTTTTTCTCCCGGAGACAACTTGCGAGGCACGGAGGCCAAAACCATCAGCGGTGTTCTTACGGGTGTTACTTGTTCTGCCTTGCCGTAAGCTTGTGAAGCATTGTCTCCTGCTACCACCATGGTCTTTACAGAACCGACATAATTAGGCATAATCAAGGTATGGGTTGCAGACTGTCCGGCTTCCAGTTTGAATGGCCCTAAATAGCTCACTACCGGTTTAAAGCGATCGGCTTTTCGGTTTTTGGCTCCCGCGGCCTCATCACCACCTCCAACAGCAAAAATATTATCTACCTGGGTTGAGAAGGCACCCATGACCAAGTCATAAATATCAAAGGTTTTCACCCCAAGTGCTTGACGCGCATAGAAGGCCTTGTGTATATCTGGAGTGCTGAAACGGGTCAGGTCCAAAAGTCCTTCATCTACAACTGCTAGGGTATAAGTCATGGCCTTCCCGTCCATCTCAGATACGGTCACCTCATAATTGGATTCCGGTTTGAGTTCTTTAGGCATGCTTAGTTGTGGTGACAGTTCTGTTTCTGGGTTGTTTACCATAATAGGCACCACCCCATAGAGGCGCATGGGCAGATCGTTTTTGGTACGCTCGTGCGGTTGTAAAAGCGAGATGTTCACATATACATTCGGGGCCATTTCTGGGGTGATCTCAAATTCATAGGTAGTGCTTTCCTCTTGGGTTGGAGCCCACTGGTAATTCAAGACTTCTGTGCCATTTTCTATGCTGATCAGCGCCGTGCTTCCCAAACTTGAAGGGAATTGAATGCGTGCCTTTTCGCCTACGGTATAGTTGTCTTTATCTGCATTGAATAGCAGCATTTTAGCACTTTCTGAACCCGCCTGCCCCGTTTGCCACCAATCTTTAAAGAAATAAGAGGTGATTCCAGTTGCGTGTCCGGAGGCCTCATCCATCACTCGGATCAAATAACGCCCGCGATCTTCATCTGCGATCTGTAAGTTGAAAGCACCTTTTCCATTGGCGCCTGTTTTAACCTCAAATTGTTGTTTGGGTCTGTAAACGCTGCTGTTTTCGTATCGAGATAGATTATCGCGCCCACGATTCCACCACCAACGCCAGGAGATTTCAAAGACTTCTACCTTGAGTTTTCTGTTTGCTGCAGGCTTGCCTTGGGCGTCCACAGAAACTACCTCAAATTCGTGATCTCGGCCAGTTTCAAAGGAACCGTATCTGCCCAATTTGGGTGATTTTAGCCCTACGAAGTTTGCATAAGGCGCCAGCGATTTATTGATCACATCAATAGAGAAGTCGCCTCCGCCTTCATAAACCTTGGTAACAAAAGATGCCTTAAGCATGCCAGGAGCTATGTCATTGAGTTGAATGGTTTCTGAAAAGTCCAATTGTCCTTCACTGTTGAGCTCGCCTTCCATAAAGCTGAACTGCGAGGTGTCAAAGCTGCGAACCGGATCATTGAAACGATAGCTGCTATAAGCTTTAAAGGGAACCGAGGCTTCAGCCAAAGTCAATTCCATAGTGGCTTTAAGGTTGCGAGCGGGTGCGCCGTGCAACCAGGTACTTTGTAAGCTGCCGCCTATTGGTTTAGCCGCCTCAAGTACAGTGTCGTCAAAGTCGAGTTGCACTTTAAGGCGATTCGGTTTAATGGTAGCCACCCTCAAGGTTTTTCCAAAACTGGCTCCACCCACTTTTACTGTCGCATTCCAATTGCCTGTTGGCGCCTCTGCTGAAGTCGCAATCGGGAAGTAATAAAAACCATTCACGCTTCCACGTACCACACGGCGTTGAACTAATTTCCCACGAGCATCGGTCAGCTCCAATTTTACAGGATGGTCTTCCGGTAAAGGATTGACCGCATCGTTTAAAACAAAGGTCAAGTGAATACTATCTCCCGGGCGATGTACACCGCGCTCGGTATACAAAAATCCTTTCAGTCCCTTTTGGACGCTCCCTCCAGAAACATCAAACTTGCTCAAGGAAAGTGCCATGCCATCATCCACACGAGCATAGGCATAATTAGAACCTTGTTGTGCCATCACAAAGGCTGCTTTCTCATCGGTATCGAAAACAATTTGACCTTGTCCGTCTGTTGTGCGCTGCGCAATGGCTTGCTGCTGATAATTGTAAAGACCAACTTGAACATTGCCCATGGGTTTAGAGCTGATCAAATTATTGGTGAATACATGATAAGTGCTGTTATTCCCTTTCTTAACGGTAATCCCCAAATCAGAAGCTAAGAGATTGGTACGTACCAATCGCTCATCGTTATAATATGCAGGATGGCAGGGATTCTCACGTTCTTGCCAATTGTAAGTGTAGCTGCGCCAGCGATAAATTTCATTATCCCAATAACGGGTTTCTAAGGCGTCTTCCTCTGCATTATCTAGGCTGCCATCGTTGGGAGAATCGTCGTAGTATTCTTCATAATATTCGTCTTCATATTCGGCTTCTTCTCCAGCTAAAACAGCTTCGCAAGCAAACATGCTGTACTGCGGTTTAAAGCTAAATTCAACTCGGTACAGGCTTCCCGGGCTGGCTTGGAAAAGCTCTGTCAAGTCCAAGGCATGCGCCTTCCAACTGTTGGTTGCGCGCAAATTGGTATCTACTAAGGAGAGCGTCTTTTTAGCTACACGTCTACCAACGCGTCTCAAATAGTAGTCTTCTGAGTTGCTCAATAAAGACTCTTGCAAAAACTGCAATACATTGTCTTGGAAGATCTCCACCACGCGCACATCTACTTGAGCCAGATTCACCGTTTCAAAATAGATGGGGTTGTTTTGTGCGTTGGGCAAAATGGTTCCTTGAGAGAGCAAGCGTACTTCTGGTTTTAAAGGGTCAAAGGACACAGCCTCTGTATAACTGCTTTTTAGCTCATAGCCCTCAGTATTTTTTAGACCGGCAAAGACGGTAAGATTCATGCTGCCTTCTGGTCTTGTGGCGGGATAGATCAGCAGAGAATTTCCATCAGCTTCAAAACGCAAATTCTCATCGCCACCTAAACTAACCAGGCCTCTAAAATCCTGATCTTCTTCCACAGGATCGGAGAAATTAATAGACATTCGCGTACTAGGTGCCTCAGAAACACTTACGTCTAAAACCGTGAAATTGTTACGTCCAGGAATGGTAAAAGGAGATTCTCCTCGGTTGTCTGCGGCAATGGGTTTTCCATCCCAGCTAATTGTAATTTCACTGTCTTCCTCTGCGCGATTGATACTGTCAATCACAAAACTGTAATAGTTGTTGGCTCCGCTCAGGGAGTCCCATTTGATACTGAGTTTGGCACCATTTTGAGAAGCGCTGACGAGCTTTCTAGCTTCGGATAGATACAATCCATCTGCAGACTGCAAATTACCTTGCAGAAACTGATAACTTTTGTCATAAGACTGCAATTGCCCAAGATCCACTTTAAAGTTGGGCGTTATGGTTTTAAAGGAAAATGTGAATTGACGTTTATCTTTTGGGAGATTTTCTAAAAAGTCAGAAAGGTTTACGGTGACTGTGTATTCCGTATCAGCCTTCAAAGGTTCGTTCGGACTAAAAACTAAAGAGCGACCGCTTTGAAGCTTCAAAGTTCCTTCAACCTTAGGACTGATCTTAAAACTACTCGCAGACAGGTCTGCCTCTGCATCAAAATTGGGCAGGGCCCTTAAAAAATCCAGCACCACAGGAGCGTGAACAGAGCGTACGCCTTGGGTGTGATAAGAGAGGTAGTCTCGGTATTGAAAAAGTTGATCGTCTTGAGAAGATTTAGGCTTACAGGCAGTTGCGAGCAGCAGTAAAATAAGGCTCGCGCGGAATAGTGACTTCATAGTCGGAGATGGTTTAACGTCAGTAATTAAAGGTACAAAAACTCCAGGTCCATAGCGGACCGGTTAATTCCTGAAGTTAAACTGTAAGGCCTTCGGAATAAGGCTCGTTGGTGGTTGAGAGGATAGTCCTTTAACGGGGATTATTTTCTGCTAGTATGACTACGGCTGGAATTTGGGAAGAGTTTAACAGATGCTTGAATCAGTCCGCTGAAAAATCATACTCCCGTTCCACTTTACAGATGCGAACTTTAAAGCTTGAATACCATTGGGTTTTGCCCATTTTCTGCGCCAAGAGATGATCTGCTTGTTGCTTCCATTGGGCAATAGCGTCTAAAGATTCCCAATAACTCACGGTGATCCCCAAACCGCTACGCGCACTTTCAATGCCTAGATAGCCCGCCTGTTTCTGAGCGAGTTCTTCCATCAATTGTGCAGTGGCGGAATAGCCCTCTAGGTCATCGGTTTGATAACTGCTAAAAATAACTGCGTAATAGGGTGTTTTTATGGAACCCATCAGTCTTTATAAATCCCAATCACTAAATCACCAGCAGCGTTCATATGAGCGCGGTACATGCCTGCAGTATTGAATTCCATGGCGATGTTACCGTCCTTATCAATGGCAACAATTCCACCATCGCCTCCAAGACCTCCAACTTTATCGTGAATTACGGTGCGAGCTGCATCTTGAATACTCATGCCTTTGTACTCCATGAGTGCAGAGATATCATGAGCTACCATGGCGCGGATGAAATATTCTCCCCAACCTGTAGAAGAGACAGCACAAGAAGCGTTGTTGGCGTACGTACCGGCTCCAATGATTGGCGCATCACCAATACGATTCCAACGCTTGTTGGTCATTCCACCTGTCGAGGTTCCCGCGGCGAGATTCCCATTTTTATCTAAGGCTGCGCAGCCAACTGTACCGAATTTATAATCTTTAATATAAGGATCTACAAAGGCGGTTTTATCGTCGTGATCCAATTGGGTTTTTTGTTGTTCTTTAATGCGCTGCAAACTGTTGTAGCGATTCTGGGTGAAGAAATACTCTGGATCCACCATTTCAATTCCACGGGTCTCTGCAAAGATCTCCGCGCCTTTCCCGGCCAGCATTACGTGGTCGGAATTGTCCATTACCTCGCGGGCTAGATCAATGGGGTTTTTAATGCGAGTGACTCCAGCCACAGCTCCTGCATTGAGTGTTTTTCCGTCCATTACAGAGGCGTCCAATTCGTTGGTTTCCTCATGGGTGAAAACTGCGCCTTTTCCTGCGTTGAATAGCGGAGAGTCTTCCATGACATTGATGGTAGCCGTAACGGCATCCATTGCGTCACCGCCTTCCTCCAAGATTTTATGTCCAACACGAATTGCCTTCTCCAAGGTTTCCTTGTAAGCGATTTCTAAGGAATCGGTCATGTTCTTTTTTAAAATGGTTCCTGCACCTCCGTGAATGACGATCCCAAATGTGGGTTCGCTAGCCGTTGTTTCTGAGGTGTTTGCTTGCTGATTTTGAGCAGAATCTGAATTATTTACGCAGGCGAGAAGCAGCGAAATTGTTAAAACTGAAAAAATTTTTTGAATCATGATCTTGGCACTTAGTGTCTTACGAATATACGCTAAAAAGCCCACAGTTACTGGGTTAGTGAAAATTCCCGATTGTAGGAAATTAATATTACAAATAATACAAAAATATCGACGAAATGCACAAAAGATAGCTGAAATGCATTTATTTGGATTTTTTTTCTATATTTGACACAGCATCAAGCCCCAAATCTGATGCTCCCCGTATTATGAACCTACTTAGAACCAGCCTCATGGCAGTGGTCCTCCTTTTTGTGGCCACTTCCTGCTCCAAGGACGAAATTCCTGTGGAGCCAGAATCCAATTTTTCTGTGGATTTAGGCCTTGCCAACAAAACTGATTGGAACATGGCCAACGACATCCTAGTTTTAGTAAATGATCACCGCAGAAGTATGAACCTTGAACCCATCAAGCTCGATCGCAAATTAGCGACAGCTTATGCGGTTATGCACACTGAATACATGATCGATAACGAGAGCATTAGCCACGATGGTTATGCGCAGCGTTCTTTGGCACTTCAAAATGAAGGTGCTGAGAGCGTGGGTGAAAATGTTGCCCGTGGTTACCGATCTGCAGAAGATGTTGTCAATGCATGGCTCAATAGCCAATCGCACCGTCGCGTAATTGAAGGAGATTACACCCATTGCGGCTTTGGTGTTATGCAAGACTTTAGAGGAACGTTTTACTTTACACAGCTCTTCTATTCAGAATAATTACGCTTAGTCACGCACTTTTATATTCGCCGGAATCGCCGTACTTTTAGTGTCAATCACTAATTAGACGGCGACATGGCACTATCTAGACCCTTTAATCTAAACAACTGGTTGGAAGAGAATCGAGAGCTTCTCAAACCTCCTGTTGGCAATAAAAATCTTTACGTCGATGCTGATGATTATATCGTTATGGTTGTGGCGGGTCCTAACGCGAGGAAGGATTACCACTACAACGAGACTGAAGAACTCTTCTATCAATTAGAAGGGGAGATCGAAGTGGTTGTCCAGGAAGACGGCGAGCGCGTTGTGATGCCGCTAGGTCCTGGAGATATGTATCTGCATCCCGCAAAGACACCGCATTCGCCGGTGCGAAAAGAAGGCTCCATTGGTTTAGTTATTGAACGCAAACGCGCTGGTTTGGGTTATACGGATGGCCTTTTATGGTTTTGCGACAATTGCAATCACAAGCTTCACGAAGTCTATTTTGAACTCCACGATATAGAGAAAGACTTCTTGCCTCACTTTAAAAATTTCTACAATTCAAAGACCTTGCGTACCTGCGATAATTGCGGGACTGTGATGCAGGCTGACGCTCGTTTTACAGAGGATTAATCTTCCATTAAACATTTGGCGAAATCGTTTGCGAATGACTACCTTCGCAGCACAATTTTATTGTCAAAACTTATATTCGATATGGAAGCAGTTGCAACGTCCTTTGGAATGGACAAAGCCCTTAAAGAACTTGGTCTTGAGGCGGTAAATCAAGGAACATCAACAGGATCTGATTGGTTCTCTTCTGGAGACGAGATCGCATCTTATTCTCCAGTAGATGGACAGTTGATCGGAAAGGTGACCACTACCACCAAAGAAGACTACGAAAAAGTAATGCAAGCTGCGACCACAGCTTTTAAAAGTTGGCGTGTTATGCCGGCTCCCCAACGCGGTGAGGTGGTTCGTCAATTTGGAGAAGAGCTGCGCCGTTTGAAAGAGCCACTAGGAAAACTTGTTTCTTATGAAATGGGTAAATCCTACCAAGAAGGTTTGGGTGAGGTTCAAGAAATGATCGATATCTGTGACTTTGCTGTTGGGCTTTCTCGTCAGTTGCACGGACTTACCATGCACTCAGAGCGTCCTGGACACCGCATGTATGAGCAATACCATCCGCTTGGAGTAGTTGGGATCATCTCCGCCTTTAACTTCCCAGTAGCTGTTTGGTCTTGGAACACTGCCTTAGCCTGGATCTGTGGAGATGTATGTGTTTGGAAGCCGTCTGAAAAGGCACCTCTTTGTGGAGTTGCTTGCCAAAAGATCGCTGCTCGTGTATTTAAAGAAAACGGATTGCCAGAAGGTATTTCTTGTTTGATCAACGGAGATTATAAAGTTGGTGAGTTCATGACCACAGACGGTCGTGTGCCACTCGTTTCTGCTACGGGATCTACTCGAATGGGGAAAATCGTTGCACAGACTGTAGGAGCGCGTCTTGGAAAGTCATTGTTGGAGTTAGGAGGAAACAATGCCATTATTGTTACTCCGGATGCAGACATTAAAATGACCGTGATCGGTGCTGTATTTGGTGCTGTGGGTACTGCTGGACAACGTTGTACTTCTACCCGTAGATTGATCATTCACGAGAGCATTTACGATCAAGTAAAAAATGCTGTAGTAGATGCTTACAAGCAATTGCGTATCGGGAATCCATTAGATGAGAACAATCACGTTGGACCTCTAATCGATACGGATGCTGTTGCGATGTACCAAAAAGCCTTAGACAAAGTAGTTGAAGAAGGTGGAAACATCGTGGTACCTGGAGGTGTATTAGAAGGTGCTGGTTATGAAAGCGGTTGCTATGTAAAACCAGCCATTGCCGAGGCAGATAACTCTTTTGAGATCGTTCAACACGAGACCTTTGCTCCAGTATTGTACCTATTGAAATACTCTGGAGATGTTGAGAACGCTATCGAAGTACAGAACGGTGTTGCTCAAGGATTGTCTTCTGCAATCATGACCAACAATTTGCGTGAAGCAGAGCGTTTCCTCTCTCATGCCGGATCTGACTGCGGAATCGCTAACGTGAACATCGGAACCTCGGGTGCTGAGATCGGTGGTGCCTTTGGTGGTGAGAAAGAAACCGGAGGTGGCCGCGAGTCTGGTTCTGATGCTTGGAAAGTATATATGCGCAGACAGACCAATACCATTAATTACACTACAAATCTTCCGCTGGCTCAAGGGATTAAATTCGATCTTTAGGCTCGGACTAAATCAGAATGATTTAGTATTTTCATAGATCAAATAACGGTTTATGGATAGAAGAGATTTTTCAAAAAATATGGCCCTTGCTGCCTCTACGGTTGGCTTGGGCCTTTTTAGTTCCTGTAAAGAAAACCCTCAAAGCGTGGGAGAAAATGAGTGGGTTTCAGATTTTGCTGAAGCTTATTCCGTTTCTGATGATCTGGCCAAACGCATGTACGACAAGGCGCTAGAGATCACCAAATCCAAAGTGCGTGGAGGTGACAGCGAACCTTTCTTTAAGGAACCCTTTATCGACGCAGCCTTTTCTCCCAACATCTTTTTATGGGATACCTGTTTCATGTGTTGTTTTGCAAAATATCACCTTGATGAGCTGCCTGTTTATCAAGCCTTGGATAACTTCTATGACCGTCAAGAAGCCGATGGCTATATCTGCAGAGAGTACCGTCAAACCGGGGAGCCTCTATGGCCCAAAACGCATCCGGTTTCTATCAATCCACCACTTTTGGCTTGGGCGGAATGGGAACTCTATCGCGTTTCTCAAAACAAGCAACGTTTAGAAGAAGTATACCCGATTCTTTTGAAGAATTTTGACTTCCACGTGAACACCTATCAAATGGAAGACGGTCTCTTTTATGGAGATACCCTAGGGATGGGAATGGACAATATCCCAAGACAACCTCGGGATTGGGAGCCTACAGAAGGCAACGGCTTGACCCATCATGAATTGGGGGATAAACTTGCCGCCATGAATGAAAGTCCAGAAGTAAAGCTCAATTATTTCATCAAAGAATACGTGAACACCAAACAAGGCGTGTGGAACAAACAGGCGCGTTTGGTTGATTTCTCAGCGCAAATGGGCATGTTTGCTCTGCAATTGATTGACATTGCAGAAGCCATTGGTCAGACTGATGAGGTGAAGCGTCTCAAGGCCTTTCACTCAAAATTAAAGACCGATATCAACGCACTTTGTTGGTCAGAAGAGGATCAATTCTATTACGACCTAGGATTTGGCAAGCAGGTAGTTCGCCGTCATATTGGAATGTATTGGATGCTCCTTGGCGAGCTGGTTCCAGAAGAGCGCATGGAGTCATTTTTGGGTTATTTATCTGACCCAGAAGAGTTTTATAGGCTCACACCTTTACCAGCCCTGTCTGCTGCCGACCCAGACTATGTGGGTTGGGGAGACTATTGGTTAGGTGGCGTTTGGGCACCAACCGTTTATATGGTCTTGAAAGGATTGGAGCGTATCGGAAAAGATGAGCTAGCCAAAGATCTTGCTACAAAAGTTTATCGTTCTGTGGCAACAGTCTTTGAAGCTACCGGTACTTTCTGGGAGAACTATGCTCCAGACTTAGTCGCTTACGGAATGCCTGCTAAGAAGGATTTCTGCGGATGGACGGCTCTAATCCCTATCGCAGTTTACAAGGAGTTCATAGCTAAAGAAGCTTAATTTCTTCCTGATTCGTCAGGATAGAAATCTTGAACGGGATCACTGGTGTAAATTACTTTAGTTGCAACATCAATTGCTGAAAGCGGTCCTTTATATGCCGCCGCAGTATCTATATTCCAAACAGTAGCACTATTCACCACGGATTGTTCTCCAATTTTGGTCACGGGAGTATGACCAATGTAGATCTCTTTAAAAAGCTTCAGTCTTTTGGGATATCTGGGATGATCCTCGGGCATGTGAGGATCAAGCGCACAAGCCATTTCCCAAAGGGTGCGGTCCCAATAAACCATATTGGGATAGTATTCGTGTTGAGGCCCATGCGGATTGGTGAATCCTGCGTGTACATAAAGCCTGTTATCCTGATCTACCCAATAGTTGACCAACTGGTCCAAGAATTCAATATGTTTGGCTTTATAAGCTGCGGATTTATCTCGGTAATTCGCCCTGGTCATTTCGCCTCCGGAGGCTAACCACAGGGGATTGTTGGAATGCACTTTAAGGTGCTGAGACAATAGGTAGTCGTGATTTCCTCGTATAAAAATGCACTTGTGCTGCTCGGCAAAACCAATCAAAAATTCAATGGTATTGGCCGCATCACTCCAGCCATCCACATAATCGCCTAGAAAGACAAAGGTATCATCCGCAGCAAAGGGAATACGCTCTAAAAGCTGCTTTAGAGCCTTTAGACCACCATGGATATCACCTATTGCGTACGTGCTCATTGTTGTTTGTCTGCCAGATCTATTAAAAAAATGATCAAAACTATCGCTGCAATAATACCCACCACCAAGAAGAAGATCTTCCAGAAGGAGTACGGGCGCTGCCCGGAGAGTGTTCCAGTTTGTCCGTTGACAAAGAAGTTGTACTGCTTGCCTTTAAAGTTATATGCGCTGATGTAAATCGGCAGTAAAATATGCTTAAAGGTCTCATCGGTGAGCTTCATATTCATAGAAGACACACGTTGGGTGTCTCCACCAATATCTCTACACACCCAGTTATGGGCTATTCGTTTGGCTTCCTTATTGGATTCAATATGTCCTTCTTTAAGCGGAATGGTGTACTTCTCTGTGACAAAACCGGCCAAAAAAGAACTGTCAAAGGCCTGTAATTCTTTAAGATTCCAGCGGGCAATTTTGTTAGGAATTCGCCCGGATTTTTGCTGAGAGGCTTTGATCAAGGTATCATCTACAAATCCAGAAATGCTTCCACTAGCAGGAGACCAACGGGTTCTGCGCTCCTGTCTCATGCGCGTTACCGTTTTTCCATTAACCGTCGTGGTGTAGGGAACCGAAACGTAATAGTAATCCCCACGTTGTCCGGTATAAGTAGCAAAAAGTTGGGCATCAAAGGTCCAATAAGGTACATATAGGCCTTTGGTGAACTGCGGATCCAAAGCTGCCTTTTGGAGTTTGTTCGGTGCAAACCACAGCTTTTTGACCCAAGCCTTAAAAATGGTGTGCGCCTTCTCTTTGGTAAGCTGAAAAGGCACTATGGCCCCGGGAAGTATCCAAGCTTCTTTTTGCTGGTCTTCAATGATCAGCGGCATACTGCAATACACACAATGCAAGGATTTGTAGGTCTCTTCTATATGCTGATTGGCTCCACAATTTTTACACTGAATTAGCGAGATCACCTCACTGTGAGAAAGATGCCCAAGTTCTTCCAAATACGGACGAAGTTCCAGTTCTTCAAAGCTGTTTTCTTCCGTAGCAATGGTTTCACTGTGGCCACAATATTCGCATTGCAACTCGGTGGTCCCGGGAGCATACAGGAGTTCCGCCCCGCAATTGATGCAGGCTTTCTTTAATTCTGATTTAGACTTGGGCTGTGCAGCCTCCATCGGTTATGTGGATTCTGAGATTAAGCAGGCAGTGGCGGTGGGGTCGCTCCTCCTAAAAAGGCTTTTAATTCTTCAACATCTTTTAAGGGTGCCCAAGCTCCCATACCTTGCTTCCAAACCAAGGAATCTTTGTTCACGGTTCGGTTTGCAAATAATGCGCGTAATTGCTCAAAGCTTACGGGCCCGGCTTGCTGTCCGTTGTAGGCGTAATAGTATTGTACCGCTGCTGGCATTGGTGGCGGCACGGCTCCACTAGGAGCCGCTGCAGGCGCTGCAGCTTGTCCTGTAGTTCCCATAAGGCCTCCCATTTGTTGGGCGAGCACAAAGCCCATTCCCATGCCCATTCCGGCGCCGGCAGTTCCGCCTTCATTGGCGGCTGCCGCCTCTATGGCTTTAGCGGCTTTGAACTTGGCAAGTTTGTCCAGATCCAGTTTGTCAATACGACTGTACTCAAAGATCTCCTTTTTAAGATCTTCTGGCATAGAGACGTTTTCAATAAAGAATTTCTCCAGCGAGATACCCACGCTTCCGAATTCAGGTTGCATCACCTCTTTACAGGTTTCGCTGAGTTCGGTAGAGTTAGCCGCGTATAGTTCGATCGGTAATTTAGCCTCTCCAATGGTATCGGTAAAACGGGTTGCGATCAAACTTTTAAGGTGTTCGTTGATCTCAAAGTTGGTAAAGTTGTTGTCTGTTCCAACTATGTCTACGATGAACTTTCCAGCATCGCTGATCTTAAAGGCGTAGGTACCAAAAGCGCGAATCTCTACCAGTCCAAAACGGTCGTCGTTTAAAGTAATTGGGTTTTTAGTTCCCCATTTCTCATCAGTAAATAAGTGGGTGTTTACAAAATAAACCTCCGCCTTAAATGGACTGTTGAAGCCATACTTCCAACCTTTTAAAGTCGCAAGGATCGGTAAGTTCTCGGTGTTTAACGTATAAGTTCCCGGTTCAAAGACATCGGCCAGCTCTCCTTCATTGATAAAGACCGCTGTTTGTCCTTCTCGTACAATGAGTTGTGCTCCGTTCTTAATTTCATTCTGATAGCGTTCAAAGCGATGACAGATCGTATCATCCGTATAATCCAGCCACTCAACAATGTCAATAAATTCGTTGCTGAGTTTCTCTTTAATCTTGTCAAAAAGCCCCATAGGTAGATAGTGTTTAATGTTGATGGTTAAAGATAGGAAATTAGCGACTTAATCAAGTTACCATTACTTTACTAAGCCGAGCTTCCGTTTGATTAGTGTACTTGGACGGATTTTGTTACACTTTAGCCAGTCAACCCTTAGTTATACTTGACTTTTCTGAGGATTCTTATGCACTCTCTGTAGGACTCATAAACCGATTTATTGTAGGCTTTTAAATAGGGTTTGGCCTCGACCAAGCGATCCTTGGCATCAGAGAAATCGTTGAGGTAGCAGATCAAATAGGTGCTGGGAAGATTCCGAATATCTTTGGTCTCCATTTTTGTCAGTGGAATCTGTTTTTTGAGCTTGTCTAAAAGGGCGTTGCTGGCGTTGTAAAAATGATGGAGTGTCTTTTTATCAAACTGCGGCGGGTCAAAGAGTAAATCGGTTTCAATGGTGTAAGATCCGTTGTCTTCAAACTTAATGATCACCTCTTCTAAAGGGTAGTATTTGGTCTGATTGTTCAGCCCCAACGAGACATATTCTATAATTTTAAAATAGTCGTCATTGTATTTAATGCTGACTTCATCCAGAGCCGAATAGAACAATCGTTTCTGTTCGTTGATGAGCTCAATATCCACCCGCGAATAATAGGTTTCCTCATCCACTTCTTTGGTGTTTCCTGCCCAGCAAAGCACAAAAAGCTCCTTAAAGACGCGATAGTGTGAGGGCATATCGGAATGTCGGTTATTGATAAAGTCAATAACTCCATCCAGAGTAAGTTCTATATTATTTCTGGCATGTTGTTCTATGGCCGCAACAATCTCAGAATTGTGATCTACCAATTCAATATCAAAGACCTGCGGTTTAGAGATGCTGCCCTCTCTAAAGAACACCGTGCCACCCCAATACTTCCAGATGTTTTTGCGCAAGGAAGTGATCTCGTTTATGGGTCTAATTGTTACCAATCCAACTACTTTGCCATCTTCCAAATCGGGAAAGTTGATGTTCTCGTATTGAATTTGCGGCGGATTGGTCAGGTAAGCATTGATCAGGTTTTGGATCTTAGAATCGTCAAAGAAGTCCACCCCCAAAATCTCGTTATTGTTATCCTCAACTCCAATGATGATGTACGAGTTATTAGCGGGGTTGGAGTTGCTCAAAGCGCAGATGTGCTTTAAAAATTTGGCCTTGCCTTCTTTGGATCCGATGTCAATCTTGCGCTTTTTGTCATAAAAGCTGCTCTCGTCATTGTGTGCGAGCAGGTATTTGACCAAAAGACGTTTGTTGATCATCCTTTAAACGGTCTTGTTTACTATCATGGAGGAAGCCTGATCCACGCACATCAAGGTGAGATCTGCAATATTTACATGTGGCGGTCTGGTTACGGCAAACCAAATGGCCTCTGCGACATCTTGCGGTTTTAAAGGCGTGTATCCTTGGTAGACTTTATCTGCCTTTTCGGTATCGCCCTTAAAGCGTACCTCGCTAAATTCTGTTTGTACCAAGCCTGGATTTACCGCCCCAACACGGATTGGAGTTCCGTTGAGATCCATGCGCATGCCTTGGTTAATAGCATCAACGGCGTGTTTGCTCGCACAGTAAACATTGCCTTTGGGATACACCTCTTTTCCAGCGGTAGAACCAATATTGATGATGTGTCCCTTCTCTCGTGCTAACAACCCGGGCAAAACTGCTTGGGTAACATAAAGCAAGCCTTTGACGTTAATGTCCATCATGGCATCCCAATCGTTGCTGCTGCCGTTTTGTATGAGGTCCAAGCCGTGTGCATTTCCGGCATTGTTGATTAGTATGTCTAGAGCTTGAAAGGACTTAGGAATGCTTGCAATAGATTCATTTACAGCGTCTTGATCGCGAACGTCAAATTGTAAAGTGTGTATTTCGGTTAGCGCAGAAAGTTCCTCCGCAATGCTTTCTAAACGCTCGGTTCTGCGCCCACACAAAACCAATTTTACGCCTTCTTTAGCCATAAGTCTGGCAGTGGCCGCACCAATCCCTGAGGTTGCACCGGTAATTAAAGCAATGGAATTTTTCATCTTTTAAGGCAATTTTAATGTTGAAAATAATGCAATTTTTTGCACTTTTAGATGCGCAAAATTTCACTCCTGAATCCAAACGTTATTTTCCTCTTAAAAACAGGTCTTAAAATTTATAAAAAACGCTTATTTCTCAGGCATTAGCGCTCGTTATCTTATCAAGAACTTTTAACCAACTGTTAACAAGAGTTTTCGCAGAAAATGGGCAATTTGCGCATACTAAAATTACCATCTAAAAAAATTCAGAAAAAAGAGCATTTATGGAACAAGCTACGGCAAGTGTTGATATAGGAGCATTAAATGCAAAAATAGAACAAGAGAGCGCCTTTGTGGACCTGCTTACTTTGGAAATGAACAAGGTGATCGTGGGGCAAAAGCACATGATAGAGCGCCTTTTAATAGGACTACTCGGGCAAGGACACATCTTGCTTGAAGGGGTTCCAGGTCTGGCAAAGACCTTGGCCATTAATACCTTATCTCAAGCAGTACACGGCAGTTTTAGCCGTATTCAGTTTACTCCGGATTTACTTCCGGCAGATGTGATCGGAACCCTGATCTACAACATCAAAGAGAACGATTTTAGCATCAAGAAAGGACCGATCTTCGCCAATTTTGTCTTGGCAGATGAGATCAACCGTGCACCAGCCAAGGTGCAATCGGCCCTACTGGAAGCCATGCAGGAAAAGCAGGTGACCATTGGCGATGAGACTTTCAAACTGGACCGTCCGTTCTTGGTAATGGCAACCCAAAACCCAATTGAGCAGGAAGGAACTTACCCACTGCCAGAGGCTCAGGTTGACCGTTTTATGCTAAAGACTGTGATTAACTACCCGCAGCAGGCTGAAGAGCAATTGATCATTCGTGCCAACCTCAAAGGAGCCTTTGAAAAGGTGAACCAAGTGGTGACGCTAGAACAGATCACAAGAGCGCAACAAGCAGTTCGTGAGGTGTATATGGATGAAAAGATCGAGAAGTACATTCTGGATATCATCTTTGCAACACGTAATCCGAAGCAATACGGATTAAGCGAATTGGAAGGCTTGATCGGTTTTGGAGCATCGCCTCGTGGTAGTATCAATTTAGCCATGGCCTCAAAGTGTTATGCGTTCATCAAGCGCAGAGGTTATGTAATTCCAGAAGACGTTCGTGCTGTGGTACACGATGTACTGCGTCATCGCGTTGGAATTACCTATGAGGCTGAAGCAGAAAACATTGACTCCGTAGCCATCATCAACAAGATTGTCAATCAGATCGAAGTACCATAGAAGCGCACCTTACTAACCAAGACAAACCCAAGTCAGCAGAGTAATGGATACAGCAGCACTTCTTAAGAAAGTTCGCAAGATAGAGATCAAAACCCGCCGCCTGAGCGACCACATTTTCGGGGGCGAGTATCACTCTACCTTCAAGGGTCGTGGTATGACCTTTAGCGAGGTGCGTCAATACCAGTACGGTGATGACGTGCGTAATATTGATTGGAACGTGACGGCCCGCTACAACGAGCCTTATGTGAAGGTCTTTGAAGAAGAGCGCGAACTTACCATGATGCTTTTGGTAGACGTCAGTGGTTCTGAACTTTTTGGAACTAAAGAACAATTCAAAGAAGAATTCATTACGGAGATCGCCGCAACCTTAGCTTTTTCTGCGCTGCAAAATAACGACAAGGTCGGACTGTTACTCTTTTCGGATCAAATCGAACTCTTTATTCCGCCTAAAAAAGGAAAATCGCACATCTTGCGCATCATTCGTGAGTTATTGGAATTTGAGCCTAAAAGCCGTCGAACCGATTTGGACCAAGCCTTAAAATATTTGATCAACGTCATGAAGAAGAAAGCCATTGTTTTTGTGCTTTCTGATTTTATGGCCGATGGCTACAAGGACACGGTAAAGCTTGTTGGCCGTAAACACGACTTGACAGGAATCCGCATTTACGATCCTCGGGAGGAAGAGATTCCCAACCTTGGGGTGGTACAGATGTTAGACGGGGAAACGGGAGAGACCCTTTTGGTCAATACTGGATCTAAATCCGTCAGAAAAAATTACAACCGCCATTACCGTGATCGTGTGGAATATTTTCAAGAGGTGTTCTTGAAAAGCGGTAGCGGACAACTCTCTTGTAGAATTGATGAGAGTTATGTGAAAAAACTATTGGGATACTTTAAAAACAGAGCCTAAGTTGTCTAAACGCAAAACATACAAGCCGTTTCATATGGGGCGAATCATCGCCCTGCTGCTGTTTTTAGTGGCAGGCTATGCGCAGGCACAGGTTAGAGCCGAGTTAGACTCTACCAAGATCAAGATTGGTGAGGAATTGCGTTACCGATTGGTTGTGGAATCAGACACCACGGATCTGGTTCAAATGCCTGAGGGGCAGACCTTTCTTCCCTTGGAGGTCATTGAAAGTTATCCTATTGATACGTCTTACAACCAACAGCGACAGACTTTAATCAAGGAATACGGATTGACCCAATTCGACTCAGGACAGTACTTGATCCCAAGACAGCGAGTGGTGATTGGTGAGAAAGCCTTTTTTACCGATTCTCTTTTGATAGAGATAGAAGATGTTGTCGTTGATACTACCAAGCAAAAAATGTTTGACATCCGCGAAAAGATGGATGTAGGCAATCGCCCGGCGAGTTTTGGTTGGTTGTGGATCTTATTGGCCGTTGCCGCTATTGGCTTTGGAATCTATTGGTTCTTAAAGCGCAAAAAAGAATTAGAAGAAGCTGAGGAGTTGATTCCCGCTTATGATGAGGCGATTGCAGCATTAAAGGCTTTGGATGACTCACCCCTTTCTGCTCAAAAAGGATCCAAGGATTATTATTCTGCATTGACGGAGATTGTCAAGCGTTATTTGGACCGAGAGGTTGATGCTACGGCTTTGGAGAGTACTTCCGCAGAGCTTATTACGCGCTTACAAATGCACAAGGATGCAGGCAGTTTTGCCTTTAGCGATAATATGATCCGAGCCTTAGACAGCATTTTAAGACGTGCAGACTTGGTAAAATTTGCCAAGCAAGAAATAGCTCAGGAGATCGCTGCCGCGGATAGACAGGAGATTGAGCAGGTGGTGAATCTTACCAAAGAAGCCATTCCAGAACCAACGGAAGAAGATCTTTTGGAAGACCTCGAGTATCAAGAAGAGCTCCGAAGAAAAGAAATTAGAAAGCGTTGGATCCTAGGAAGCCTTGGAGGTGTAGCGGTCATTCTTTTGGCAATAGTGATCACAGCCAACGTGATGGGCTATCAGAATTTCAAAGAGACCTTCATTGGTGATGCCACCAAAGAGATGCTAGAAGAAGGCCAGTGGTACACCAGTGAATATGGAAATCCTTTGGTCATTTTGACTACTCCAGAGATTTTATATCGTGTTGATATGGAATTGCCGGAAGGTGCTGATGCTCAAATCAAAGACATAGAGATCTTCCAACTGGGTGAAGAAAGCGATGATCTTTCGGTAACGGTTAATGTCACTGAATACAATTTAGCACAGCAATCTGACGTCAAAAAGCTAATTGACGAAACGCTACAGATCTTTGAAGAGAACGGGGCTCAGAATCTCTTGATCAAAGACGAGTCTTTCAATACCGGAAAAGGCCTGAGTGGAACCCGAGTTTTTGGCTCCTTCAACGAGACTAAATCCAACGGCAAAAAAGGAAGAAAGATCAAATATGAGCATTATTTCTTCTCTCAGCCTGGCTTGCTGAGTCAAGTGAGAATACTTTATGACGGAGAAGATCCATACATGGAAAAGGTGGTGAAACGCATCACAGAATCAATAGAACTAGAAGTAAACCAAGGTTTACCGCAAATAGGAGGTGCCCAATGATCGCATTGAATTTTGAATTTGTAAATCCAGAACTGTTCTGGCTCCTGCTTTTGGTGCCGGCGGCAGGGGTATGGTATTATTTCAAGCGCGACAAGCAAACGGCTTCTTTGCGCATCTCTAGTTTGAATGGATTTAAGACCAGCAGTAATTTACTGGGCAAAATAAAGCCGCTTCTTTTTGTACTGCGGATTTCGGCCTTAGTGATCTTGATCACGGCTATGGCCAGACCGCGAACCTACAGCGAGAATTCCAAAACCAAGACCACCAAAGGGATTGATATTGTAATGGCCATTGACGTCTCGGCAAGTATGCTAGCCAGAGACTTAAAGCCAAATCGCTTAGAGGCACTAAAAAAAGTGGCTTCTCAGTTTATCAGTGAACGCCCTAACGACAGAATTGGTTTAGTAGAATATGCGGGAGAGAGCTATACCAAGACGCCGCTCACCAGTGACAAGACCATAGTACTGTCTGCCATGAATTCCATTAGATACAACCGTATCATTGAAGGCGGAACCGCCATTGGGATGGGGCTTGCCACTTCCATCAATCGTCTTAAAGAAAGCGAAGCTAAGAGCAAGGTGATCATCTTGCTTACGGACGGGGTGAACAATACTGGTTTTATAGATCCGAAGATCGCCAGTGAGCTCGCGGTAGAGTTCAACATAAAAGTTTATACCATTGGTTTGGGAACCAATGGATTGGCCATGTCGCCTATAGGTCAAAAATCAAACGGAGATTTCCACTACGGAAAAACTCCGGTTCAGATTGATGAAGACCTCTTGAAGGACATTGCCGCCCAAACGGGAGGAAAATATTTTAGAGCTTCCAGCAACACCAGACTGGAAGAGATCTATGATGAGATTAACACTTTAGAGCGCACGGAGATTGAAGAATTCAAGTTCACTACCTACAGCGAAATGTTTCGCAATTTAACCTTGGTAGCCTTTGGACTCTTGCTCTTGGAAGTGTTATTGCGTTACACCCTTTTTAGAAGTTTTGTCTGATGATACAGTGGGAAGAAATGACATATTTCTATTTGTTAGGCGTAATTCCAGTCCTTCTGGTATTGCTGCTTGGCGTGCTGTATTGGCGTAAGCGTACCCAGCGTCGTTTTGCCAATCAGGCTTTGCTAGATAAACTCTCTCCAGAGCGTTCAAGTATTAAAACTTGGTTAAAGGCCCTTGTTTTGGGGCTGGCTTTTGTTAGTTTGGTTTTGGCCTTGGTTAATCCAAAGATCGGAACGGAGTTAAAAACCATTAAACGAGAAGGAGTTGATCTGGTCTTTGCTTTGGATGTTTCCAAGAGTATGTTGGCGGAAGACATTGCGCCAAACCGTTTGGAAAAAGCCCAACAGCTCATCAATGAGGTAATCAATTCTCTAGGAGGTGATCGTGTAGGGATCATTGGATATGCAGGAAGTGCGTTTCCGCAATTGCCAATTACCACAGACTTTGGTTCGGCAAGGATGTTCTTACGCAATATGAATACCGATATGGTGTCGTCTCAGGGAACGGCCATTAATGAGGCCATTACTCTTGCGCAGACCTTTTACAATGATGAAGACCAAATCAATCGTGTGCTTTTCATTGTTTCTGACGGAGAAGATCATGTTGGTGAGGTTGCTGAAGTAGCTCGAGAAGCTGCTAGACAAGGCATTACCATTTACACCATTGGTGTAGGGAAGGATGATGGCGAAGGCGCTTGGATTCCGATCAAACGCGATGGTGTTTTGCTTCGTTACAAGCGCGATGAGAATGGAGATCGAGTAAGAACAAAACGCAATGAGCAAACTTTGAAGGACATAGCAGAAGCTTCTGGGGGTGCTTATTTGGATGGAAATAAAACAACAGAGCTAGTTGAAGCAGTCAACGAGATTTTGAACAATTTGGACAAATCTACTTTTGACGCGCAGCAAGTCGCAGATTTTAAAGACCAATTTCAATGGTTCTTGGCGGCCGCTGTCTTCTTTCTGCTGTTGGATATTTTATTTTTAGAGCGTAAAACCGCGTGGTTAAGAGGATTGAATCTATTTAACGAGAAGGACACATGAGAACATCATTGAAGTTCATACTGTTTTTATTGTTTGCATCAGCAAGCTCACTAGGCTTTGCTCAAGAAGATCCTGAAGCGTTCGCGAAGAATTCTCAGATCTATCGTGCTGACGCAGACGTTGCGATTAACAAGGATGAGTTTATCGATGGAGAGGCCTTGTACAGAAAGACGATCTCTATGGAGCCTCAAGTTGCTGCGAGCAAATACAATTTGGGGAACGCCTATTACAAAAAAGACAAGAATGACGAGGCCATGAGACGTTTTGTGCAAGCAACAGAAGTGGCTACCTCTAAAAGCGAAAAACACAAAGCGTTCCACAATTTAGGGAACACTTTGATGAACTCGCAACAATACAAAGAAGCTGTGGAGGCGTATAAAAATGCGCTGCGTAACAATCCTACCGATGACGAAACCCGTTACAATTTAGCCCTTGCCAAAGAGATGCTAGAAAAAGAGCAGCAAAATGGCGGTGGCGGTGAAGGTGATGACGAGAACGAGGATAAAGACGATGAGGATAAAGATGAAGGTGACGAAGGAGATCCTAAGGATGACGGGGAACAAGAAGAGCAGGAAGATCAGCAAGATCAGAACGATCAACAACAGCAGCAAGATCAACCGGGAGACGAGCAAGAAAAGAATGCCGATCCTAATAAACCAGATAAGCCTCAAGAGCAACAACAGCCACAACAGCAACCTGGACAGCTCTCCAAAGAGCAAATTGAGAGCCTGCTAGAAGCCATGAATAATGAAGAGCAGAAAGTTCAAGAGAAGATGAACGTCAAAAAGAAGAAAGGACCCAAGGTAAAATCTGCGAAGGATTGGTAAGATGGAGAAGATGAGATCGATACTATTTGTTTTAATTGCGCTGTGCGGATTCCAAGGCTGGGCTCAGGTACAGTTCAATGCCTCGGCGAGCAAAGAGAAGCTCGGCATCAATGAGCGCGTGCGTATCGACTTTCAAATGAATAAGGATGGAGACAACTTTACCCCTCCAGATTTTGACGGCTTCCGTGTTGTGGGTGGCCCGAATCAATCCGTGAACAATATTTACGCAAACGGTAAGAAGACCTATTCCAAAACCTTTAGTTACTTTTTGTCTCCGATGTCTCGCGGTAAGTTTACCATTAAACAAGCTACTGTTGAGATTGACGGAGAGCTTTACAAAACCTTGCCATTAACTATTGAAGTCACTGCTGCAGTAGACGTACCCAAAGATGGTAATAACGCCGAGTATGTAGCCAGTGAGAACGTGCATTTGGTGGCTGAGGTATCCAAACGCAATCCGTATCTCAATGAAGCCATTGCCGTTACGTATAAGCTCTATGTTTCTGAGGACGTAAGTGTGACTCGCGCATGGCGAGAGATAGACATTCCAAAATATGCTGACTTTTGGAGTCAGGTTAAAGAGAACCGACAGCGCCGTGTCTTTGAAGGGAAGTTCAAAGGCCGTAATTACCGCTATGTCATCCTTAAAACAGCGGTACTCTATCCGCAGAAAACCGGAGAACTCAATATTGAACCTTTAGTATTGGATGTTCCTGTAGAAGTTTTGAGTAATAAACGGGATTTCTTCGGACGCCGATTGACCACTACCGTAAACCAAACCGTTGCAGCCGGAAATCTAACTATCGATGTCAAACCGCTTCCAGAAGAAGGCAAGCCAGCCAACTTTACGGGTGCCGTTGGAGACTTTAAATTCAATATTAGTGCATCACGCAATCAAGTGGATGCCAATGAATCTTTGGAGATTCGTGTTCAAGCAGAGGGTGATGGTAACCTCAAGTTATTCAACTTACCAGAGCTTACTTTGCCAAGCACTTTGGAGGTTTATGACCCGAAGCGGGAGGAAAACATAAAGACCAATTCCAGTGGAATGAGTGGTTCCGTAGCCACGGTGTATACAGTGGTTCCGCAGTTTAAGGGAACCTACCCGGTTCAACCTTTGCGATTCTCTTATTTTGATTTGGCCACAGAGACCTATAAGACCATTACTTCTGATGGAACCGTGATCACTGTGGAGAACGGACCGGTTTCTACAGACTCCACTGCCGATGATAATACAGCCACGGCTGGCGGAGGTACCAAAAAACATCATTCAAACAGGAGATCAGTTCAATTATATCAAACTAAAATCTTCCTTACAACCCATTGCATCACCGACTTTTTTCAAGTCTGCACTCTATTGGTCGCTGATGGGAGGACCTCTATTGTTGATCCCGATCTTTATTATTGCTGGGAAGAAACGCAAAGAACGTTTGGCAGATGCAGAAGGTCAACGCAAGCGTAAAGCTGATCGTTTGGTCAAAAAATACCTTTCTGAGGCTAAAAAGAACTTGGGTGATTCTGCCCTTTTCTACGAGTCTCTGGAGCGTGCTATGCATAATTATTTACGCGCTAAACTCCGTATTGAGACCACAGAGATGGCCAAAGAAAAGATCGCTCAAATGTTGGAGGACAAAGGAGCTCAAACGGATTCCATCACCCAATTCATTGAACTGCTCAAGAGCTGTGAATTTGCTCGTTACGCCTCCGGAGCTAGTAATAATGTGGCTGCGGATTATGAAAAGGCAACCTTAGTGATCACCCAACTTGATAAACAATTGTAATGAAAAAGGTACTGCTGCTTATTCTCTTGTTTGTTATCGTACCCTTAAGTGCGCAGGACGCTAATGCGCTTTTTGAATCTGGAAAAGAACACTACAAAGCCGATGCTTTTCAAGAAGCCATTGACGACTGGAAGGCTGTTTTAGAAAAAGGACAGCACTCAAAAGCCTTATACTTTAACCTAGGAAATGCCTATTACAAATTGGGCGAGGTTGCTCCAAGTGTCTATTACTATGAAAAGGCCTTGCAATTAGACCCAACGGATAAAGAAGTCCAAAACAACTTGGTATTTGCCGAGAAACTTGCGCGTAGATGTTATTGAACCTTTGCCAAAAACCGTTTTTACTAGAACTTATGACAAACACCATTGGAAGCTTAACCAGCAATCTGTGGGCTTGGTTGTCAATTGGATTTATCATAGCTGGGGTGTTGTGTTTTCTAGGCTATTATTTTTCCGGAACTACCTCACGCAAACGCCTGCTGTTTGTGGGGACTTTTGTGCTTTTAGCCTTAACCCTCTTCAGTTTTACTGCTGCTTATATGACCTATACCGACGCTCAAAATGAGCGTTTGGCTATCGTTTTTTCAGACAGTATGGAAGTTCGAGAGGCTCCTAAAAAGACCGGAACCATTGCTTTTGAATTGCATGCCGGAACCAAATTGGAGATCATTGACCAAGATGGTGACTTGGGTTCGTATTAAGCTCAGCAATGGAAAAGACGGATGGGTGGCTGCCACTGCCGTTAAAGAACTCTAATTCTCTTCGTTTAGACGCAGATCTTCTTTAGTGTCATCTATGATCTGTTTAGCATCTTCAATCAGATCGGGTAGTATTGCCGGAGCGATAGGCTCAATATTGGCGTAGAGTATAGAATCTTCTTTGCGATCTTCTGTGAGGAGGAATCCAGACATTCCCCAATTGTTGAACCACATAAGCGCTACAGAAAGGATAAAGACCATCTTGAGTCCGCCGAAAACTGCTCCCAAAAGCTTATTGAGAATGCCCAAAGCCGCAAAATCTGCAATTTTGGTCAAGACCTTGCCGGCCATTTGAATGACTACTACTATGATCAGAAAGGTAATGGCAAAGGCAGACAGGTTAATGTATTCTGTTCCCAGTCAAAGGAGTTTTCCAACCAACTGCCTGCGTATCCAGAGAAGTAAATGGCACCAAAAACACCGGCGACTACTCCGATCAGGGAAGCTACTTCTACAAAAAGACCTTTTTTCCAGCCGCCCCAGGCTGCAAGACCAATGATCACCACTAGGGCTAAATCTAAGCTATTCCATGTTGCTAATTTGCAATAAATATACAAATCAAACGCTGGGCTGCGTATCTTTGTTGTTCAATCCACAGTATGTCAAGAGATCCATTACTTAAAGAGCGTTGGGAAGCGGTGACCGCAATGATCACAGAGCGCTTTGGTGAAGGAGCTCCATTGGACCTAGACGCGATCATCTACCTGATCGGCCTACAGGAGTTTGGGCAATTTGACCGTCGTTTTAAAAAGGACGATAAGGTCAATCTCATGCATATTGCCATTTGCCGTCTTTTGGAGCCTTATGGCTACTACCGCTTTGATTTTGAAGATGAAGACGGCTGGCCGCATTATGAAGTAGTCACGCCTTTACCCCCTTTGAAGGCTGGAGAGCAAACCGTGCTCATGAAAGAAGCCATTGTACAATACTTCTTAGAAAAAGAAGTCATTGAATAAGTGGGCCTTATTGGGCATAAAATTTTAAATTTGCCCTCTGCAAAGAAGATAATGATGCAAGATCAGATCAAATAAGTACATAGACGAAGTAAAAGGATTCGCTACCGAGACTGCCGATGAGTTAGAAGCTTTCCGTATTAAGTTCTTGGGCAAGAAGGGAATTCTTCGTGGATTGTATTCCGATTTAAAAGAAGTTTCTGCAGATCAGAAGCGCGATTTAGGACAGGCCATCAATGCCCTTCGCCAAAGCCGCTGATGAGAAATTGCAAGAGATCAAAGATTCCATGGAATCTCAAAACACGGTTCAAGGCCAGTTTGGTGATTTGAGTCGTCCTGGGAATCCGCTTCATGTAGGTTCAAGACACCCGATATCGATTGTAAAGAATCGTATCATTGAGATCTTCTCAAGAATTGGATTCAACGTGTCTGAAGGACCAGAGATCGAGGACGATTGGCATAATTTTACCGCTTTGAACTTGCCGGAATATCACCCAGCGCGTGATATGCAGGATACCTTCTTTATCCAAACAGATCCAGATATCTTATTGCGTACGCACACCTCTTCTGTGCAAGTGCGTTATATGGAGAACAATCAGCCGCCTATTAGAACCATTTCTCCGGGGCGTGTTTATAGAAACGAGGCTATTTCAGCCCGTTCTCACTGCTTTTTCCACCAAGTGGAAGGTTTGTACATTGACAAGGATGTTTCCTTTGCAGACCTCAAGCAAACGCTTCAGTATTTCACTACGGAATTGTTCGGAAAGTCTAAGATCCGTTTGCGACCATCGTACTTCCCATTTACAGAGCCTTCTGCAGAAGTTGACGTGTATTGGGGCTTGGAAACTGAGACGGACTACCGCATGACCAAAGGAACCGGCTGGTTAGAGATCATGGGATGTGGTATGGTAGATCCAAAACGTTTTGGGAGGAACTGCGGAATTGATTCAAAAGAATACTCCGGATTCGCCTTTGGAATGGGGATCGATAGAATTGCGCTCTTGTTGCATCAGATCTCAGAACATCCGAATGCTTAGCGAGAACGACATCCGCTTTTTACAACAATTTTAAAGGCTCTCTTTAAGCCATGCGAAAAAGATATTGAGATCCCTGAGGTAACTCGGGTTCACATTGTTGCCGTACGCGAATGGGACAAGGAATTCTTGGCCCAAAATTGGTTTGTGTATTTGATCAACGATTGGGATCAAGTCCTCCAGACTACTTTGGTGATGTCTCGCGGAAACGATTCAGACCGAAAAACCTCTACCTTAAGACACGGCCTAAACGATGTTGCTCCAGGAACCTCGGCTAAGATTGAATTGCTCCCGGATGAGGTTTTAGGCTTTACCAATGAGTACTTACTCACTTTCTTTGCAGACGGCAAACTCTACGACAAGACCTTTGTCTTTGAGCCCTACAGCGTAAAAGAAGAGCTGGCGCAGGAGCTTCCGGTGATGGAAGAGTCTGGGGTGATGGCTAAGTAGTGAATACTTCTATTTTATCGAATACCCGCAATTGATCGCTAATAAAAAAAGCCACCCGAAGGTGGCTTTAGCGTCGCTGAAAAATGTAACTAACCAGCAACGATGTCAGCTATTTGGACCAGAAATAGCTACACTTAACTTAATTCTTAATCAGACGTTTGATCTGCATGCCTTGGTCCGTGTAAATACGTACAAAGTACACCGCAGTCTCTAGGTAACCCACGTTATAACTTTTCTGAGCTTGGAATGTCATAATGGTGCGTCCATTGAGGTCTAATAATTCAACTTTCTCTACTTGAGCATTTCCGGTCTCTAGATTAAATATTCCAGAGCTAGGGTTTGGATAAATGCCAAAGTCTGAGCTGGCTACAGAATCAACATCCAATACTTTTTCTTGGAAGAA
The DNA here is from genome assembly GCF_965601605.1 of Gilvibacter sp. Taxonomy (GTDB): domain Bacteria; phylum Bacteroidota; class Bacteroidia; order Flavobacteriales; family Flavobacteriaceae; genus Gilvibacter. The sequence goes on along the minus strand of NZ_CBFCWJ010000018.1, from coordinate 14,034 downwards.
CAGTACGAAGCGGTCGTTGTAAGTTCCAGAATTTGAATTAAAGCTGTAGTTTCTCTCACTGAGGTTAGTCACTGTTCCTGTATATTGATCTTTAAGAAATACGGCGACAGTTTCATCCATCAAATAGGCTTCTAATTGAGCAATGCTGATGGTAAAGAGATTGTTCTCTGCAATTTGGGAACGGAAGCCTAAAGCAACCTCATCATTTATTTCAAAAGCCTGTCTTCCTTGAATTGCAAGCTCCTCGCCTGTATTTAGAACTGAATAAAGAGAAACTGGAGTGGCTAATCTGGTAGCGTCATAAAAACTTTCATATGCAACGGTTGCACCTTCAACAAAAGCTATCAAGGTCTGAGATGCTAATGCATAACTTTCATCGGTGACATTGAGCCATATACGATCTTTACCTAATGGAGCAGATTTAAAACTGGAAGCGTTGTTAACACGCATGCTGTTATTGAAAACTGCGGTTCCCGAGGCTTTTGCCTTAACTGCAAATCCTTCTCCGACTGCTATATACTTGTCTGGAATAGCTCCTCCATTGGCAGCAGCAACTCCACCTGATCCAGGCGAATACATGGAGATATCTCCCATGTCGTAGTTTGATCCATTATAACCCGGGTAAGCAGCTGACGGAGCGCTTATGTGTTCCCAGAAGAAGTAAGTATCGAACAAGGCGCTGTTCTGTGCAGTGAGCAAGTCTGCATCTATTGGAGACGCGTAGGGGTTGGCCAAAATATTTGGACTATCATTTTGATCGTCACCAAAGATTACATCAAAATTAATAACCCCGTTATTTAAAGTGGCGTTGTTGGTGCTAGAAAAACCTCGGTAAATGAATGTATAGCTCTGATTGTCGGGCACAGTTGGTGATGTCTGTGGCATCATCAAATACCCTTCACCAGGGTTGATTACACCGGTATGATTGAGCCAGTTATCGCCTTCTTCATCAGCAAAATTTGTGGCCAGAGGGTCAAATGCTGCAACGGCTGCATTGGGGGTAAAATTATTGGTGTTGTGGTGTCTGAATTGAATGAAGTCGATGAAATTAACATCGTCTCTAGCAATGATGTTAAATGGGCTTCCTGCAATAACAAAATCTCTGTTATTCAATCCTGTGTATTCGGTATAGACATAAATTTCTCCACCATTAACGACTTCGGCATCGTCATTTACCTGTACTAAGCTGGCTCCTGGTTGTACTACTATTGCTCCAACTAAACCACCGCCAGAGGCTTGAGTAGTGATGTCGTTTTCGACCGTTACGTAATCTCCATCACCGATGATAAGGACTCCGGTATCAGTTACTAGGAGACTACAAGCGGTGAAACTCACTTGAGAACCAGTATCTGCTGTTTCATAATACCCATCTATAATTGCATTTTTAGTAGCACTTGGGGCACCATTGTCCCAGCTTGAACCGTTCCAAGTTGTTACTGCCTGACATCCCGCTGGTGCGGCACCACTACAATCAAAATTGTCATTGGTGATTTGAGTTCCTGGGTTATCGGTGCAATTTGGAAAGCCTACTGCTGCAGGACCGCAGGCCGTAAAAAATTGATCGTCAAACAGATCTCCACTCTCATAGCAAACTCCAGGATCTACCATATTATCAACCATAACCATACTCATATGAAACAGTTGGGTTGGGGTACTGGTAACATTGTCTGAAGGAATGGTACCGCTGCTAACGCCCTGTTGAAACGCAAAAGAAACACGTGAAGGCGTATTGTCATTTGTAATGAAATCACGGTAAGCAGGGAAACCGAAAACTTGTCCTAGGATACTTCCATCGGGTTGGGATATGGTGATATTACCGTTTGTGAATACACTGTTGCCAAAGGCAGCGGTATTGTAGTTTAAGTACACCTGTCCTGATCCCAGCTTGAAGTCTGAATCTGAAGCGATGAATACATCAACTTCATAGGTAAAGAAACTGCCTTGATCTACAATTTCGGCGTTTTCAAAGGTCAATTCGATCTGTTGACTAAATGCTCCAACTGAGCACAAGAGTAACATACTTATAATCAAAAGACTTTTCAATTGTTTTTGCGGTATCATAGTAGAAATTTTGCTTCGTTTTATTTGGGTTTTATTTTCAGTATGTTTTGTAATTGTTTTCATGGTCCTTTATTTGTTTATTGGAGTTTGGGAAAACCCACGGCAAGATGTTATAACCTATGGCTTAAACTTGCCCAACTTGCCGTGGTAGCGACTTTTAACTAATCTCTAATCGAATCAAAACTGTTCGCCTTTCCCTAGATTTGGATTCAGTATTAAGTTGATGTCGGCGTTCTGAATTTGACCGTTCATATCCAGGTCAGAGGATTCGTATCCTGCCCCACCCAGAAGTGGTATGATGGTACTTAAATCTGTATTTTGGATTTGAGTATTCCCGTCGAGGTCGCCCGAGATAAGGGCATAATAACCGTTGGCCAATTGAACTGTCGCGATACTGCCGCCTTCATAGGCAGAAGCAGAAGTCGTAAAATCATAGTTAGCCGTGCTTAAGGCAGCCAGACTAACAGGCGCTGAAGACAGGACACCCAAATGATTTCGGTGTTGTACAAGGATAAGGTAATCTCCGGGCACTGTGCTAAGAGATAAATCGGTCGTGCCGTCTACATCAACAATGTCACCATCGCGCTGCAATAAGGCAGAACGTCCGGTTATGACCGTAGCGTTGTTTGTTGGATCTCGAAGTTCTACCCATACCCAATCAACAATATTGTTATTAGGTTCGCCAGGAGTATAGGACGCAGTTAAGCCATCTCCATAAGGGCTGGTTGCTGGTATTAAATTCGCTACCCGCAAGTCATCGCGCATGCGGCTTTCTTGACCTGCAAAAGGGTTTATGTAAGCGCCTTGTAAAAAGACCTTAATGCTAACAATTAAGGATTGCGACGGGTTTATGCTACCAAAGGTCCCGGCGTCTGTTGGGGTGGTATCGAAACTCGAGGCATCAACCAAAGTACCGTTACTGTCAAATATCTCATCTGTAGAAACACTTATTTGATAAAAATCTCCAATACTAGCTTCTCTAAATATGGCCGATGGATTACCACCAATGCTTAACAAATCTACGCCACCAAAATCAGTACCATAAAGAACATCTAGAGGACAACATGCACCTCCATCACTAACGCCTACTGCATCGAATATTACACCAAAGAATGATAAATCATCTGCGGTACCATCATCATTTGTATCAATATCTGTTTCATTTACCGTTCCGCTAAAAGAACTTGTTAATACTGCTGTATGTGTAGGATTAGTTAAATTTGGTACTGTAGCGGTTAACAATCCATCTGCGTTAAAGCTACCAGAAATATTGGATACATCTGTTACAACGCCTCTTCCATTTCTACTATTATCTCCATCTATTATAACAAATACGCCACTAAATGATTCTCCTGGTTCTCCTTTAATTTCTATAGTTTGTGGATCGCTACCAGCTGTTATTGGTTGATATTCGCTAATTAAAATAGGCAAGGTTGCGCCATTGGTCAAGGTTAAATTGGCTGTACACTCATCAGAATTACCCGCAGCATCTATAACAGTTATAGTTACTTCAAAGGTGCCTAGGTCGGCAAAGGTCACTTCTAGCTCATCTTGACCATCGATCAAGTAGCTCACTATCCCTACATTGTCTGTTGAGCCTCCGTCAAGCATATCGCCTGTGATTACCGTAACTCCGGCTTGAATCGGTAAAGTCAAGTCGGAACAAACAGCCACAGGGTCTTCAGTGTCTTGAATTAATGAGACATCGTTTCCGTCTCCTCCTACATAGGTAATAACTCCATCGTAGTCTCCAAAGCTAATGATGGAGCTTTCTGGATAACCGTTGAAAGTACCAACCACAGGATCGGTACCATCATTATCAATAAGAATAACTTCACCACCAAATAGAGTTTCATCAAAGCCTTGTCTTGGTGTAAATGTAGCGTCGGTTAGGGTTACTGTTCCAATCACACTAACAACGTCTGATTCACCAGGAATAGGGGCAGATACCCTTGGTGAGAAGCTAGCGGCATTGACTTCGAAGTTACTCGTAGTTAGGTTATAAAAATCTCCAGGAACTCCGATGTTAGCGACAGCCTCGTTGATCACCTTTACAGTTCCGCCCACAAAGCTGCCGTCTCCAATAAGGACTCCGTTTGTAGTACTGATTTGGGCTTGGTTTAGTAAAGTGATGGATGCATCTTTGACCGTGAGCTCGTTTTGAGCATTTAAGTTTCCAAACGTTAAATTGGTTAATGGATCTGTATCTAAAATCGTGGTATTTCCATTAAAATTGGTTGTGGTTCCGGCTTCTCCCAGATATTGAGTAGGTGCTCCGAAAGTTGTACTACCATTAAAGTTTAGGATACCAGCGTTATGGTCAATAATTGCTGCTGTTGTAGACCCGTCCGGATCAAATACTTCTAGTGTCCCATTGAAATTACTAGTGCCAGTACCGTTTTTGGAAATATTTGTCGAGAACGAAGACAGAAAGATATTAGGTGCGGTGAAATTAAATTCATCAACCGTTACTCGGCCAAAACCTAAGGTACTTACATCTGTAAAAGAGATGGAATTGAAAGCTGAGGTTCCATCGCCAGAGATATTTATTATTTGGACCCCGTCAACTTCGTTGTTTTGATCCATTACAATATCACCCCCACCAAGGCTACGTGCTTCAAAGCTGAACGCTTCTAAGGTACCATCAGTTTGTGTGACGTCTCCTAAGGTTGCAACGCTGAAAACGTTGTCTCCAGCAATTCTAATATCACCATCAAAGATGATATTGCCCGGATTTACAATGATGTCATTGACAACAGTTGTCGTCTCTTGGGCTCGAATAATTCCGAAGGTTGTATCAGAACCTGAAGTAAACACTACCGAGGATCCAACTAATCTAACTATGCCCCCAAATTCATGATTGAACTGTCCTTCATCAATGTTGATAGGTCCTTGAGCCTCTATAAAGGTTGCCCCCGTCACAGTGATGGGGCTACTGCTATCATTAATGCCGGCCCAATTGTCAACCTCCAAACTGCCTGCAGTAATTTCACCCATAGTTACTGTGGTGACATCGTCTCCTTGAAGTACGAAGAATTTAGAGACCTCAATAGCGCCAGTTTGTACGTAATTATCTATTTGATCAAAGACTAAGTAATTATCTTCACTGGTTAAAGTAAGATCATTGACTAAGTTTAGGGTATCAGTTCCGTCACCTCCGCCCACAATGAAGCCTTTTGTAATATCAGCAATGGCTACTTCAATAGTGTTGGGCGAGGTTAATGTTACCCCGGGATCACCAAAGATTACCACGGGTGTGGTTAGATCTGTAACTGTGAGTATTCCCCCGGATACGGATATGGTATAAGTGTCATCAGAATCTACATTCGCATCACCCATAGACAATTCACCACCAGAGAATATTACTGTGGTTTCAGGAACGATTAAGGCAAAATCGTTGCCGTCACCACCGGTATAGGTGATTGCACCTCCAAAGGGTCCAAAACTTATTGCAGCACCTTCTGGTAGGTCATTGAATGTACCGACTATTGGATCGGATCCGTCATTTTGAATAAGTACAATTTCATTAAGGCTGTCTTCTGGTCTGAATCCGCCTGTAGGTGCAAAATCAACGTTGGTCAAGGTAATCGTTCCTGTGATTTCAAGCACATCAAATTCGGTATCGCTCTGCACCAAGGGAGCAAAAGTGGCTTCATTGAATTCAATGCTGCCTAAAGATAGCGTGGCAGGAGCAGATCCACCTCCTGGTTGAATTGTGGCGTCCAGTCGAACTACAGTTGAGTTACCTACAATACTGCCCTGACCAGAGACAATGGTTTCTAGTCTTTGAAAATCAATATCATCAAGTACTGTAATTTCAAGATCGTTTGTACCAAGATCAAACGCTCCTTGGACCTCTAGGGCACCCAGCTGAATATTTAATAAAGAGATATCGGTAGGGTTGAATTGGGTGTCACCTAAAAATCGTGTTAAGGTTCCGCTATCTGCTATCAATTCAAGCTCATCTATGTTTATGGATGTTCCTACAAATTCTATGGTTCCGCCATTATGATCAATTCGCGCTTCAGAACTTCCTGTGCTGGTAACCGCGTTGATCACTCCAGTGGACCCTAGAGATAGATTACCATCACCATTTTTAAAGATTGTGGTATTCTCTGACAAGTTAATCGTTGGAGCGAATACACTTGTTGCAGTTACTTCAAGCCAACCTATTTCGAGCTCACTAATGTTGTTGAAAACAATGAGACCCATGCTTGTTCCGGGCTGAGTGCCAATCGTGTTAATATTGTTGTCTCCAAAGAATATTCCGGTTGTTTCTCCACTAACGCGACCAATAAATTCTAATTCATCCGTGGTAATGGTACCTCCGGATTGATTAAAATTGGTCTGCGCCCTTAAGGTCAAATCTGAATTGCCCGCTGTTACGATATCTCCGGTCAAAATCATATTATCTGGAGTAGCGCGGATGTTGTTCGTTGCAGTGTCTTCACCATCTGTTGTAGTTACGGTGCCAAAAGTCAATGGTCCCCGCGCACTGAATATTATTCTTCCTGCTTCCAGATTTACAGTTCCTGTAAAGACATTGGTGTTGTTCTCAATAATATCGAGCCTGTCAATAACCTGTATGTTTGTATCTCCAGCAATTGAAATTGGAAGGCCGTCAACTCGATCTCTGATGTCTTTCACATCTGAAATATTCATATTGTTGGCCGTGAGCTGTCCCAATACCACAAAGGCGTTGGCGCTATCTGAGATGATAAAATCTCCTCCTAGATTAATGTGGCCGTTATTGTCAAAGGCCTGAATGCCTGTAGCGTTTAGTCCGCTTATGTTCAAGTCATTATCGGCTCCAGAGAGCGTAAGGTCACCTTCAAAGAATACAGTGTTTGTGCCGTCTTCTAATTGAATGTTTATTCCATTGGTAATACCGCTCATGGGAATCGTTGCAAGCCCCGTTCCGGTATCATAAAAATTCTGCCCATTGTCATCTACTGGCGCCACCAAGCCTGTAACTATAAGATCCGTGCCTGTGACTTCAAAGCTTAAAGCGTCATCAGAAACACCTCCGTTAATGTCGGTAATTGTCAAGCTTCCAGCAGTAAGATCGATAGAGGTTTCAAAAGGGTTGACTGCTACAGTTACATCAAAGGAACAAGTGCTTACATTTCCAGAACCGTCAGAAACCTCAAAGGTATTGGTAGTAGTTCCAATGGGAAATTCAGATCCAGAACTCAAACCGGCAGTTTGTGTAAAACTTGGTTCAGGATTGGTAATTTGAAAGATGTATCTGATACTTGCTACCCCTTCCAGATCAAACCAATTCCCGCTACTGCTGCTTTGAATCACATAATCCTCTTCTGGGCTGCTGCCGCTCGGTTCTCCATCAGCCCAATTGGTGTATGCTGTGCTCGATCCATCGTGCCATTCAAAGGTGCCTTCTACGTCCGCATCAGATATACCTATCCATGCGGCTGTCGTGCCAAAACCAGCGGCTTGCTTGGCAAAAAAGATTTCTTCATTGAGTTCTCTGCTTAGAATTGAGGCTACAAAGCCACCATTAGCCTCTGCATGTATCCTTGCATTGGGACCCGTATAAAAGTCATTAGAAATATAATAGCTGTTGCCGTTGGCATTCATCAAAAACGTGAAACCATCAATAGCCACGCTACAGTCCTCATAACCAACAGCGTCGTAGTTGACTACACGCGATTCTCCAGGATCAACATTCAGTACAATGTCGTCTGGACAGCTCAGAACAGGATCGTTAGGATCTATAATAGTAACGAAAGCGTCGCAACCCGCACGTTGTCCTCCAGTATCTTCCAAAAAAAACGCTCACACGATTAACACCAACGTCGTCGCAATCAAAGTCAGATTGTGAGATCACTCTAGCTACCACACCTAGGTCATCACCACTGCCTGTGGTTAACGCATTAAAGGTTGTTGAAGCTTGATTATTGCTGTCCAGAGTTAAAGTGATGTTTCTACAGGCAATGGTAGGGCGATCGTCTTTCACTTTTATGTCAAAATCCAAATCACGACTTTCAAAATTTACCCAGGGTTCACCTGGATCTTCAAGTCTACTGTAATTCCCTCCATCATAGGGATTGGTATTGGTGTATTGATATCTGAGCTCACTCACCCCGTCAGGCTGAACTAGAGCAAAAGTATACTGGGTTCCAGCAGTTACATCGAGTAAGCCGGGAATTGGGATTGATTGATTTTTCCCAAATTCATTAAAACCTTCAAAGTCGAACTCAAAACTTTTTAAAATGGCTATGGGACTTGTGGTAGTCCCTTGAAGAATAAAAACGTCTACCGTGATGGTCTCGCCAGCAGTTCCGAATGTTGCTGTTCTGAGTTCAATAGATTCAATTTGCCCCGAGCACGGAGAGGTCCAAGATTGTGCTGCTCCTTCCCAGAAGCTACTGGTTGTATTGTTGTTTGCAGTTTGCGAGATATCATCCAATCGGGTACAGGTTTGTGCCCAGCTAGGATTAAAGTAAAAAAGCAAAAGAAAGATTGGGAGTAGATAGGTCCTTTTCATGTTGTTAGTTTTATGCAGCTAAACTAACTTGACCTAAAGCCCTTACATATACGACTATCCACCTACTATCTAAGTGTTGGTACGTAGAAATCATGAGAAAATAGACTATTTCCTATCTAGGCCAATGGCTTTTGCCATCCAAGAAATTGTGTTTTCAGATGGAGCCATAGAGGTGTTGATGGCTTCTGAAATTTGATCGATTCCGTCCTCTTGATCGATTAGAACAGGGCATTCTTTAGGATGCCAATGACTTAAATCTGTGGAGTGTTCCTCCTTAGTAAGGATGATAAACTTGGTTTTTATACCCTTATAGTTGGCCATTTTTACCAAATCGATAGCGTTTAGTATGGGCAAGTTTGCCTCAATGATCATGATCTCAGGTCGAATATTGATCAAATAATTCAGAGCCTCAAGACCGTTGGCCAAACGGAAATCCGTGTAATGCGATTGCAATCGCAATTCTGAAAATAGTTCTCTGCTGTATTGGACATCGCTATGAGCGATAGCTATATCGGGGTTGTGCATAGATAGTGAATTGAGGCGCAAGCTAGCCTCAAACATCATGGCAATCCATACGGGTTAACACGTAAGTTAGTTCGTCAACGTCAGTGTTCTAAAATGGTTTTTTTGTTGAGTAAACACCAATTGGTTAGCATATTGGTTCCTTTTTCCAGTTCGAGTTTCCCGATGATGTTGCTGCGGTGTTTTTCAATGGTGCGTACAGAAACATTGAGCATTTCACTGATCTCCACATTTGATTTTTGCTTGGCAACCAACTTTAAAATGGTTAATTCTGATGAGGTTAAAAGCTTAATTTTTCTGAGCTCGTCATTGGCAACATCCAAGGATTCACTGCCAAAGGATTTGGAGAAATAAGTTTCTCCCTTCATAACCGCGGCAATACAGCGTTCTATTTCAAAGAAGGAGTCCTCTTTGAGCAAATATCCATCTATTTGTAATGTTTTTGCCTGCACGACGTATTCGGCTTCTTTGTGAAAGGACAGTACAATGAATTTCGTGTTGACCTCCTTTTCTTTGGCCATTTTAACCACCTCAAATCCAGTGAGCATGGGCATGTCAATGTCTAAAAGAGCAACACTGGGTTTGTTGAGTAATATGAGCTCCAGGGCACGCATGCCATTGTCTGCACGTCCAGTAACTTGATAACCGTTTGCCTCAAGTTCTTGAAATAGGCCGTTGAGTAACATGGGGTGGTCGTCTGCAATGACTATTGATATATCTTTTTTCATAGCTTTATTGTAGGTTGAGGTTAAGAGAAATTTGGGTGCCTTGGCTGGCGTTTGATTCTATTTGTAGATCACCTTCTAGAATTCGGGCACGTTCCAGAAGCGTTTTCATCCCTAAAACTGTTTGCCTTAATTTTTTCTCTTACGTTGAAAACCGTTACCGTTGTCTTTTATATGCAGAACCATTAGGCTGGACGTTTTCTTTAGACTTACCTCTCCAGATCCTGCCCCAGAATGCTTGACAATATTATTCAAGGATTCTTGAATGATTCTATATAAATGTAATTCGTTTTCTGGAGATAATATACCGTTGATCTCCGCAATCTCATGAGACAATAGAATTACACAATTTTTATCAATTTCATTCACCATCGATTCTATGGCTGCTTTTAGCCCCAGTCGCCTTAATGTAGACGGATGTAAACCTCGGGAGATCCCTCTTAATTCTTCAAGTGTGTTTTTAGCAAGGTTCGCTGTATCACCTGTAGCAGACTCATTGATCTTTTTTGCTAAGAGCATGAGTTTTTGGCCCACGCCATCGTGTAAATCTCTGGCAACACGGGTGCGCTCTTCTTCTTGATTCTGAATAAGCCCACGCGCAAAAAGGCGTTGCATTTTTTGCTTCTTTTTTGCAAATTCTCGCGTACTTGCCAAATATATAATGGTGAAAATGCCTAACAAGATCAAGCCGCCAAAAATCAACACTTGGGATTTGCGTTTACTTTCTGCATCCAACAAGTTGATCTCCGATTCCTGAGCTGCAATTTGAGCATCCCTCTTTTCAGTTTCATACAAGGTTTGATAATAAGTCAACGCTTGTCTTTGTTGAATCCCTAGGAGCGAATCTTCCAATTTCTCAAAGGCCTGAAAATGAAATAGAGCTTTAGCCGAATTGCCCATACTTTCATAAATATTGCTCAAAACATCATGGGCACCCATAACGTTTTCTAAGGTCTGTGAGCCTTTCAGATTTTCTAGGTTTTCTTTAGCTGCGCTTAAGGCCTCAGGATATCGTCCTTGAATATATCTAAGCTCAGCAAGGCTGCGATTATAGGCTTGTTGAAAGCGCCCTTGGGTATAACGGGACACATTATTTTGTACCTCATTGAATAAATCCTCCGCCAGTTTTAAACTGTCCGTGTCGGCATACATCTGAATCAACTTCAACTTGAATGCAGGTTCGTATTGATCATACAATTCAGATCCTTCAACCAATTTCAATCCCCGTTTTAGATCTGCAATACTGGCGGCGTAATTTTTCACTTTGCTATGGTCGGTTGCAGCATTGTACAAGGCTGCAACTTGGCCAGGTAAATAATTGATTTTTTCTGCAGTTTCAATGGCCTGTCTGCGCTGTTTTTCTGCGAGATCAAAAAATCCGGCCATGCTGTAAAGATCTGCTCTCGAGCTTTGCGCATTCACTAAACGTAAAGTGTCGTTCAAGGATCTGTAGATTTCTTCTACCTCATTGAGCATATTGGCTCCTTCTGCTAATTGTCCCATACGGGTAAAGGCATCTGCTGTATATTTTTTGGCAATCGCGGCGAGCAAACCATTGTTGTCAGTGAGCGCAAAAGCTGCAGCTTCTTGATAGACTTCAATTGATTTTTCCACTTGTCCGGAAAAATAATAGCCGTCTCCTCCATTAAGGTATAGGCGGGCCTTTGCAGAACCTGAAGCTTTATTGATGTCGTTTTGGATAAATTCTTGGAAATAATCAACAGCCTTTGCGGGCGCTCCATTTCTGTTAGCCCAGGACCAAACCAATCGAGCAGCCGTGTATGTGGCCAATTCGGTAGAATCTAATTGCAGTGCGAATTGCGTCGTTGCGCGAGCAATGGAATCATAAGACAATTCCATTTGGTCTTTGACCAATTCTGTCAATGAATCCATCAACTCAAGTTTTTCTCCATCTTGAGCTAGAAAGATCTTTGCCTTTAGACTTACTAATTCCCGTTCTTGGGATTGGCTGTACGAGAAATTTGAAACAAGTAGGGCCGTTAACAGAAGCACAAATCTCATAGCATTGTTTTTTGTGTTCTAGAGCATAACCAACTTAACGGTCCAAATAAGTTGTGTTGCGCGTTAGATCATTTGGAATATGAAAAGTAATATAAAATGCTCAATTTTAAAAGACTAGGTTAGCTTATCTGCCAACTTTTTAAAAATCTTTTTGGGCTCCTTGCCATCGTATAAAACGGCATATACAGCGTTGATTATTGGCGTCTTGGCCTTCTTCTTTCCGTGAGCCTGATTGAGTTTGTAGGCGCTTTTGGTAGCGTAATACCCTTCGGCAACCATGCTCATTTCCATCATGGCGCTTTTTACAGTATATCCCTTCCCGATCATGTTTCCGAACATACGGTTTCTACTAAAGGTGGAATAGCCAGTTACCAAAAGATCGCCTAAATAAGCAGAGCCGTTGATGTCGCGCTTCATTTTGTGCATTTTCTTCACATAGCGCTTCATCTCTCGGATCGCATTACTCATGAGTACCGATTGGAAGTTGTCTCCATAGCCCAAGCCGTGGCAAATTCCCGCAGCCAAGGCGTAAATATTCTTAAGCATGGCAGCGTATTCCGTGCCAATGATATCATCACTGATATTACATTTAATATAGTGACTGCTGAGTTTATCAGCTACCCAAGCGGCTTTGTCTTGATCTGCACAAGCAATGGTCAAATAGGAAAGGCGCTCTAAAGCCACTTCTTCTGCGTGACAAGGCCCTGTGATCACTCCGATGTTCTCAAAAGGAATGTTGTAATGGGTGAAGAAATGATCCCCCACAATAAGGCTGCTTTCTGGTACAATCCCTTTAATGGCTGAGAAAATGACCTTGTCTTCCAAAGATTCTTTGGCTTTGTCCAGTTCGCCCTGTAAAAAGGCCGAAGGAATCACAAAGATTAAGAAGTCTGCATAGCGGATCATCTCGTCTATATCATTGCTCAAAACCAGCTTTTGGGTCTCAAATTCTACCGAACTCAAGTAATTGGGATTGTGCTTTTGTTTCTTGATGTGTTCTAAGGCATATACGGAACGCATATACCAGCCCAGCTCGTCCACATTTTCTGTGAGCATCTTCACAATTGCGGTAGCCATACTGCCACCGCCAAAGACCGCGATTTTAGGGGTTTTTGCCATTACTGCTATTTGGTTCTCAAAAATAATCAATTAAAAATAGCCCATAATTAACTGTATATCAACATATTGTAAGTTTGGCACACTGTTTGGTTTTTACTAACTGAACTTTAATACCAAGATTATGAAGACACTAAAATCACTCGCAGTACTTGCCCTTTTGGCCCTTAGTTTTCGGCCTGTTCTACGCAGGTTATAATTGAAGATGATATCGTAGTGACCGATCCGGATCCAGTTCCGGTTCCTCTTTCAGCGGTATTGAATTCCCATGAATTGTGGTACGTGGATATCAATCGTACTACAGGTAATGGAGAGATTCCATTCTTGCAAAAGGCTTTCACCGTTTCCTTTTTGAACGGGGTGCTTTGGGCTAACAACAATTTGGTTGGAATCGGGAGCCAAGGAAATGGCTTTGGATTGGACGTTGGATTCTATGATGTATTGGAATACGATTACATCTTGGAAGTGAACCACGATTTGGACGGATTCTATCCGCTTGAGATCACTCCACTAAGTCATAATGAGATCCGTGTGTATTATCGTCCGGGGAACATTAGTTATACCCTTGTGGGCTATCAGAGAAAACACCTTTGATTACGATCTGGTTTTCTACGACAATATCCATTACTTCCTACAAGAGTATGTGGCTTGGGAAAATGTAGCAACCAGTGACTATGGAGCAGAGAATCCTTTTGATAAGGAAAACTTCTTACAGTTCCTTCCTGCTGGAGGTTTAGATAATTTTAGGAGTTCCAAAGACCCTCTTGGCACGAATATTGATTTAATATTTTGGGATTACGAAGGGGTCTATAATGTAGCTGATGATGCCGGTGACCCCTACATAAAATATTTAACACTAGATTATGATTATTTGGGCAATGAATACTTTGAACTCCACGTTATCAATGACAGCACCATCGAACTATACCACCCGCAATCGGGCACGTTATACCGATACAAAGGGCGGGGGTACATACAGTACAAGAGAGCCGAAGTTAAACGCCAGAGTAAAGCGGACATACAGGCTCAAATAAAAGAGATAGTTAAGACATAAACAGTTTTTTGGTTGGTTATTTAGTT
>NZ_CBFCWJ010000017.1:0-167788 GCF_965601605.1 Gilvibacter sp. | reverse complement strand
GAATGTCATCATTGATAGCAACTCCGGGAGTCACCAACTCGGTAACTCCGCGTTTGACAATGGTCTTGGTCTGTTTAGGGTCCTCCAGCTGGTCACAGATAGCCACGCGGCATCCTGCGGTCACTAATTTTGGCAAATAGGTGTTTAAAGCGTGATGCGGAAACCCGGCCAATTCCGTTTTATCACCGCCATTATTTCTGGCCGTTAAGGTGATGTTCAAAATCTTAGCTGCGCGCACAGCGTCCTCTCCAAAGGTTTCGTAAAAATCGCCCACACGAAAAAGCAAAAGTGCATCAGGGTGTTTGGCCTTGATGGCATTGTATTGCTTCATTAAAGGGGTGACTTTTGTGGCCATAAAACGGGTTGAAAAGCTAAAGTAGAAAAACTCGAATTTTTAGAGAAGATCAACCCATTAGAGTTATTCCCTTTTATTAACAATCTCCTACCTTTGCAAGCACATGAGCGACTTTAGAAAATTGCGCAATAGCGAACTGGACCGATTGAACGTAGCGGACTTCAAAGCGGCAAACAAAACTCCAATTATTGTGGTTTTGGATGACATCCGCAGTCTGAATAATGTGGGGAGTGTTTTTAGAACTTCAGACGCCTTTAGGATTGAAAAGATCTACCTCTGTGGAATCACTGCGACACCTCCGCATAAAGACATTCAAAAAACTGCCTTAGGTGCCACAGACAGCGTGGAATGGGAATACCGCGAAAACTGCGCAGAGCTCATTGAGCAATTGCGTCAAGAGGGCATTAACAGTTACGCCATAGAGCAAACAGAAAATGCCACGATGCTAAACGACTTTGCTCCAGAAAAAACTCCGATGGCAGTTGTATTTGGCAATGAAGTGAAAGGCGTTCAGCAAAAAGTGATCGATCAGTGTGCAGGTGTGATAGAAATTCCTCAGATCGGTACCAAACACTCGCTAAATATTTCTGTGAGCACTGGAGTGATCCTTTGGGATCTGTTCCAAAAATTAGCGTTTAAGTCTTAAGAAACGATTGCTCGAAGCACTTTTAAATAGTCTGCTCTGTTAGCCACAAAATCCAATCCAGAGACATCAATGACCTTTACTCCTCCTTCTGGGAAGGATTTTATATACTCCTGATACCCCTGATTGAGCTGTTCCAAATATTCAGGTTGAATATCGGACTCGTAAGAGCGGCCGCGTTTTTTGATGTTAGCCAAAAGGCTTTCCGTAGTTTGATAGAGATAGATGTATAAATCCGGACGTGCAATCTCCTTATACATCAAATGGAAAAGCTTTTTATACAAGGCGTATTCCTCGTCTTGTAAAGTCACTTTTGCAAAAATCAATGACTTGTACAGATCGTAATCAGCAACAATGAATTCCTTAAAAAGATCGTATTGAGAAATATCATCCAACAACTGCTGATACCGATCTGCCAAAAAGGACATTTCCAACGGAAAGGCATAACGTGTTTGGTCCTTGTAAAACTTGGGCAAGAAAGGATTGTCCTTAAAACGCTCTAAGACCAACTTCGCATTAAAATCATGTGAGATCAAAGTGGCCAGACTGGTTTTTCCAGCCCCAATATTCCCTTCAATGGCCAAGTATTTAAACTGATCCAATTGGAGGTTCTTCTTTGGATTACGTAGCCATTTGGACTGTTTGGAAAGGCTGGATTCATCACTGCACGCCTCCAACAATTCTGCAACAGTTTTTCCCAGTTTAGGATGGTTCCAATCGGGAGCCAGATCATGCATAGGCTGCAAAACAAAAAGGCGGTCTTGCATGGAGGGATGCGGCACCGTTAGGCTCTTAGAATCTACCTCTGCCTGGTCAATAGCAATGACATCTATGTCTATGGTTCGTGAACTGTAGCCCGCTGATTCGCCTCGGATTCTTCCTAGGTGTTTTTCGATACGCAGCACCTCTTTGATAAGTTTGGAGTTAGACAGATTAGACTCCATTCTCACAATACAATTCAAAAACTCAGGACCTTCAAAGCCCATAGCTGGGCTGCTGTACACTGCAGAAATCTTTCTAACATCACCAAGGGTCTCAAACAAGGCATTCACCGCCGCTTGCAGCTGTTCAAATCGGTTGCCTTGATTGCTCCCGAGTGCGAGGTATATGGTGCGTTTATCTTTGATGAGGGTCAGTGATTAGGTAAGAGCGAAAATAAGCAAAGTCCGCAAAAGATAATAACAGTGTTTATTAAAATCGTAACTTCGCTAAGTGAGTGATTCTATACCAAAAAACGGCCCTTTAGCCGATCGTATCTATCTGATTCTCGCTGCCTTGTTCATCACCTCTTTGGTGGTTTCTAACCTGATCTTTCAAAAATTTGTATCGATTGATTTTTTAGGGATATACACCTTTGAGATCTCCGTGGGTATTTTGCCCTACCCCATTACATTCTTGATTACAGATATTGTAAGCGAGGTCTATGGCAAGAAGAAGGCAAATCAAATGGTAACCACTGGAATCTTTGCTTCTTTTTTCTCCTTGGCGATTGTCTGGACTGCCGATCATTTTAACGCCATCCCCACAAGTCCCTTGGACAATGAGATCTTCACATTAGTCTTTGGAGCCACGGCGGTCGCTGTTTTTGCTTCGATGATGGCGTATCTACTTGCACAATATATAGACATTCAGATCTTTCACTGGTGGAAGCGAATTACCAAAGGCAAACACCTTTGGTTGAGAAACAACTTCTCTACCTTCACTTCTCAGTTCGTAGATACCTTCACGGTGCTTTTATTGCTCTGTAGTTTTGGAAAACTGCCATGGGCTATCTTTACCAGTTTACTCATTAGCGGTTTCCTTTTTAAGATCTTAGTAGCGCTTTTAGACACCCCACTACTCTACGCTGGAGTCTATTATCTCAGACATTTATTTGGCCTTAAAGGCAGCGAAGAATTGCGTTAAACTCAGGTTTAGGTGTAAGGTCTTCTAATCATGTACCACTAAATGGGCATGATTGTTCTATATCTCATCATTGGAGTTCTATTGGCTGGAATAGGCGGCGCCTTTCCTGGAGCTTCCAATATTGCTGTGATCAGCGCAGCGGCCAAAGGCCGTCAACGACAAGGTCATCAAATTGCCTATGGCGCTGGTTTGGGTGAGATCTCCTTGGCTTTCCTTGCCTTGAGCTATAGTATGTTTGTCGCTGATTTCTTAAAGATGAATCCTTGGATCAAAGTCTTATTTGTTGGAGTTTTTTTGATTGTTGGGACCCTGTTTTTATTTAAACAACAACTTCCCAAACGCAAAAAGAAGTCTAGCGAATCTGGTAGTTTTAGCACAAGGCTGCTTCAAGGTTACCTGTTGGCCGCGATCAACCCACCTGTGTTGTTGTTTTGGTTAGTAGCAGTAGCTTTGGTCAATAGCAATTATGTGGAGCTTTCCGCAATGCTAGATTTGAGTTCTCTACTTTTCTTTTTCTTCGGAGTTTTTCTGGGCAAGGTTGGAATCTTGATGATCTACGGATCCACGGGCAAACGCTTAGCCTCAAAAGAAACCAAAAAGCGCAGAAAAGTTTGTATGCATACCTTGATCGGCATCGCCTTAATTGGTATAGCCGTGGTGCAAGCCTTGCGTCTTTGGATTATCTAAAGCGTTTGGCCTCAGTATCGTAATCTTCGTAGAAATCGTCAAAGGTCTTATCAGTCGTATAGTCATCGGTCAACACCCGATAAACCATCAATACCACGAATACCTGTCCGAGCACACTCAAATAAAACATCCAATTAAAAGGAAGATCCATAGTAACCATTATCGTTAAGGTTACCAATAGTAGTGTGGTGATCCACACCAAAGACATGGCGGAAAGTTTTAGTTTATTCATAGCCCTATAAAGATAACGCTATCTCTGTCAAGGACTTATTAAAAAGCTGTTAAAGACAGTATTAGGCGGTCACCCCCAACTCCAAGGCGACATAAAGCCCTTCATTACTGCGCACATTGAAAACCGTTTGGTCTTCAAAGATCAAGTATTGCCCTTTGATACCCACTAGGGTTCCTGTATAGGCTCCATCTTTGACTAAATTAAGGCTTTTGGGTTTCTCCGGATATTGCTGCACAGGAAACTCCAAATGTGTTTCCGCTTGCTGCTCCAAGACATACTCCTTGGCTTCATCCGGCACTAGAGGCAAGAGTTTATCACGCCAATCGACAAGATCCTCGTCCTTGATATCATTTTTAAGCATGGCCCGCCAGTTGGTCTTATCACTTACTTGATCCTTCAACGCAACTTCGGTGATCCCAGCCAAATATCTGTTGGGAACCTCAACAATGGCAATGGCTTCATGCGCACCTTGGTCAATCCAACGCGTTGGCACTTGACTTTTACGAGTCACCCCAACTTTTACAGAACTGGAATTGGCCAAGTACACAATATGCTGCTGTAGCTGCATTTTCTTTTCATACTCCAAGTCACGGTCCTCTTGGCCCAAATGCGCTTTGCTGAGTTCAGGTTTAATGATCCAATCTGCAGCTTGAGGCACGTCATAAAAACAGTCATAGCAATACCCCTGACGGAAGATTTTTTTGTCTAATCCGCAGTTGAGACATTCATACTTGAGAAACTGCAAACTAATGCGCTTTCCCAAAAGTTGATTGACGTTGATGAAATCGGTCTCAAAGTTCAAGAAATACTGCACGGGCTGGCCGTTTTGCGTCTTCATTTTTGTGAGTACTCCAGTATAGGTCATATGCTTAAAATTCCTATTTTTATTGCCTAAAGATAGCGCAAATAAATGCCAATACCGATTGTAAATTCTATTGCCTCCTGGTTTTTAAAAAAGCGGTTCCATCAGATTGAACTCTTTTTAAAATACCCCGATGAAGTGCAACGTGAACTGCTGAGCAATCTCTTGGTAAAAGCCAAGAATACGGAGCTTGGCAAGCGCTATGGCTTTGAAGATATCAAGGATTATGAAACCTTTGCGGCTCGCGTACCCATTAGTAGTTATGAAGACTACAAAGACCTCATAGAACGTTCACGACAAGGGGAATCCAATATTTTTTGGCCCAGCCCTATCAAGTGGTTTGCAAAGTCTAGCGGAACCACTTCTAGCAAAAGCAAGTTCATACCCGTAAGTGGTGAATCCTTAGAAAATTGCCATTACGCAGCCAGTAAGGATCTGCTTTGTATGTATTTGAACAATAATCCCGACTCTCAACTATTTGTGGGCAAAAGTTTACGTTTAGGCGGGAGCAAGGAACTATACAAAAGCAATGGCACTGCCTTTGGAGATCTGTCTGCAATCTTGATTGACAATATGCCTTTTTGGGCAGAATTCAGTTCTACGCCGAGCAGCGAAGTTTCACTTATGGCCGATTGGGAAACCAAAATGCAGGCCATTGTCAATGAAACCATACAGGAAAACGTGACCAGTTTGGCTGGTGTACCTTCTTGGATGTTAGTTTTACTCAATGAGGTACTGACTTCCACTGGAGAGAATAACCTTTTTGACATTTGGCCGAATTTGGAAGTCTACTTTCACGGGGGCGTGAGTTTTGAGCCCTATATGGATCAGTACAAACACATCTTGCCCAAGTCAGATTTTAAGTACTACGAGATCTACAATGCTTCTGAAGGATTCTTTGCCATTCAAGATAAGAACGACAGCAAAGACCTCTTACTGATGTTAGACTACGGAATCTTTTACGAGTTCATTCCGATGGACTGCTACGGTACTCCAGAGCAGCGCGTGATTCCATTAGATCAAGTAGAAGTTGGAAAGAATTACGCTATTGTAATTACCACTAACGGCGGATTGTGGCGTTACAAGATTGGAGATACCGTTCGATTCACTTCCGTAAGACCCTATCATATTCGCGTGAGTGGACGCACCAAACATCACATCAATGTCTTTGGAGAGGAATTGATCATTGAAAACGCAGAAAGCGCCCTCAAAAAGGTGGCTGCCAAAACCAATTGCGAAATTGTGGATTATACCGCTGCCCCTATTTTTATGGAGGGACGTGAAAAAGGGGCTCATGAGTGGCTCATCGAATTCAAAAAACCACCTACAGACCAAAAGCAGTTTACCAGTTTACTCGATCAATACCTACAAGAAGTAAATTCTGATTACGAAGCCAAGCGATACAACAATACCACGCTAAACCTTCCTACGGTTCACTTTGGACGCGAAAAAGTCTTCTACGATTGGCTGAAAGCAAAAGACAAATTGGGCGGACAGCACAAGGTGCCTCGCCTGGCAAATACTCGCGATTATTTAGAGGAATTACTTAAGCTGAATGCTTAAGAAACGGCCTTGAGCTTTTTAATGGTTGACTTGTTGAGCTTTTTCTCTGCGTACTCTTTAGTCACATGCAATTGACGGTCATCCGTACCAGGCATCTCAAACATAGCGTCTGTCAATACCGCTTCACAAAGCGAACGCAATCCACGAGCTCCAAGCTTGTATTCAATGGCCTTATCAACCACATAATCCAAAGCTTCTTCTGTGATCACAAAGTCAATCTCGTCCATCTCAAAGAGTTTCTTGTATTGCTTTACAATCGCGTTCTTTGGCTCGGTAAGAATAGCTCTTAGGGTTCCTTTATCTAATGGATCCATATGTGTCAAAACAGGCAGACGTCCGATGATCTCTGGAATCAATCCGAAGTCTTTAAGATCCTTAGGAATAATGTATTTAAGCAAGTTGTCACGCTCAAAGGCGTCGTCTGATTTAGAAGCGCTAAATCCAACCGCTTGCATGTTCAAACGCTTGGTGATGGCGCGTTCAATACCATCAAAAGCTCCACCGGCAATAAATAGAATATTCTCCGTATTGACTTCAATGAACTTCTGATCCGGGTGCTTACGCCCACCTTTTGGCGGTACATTCACGGTAGTCCCTTCAAGCAGCTTCAATAAGGCTTGTTGCACCCCTTCTCCAGAAACGTCTCTGGTAATGGAAGGATTGTCGCTTTTACGAGCAATCTTATCGATCTCATCAATAAAAACGATTCCGTTCTGCGCCTTCTCCACATTGTAATCTGCAGCTTGAAGTAAACGCGTCAAAATACTTTCTACGTCTTCTCCAACATATCCTGCCTCAGTCAACACTGTTGCATCTACAATGGCCAAAGGCACGTTTAACATACGTGCCACCGTTTTGGCCATTAAAGTTTTACCCGTTCCGGTTTGCCCAACAATGACAATGTTACTTTTCTGAATCTCGATATCATCATCCGTTGGTGGTTGCAACAATCTTTTGTAGTGATTGTAAACAGCCACAGACATCACCTTTTTGGTGTGTTCTTGCCCAATGATGTATTCGTCCAAAAATTCTTTGATGGCTTTGGGTTTCTTCAGCATGAGCTCCTTAGAAAGTTCAGCATTGCTGCTGTGGGTAGCTTCTTCTACCACAATTCCATGAGCCTGTTCTATACAGCGGTCGCAAATGTGCGCATCCAGCCCTGCAATAAGCAAGTTGGTCTCTGGCTTTTTACGCCCACAAAACGAACATTCTAATTCTTCTTTAGCCATCTTTCTGGGTATTCAGGTAAAGCGTATAACGGCAATTATCCGCGGGTTAGTATTTCATCAATCATTCCGTATTCCTTGGCTTTGTCTGCCTTCATCCAGTAATCACGGTCGGAGTCTTGGTAGATCTTCTCATAAGTCTGGCCAGAATGCTTGGCGATGATTTGATACAATTCTTCTTTCAAGATCAAGATCTCACGGGCAGTGATCTCAATGTCACTAGCCTGTCCTTGCGCACCACCTAGCGGCTGGTGAATCATAACACGAGAGTGGGTCAATCCACTGCGCTTGCCTTGAGCTCCGGCACAAAGCAATACGGCTCCCATAGAAGCTGCCATTCCGGTACAGATCGTAGCCACATCTGGCTTGATGAACTGCATGGTATCGTAAATACCCAATCCGGCGTATACACTTCCTCCTGGGGAGTTGATGTAGATCTGAATGTCTTTAGAGCTGTCTGTACTTTCCAAGAACAACAATTGTGCTTGAATGATATTGGCCACCTGATCGTTGATACCTGTTCCCAAAAAGATGATGCGGTCCATCATCAATCGTGAGAATACATCAAAGATCGCAATGTTCATTTGACGCTCTTCAATAATGTTTGGAGTTAGACCAACCGGATACATGCTGCTCACGATCTTATCGTAATACGTAGAGCTGATCCCTTGATCCTTTATAGCAAAGTTTTTAAATTCTTTTCCGTAATCCATGTAAATGGGTTTGATTTTTAAACTAAACTGTCTAAAAGGAAATCAATTATACATTTTAGTTTTGATTGACAAAAAAAGGCGTGAATCCTCTCGGATTCGACGCCTAAAGATAATTAAAATAAGCCGGTTTAACTGTAGGCCTCTTTTACGAAGGCGTCGTAGGTTACCTCCTTAGTCTTTAATTTTGCATTTTCCTTAAAGAAATCAAGCATTTTCTGGCCGTTTAGCTGCTCCTGCAAACGCTGAACTTCTTCTTGGTTGCTCATGATACGAGCCGTAATGCCATCCAATTCTTCTTGAGACGGATCCATTTGTCCAAACTGAGCCATCTGCGCTTTGATCATGTTTTGAGCGTAGTCTTTCAACTCGTCAAAAGTCACTTGCAAATTGTGCTCTGCACGCAGTTTGCCTTCAATCAATTGGTAACGCAAACCTTTTTCAGTACGCTCGTATTCTGCATTGGCTTCGTCCTCAGAAAGCTCTTGCTCTCCTGCAACGCGTAACCAACGTTTTAGGAATCCATCAGGCAGATCGAATTTGGTGTTGTCGATCAATGAATCAACTACATCGTTCAATAATTTTTGATCTGCTTGTTGGGCAAACTGACGCTCAGCATCTTCTTTGATCTTTCCGCGCAGCTCCTCTTCTGACTTCACTACGTCCTTTCCGAAGAGTTTATCAAACAGCTCCTGATTCATCTCAGCTAGCTCACGGGTGTTGATCTCGTCAATAGCGAACTCCACTTCAACGTCAAGTCCTTTTGCATCGTCAGAAGACACTCCAAAAACTTGTTGGTTTTGGAAATCGTCTTTGAACATAGACTTGGTTTTAAGAGTAATTGTCTCTCCTGCTTTTGCTCCTAATAATGCTTTCTGCTGACGTTTTCCGTCAACGCGATCTAGAGATAGCGTAGTTTTATTGTCGATTCCAGCTTCTTCATTTTTGAAAGTACCGGTGATCTCTGCATCTGCAACAACCTCAGCTTGGCTGATCAATTTTCCGTACTGCTTGCGAATGCTTGTTACTTGGTTGTCGATCATTTCATCATCGGCAACGATCTTGTATTGAGTAACGGCTTTCTTTGGAGCCATATTTACATCAAACTTAGGAGCAAGACCCAATTCAAATTCAAAGTTGAAATCGTCTCCGTCCCAATTGATGTCGGTCTCATTTTTTGGCAGTGGATTTCCAAGTACCTCCAACTTTTCTTCAGTAAGGTATTTGTGCAAGGAATCCTGAAGCAATTTGTTTACCTCATCGACCAAAACGGCCTTTCCATACTGACGCTTCACCATGCCCATAGGCACATGTCCTTTTCTAAAGCCAGGAATATTAGCGTTCTTTCTGTAGTTGTTTAAAATGGTTTCTACCTTGTCTGCGTAGTCCTTTTTCTCGATCGCCACAGTTACTACGGCGTTCAAATCATCAATATCGGTTCTGCTGATGTTCATAATGTATTTTTCTCTGAAAATCGGAGTGCAAAACTACGACTTTTTTAAGCCATCAGCAAGGGAAGCAAGACTTGATTATCAGGCCTTTGGTTTTTCTTCTTTGACCAAGGAATTGACAAAGGCTTGCAAGAAGGAAAGCAATATACTGAACAGTACCGCCCACCAAAATCCATCTACCCTAAATCCATCGAGCATCTCGCTGGCCAGCAACACAATTATGGCGTTGATCACAAAGAGAAATAAGCCCAACGTAAGTATCGTCAGCGGCAAAGTAAACAAGATCAATAAAGGTTTTACAAAAAGGCGCAAGATCGATAGAACAATCGCGACAATGATCGCACCCCAATAACCGGAAACAGATACTCCGGGCAAAACATTAGCCAGTATAAGAACCGCCCCAGCGGTTAATGCGATTTTAATCAGCGTGTTCATCAATTTGAAAATTTGTTTGTGCTCATTTCATAAAAAAAAGCGTTACCCGAAGATAACGCTTTTTATCATGTGATATTTAGATGGTCTTAATCGTTACTCAAGGTAATAGTTCCGAAAGTTCCGATATCTACCTTTGGAATTGTAGCTCCGTATTTGGCGTTGATCGCATCAATGATCAAGTTTGCCGTGTAGGCATATCCTCTTGGTGTTGGGTGAACCCCATCCAAAGAAAACGCTCCACCAGTTACAAACTCATTGGTCAACATTACTCCGTTGCTCATCACTCCTCCGTTAGCCACTTGTGCCAAAGCACTTCTAGCATCTACAAAGGCAATATCATTAGCAGCAGCAATACCTTCAATAGCAGCGTTGTAAGCAGCTCCAGCAGCAGCAACACGTGCTTGCTCTGTAGCAGTCAATACAAATTGGTTTGCTAGAGGTACAGATACCCCGTTGATCGCTGTTGGGTCATCTCCAACTTGAGCTCCTAAAACACTAGCCGCAGTAAGAACGATCAAGTCATTCTCATTAGCCTGACGCAATTGCCCAAGCAATGCAGCAGTTTCTGGATCAAGGTTAGCAGGAGGTCCTTGAAGGATCGTAGTTACATCAGTAAGGTCTGTATCTACAATGATTGGCGCATTGCCCAATCCAGCTTCAAAAGAAACGGTACGCATTGCAGCTTCTTCAGCACTGATCACTCCAAAGCTTACCAATCCAGGCAAGATAAGGTCGTTGTAAAGCGCAAAGTTCGCATTCAATGCAGCAGCAGTAGCCTCGTCCAATGGAACAGAGTTTACAGGCACTGTAGTAAAGAATGGAATAGAAGTTACATCAGGAATGTTCAACACAACCCCTCCTGATCCACCAGCAGCTAAAGCCTCTACTTCTTGACTAAATACAGAAGCAAAAACATTAGGGTCAGTGATATCGTTTGGACCATAAGTTGTTGGATCCAAGTTTCCAAGTTGATCTACACCAGAACCACCGCTAGTCGCGTAGCTCAAGATATCGTTGTTTCCGATCCACAAGCTAAAGAAAGATGGGTTCAAAGAAGCAGCATCTCCAACAACAGTTGCAGAAGCGTTAGTTGCGATACGAGCATAGTAAGGGTTAGCAGTTCCCGTAAGAACTCCGTTTACATCTCCGTATCCTGGTGCTACCAAGTGAAAACTCTTAGCACCTGGAATTCCCATATTATTGAATGGGCTAGCTAATCCGTTAGCAACGTCCGTAGTTGGCATACCACCTAGAACAGCTGGTCCTAAGTTACCTTCAGCATCCGCAGCTAATACAAAACGGTTTTGAGAAATCTGGTTTCCGCTTAAAAGCAATCCACCCAAATTATCGTTCATCAAAGGCTGAGTGAAATCTCCACCTCCAGCTAAAGCGAATTGGTTGGCTAGGATATTTGGATAAGAGTTCTCTTGTCCTGTGATATAAAGTGCACCGTCTGCAAAACCAGCAGTAAGGGAGTTACCCACGGCCACAAAACTTGACATATTGGCCTCACCAGTGGTGTAAAAGCCTTCGTCAGTGATCGGTTCTTCAAATTCAACTTCACAACTTGCTAAGAAAGCTGCAGAAGCGACAAATAAATATTTAATATATGTTTTCATATGGCTTATCAGATTAAGTTGTGATTACATTCTATAAGAGATTCCAAGACCTGGAATGAAAGAGTTCGACTTGTAAGTCCCTCCAAATGGTACAGCAACGCCATCCTCAAAATAGAAATCGTAAGAAGCGTCAACTTCTTTAAATCTCAAGTAAAGGAAAGAAGCATCGATCTGGAAACGATCGCTCAAGTTGAAAGTCAAACCAGCAGTGTATCCGTTAGAATCGTTACGCGGAGTTTCCGGAGCGAAGAATCCGTCCTGTACCGGAGACTCATCAAAGTAGTAACCTGCACGTAAAGTAAACTTAGAAGTTGCTTCATACTGCAAACCAAAACGGTAAATAGAAGCATTCTTATAGTTTCTACGGTTGAATGAATCCGGAATGTTAGGATCTGCAAAGTCGATGTCTAATGAATTGTACACATCCCAAAACGCACGGTTGAAGTCAAAAGCAAACAACCACTTGCTGTGGAATTGGTAAGAGAATCCAACGGTCAATTCTGCCGGAAGTGGCAAGGATGCGTCAAAAGTAGTATCAGCAAAAGGAGTCAAAGGTGAGTTTGGTACATTCTCAAAGTCAGCCTCTCCGCCTTCAGCGTCTAGAATAATTTCTGAACGGTAATTGAATCCAATATTGATCTTATCGGTTGGTTTGAACATCGCACCAATAGTATAACCCCAAGCATTAACACCAGAAGCATCAATAGTAACGTTTGTTCGGTTGCCGTCTAAGTCAGATAAAGTTCGGTTCAAGTTTCTGTTGAAGTTTACAGAACCAGTCACATAAATAGGTCCACCACCGATACTCAACTCGTCAAAGATCTTTACAGAAACCGTTGGTTGTACAAAGATCGCAGCCAACTCAATATTATTTACCAAGTGAGATCCTTCCCAGTCATTCGGGTATTCAACAGAACTACCATAAGGCGTGTAAACACCAAGACCAAAGGCTAACCAGTCGTTAGCTTTGTAAGAAGCATACAGATAAAATGGAGTTCCAACAGGGCTATCAGTCTCTGTGGAATATCCGAATTCTGCATTCTGAAATTTTACATCAGCAAAAACACCAGAAACACCAGCAGAGATGTTCAGTTTGTTTTCCAGGTAGACCATACCGGCAGGGTTAAAAAACACCAATTCGGCACTGTTTACGACTGCCACACCCGTGTGTCCCATAGCCAGAGATTTCTGCCCCTGAAGACTCACACGGTATCCACCTGCATAAGTCACCGCCGCAGTCAACGCAAAAACAGCGAAAATGAGTAATTTTTTCATAAAAAGGGATTAAAAAATTAGATTGTAGTATTAGTTCAATTACAAAGGTAGTTCTTTTTAAGCACTACCTATTTATTATGCATACATAATAAATGTTGTGCAATGTTATAAAAAATCTATAACATTTTGGTAAAATTCCCTAGGATTTTCGGCATGTAGCCAATGTCCAGCAGCTGAGACCTCATCGATGATTGCCGCAGGAAAATGTCTTTTTATCATGATTTCATCCACAGGAAGTATGTAGTCTGATTTTGCACCTCTGAGAAACAAACTCGGCCCATTAAAACGTGCCTGATCTGCCAAAGGTTTGCCCACTTCTTCAATATGTTGCTTTAATGCGGGAAGGTTCATCCTGAGTCCCAAAACTCCTTTATCAACCCAGTAGAGATTCTTCAACAAAAACTGTCTCACTCCAGGCTCTGCAACATATTGACTCAGCAATTCATCGGCTTGAGAACGCCCTGTTAATGAGGCTTCCCAAAGAACGGTCAGTCCATTTAATATAGCTTGATGATGCTGCGGATAGGCTTTTGGAGCGATATCCGCAACGATCATTTTAGACACGCGCTGCGGATTCTGGGTAGCGAATTCCATAAGCGTTTTACCACCCATAGAATGCCCAATGAAACTGGCAGACTCCATTCCATGGTGGTCCATATATGCGAGCAGATCTCGAGCCATTAAAGCATAAGAAAATCCAGGATCATGAAAGCTGCGCCCGTGATTTCTTTGATCCACCAAATGCACCTGAAATCCATCTTCTGCAAATTTATTGGCCAAGGTCTTCCAATTGTCCCCCATGCCTAAAAAGCCGTGAAGAATGATCAAAGGCTGTCCCTCTCCGACAATTCTGGAGTGCAATAAACTCATGATTGTAATTTATGGATGTACATATTCACCACATTTTCTAAGCCTAAGTACAAGGATTCTGAGATTAAGGCGTGACCAATGGATACTTCTGCCAAATGCGGAACCTCTTGCGCAAAGAAGGCAATATTATCTAGGGACAGATCATGTCCGGCATTAATTCCCAAACCTAGTTCATGAGCCAATTGGGCGCAGCCGGCATAAGGTTTCACAGCCTGTTGATCACCTGCAGCATAACCACTGGCAAAAGCTTCTGTATATAACTCAATTCTGTCGGTCCCAACCTCGGCAGCTCCTTCAATCATGGCCGCAACAGGATCCACAAAAATGGAAGTACGCATGCCTTTGGATTTGAACTCTGCAATGATCTCCGTTAGAAAATCTTTGTGCTTTACCGTATCCCAACCTGCATTTGAGGTTAAAACGTCAATGGAGTCGGGCACCAAAGTGACCTGCTCAGGCATCACTTCATTGACCAAATCTACAAAGCTACCCACCGGATTCCCTTCAATATTGAATTCCGTATGAACAACAGCTTTTAGGTCGCGAGCGTCTTGGTAACGAATATGACGTTCGTCTGGTCTCGGGTGAATGGTAATCCCATGGGCTCCAAAATCTTGAATGTCTGAAGCAACTTGAAGCAAGTTCGGCACATTACCACCTCGTGCATTACGCAGGGTGGCAATTTTGTTAATATTTACGCTTAATCGCGTCATGGCTTAGTATTTGAATACAAAAATACGAAGATGATAAAGGCTCATGCTGCTTAAAATTGATTAATTTGCATAAAAATTATTGGTATTGAATACTGCGGAATACATTATTAACGACGTTAGACCGTTCAGCTTGAAAACTATGGTGAGTGAAGTACAAAACACCTTCAACAACCTCACCTATTCCCATCTACCGGTTTATAATGAAGGCACTTATTTAGGGTGTATTTCAGAGACTGATGCGCATTGCTTTGAAAGCGACAAGACACTCTTAGAGGTGCAATATGCCTTAGAGGGATTCTTTGTGCGCGAGAATACCAATTGGCTGGATGTGTTGGAGGCTTTTGCGCAACATTCCAGCAATATCATGCCTGTCCTTAATGAAGAACAGGAGTATCTCGGCTATTTTGAGTTGGGTGATATCATGAATCTCTTTAGCGAAACCCCCTTTTTACATGAAGCTGGAGGGATCATCATTATTGAAAAGGGAGTCAATGATTATTCCTTTAGTGAGATCTGTCAAATTGTGGAATCTAACGATGCGCGATTATTAGGAGTTTTCGTTTCCCATATGGAGAACGATCTAATCCAAGCTACCGTAAAGATAGCACCTACCGGCATCAATACCATTGTACAGACCTTTAGACGTTACGGCTACAATATTGTCTCTCAACATGCGGAGGACACCTATCTGGATAGCCTAAAAGCGCGTTCTAAGTATTTGGACAAATACCTCAATATGTAATTAAGCCTCGGGCATGAAGATCGCGATCTACGGACAGTTTTATCACAAGAACTCAGGCGGTTATATCGCCTCAGTGCTCAACGCGCTTGACAAAGCCCAAGCTGATGTATTCATAGAAGCCAACTTTTTGGAACTCATCCGCGCCAATGAAAACATTGAGAAAGACTACGAAGCTTTTGAAACCTTCACGCAATTAGACGACTCTTACGATCTGTTCTTTAGTATTGGTGGAGACGGAACCATTTTACGTTCCATTACTTATGTCAAAGATCTCAACATCCCAATCGTTGGGATCAATACCGGCCGTCTCGGATTTTTAGCTACAATTCAAAAAGACGACCTTAAAGAACATATTGATCAAATACTCGAAGGCCAATACAGCATTTCTGAACGCAGTCTTTTACAGGTTAAAACAACTCCGGCTGATGCCATGGATGGCGTTTTAAATTTTGCCCTCAATGAAGTAGCCGTAAATAGAAAGAACACTACCAGCATGATCCGCGTAGCGACAGAGCTCAATGGTGAGTACCTTACCAGTTATTGGTCAGACGGACTTATTGTAGCCACGCCTACCGGTTCCACGGGGTATTCTTTGAGCTGTGGAGGACCGGTAATTGATCCGCAATCCAATTCCTTTGTGATCACCCCAATCGCACCGCACAATTTGAATGCAAGACCTTTTGTAATTCCAGACGATACTACTATCGGACTCCAGGTCTACGGCAGGGAAGATTCTTATTTGCTTTCCTTGGATTCTCGTATCGTAACCTTAAGTAACGATACCGAGGTTGAGATCACCCGAGCACCCTTTACAATTTCCTTGGTTCAGCTGAATCACGACAGCTTTATCAAAACCATTCGCCAGAAGCTACTTTGGGGCGAAGACAAGCGCAATTTTAAACAATAAAACAGGCGTTTTACTGTTTTACTTCTCGGAGGATACAGCGAAGGCTGTGGATACCTCAAGTTTATTGTTATATTTGCACGTTTTTTCAGGGATATGAGGGCCTTATTTTTGCTGTTTTTTATGGGATTAGGAAGCTTTTTGAGCTTCGGACAAACCTACGAGATTGGAGCCGTTCTAGGTGGAACCAATTTTATTGGTGATGTAGGACGCACCAATTACATCTCGCCCAATACCCTGCACTTTGGTGGGATCTTGAAATGGAAT
This sequence comes from Gilvibacter sp., assembly GCF_965601605.1. Classification (GTDB taxonomy): domain Bacteria; phylum Bacteroidota; class Bacteroidia; order Flavobacteriales; family Flavobacteriaceae; genus Gilvibacter. The sequence continues at coordinate 151,329 of NZ_CBFCWJ010000017.1, read as the reverse complement.
CGCGGACCAAGACACGCATTCCGCTTTACTTTGATCCAATCCAACCTCAAAGGAGACGATAACAAATCTAGCGAAACCAGACGTGCCCAACGCGGTCTAACCTTCACGAATTCCATAACCGAAGCTTCTCTTGGTCTGGAATTTAACTTCGTGGAATTCAGTATGTATTCTGGCAGACCGCAGCGTACACCGTATTTATACACCGGTTTGACGTATTTTCGATATAATAACCTTTTTAGGGACCCTAATACCGATGTGATTCGTAAATTTGACAGCGCCTGGGATTTCGCGATCCCAATGGTAGTGGGTTACAAAGCCACACTGGGAACCAAAATGATTCTCGGATTGGAAATTGGGGCCAGATATACCTTAACAGACGCCTTGGACGGAAGTAATCCTGTAAAGGATCTTGCCGAAGACCAAAGCTTAAAATTCGGCAATTTAAACAGCGACGATTGGTATGTATTTACAGGGCTAACCCTGAGTTTTACCTTTGGTCGACAACCGTGTTATTGTAATTTCTAAGGATGAGCAAACTAGATCGTATTGACAAAGCAAAGCTTCCGAAGCACCTGGCCGTTATTATGGACGGCAACGGACGCTGGGCAAAAAAGCACGGTCTTTTCAGAACCAAAGGACACGAAAGTGGTACCAAAGCGGTTAAAGAAATTGTGGAAGGTGCAGCCGAATTAGGAATACCTTTTTTAACACTTTACGCCTTTTCTACTGAAAACTGGAATAGACCCAAATTAGAGGTTCAAACCCTGATGAAACTCTTGGTATCCAGTTTGAAAAAGGAAGTAGAAACCCTCCAGAAAAACAACATTCGCTTAGGCGCTATTGGAGCGCTGAATGACTTGCCCAGCAAGGCGAGAGCGGAATTAAATGAAGTGATTGAGGCTACCAAAGACAACGAGCGAATGACCTTGACTTTGGCATTGAGCTATGGCTCCCGAGAGGAAATCACAAAAACTATTAAAGAAATAAGTTCCAAAGTTAAAAATAATATAATTTCGATTGAAGAGATTGATGAAGACGTTATAAATAAGCATCTTTACACGCTTAATTTACCGGACGTGGATCTGTTGATTCGCACCAGTGGAGAGCAGCGTATAAGCAACTTCTTACTATGGCAGATCGCTTATGCGGAACTATATTTTACAGAGGTACTTTGGCCCGATTTTAGAAAGGAACATCTACTCGAGGCTATCCTGAATTATCAAAACAGAGAACGCAGATTTGGAAAGACCAGTGAACAACTTAACTAACACTATATTTTTGAATTCCTATAAAAGAACATTACCCCTTCTCCTTTTATTCTTTTTGCTGAGCTTTTCGAGCTACGGTCAGAAACGTGACCTTGACGCAAACCGCAAATACGAGATCGGCAATATTGAGATCACGGGACTCAAAAGTTACAACGCACAAACGGTACTTACCTTTACCGGCCTCAAAACTGGAGAACGCATCTACGTTCCTGGTCAACGTTTGAGCGATATTATTACCAACCTTTGGGATCAGAACCTGTTCTCAGACATCAGTATTTATGTTACCCGCATGGAAGGCGATGTGGTCGACCTGGAGATCAACATCCAAGAACTGCCAACACTGAACAATGTTTCTATTACGGGAATTCGCGATAGAAAGGCTCGTGATATCATTAATGACAACGAACTCAAAAAGGGACAAAAGGTTACTCAAAACCTACTAACCACTACCAAGAATTACATCTTGAATAGATACCGCGAGCAAGGATTCTTGAATGCTCAGGTAATTATGAGTACTACCAATGTAATGGATTCCATTACTGGTTTGGAAACAAAACAAGACCTGGCCATCGCTATTGATAAAGGTGAAAGAGTTAAGGTAGACGAGATCACCTTTAACGGCAATGAAGCTTTGACGGATGCCAAACTTCAAAAGGCCATGAAGAATACCAAAAAGAGATTCCCGCTTCGTTTTTGGAAACGCTCGAAGTATATCGAAGACGATTACGAGGCTGATAAAGAATCTATTTTGGACAAGTACAAGGAAAACGGTTATCGCGATGCACGTATCGTTAGTGATACCTTGATCCGTAAAGATGACAATACTGTTGCCCTAGAGCTTACTGTAGAAGAAGGAAATCAATACTACTTTGGAGATATTGATTTCATCGGAAACAGTGTATTTAGCGACGAACTTTTAAGTCGTGTTCTAGGAATCCAAAAAGGAGACACTTACAACGGAGTGTTGCTGGAAGAGCGCATTGCTGATGTAGGAGATCCAGAGGCTTTAGACCTCACCAACCAATACCAGAATAACGGTTACCTCTTTTCTAGAATTAACCCAGTAGAGGTAAACGTAAGAAACGACACCATAGACTTCGAGATCCGAATCATTGAAGGGAAACCGGCATATTTTGATCACGTGACCGTTGTGGGTAATACCCGTACTAACGACCACGTGGTGTATCGCGAACTCAGAACCCGCCCTGGAGAGATCTACTCTAAGGCAAACGTGGTACGTACCGTTCGTGAATTAGGACAAGTAGGATACTTTGATCCGGAACAGATTGCACCAAACTTTAAGAATGTTGATCCAAACTCAGGAACCTTAGACATGGAATACTCCGTGGTTGAGAAAGGTTCTAGCCAGATCGAACTTCAAGGTGGTTACGGTGGAGGTGGATTCGTAGGAACCGTTGGATTGTCATTCAACAACTTCTCGATCAGAAACATCTTTAATGGAAAAGCGTACAAACCGCTTCCGATGGGAGACGGACAAACACTTTCCTTACGTGCGCAAGCCAGTACGTTCTTCCAAACCTATAGCTTATCATTTATTGAGCCTTGGTTGGGCGGACGTAAACCGATCCAATTCTCAGCCTCGTTCTCACATACGGTGCAGTTCTTCTTCGACTTTAGAAGTAGAGATGCAGATAGATCTAGAAAATTCTTGATCACGGGTGGATCATTAGGTATTGCGAAGCGCTTGAAATGGCCGGATGACTTCTTCCAGATCTCACACGCGGTAAGTTTCCAACACTTTGACTTGAAGAACTACATCACCAACCTCTTTACTTTTGGTGACGGATTCTCAAACAACTTGGCCTATACTATTGGACTGAGTCGTGATAATACTACGGTAAACCCGATCTATCCTTTAGGAGGTTCTCAATTTGCCCTTACGGCTAAATTGACGCCGCCTTGGTCATTATTTAGCAGTACAGACTTTGGAAACTTGCAGAACGATCCAGAATTCCAAGACGCTAACGGAAACCCTGATCAAGCGAGAATTGACCAAGAGCGATTCAAGTGGTTGGAATTCTATAAGATCAAATTCAACGCAACTTGGTATACTCGAGTAGTTGACAAACTTGTACTGAGAACGCATGCCGAATTCGGTTTCTTAGGCGCCTACAATAACGACCGTGGAATCCCTCCTTTTGAGCGTTTCTTTGTCGGGGGTGATGGTCTAGGAGCTTTCAGTTTGGACGGACGTGAAGTGGTTCAGCTGCGTGGATATCCAAACCAATCTTTATCCACCATTGATGGAAATACGATTTTCAACAAATTTACGTTAGAATTGCGTTACCCTATCAGTTTGAAACAACTGGCAACAATATACGCGCTGACGTTTATAGAAGGAGGAGCGGCTTGGGATAGTTTTAGAGATTATAATCCCTTCGTTATTAATCGTTCTGCTGGCGCAGGAATCCGTATATTTATGCCTGCGTTTGGACTTTTGGGAATCGATTTCGGATACGGTTTCGACCCTATTCCTGGTGGAATCGAGCCTAATGGATGGGAAACGCATTTTATAATTGGTCAACGCTTTTAAACGCTTTGGCACGATATTTTCTATTACTCAACTGACTAAGACTATGCGATTAAAATTAATTCTCTTGGTATCTGCCCTAATGATCGGCAGCTTGAGCTATGCGCAACGCGGAGCGCGCATCGGTTATATCGATATGGAATACATTCTGGAAAACGTTCCGGAATACCAAGAGGCTTCCCTGCAATTGGACAATAAAGTTCAACAGTGGAAAAAGGACATTGAAAAAAGATTGGCAGAGGTTGATCAAATGAAGGTGGACCTTAGTAACGAACGTGTTTTACTTACTAAGGAACTCATTGAAGAACGCGAAGAAGAGATTCAACTCAAGCAAGATGAAGTATTGGATTACCAACAAAAGCGATTTGGACCAAATGGCGATTTGGCCATCCAACGCAGACAATTGGTACAACCCGTGCAAGATCAGGTCTTCAACATAGTTCAGGAGATCGCACAGGCTAAAAAATACGATTTCATCTTTGACAAGTCTGCAGACATTGTGATGCTATTCGCTGCGGAGCGCAACGATATTAGTGATCAAGTGGTACGCGCCATCAACAGAGCGGCAAAACGTACTCAAGCAACGTCTAAAAAGGACAAAGAAGAGATTGAAGCTCGTGAGGCACTTTCTGCAGAAGAAGATGCAGTAGTGACTGCTAAAGAGCAAGAGATCGAAGCCAAGAACGCTGAACGTGCTGCAGCTGCTGCCGCTCAGAAGACAGAAAGAGAAACACTTTTAGCAGAGCGCAAACGAGTTCGTGATTCAGTTCGCGCTGCTAAGAAAGCAGAATTTGATGCAAAGCGTGCACGTTTGTTAGCGGAGCGTCAAGCTAGAAAAGATAGCATCGATGCAGCACGTGCTGCTCGCCGAAATAATGACGGTGACGATGACGATGGCGGAGGCCTATAACTCAAACAAAATTGATAATCTATAATACTTATAAACATTAATACAATTACAATGAAACATTTGAAATCTTTATGCGTAGCGTTGGTGTTGTTTGTTGGAGCTACCGGATTTGTGCAGGCGCAAGATGTGGCTAAGACTGCCCATATTGACACCCAAAAGTTGGTTGAAGCTATGCCGAGCATGGTTGACGCACAAAACCAATTAAAGAAGTTGCAAGCCACTTACGATGCTGAGATCAAAACCATGGCTCAGGAGTGGGAAGCTAAAATGAAGCAATATAATGCTGAAGCTGAGAGCAAGACCGATGATGAGAACATCCGTCGCTCTAAAGAGGTTCAGGACATGCAGAAGAAAATTCAAGAATATCAGCAAAACGCACTTAAGGACCTTCAACAAAAAGAAGTTGACCTTATGACTCCACTGTTGGAAAAAGCGCGTGCAGCCATCCAAAAAGTGGCTCGTGCACAAGGTTACCAATACGTATTGGATTGTGCAGTAGGAAACGGAGTTATCCTTTGTGATGGTCCAGACCTATTGGATGCTGTAAAGAAAGAGATGGGAATCTAATCCATACTTTCTCAAAACTTTTCAAAACTGCCTTCGGAATCCCGGAGGCAGTTTTTTATTTTTAGCACATGAAGCTCAAAGGACCTATTGGCATATTTGATTCTGGTGTTGGCGGCACTTCCATCTGGCGTGCTATTGAAGCCCAAATGCCCTATGAGCATAGTTTGTATTTAGCCGATAGTAAGAACGCACCCTATGGCAAAAAGCCCAAAGAAGCGATTTTAGCCCTATGCATTAAGAATACGGAGTTTCTTATTGCAGCAGGCGCAAAGATCATTGTGGTGGCCTGTAATACCGCAACCACCAATGCTATTGATTATCTGCGGAGCAATTATGAGCTTCCCTTTATTGGGATAGAACCCGCCATAAAACCCGCTGCACTCCAAACGCGCACCAAGAGCGTGGGCATCCTTGCCACACAAGGCACTTTGAGCAGCGCGCTGTTTGCAAAGACCTCAGAGACCTTTGCGAAAGACGTTGAAGTTATTGAGGTCATTGGAACGGGCTTGGTTGAGCTTATTGAAAGCGATCAAATCGACAGTCCAGAGATGAAATCACTTTTGATGAAATACCTAGCTCCAATGAAAGCAGCAAATATTGATCATTTGGTATTAGGTTGTAGCCACTATCCGTATTTGATTCCTAAGATCAAAACCTTGTTGAATGAAGAGGTAAAGATTATTGATAGCGGGGAAGCCGTTGCACGTCAAACCCAACGGATTCTAGAAGAACACTCTCTGAGTTATAAGCATGAAAAGCCATACCATCAGTTTTATACCAATGGTGACCCTGAGGTGATCTCAAAGATTTTGGAAGACCATTCCGCTCCGAAAAACATCAGCTATAAAGATTTCTGATCCGGATCTTTAAACCAAGAAGCGTACTTCACATAATTATTGGCTATCCGATCGATCTCCCCAGAAGAAAGCTCTGGACTAACTGATTTGATCTTTTTTGCTGGCATACCCGCAAAAATACTTCCAGCAGGAACATGAGTGTTTTTGGTTAGAACAGCTCCGGCAGCAATGATACTACCCGACTCCACCACACAATCGTCCATAATTATACTGCCCATACCAACCAGGACATTATCGTGAATGGTACAGCCGTGAACAATTGAGTTATGGCCAATGGAAACATTATTGCCAATGGTGGTCGGAGACTTTTTATAGGTTGCATGGATTACTGCTCCGTCTTGAATATTGACCTGTTCTCCGATCCTGATATAATGTACATCACCTCTAAGTACCGCGTTAAACCAAACACTGCACCGAGGGCCCATAGTAACTTCTCCAACTATGGTTGCATTGGGTGCTATAAAACAGTCTTCAGGGATCTGCGGATGAATACCGCGAACGGGTAAAATATGCATGCTTCGTTATTTAAAGTAAGAGAGTAAGGCGGATTTCTTCGCGGCGGAGACCAAGAGTTCTTTTCCGTTGCTCAAAACTACACTCCCACCCTTGCCTTTATTGTAGGCAACTACGGCATTGACATTGACCAAATAGGATTTGTGAATTCTGGCAAAGCCTTGATCGGCTAGGATATCTTCAAAGTATTTTAGGGTTTTACTGACCAGTTTCTTGCCTTTCTCTAAATAGATCTGTGTATAATTATCATCGGCCTGACAATAGAGAATATCATCTACAGCCAAAACCTCAAAGCCCGATTGAAGCGGAATAGTGATCTTCCCTTGAACTTGTTTAGATGAGGGCACCAAAACCTGATCTTGCAGTCGCTCTTCTTGCTGTTTGATTTCTGTAACATAGTCCACAGCCTTGATGAGCTCATCAATAGAGATTGGCTTAAGCAAATAGTAAGAAGCGTGTGCATTAAGAGCATCTATGGCGTAGTGATCATAGGCCGTCACAAAAACAGTCTCAAAGGTTCTATCGCCTACCTTGTCCAAAAGATCAAAAGCGTTCCCATAAGGCATTTCCACATCCAAGAATACCAGATCCAGACTATTATTGCGAATCAAGGTCAGGCCTTCTTCAATTCCAGCTGCCTCCCCTACCAGTTCCACACTAGGACAGTATTTTTTGAGGTAGTTTCTTAGAATTTCCCGGCTGGTTTCTTCGTCTTCTACGATGATGGCTTTTAAGATCATTGGTCTTTCTTTACAATAAGGCTTACACGTGTACCGCTGCCGTCTGTTTGCAGATCACTCACAGTGACGTCCACCTTGTCTTTATACATTTGATTCAGGATCTGGATACGTTTTTTGATATTACCCATTCCTTTAGATTGCTGTTTTTTCTGATTGGCTGTTTTGAGCTCTTTAGATTTTTGACGTCCTATTCCATCATCGGTGATGGTAATGGTGATGGTCTCTGAATCCGTTTGATCAAAACGCACTTCCAATTTGCCTTTTGTCTCTTTATAACGCAGGCCGTGCCATACCGCATTCTCAATATAGGGCTGCAGCAGCATTGGCGGAATCACAAAGTCGTCTACGTGAAGTTTTTCATCCAAGATGATCTCATAGTCAAACTTGTCTTTAAAACGAAAGTGCTCTAATTTGGTGTAAATACTCAGCAGGTCGATCTCTTTAGAGAGCGGAATAAAATCCTCCTCGCTGTTCTCTAGCACGGAACGCATCAGCCTGGAAAAATCAGATAGATATTTATTGGCAGTGCGCTCGTCACTACTGGCTATAAAACTGTTTACAGAATTCAAGGCATTGAAAATAAAATGCGGATTCATCTGGGTACGCAACGATTTTAACGCCAAAAGGTTGTTGGCGTATTTCTGCTGACGAATGCCTTTGTTTAAGAAATAAGCCATGGCCAGAAGCAAGACAGCTAAGGCTACAAGGGAGGCAATGATCCACTTTTGAACCTTGTTGTTCTTTTCGATGAGTTCTTGATTCTCAAAAGCCAATTTATAGCGCGACTCGTTGAGTTGTCGCTCATTTTCCAAACTGGTAATACGGTTTTGTTTCAAGGCAATATCACGACTGAAACGTGCGGCTTGAGAAAGCTCCTGCTCTTTTCTGCGATAGAGCTCATCTACCACAGCTACATAATTCTCATAACTGCTCGCAGACTTCTCTGCCATGCCCAGATCTCGGAATACCTCAGATAGTTTTCTAGTAGCGTCTTTTTGGACCACGAGATCACCACTGGCGTCCGCCTGGGCAATACTTTTCTCTAAGTAAGGAATTGCCGCTTGATAATTGTCCTGAGCGACTAAAGCATTGGCTATTTTGTAATTCTGACGTTGCGGAGTTAAGTCTTCCACTACATCATCCGCTGCCGTAATGGTAGAAAGGTCAATAGAATCCAACATATTGAGCGTCTCTGTACGCAGCTTGATCTCTTTGTCAAAGTCCCGGTTGGCGTTGTAAAAATCAGCCACCTTGCTTTGCTCTTTTACAGAACGCACTTCGCTTTCATCTGCTGCTAATTCCAAAGAGCTTTCAAAATAATCGTTTGCAATTGCTGGAGAACCCGCTGCGGCGTATGCTTCTCCAATTTTTGAATTAAGATTGGTGATCTTTGGGGTGATCAAATGATCTTTGGCAACTTGCAGACCGCGTTGGTAATTGTCAACTGCGTTTTCTAGGTCTCCTATGGCGATATAGGTATCGCCCAGCCCTTCATAGACCTGTACAGTTTGATAGTTGGTCAGATCCTTTTCCAACAGCTGCTGATAGGCCTGTAGGCTCTCTTGATGATTCTTGTTATTACGATAGGTACGCGCCAGCTTTATTTCTACTTCTGTTTTAGGAAGACTGCGCAGACTACTTTTGTAATTCTCCACCGCCAGATCGTGTTGCAACCAATAGTCGTTAATGTCTCCCAAGGTCTCAAAGGCAATTCCATTTTGGGCCGAAGTTGGGCGCTGATCACGAGTAGACTCCAAAGCTTGGGTCACAAACTCAATACTCTTCTTGGCGTCTTGTTTTAAATAACTTTTAGCAGAATCAATATACTTAGGAAACACATTGGTGTATTCTTTCTTTCTAGAAGATAACTTCTTCTGACTTACTTCATCATTTTCTGTACCCGGCGCTTTTTTGACCAAAATCCGAACAGACTGATCGTCTTGAATTTCATAATATACAGTCTCAAAAGCATCACTGGTCACAATGAGTTGATCCCCAATTCGAGCCCGAATACTAAAGTCTCCTGCAGCATCTGTAGTGGTGTAAGCACCTCCCGATATCTCAATATTTGCATTGCTAATTGGCTCGAGCAGCTCATCATCAAAGATGCTTCCCTTGAGCATAAAACTCTCGCGGGGTTGCAGGCGCGTTCGACCACCACTATCGGCATCGACCTGAGCTAGGCCCATCGGAGCGAATCCAAACAGTAATAGTATAAGCAATAGATATGTGTATCGAGCTTGCATAGTGATGTAAACTTAGGCTTTTTTAAGCAGTAAAGAAAACCGCTCAGTTACCATAAATGCTAATATTAGGCCAAAATTGACCACTTGCCTAAAACCAGAGTGAAGTTCCCTAAACGGTTGGCATGGTTGCCTCATTCTGACTTTTTCTTTCAGACCCATCCCGCTAGTTTTACCTCAGTAAAATAAAAAATATCGACATGAAACGAATTTTGATAGCAAGCTGTATTCTGGGCATGACATTACTGCCCTCTTGCAAAGGTGAAGTAAGCGATAATGAGAAGGATCTGGCCGTCGCCACTACTGCACCTGCCACCAACAATCCCAATAAGCACTTTATTAAAGTAGCCCTTTTATTAGACACCAGTAATTCCATGGACGGTCTTATTGACCAAGCCAAGGCTCAACTTTGGGAAATTGTCAATGAACTTTCTTATGCGCGTTGCAAATCAGTACAACCGAACTTGCAAATTGCGCTTTACGAATATGGTAATGATGGCTTACCGAGTCAAGAAGGACATATCAGACAGGTACTCAACTTTACCAATGACTTAGATGAAGTATCTAAAGAGCTTTTTTCTTTAAGTACTAATGGAGGTAGTGAGTACTGCGGACAAGTGGTACAGACTTCCTTAAACCAATTGAATTGGGGTAAAGATGGAGACGATCTTAAAATGGTATTCATTGCCGGAAACGAACCCTTTACTCAAGGAACTGTAAACTACGTGGACGCCGCTCAAGACGCCAAGGAAAAAGGAGTAGTCGTGAACACTATTTTCTGCGGAGACTTCAATCAAGGAGTTCACACTAAGTGGAAAGACGGAGCGGATTTGACTTACGGAGATTATATGGCTATTGACCACAATCAACGTACCGTGCATATTGCATCGCCTTATGACGATGTGATCTTACAACTCAACCTTAAGCTTAACAATACCTATGTGCGCTATGGCGCGATTGGATATGCTAAGGCTGAACAGCAAGCTGTTCAAGACAGCAATGCAGAATCTTACGGAAAGGCTAACGCAGTGAGCAGAACAGTAAGCAAGGGAAGTGGAATGTATAAGAATACTTCTTGGGACCTTGTTGATGCCATTGAAGCTGATGAGGATTTCGAACTGGAAGAATTAGAGGAAGAATACCTTCCGGAAGAGCTGAAAGGGAAAACTCCAGAAGAGATCAAAGCTTATGTTGCTGAGCAAGCAGCGGTCAGAGCTGAGATTCAAAAGGAGATTCAAAAGCTCAATGAAAAACGCCGCTTATTCATTGCAGAGAAGCAAAAAGAAGAAGGAACAAACGGCTTAGGTAACGCTATGCTAGAAGCCATTAAAAAGCAGGCAGAAAAGAAAAATTACACTTGGGAACGCTAGTTACAACAAGCTAGAAAAAGAAAAAGCCCCGAATCATCGGGGCTTTTTTATTAGTTAATCGCAGGACAATTACAATCGTATTCCTCTCTGCGTTTTCCAAAGTCAAATCCTAAGGTGATCTGGTGGAATCCACCGGTATCAAATCGCACCGTTCCGATTTGGTAAGAGTAGGTGTAAGCGAACATCCACTGCCCGTAGTTCACCCCAACAATAGGAGTAACCAACTGCAACTTCTGATCACCAATATTCACTCCGTCTAAGAACTCCGCACCGTCAAAACTTCTGCGGTAAGACAAGGCACCCCAAACAGTACCAAAGTCAAGTTCCTTATAAGCCTTGAAGTTTAAGTCAATAAACTTCTCTCCAGTGCGCTCAGTAAGCTGAAACAAGGTAGACGGTTCAAAGGTCCATCCACTGTAACGCGTAGAAAACGTATATGCTGCAGATAGTAAGTAACGTCTCTGATTTGCTGATTCAAACTCTTCTGAGAACAATCCTCTATTTCTAAAAATCAAGTTCTTTACAGTAAAGTGCGCTGAAAAATCCAAGAAGTTATAAGACGCTCCAACATCTACATTAAAGTAAGACGTACTCTGAATAATACCCGCAATTACTGGGTCAAAGTCATTCAAGTCAAAATTAGTCTCATCTAAAGAAGACTGCACCAAACCAGCACTCAAACCAAACGAGAGTTGATTCAGATCTACGGGAGATCTTGAAAACATAATGTGGTGAGCATAGGTCAGATATCCTCCAGTCTGAGAGTGGAAACCGTTTTGGTCGTTGAACAAGATTGCTCCAATTCCCGACTGATCCCCCAATCTAGCATTAAAGGCCAAAGTTTGTAAGTTCGGCGCATCATTTTGATCAAACCATTGCTGTCTAGCCGATAGTCTAATCTGGTTGCTGTTTGCAGCCCCAGCCATAGATGGATGCAGTAGATATAGATTATCTGAAAGGTAATCTGAGTACACAGGTATTCCTTCCTGTGCATTCATTATACCACATACAAGTAGGGCAATAATCGGGGATAATTTCTTCAAGTTCATGCAATTATCTTTTTAAGGTAAAGTGTCCTCTAAATTCTTTTTCAATTTCGTCTTCGTCATAGATCACTTGGAACCAGTAATCACTTGATGGCATTGGGTTACCGTTGTAGGTTCCGTCCCATCCTGGACCCAGTGGACTCAGCTGCTTGAGTAACTTTCCAAATCTGTCAAATATATAAATTTTTGCCGTAGGGTTACTGGCGATTCCTATGATGTTCCAGGTGTCGTGGAAGCCGTCTTGGTTCGGGGTGAAGAACAGCGGATAGTCAATCACTCCTACCGGTATGCTCACGCTTCCACAGCCGTTCTGATCCACGATGGTCACGATGTGATCTCCCGGAGTCACATTGGTGAACAGTCCACTCTCCTGAAGCGGTCCGTCATCCAATTGGAAGAAGTACACTCCCAGCCCTGTTGCCTCCGCCTGGATCTGATGATCGTCTGCAAAGGCGTTGCTGATCACCTCGGCACTGAAGCTCGTCGGTGGTGAGGATACCGTCACCGTAGTCGAGGCCTCCGCACTACAGCCCAGTCCGCTGGTGGTCTCCGTAGCGATCACCGTATAGGTGCCTCCTGCTCTGGCCACGATGCTCGCCGTGGTCTCCGGCAATGGATTGCCGTTTAAGAACCACTCAAAAGTGTAGTCCAGATCACTTAAGCCCGTGTTGATCACTGGTGGTGATGACTCTCCAAACTCGTTCTGGATTGGGTTACCAAATTCATCCACACACAGTCTGTAGCTGTCCTCCAAGGTGATCACCGGCAGTGGTGACACCTCCAAGGTCACTGTAGTGATGGCAAAACAGTCCGTGTCCGTATTGGTCACCCGTGCCCAGATCACTTGCGGGTTGCTCGTATTGATGTAGCTGTCCGGTAGTGCATTGTCTCCCGTGGTGGCATCCACCTCGTTTTCGTGGTAGCTCACTACATAGATCACCGGATCTTGTCCATTGAGTATCTCGGCATCTTGCGTAGAGAGGGTGAACTCCCCAATACCGTCCGTGCCATCGCCTACATTATCACAAATGCGGTACACTGCTGCTGGCGCGGTGGCCGTGGCGCCTTCTCTAACCTCGATGTTAAAGCTCTGCGTGGCCGAGTAACAGCCCGTCACCGTATTGGTAATGCGTACATAGATCGTCTGTGGATTGGTCACATTCACAAAGGCCTCGGGTGTGGCAATCGCATTGATGCCTGCATCAGCGTCGGCCTCCACCTCGTGGAAGGTGATAACCAAGTCCGTTGGATCTTGTCCCCCTAAGATCTCTGGGATCTTCGTGTTCAGATCAAAGGTCGCCACGCCGTCGGTAGCCAACTCACAGATGATGTAATCACTCACCTCTGGCGTCTCCGGTAATGGGTGGACAATAATCGGCAACTCTACTAATGTGAAGCAGCCTGTGGTGTCGTTGGTAATGCGTACCCAGATGATCTGTGGCGTCTCGGTATTGCTGTAGGCCGTTGGGTCTGGGATGGCCAACAGTGGGTCGCCCGCCTGTGCATCAGCCTCAGTTTCATAGTAACTGGCCGATACCCCTGGTTCTCCGCCGATGATCTCTGCCTCTCTTTGGGTCAGATCGATCACCTCTATCCCGTCACCTACCGTCACTTCATCACACACCTCGATCGGATCGGGGTTCGTGTTCGGAGATGGGTTAGGCAATACTCTTATCGTTAAGGTCGTGAACGAGACACAGCCCGTGTCGCCGTCCGTCACTCGAACCCAGATCGTCTGTGGGTTCACCGTGTTGGTGTAGTCCGTCGCTGGGTCTATCGCATCCGTATCGTTTTGTGCGTCTGTCTCTGTGGTATAGTACTGTACCAGTAAGCCTGGTGCGCCTAGGGTAATGTCGTCCTCTGCCTGAGTCAGATCAAAGCTTGCAAAACCGTCTGCCGTCTCGTCATCACAACGCTCCAAGGCATCCAGATCGCCCGGGGCGGCAATCACCGGTGGCAAGCTTACAATCAGCTCAAAGCTGCCCACACTCGCGCAGCCCGTTAGCGGATCAAACAAGCGTACCCAGATCGTCTGTGGGTTGGTCGTATTGACAAAGGCCGTTGGCGTTACGATTGGCATCACTCCGGCCAAGGCATCTGCCTCGCTCAAGTGGTAGCTCAGATCCAGCGTCGCTGGGTCTTGCGTGCCGTAGATCTCTGGATCCTTCGTCGTTAGATCAAACACTGCGATGCCGTCGTCGTCATCATCACAGATCACAAAGTCTTCGATCTCTAATGGCAGCTCTGGAGAGTTCAGTACAATCAGCTCCAACTCTACGATGGCAAAGCAGCCCGTCAGGGTGTTCTCTACTCTGGCGTAGACAATCTGGCTGTAGGCCACAATGTTCGCATAAGGAGATACCAGTGGGAACAGATCCGCCTCGGCATCTGCCAGGGTCTCGTGGTAGCTCACCACCACATCCGGCTCGCCGTTGATGATCTCAATGTCTCTATCAGTCAGTATAAAACTGTCTACAAAACCGTCGTTGTCCGCATCACAGATCTCAATCGGTGTGGGATCTGGGGTGGGACTCGGTTGTGGGTTTACTCGTAAGTCTAAGGTCACCACATCACTCACAAAACAGCCCGTGTCTGGGTCTTCTACCCGTACAAAGATCGTCTGCGGGTTGCTCGTATTGGTGTAAGGACTCGTCAGTGGGTTGTCTCCCGCATCGGCATCGGCTGCAGTCTCGTGGTAGGTCACAATCAAAGAAGTGTCTCCGCCCGTGATCTCTGCCGTGGCCAGCTCCAAGTCAAACTCCTCAACCTCGTCGCCCGGATTGTTCACATCACACAGCTCCAAAGGAGTCGGTGGGAATACCCGCGGTGGGAAGTTTACAATCAGCTCTAAAGTGGTGGTAGAGCTGCACATATTCGTGTTGTCCGTCACCAAAACAAAGACCGTCTGTGGGTTGGTCAAGTTCGTATAGGCTGTAGCCGGAGCGATCAGCGAAGTAAAGGCCGCATCCTCATAATATTCTACCGTGTAATCCGCAGGATCCAAACCGTCCAAGATCTCCGGATCTTTCACCGTCAAGTCAAACACCACAATGCCGTCGTCGTTGTCGTCGCAAGCTAAAAGTGGTTCGGGATCAACGATCTGAGGCGTGTCTAGTACGATGAGTACTAACTCGACAATATTGAAACATGAGTCTCCTGTAGTCACAGCATTTTCAACGCGAGCGTATACTGTTTGAGTTCCAAATACAATATTGTTATACGGACTAACTAATGGTAAAACGCCATTGGTAGCATCCGCTAAAGTTTCATGATAAGTCACGATCACATCCGGTGCACCGCCAGTGATCTCAAGAGTGGCATCCTCTAAAGTAAACACACCAAATCCGTCATTATCAGGATCACAGTATTCTAAAGGAGTTGGCGTAATAGCCGTTGGTGCGTCAAGCACTTCCAACTCCATTGAAGTTGTTGCATAACAGCCTGTCGTAACCGATTCCACACGAACAAAAATGGTCTGTGGATTTGAAATATTGGTATAAAGCGTTGGCAACGGCGCCGTTCCTGTATCAGCATCCGCAAGTGTTAAATGGAAACTCACTGCAAGATCTGTATCGCCAGCTGTGATCTCAGGGATCTTGACGGTTAAATCAAATTCGGTGAATCCATCAGCAACACCTGTGTCACAAAGTACAAATGGCTCTGGATCCACAGGAACAGGATCTGGTGGGTTATTGATCACAAACGGTCCTGGAATTACTTCA
Source organism: Gilvibacter sp. (assembly GCF_965601605.1). Classification (GTDB taxonomy): domain Bacteria; phylum Bacteroidota; class Bacteroidia; order Flavobacteriales; family Flavobacteriaceae; genus Gilvibacter. The sequence continues at coordinate 135,542 of NZ_CBFCWJ010000017.1, read as the reverse complement.
GTACAGTCGTTGAGTGTAATGGTAACATCCGTCACAGTCCCCGCGAGCACACCGCCAACGGTAACCGTACCGGTTGCGTCTGCAGTAAACACAGCCGCCGCAATAGGCGTTCCATCAAGTGTATATCCAACGCTATAGTTGAAACCAGCAGTTAAGCCTGTAATGGTAATGGTACCTCCTGGACCACAAATCGTGGAGTCAGAAACACTTACTGCAGGAGTCAAAATAGGATCACTCAGGACGTAAGGTCCTGGGTCAACCGTAATACACGGTGAAGACTCAACGGTAATATCCGTATAAGTTCCACTGTCTAAAGTTCCAATGATGATATCTCCAGCTGCATCAGATGTAAAAGGTGCTGGACCAACCACCACACCATCTACAGTGTAAGTAACGTTATAGGTTGTTGACGGATCCAATCCGCTTAAAGTGATAACCCCATCAGAATCACAAAGGATCAAATCTGTGGTAGTTACCGTAAAAGTTAGAGGTGGATAGGTAATCGTATATGGTCCTGGGTCAACGATAGAACAAGCACCTTGCTCTACGGTAACGTTAGTATAAGTTCCTTCCGCCAATCCGGTAATAATGATGTTTCCAGCACCATCCGTTGTATAGCTTACTGGACCAACCACGACACCGTCTACGGTATAGGTAATATCATAAGTTTCACCCGGATTCAATCCAGAAATGGTCAGAGTACCATCTGGCGCACAGGTTGGTGGGTCAGAGGTTGAAACTGTAAAGGCAAAGCCAGGATATGCCAGAATATACGTTCCACCATCAAAAGCGTCACAACCACCTAAAGAAACGTTGATTGTGGTATAAGTTCCTTGATCCAACCCAGTGATTGTAAATTCACCAGCTGCATCTGTTGTATAATTAACTGGGCCAACCACGACACCGTCTAAAGTATAAGTTACCTCATATGTTGTGGATGGATTTAATCCAGTAAATGTAAGAATACCATCTGCTGTACAACCTGTTGGTTGAGTCGCTGATACTGTATAAACTGGGGCACCTGGATCTACGAGCGTAACTACATCGTCTGCCATAAAATCACACCCTAAAGCATTGGTCAACGCGAATGCGTCATAAACCCCGGCGTCTAAGCCAGTGATCAAAATATTTCCTAATACGTCTGAGGTTAGACTGATAGGTCCTACCGGAACACCGTCATCTTCATAGGTAATATCATAGGTAGTAGAAGGTACTAAGTTGGAAATATTGATGAAACCGTCATCACCACCACAAACTGTTGGATTGGTTCCAGTGAATCGGATCAAAGTTGGAGTAGTAATTACTCCCGATCCTGTGAAATCTGCAAAGGTGTAGTAGTACACAAAGGATTCAGATTCTCCCGGATTTAAGGTTCCAACGTTAACGGCTATAGAGATTGCCTCATCCGCAGTATTTGTTGCTCCCTCCGTTTGTGTAAACCCAATTCCGTTCCAAACATCAGAAGGATCACGGTTTGCAAATCCTCCAAAGGTCACCCGTGAGCGCTCATCTCGAGCATAAAAACACACGTTAGACCCATCGGCATCTGGCTCAGAAGCTGCCAAAGGATCTTGGAAAGCACAAACAAAGGCCAAAGGTTGTCCAGGGGCAGCCTGTGCAATGATCTCATTATCTGTGACGAAATTACCATTAATGGATTGGTTGTTATCTGGATCTACATTGTGCATCCAGAAAATATCGTTTTTAGGAGTAGCGCCCACATTGGTCAAAATGGTTTCCATCTGAATAAACAGACCAAAGCCCGTTACAATAATTCGACGGTCAATTTGAATATCATCAATCTGCCCCGACCAATTGATCACTGCCAATTCCCCACTACAAGGATCTGACTCAATAGAGGCCGACGTAATCGAACCTGGAATGTCAAAAATAGGTGGTGGCGAACCTGTAGAAGCTCGGTTATTATTATAGGCAATACCATCGATTTCTATAGCAAAGCCTTCCTCAGGCGATCCCGGAGTAAAGTAACATCCGTCATAATCGACCCAGTTGTCTCGTTGTGGATTTGCAATATATCCGAAGAGATTGTTGGCAACATCACGTGGATCGTGAAAGAAAGGCGGCGCTAGTCCTGCGGGTGCTCCGAACACCCCGTTCTCAACTACACCTACTTCCATATAGGATCCGCGCGCAAAGGCGACGTCTCCGACCATCATGGCTTCGAGATCTCCGTTTCCAATTATACATTGGACCCCTATATCATTTGAACTCGAACAGCCTGTGGCATCGGTAACCGTTAAATTGACAAAATATATTCCACTGGTTGCATAGGCGTGATTAACCGTGGTCCCTGTATCTGTAGTTCCATCTCCAAAATCCCAAGTATAGGTAGCTCCCGTACCATCTACTCCAAAGATTCCACTACCGTTAAAAGTGATATTATCAAGTGGATCAGCAACAATAACCCCAGCAACATCTGCGGGTACCGAGCTGTCAAATACTGCGGTCACCAATTGGCAACATGATATGTTAGCATTCCAACCAGCTCCAAAGATGACTGCGTCGGATACAAAACGAATCGTCAAACAACCCGATGGATCAGAGGCCTCAACAAAACCTGGGCTTGCCGCGCCTGTAAATGTTCCGATCAATGGTGAGGCCGTTGTAGGCCCATCATAGATTTCCATGAAGTCTCCCGTGGCCAAATTGAATGCAGTAAAATCCAATTCAATTCCAAGGCCAGGAATATCAGAACATAAGGTTATCGTAAAGTCTTCATTATTCGCGTAGGCACCAACGGTTCCTCCAGAATCTGTAAAGTTTCCAACACAGGTATTGAACGTTCCATCTTGCATTAGAATGGTTTGGGACCAACCAGCGTATGAAAGACAGAAAAAGAGGAGTAAAAGGAGCTTTTTCATTGTAGGTAGTTTAGCTGTCAAATATATCGATCATTCTTCGGCACGAAGGCAAAAGTTAAACAAATTCTATGATTAACACCTTTTATTAACATATTTATTGATCAAGGGTTATCTTTTTAAGCTAAAATGTCCTTTAAACTCTTTGTTTATCCCGTCTTCTTGGTAAATCACTTGGAACCAGTAATCACTTGACGGCATCGGGTTACCGTTGTAGGTTCCGTCCCATCCTGGACCCAGTGGACTCAGCTGCTTGAGCAGTTTCCCAAAGCGGTCGTAGATGTAGATCTGCGCCGTTGGATTGCTGGCAATTCCAATGATGTTCCAGGTGTCGTGGAAGCCGTCTTGGTTCGGGGTGAAGAACAGTGGATAGTCGATCACTCCTACCGGGATACTCACACTTCCACAGCCGTTCTGATCCACGATGGTCACGATGTGATCTCCCGGAGTCACATTGGTGAACAGTCCACTCTCCTGAAGCGGTCCGTCATCCAATTGGAAGAAGTACACTCCCAGCCCTGTTGCCTCCGCCTGGATCTGATGATCGTCTGCAAAGGCGTTGCTGATCACCTCGGCACTGAAGCTCGTCGGTGGTGAGGATACCGTCACCGTAGTCGAGGCCTCCGCACTACAGCCCAGTCCGCTGGTGGTCTCCGTAGCGATCACCGTATAGGTTCCGCCTGCTCTGGCTACGATGCTCGCCGTGGTCTCCGGCAATGGATTGCCGTTTAAGAACCACTCAAAGCTGTAGTCCAGATCACTTAAGCCCGTGTTGATCACCGGTGGTGATGACTCTCCAAACTCGTTCTGGATCGGGTTACCAAATTCATCCACACACAGTCTGTAGCTGTCCTCCAAGGTGATCACCGGCAGTGGTGATACCTCCAAGGTCACTGTAGTGATGGCAAAGCAGTCCGTGTCCGTATTGGTCACCCGTGCCCAGATCACTTGCGGGTTGCTCGTATTGATATAGCTGTCTGGTAGCGCATTGTCTCCCGTGGTGGCATCCACCTCGCTTTCGTGGTAGCTCACTACATAGATCACCGGATCCTGTCCGCCCAGTATCTCGGCATCTTGTGTAGAGAGGGTGAACTCCCCAATGCCGTCCGTGCCATCGCCTACATTATCACAAATGCGGTACACTGCTGCTGGTGCGGTGGCCGTGGCGCCTTCTCTAACCTCGATGTTAAAACTCTGCGTGGCCGAGTAACAGCCCGTCACCGTATTGGTAATGCGTACATAGATCGTCTGTGGGTTGGTCACATTCACAAAGGCCTCGGGTGTGGCAATCGCGTTGATGCCTGCATCAGCGTCGGCCTCCACCTCGTGGAAGGTGATAACCAAGTCCGTTGGATCTTGTCCCCCTAAGATCTCTGGGATCTTCGTGTTCAGATCAAAGGTCGCCACGCCGTCGGTAGCCAACTCACAAATGATGTAATCACTCACCTCTGGTGTCTCCGGCAGTGGGTGGACAATAATCGGCAACTCTACTAATGTGAAGCAGCCTGTGGTGTCGTTGGTAATGCGTACCCAGATGATCTGTGGCGTCTCGGTATTGCTGTAGGCCGTTGGGTCTGGGATGGCCAACAGTGGGTCGCCCGCCTGTGCATCAGCCTCAGTTTCATAGTAACTGGCCGATACCCCTGGTTCTCCGCCGATGATCTCTGCCTCTCTTTGGGTCAGATCGATCACCTCTATCCCGTCACCTACCGTCACTTCGTCACACACCTCGATCGGATCGGGGTTCGTGTTCGGAGATGGGTTAGGCAATACTCTTATCGTTAAGGTCGTGAACGAGACACAGCCCGTGTCGCCGTCCGTCACTCTAACCCAGATCGTCTGTGGGTTCACCGTGTTGGTGTAGTCCGTCGCTGGGTCTATCGCATCCGTATCGTTTTGTGCGTCTGTCTCTGTGGTATAGTACTGTACCAGTAAGCCTGGCGCTCCTAGGGTAATGTCGTCTTCTGCCTGAGTCAGATCAAAAGAAGCAAAACCGTCTGCGGTCTCGTCATCACAACGCTCCAAGGCATCCAGATCTCCCGGGGCGGCAATCACCGGTGGCAAGCTTACAATCAGCTCAAAGCTGCCCACACTCGCGCAGCCCGTTAGCGGATCAAACAAGCGTACCCAGATCGTCTGTGGGTTGGTCGTATTGACAAAGGCCGTTGGTGTTACTATGGGCATCACCCCTGCCAAGGCGTCTGCCTCGCTCAAGTGGTAGCTCAGATCCAGCGTCGCTGGGTCTTGCGTGCCGTAGATCTCCGGATCCTTCGTCGTTAGATCAAACACTGCGATGCCGTCGTCGTCATCATCACAGATCACAAAGTCTTCGATCTCTAATGGCAGCTCTGGAGAGTTCAGTACAATCAGCTCCAACTCTACGATGGCAAAGCAGCCCGTTAGGGTGTTCTCTACTCTGGCGTAGACAATCTGGCTGTAGGCCACAATGTTCGCATAAGGCGATACCAGTGGGAACAGATCCGCCTCGGCGTCTGCCAAGGTCTCGTGGTAGCTCACCACCACATCAGGCTCCCCGTTAATGATCTCAATGTCTCTATCGGTCAGTATAAAACTGTCTACAAAACCGTCGTTGTCCGCATCACAGATCTCAATCGGTGTGGGATCTGGGGTGGGACTCGGTTGTGGGTTTACTCTTAAATCTAAGGTCACCACATCACTCACAAAACAGCCCGTGTCTGGGTCTTCTACCCGTACAAAGATCGTCTGCGGGTTGCTCGTATTGGTGTAAGGACTCGTCAGTGGGTTGTCTCCCGCATCGGCATCGGCTGCAGTCTCGTGGTAGGTCACAATCAAAGAGGTGTCTCCGCCCGTGATCTCTGCCGTGGCCAGCTCCAAGTCAAACTCCTCAACCTCGTCGCCCGGATTGTTCACATCACACAGCTCCAAAGGAGTCGGTGGGAATACCCGCGGTGGGAAGTTTACAATCAGCTCTAAAGTGGTGGTAGAGCTGCACATATTCGTGTTGTCCGTCACCAAAACAAAGACCGTCTGTGGGTTGGTCAAGTTCGTATAGGCCGTAGCCGGAGCGATCAGCGAAGTAAAGGCCGCATCCTCATAATATTCTACCGTGTAATCCGCAGGATCCAAGCCGTCCAAGATCTCCGGATCTTTCACCGTCAAGTCAAACACCACAATGCCGTCGTCATTGTCGTCACAAGCTAAAAGTGGTTCGGGGTCTATAATTTCTGGAGTATTGAGGACTACTAAATCCAACTCAACCACGGAGAAACAATCTTCTACCAATGGTGTCTCCACACGAGCATAGATGGTTTGCGTTCCAAACACAATGTTGTTGTACGGGCTTGCCAATGGCAACAGCCCGCTCTCTGCATTGGCCTCCGTCTCGTGATAGGTTACCGTAAGTGTTGGATCGCCGCCGGTAATCTCTAAAGTGGCGTCTTCTAAGTTGAACTCGCCAAAGCCGTCGTTGTCCGGATCGCAATACGTCAGCGGTTCAGGAGTCATCGCTGCATCTGGGTTCACTACAAGCAGCTCTAAGGGTTGTACCCCGTAGCAGCCCGTTGAGGAATCATCCACACGTACGTAGATAATCTGTGGGTTCACCACATTGGTGTAGATCGGTGGCAGTGGGTCCACACCCGCCTCAGCATCGGCATCACTGAAGTAATACTGTACCGAATAGAACGGATTGCCGTCAATGATCTCCAAATTGTTCACCGTCAAGTCAAACTCCGTAAAGCCGTCCACCACATCGTCCTCACACAAGGCGTATGGCGTAGGTACCGTAAAGAGCGGTCTGGCAATAACAAAAAGATCGAACTGGCCTTGTTGTACACATTCATCGGCATCCTCCGTGCGTACATAGATCGTCTGTGGGTTGGTCACGTTGTTGTAAGCATCTGCCGGGGTGATCGGCGCTGCTCCTACAGCAGCATCGGCAGGGGTAACGTGATAGGTAATGGTCAGTCCCGTTGGATCGGGCACCACTACCGTGTCGTATAGTGTCAGATCAAAGGTCGTAGAACCGTCCGCAATCGGATCATCACAAAGCTCAATGGTTGGGAAGCTACCGATATCGGTTGCAGGTAGTACAATCAGCTCCAACTCCGTAGTGGCAAAACAGCCCGTAATGGAGTTCTCAATGCGCGCATACACGATCTGTGGGTTAGCGATGTTCGGGTAAGGTGATACCAGCGCCGTGGCTGGATCTCCAGCCTCGGCCAAGGCCAAGGTCAGGTAGTAGTTCACAAACACATCCGGTTGTCCTCCGATGATGTCAGCATCAGCCAGGGTCAGATCAAACAGGGCTACATCGTCCGCATCGTTGTCGCAACGCTCCAGTGGAGTTGGTGGGAAGGCCGTAGGTGGCGCATAGACGATAAGCTCTAGTGGTGTGGTATCGTGACAGCCTGTGGTGGAGTCATCGATCCGTGCGTAGATGATCTGTGGATTACTCGTATTGGTAAAAGGACTGGTCAGTGCTGGCGTGGCAGCATCAGCCTCTGCCTCGGTTAAATAATAACTTACACTCAAAGTTGGGTCGCCGCCGGTGATCTCCGGATCTTTTACCGTCAGATCAAAAGGTGCAAAGCCGTCCAAGACCGCATCGTCACATATACCCAATGGGGTTGGCGTGACAAAGATCGGTAGCGGAAGTACTTCCAACTCAAAAAGACCAATGGTCACACAGCCGTCGGAGTTCACTACCCGTACATAGATCGTCTGTGGGTTACTCGTGTTGGTATAGGCGTCTGCAGGAGTAATGACAGGAGTTCCTGCTGAGGCGTCCGCAGCCGTCTCGTGATAGGTAATGTCCAGACCAGTGGGGTCTGCCGCAATCTCAAAATCCCAAAGCGTGAGATCAAAGACCGTAAAGCCGTCGGCTACATCGTCGTCACACAACTCATAGGTGGGTAGTGGGGTGGCCAGAATCACGATCAGTTCCAACTCCGTGATATCAAAACAGCCCGTCAAAGTATTTTCTATTCGTGCGTAAACCGTCTGTGGACTCGTCACGTTGGTATACGGACTGGCCAATGCTGTAGCCGGATCGCCGATCTCGGCCTCCGCAAAACTGAAGTAGTAGTTTACAAAGACGCCCGTCTGACCGCCGATGATATCTGCATCCGCCTGGGTCAGATCAAACTCATCAAAACCGTCCGTGTCCGTATCACACTCCTTAAGCGAGACCGGTGGATTGGCAAATGGCGTGTCTAAAACAACCAGATCAAAACTCTCGATCACAAAACAGCCCGTGGCCGTAACTTCAATACGCGTCCAAATGGTCTGCGGATTGCTTGTATTGGTATAAAGCAAAGGAAGTGCTGGTGCGCCAGCCTCAGCATCCGCCAAAGAAACAAAGTAGTTTACCGTAAGCAAAGGATCATCCGCAGTCATTGCCGTAGTCACCGTGCTTAAATCAAACTCCGTGGCATCATCCAAAGTACCGTCGTAATCACATAGCTCGTAAGCTACTGGTGGGGTATATACCGGATCAGGAGGGTTATTGATCACAAAAGGACCTGGCAAAGTGATGTTACAATCATTCAAGGTCACAATGACATCTGTATAAACTCCGGCTAACAATCCTCCGATCAAAACAACTCCAGCTGTATCCGCAGTATAGGAAACAGCACCCAGGGCAACACCATCAACAGTGTAGGCAATATCATAGGTAAATCCGGGACTTAAGCTGCTAATTTGTAGAGCTCCATCCGGACCGCAAATTGGTGAGTCAATAGGCGTTACTACTGGATCCAAAACTGGATTATTCAACACATATGGCCCTGGATCTATAGTGATACAAGGAGAGGACTCCACGGTAATATCTGTATAAGTTCCCGCATCTAGCCCACCGATGATCAACTGGCCAGCTCCATCAGATGTCAAAGCCAAAGGCCCGACCACAGTACCATCAACGGTATAGGTCACATCAAAAGTCGTGGATGGAAACAATCCGTCTAGAATCAACTCACCGTCAGAATCACAAAGAATAAGGTCTACCGTAGTAACGGTGAAGATGATATCAGGATAAACAATTTCATAAACTCCCGGGTCAACAATAGAACAAACGCCTCCCTGCTCTACGGTGACATCCGTGTAGGTTCCTTGAGCTAAACCTGTTATTATAATGGTCCCTGCCGGATCTGTTGTATAGCTTACCGGACCAACCACAACACCATCTACAGTGTAAATAATCTCATAAGCTTCACTTGGATTCAAGCCAGTAATTGTCAAGGTTCCTTCTGGAACACAGCTCGACGGATTGGTTGTTGTAATATCAAAGGTGAAACCAGGAATGATAAGGTCATAGGTTCCCGGATCTATAGTTACACAATCTAATCGTTCTAGAGTGATGAGTGTGTAAGTGCCAGGACCCAAACCACTAATTAATATTGTTCCACTAGCATCTGAGGTATAATCCACAGGACCCACAACCGTACCATCTACCGTATAGGTAACACTGTAGGTCGTGTCTGCCAACAAACCGACAAATTCGAGGGTTCCGTCCAGCGTACAGCCTGTAGGATCTGTTGCAACAACGGTGAATGATGGTGGCTCCGGATCGCGTAAGTTGATCACATCGTCTGCAGTGAAGGCACAACCCAGTGCATTCTCAAAGTCGAACATATCATAAGTACCGGCATCCAGACCAGTCAATACGATCTCACCCAGAGGATTAGAGGTAAATACCAGCGGCCCAACAGGAACCCCATCGTCTTCATAATTGATGGTGTAATCTGTATCGGGAACCAAATTTGCAAAAGTGATAAAGCCGTCAGTACCGTCACAAACAGTTGGTGGAGTCCCCGTAATATTGATAAGAGAAGGCGCAGAAACCCCGTCTCCCCCAAAATCAGCAAACGAGTAGAAATAAACAAAATCTCTAGCCTCACCCGGGGCTAAAGAACCAATATTAAAGGCGATTGAAATGGCCTCATCCGCAGTGTTTATAGCGCCCTCTGTTTGCGTAAACCCTATTCCGTTCCAAACATCAGAAGGGTCTCGGTTAGCAAATCCTCCAAAGGTTACCTTAGCGCGCGGGTCGTTTGCATAGTAACATACGTTGGACCCGTCAGCATCTGGTTGAGAAGCTGCTAAAGGACCTTGAAATGCACAAACAAAGCTCGTAGGATCTGCAAAATCTGATTGTGATATAATTTCATTGGTGGTTGTGAAGTTCCCGTTGATGGATTGGTTGTTATCCGGATCTACATTGTGCATCCAGAAAATATCGTTTTTAGGAACGGCACCAACATTGGTCACTGTAGTTTCCATTTGTATAAACAGACCCAATCTTGTAACGATTACCCGTCTATCTATTTGAATATCATCAACCTGCCCCGACCATGTGATCACCGCCAATTCTCCAATACAGGGATCTGCTTCAATTGCTGCGGATACTATCCCGCCAGGAATTTCAAAGATTCCTGAAGGTCCAAAAGCAGTATTGTTGTTGTAGGCAACTCCATCGATCTCAATGGCAAAGCCTTCTTCTGGAGAACCTGGTGTAAAGTAACAACCGTCATAGTCAATCCAACCGTCTTGTTGCGGGTTAGCTATAAATCCGAAAAGGTTATTGGCAACATCACGCGGGTCGTTAAAAAGAGGAGGTCTCAATCCTGCTGGAGGACCAAATGCACCATTCGCAGCTAATCCAAGTTCCATATAGGACCCACGAGCAAATGCGACATCTCCTACCTGAACTGCCTCTAAGTCTGCGCTACCGATTGCGCACTGTACTCCAATATTATTGGTACTGAAGCATCCGCTGGCATCCGTAACGGTGAGGGTAACGGTATAAACACCGTCGGCAATATAAGCATGATTTACCGTAGTTCCGGTCGCTGTAGTACCATCGCCGAAATTCCATTCATAGGTCGCGCCAGTGCCATCAACGCCAAAAATTGCGCTACCATTAAAAGTGATATTATCTGTTGGAGCTGCTGTAATGGTTCCACCAACATCTGCGGGAACTGAGCTGTCAAATACAGCTTCGATACTTTGACAACAGGAGATATCTGCGTTCCAACCAGAAGCAACAACGGCGCCATCGGATTGAAAAACTATAGTTAAACAACCACTAGCACCCGTAGACTCAACCAATCCTGGACTGGTAGTACCAGTAAAAAACCCAAGGAATGGCGCAGCGGTATCTGGCCCATCAAATATTTGCATGCCGTCTCCAGCACCTAAATTGAATTCTGTAAAATCTAATCGTATTCCTAATCCGGCAACATCGGAGCAGAGCGTAATTGTAAAATTTTCCCCATCTGCATATGACGCGGTTGTATTACCGGAGTCGGTAAAATTACCGATACAGGTGTTGAAGGTTCCGTCCTGCATGACCACGGTTTGTGAGAAACCGGCATATGTCAACAAGAACGTTAAGAGTAGCAATCCCTTTTTCATAGCTTGGTTATTTTGCCTTCTACATCTTTAGTTTTATAAGTTAGATCATTTCTTCATCAATAGAAATATTATTAGATATCATTTAGTTAATTATCGTTGAAAGCTATCTTTTAAGACTAAAATGTCCTTTAAACTCTTTGTTTATCCCGTCTTCTTGGTAAATCACTTGGAACCAGTAATCACTTGACGGCATCGGGTTACCGTTGTAGGTTCCGTCCCATCCTGGACCCAGTGGACTCAGCTGCTTGAGCAGTTTCCCAAAGCGGTCGTAGATGTAGATCTGCGCCGTTGGATTGCTGGCAATTCCTATGATGTTCCAAGTGTCGTGGAAGCCGTCTTGGTTCGGCGTGAAGAACAGCGGATAGTCAATCACTCCTACCGGGATACTCACACTTCCACAGCCGTTCTGATCCACGATGGTCACAATGTGATCTCCCGGCGTTACATTGGTGAACAGTCCACTCTCCTGAAGCGGTCCGTCATCCAATTGGAAGAAGTATACCCCCAGCCCTGTTGCCTCCGCCTGGATCTGATGATCGTCTGCAAAGGCGTTGCTGATCACCTCGGCACTGAAGCTCGTCGGTGGTGAGGATACCGTCACCGTAGTCGAGGCCTCCGCACTACAGCCCAGTCCGCTGGTGGTCTCCGTAGCGATCACCGTATAGGTGCCGCCTGCTCTGGCTACGATGCTCGCCGTGGTCTCTGGCAATGGATTGCCGTTTAAGAACCACTCAAAAGTGTAGTCCAGATCACTTAAGCCCGTGTTGATCACTGGTGGTGATGACTCTCCAAACTCGTTCTGGATTGGGTTACCAAATTCATCCACACACAGTCTGTAGCTGTCCTCCAAGGTGATCACCGGCAGTGGTGATACCTCCAAGGTCACTGTAGTGATGGCAAAGCAGTCCGTGTCCGTATTGGTCACCCGTGCCCAGATCACTTGTGGGTTGCTCGTGTTGATATAGCTGTCTGGTAGCGCATTGTCTCCCGTAGTGGCATCCACCTCGTTTTCGTGGTAGCTCACTACATAGATCACCGGATCTTGTCCGCCCAGTATCTCGGCATCTTGTGTAGAGAGGGTGAACTCCCCAATGCCGTCCGTGCCATCGCCTACATTATCACAAATGCGGTACACTGCTGCTGGTGCGGTGGCCGTGGCGCCTTCTCTAACCTCGATGTTAAAGCTCTGCGTGGCCGAGTAACAGCCCGTCACCGTATTGGTAATGCGTACATAGATCGTCTGTGGATTGGTCACATTCACAAAGGCCTCGGGTGTGGCAATCGCATTGATGCCTGCATCAGCGTCGGCCTCCACCTCGTGGAAGGTGATCACTAGGTCCGTTGGATCTTGTCCCCCTAAGATCTCTGGGATCTTCGTGTTCAGATCAAAGGTCGCCACGCCGTCAGTAGCCAACTCACAGATGATGTAATCACTCACCTCTGGTGTCTCCGGTAATGGGTGTACTATAATCGGAAGCTCTACCAGGGTAAAGCAGCCTGTGGTGTCGTTGGTAATGCGTACCCAGATGATCTGTGGCGTCTCGGTATTGCTGTAGGCCGTTGGGTCTGGGATGGCCAACAGTGGGTCGCCCGTCTGTGCATCAGCCTGGGTCTCATAATAACTGGCCGATACCCCTGGTTCTCCGCCGATGATCTCTGCCTCTCTTTGGGTCAGATCGATCACCTCTACCCCGTCACCTACCGTCACTTCGTCACACACCTCGATCGGATCGGGGTTCGTGTTCGGAGATGGGTTAGGCAATACTCGGATCGTTAAGGTCGTGAACGAGACACAGCCCGTGTCGCCGTCCGTCACTCGAACCCAGATCGTCTGTGGGTTCACCGTGTTGGTGTAGTCCGTCGCTGGGTCTATCGCATCCGTATCGTTTTGTGCGTCTGTCTCTGTGGTATAGTACTGTACCAATAAGCCTGGCGCTCCTAGGGTAATGTCGTCTTCTGCCTGAGTCAGATCAAAAGAGGCAAAACCGTCTGCGGTCTCGTCATCACAACGCTCCAAGGCATCCAGATCTCCCGGGGCGGCAATCACCGGTGGCAAGCTTACAATCAGCTCAAAGCTGCCCACACTCGCGCAGCCCGTTAGCGGATCAAACAGGCGTACCCAGATCGTCTGTGGGTTGGTCGTATTGACAAAGGCCGTTGGTGTTACTATGGGCATCACCCCTGCCAAGGCGTCTGCCTCGCTCAAGTGGTAGCTCAGATCTAGCGTCGCTGGGTCTTGCGTGCCGTAGATCTCCGGATCCTTCGTCGTTAGATCAAACACTGCGATGCCGTCGTCATCGTCATCACAGATCACAAAGTCTTCGATCTCTAATGGCAGCTCTGGAGAGTTCAGTACAATCAGCTCCAACTCTACAATGGCAAAGCAGCCCGTCAGGGTGTTCTCTACTCGGGCGTAGACAATCTGGCTGTAGGCCACAATGTTCGCATAAGGCGATACCAGTGGGAACAGATCCGCCTCGGCATCTGCCAGGGTCTCGTGGTAGCTCACCACCACATCAGGCTCCCCGTTAATGATCTCAATGTCTCTATCAGTCAGTATAAAACTGTCTACAAAACCGTCGTTGTCCGCATCACAGATCTCAATCGGCGTGGGATCTGGTGTAGGACTCGGTTGTGGGTTTACTCGTAAGTCTAAGGTCACCACATCACTCACAAAACAGCCCGTGTCCGGGTCTTCTACCCGTACAAAGATCGTCTGCGGGTTGCTCGTGTTGGTGTAAGGACTCGTCAGTGGGTTGTCTCCCGCATCAGCATCGGCTGCAGTCTCGTGGTAGGTCACAATCAAAGAGGTGTCTCCTCCCGTGATCTCTGCCGTGGCCAGCTCCAAATCAAACTCCTCAACCTCGTCGCCCGGATTGTTCACATCACACAGCTCCAGTGGCGCTGGTGGGAATACCCGCGGTGGGAAGTTTACAATCAGCTCTAAAGTGGTGGTAGAGCTGCACATATTCGTGTTGTCCGTCACCAAAACAAAGACCGTCTGTGGGTTGGTCAAGTTCGTATAGGCCGTAGCCGGAGCGATCAGCGAAGTGAAGGCCGCATCCTCATAATATTCTACCGTGTAATCCGCAGGATCCAAACCGTCCAAGATCTCCGGATCTTTGAGCGTCAAGTCAAACACCACAATGCCGTCGTCATTGTCGTCGCAGGCTAAAAGTGGTTCGGGATCAACGATCTGAGGCGTGTCTAAGACGATGAGTTGGAGTTCTACCACTACAAAACAGTCCTCTACAAGAGGAGTTTCTACCCGCGCATAGATGGTTTGAGTTCCAAACACAATGTTGTTGTACGGGCTTGCCAGTGGCAACAGCCCGCTCTCTGCATTGGCCTCCGTCTCGTGATAGGTTACCGTAAGTGTTGGATCGCCGCCTGTAATCTCTAAGGTGGCGTCTTCTAAGTTGAACTCACCAAAGCCGTCGTTGTCCGGGTCGCAATACGTCAGCGGTTCAGGAGTCATCGCAGCATCTGGGTTCACCACAATCAGCTCCAAGGGTTGTACCCCGTAGCAGCCCGTCGAGGAATCATCCACACGTACGTAGATAATCTGTGGGTTCACCACATTGGTGTAGATCGGTGGTAGTGGATCCACGCCAGCCTCTGCATCGGCATCACTGAAGTAATACTGTACTGAGTAGAACGGATTGCCGTCAATGATCTCCAAATTGTTCACCGTCAAGTCAAACTCGGTAAAGCCGTCCACCACATCGTCCTCACACAGCGCGTATGGCGTAGGTACAGTAAAGAGCGGTCTGGCAATAACAAAAAGATCGAACTGTCCTTGTTGTACACATTCATCGGCGTCTTCTGTGCGTACATAGATCGTCTGTGGGTTGGTCACGTTGTTGTAAGCGTCTGCCGGGGTGATCGGCGCTGCTCCTACAGCAGCATCGGCAGGGGTAACGTGATAGGTAATGGTCAGTCCCGTTGGATCGGGCACCACTACCGTGTCGTATAGCGTCAGATCAAAGGTCGTAGAACCGTCCGCAATCGGATCATCACAAAGCTCAATGGTTGGGAAGCTACCGATATCGGTTGCAGGTAGTACGATCAGCTCCAACTCCGTAGTGGCAAAACAGCCCGTAATGGAGTTCTCAATGCGCGCATACACGATCTGTGGGTTGGCGATGTTCGGGTAAGGCGATACCAGCGCCGTGGCTGGATCTCCAGCCTCGGCCAAGGCCAAGGTCAGGTAGTAGTTCACAAACACATCCGGTTGCCCACCGATGATATCCGCATCCGCAAGGGTCAGATCAAACAGCGCTACATCGTCCGCATCGTTGTCGCAACGCTCCAATGGAGTTGGTGGGAAGGCCGTAGGTGGCGCATAGACGATAAGCTCTAGTGGCGTGGTATCGTGACAGCCTGTGGTGGAGTCATCGATCCGTGCGTAGATGATCTGTGGATTACTCGTATTGGTAAACGGACTGGTCAGTGCTGGCGTGGCAGCATCAGCCTCTGCCTCGGTTAAATAATAGCTTACACTCAATGTGGGGTCGCCGCCGGTGATCTCCGGATCTTTTACCGTCAGATCAAAAGGTGCAAAGCCGTCCAAGACCGCATCGTCACATATACCCAAGGGCGTTGGTGTGACAAAGATCGGTAGTGGAAGTACTTCCAACTCAAAAAGACCAATGGTCACACAGCCGTCGGAGTTCACTACCCGGACATAGATCGTCTGTGGGTTACTCGTGTTGGTGTAGGCGTCTGCAGGAGTAATGACAGGAGTTCCTGCTGAGGCGTCCGCAGCCGTCTCGTGATAGGTAATGTCCAGACCAGTGGGGTCTGCCGCAATCTCAAAATCCCAAAGCGTGAGATCAAAGACCGTAAAGCCGTCCGCTACATCGTCGTCACAAAGCTCGTAGGTGGGCAGTGGGGTGGCCAGAATCACAATCAGTTCTAACTCCGTGATATCAAAACAGCCCGTCAAGGTATTTTCTATTCGTGCGTAAACCGTCTGTGGACTTGTGACGTTGGTATATGGACTGGCCAGTGCTGTAGCCGGATCACCGATCTCGGCCTCTGCAAAACTGAAGTAGTAGTTCACAAAAACGCCCGTCTGACCACCAATGATATCCGCATCCGCCTGAGTCAGATCAAACTCATCAAAACCGTCCGTGTCCGTATCACACTCCTTGAGCGAGACTGGTGGGTTGGCAAATGGCGTATCTAAAACAACCAGATCAAAACTCTCAATCACAAAACAGCCCGTGGCCGTAACTTCGATACGCGTCCAAATGGTCTGAGGATTGCTCGTGTTGGTATACAGCAAAGGAAGTGCTGGAGCGCCAGCCTCAGCATCCGCCAAAGAAACAAAGTAGTTTACCGTAAGCAAAGGATCATCCGCAGTCATCGCAGTAGTAACCGTGCTTAAATCAAACTCCGTGGCATCATCCAAAGTACCGTCGTAGTCGCATAACTCGTAAGCTACTGGTGGGGTGAACACGGGTAATGGGTTAATAATTAGATCAAACTCTCCAACAATGGAACAGCCATCACTATTCTCCAATCGCACATAAATGGTCTGTGGATTGGACGTATTGGTATAAGCGTCCGCTGGGGTAATGGGTGAAGTCGCGGCATCCGCATCAGCAAGGGTCTCGTAGTAATTGATAACCAATCCTGTTGGGTCTGCAGTAACGTTAGTATCCCAAGTGGTTAGATCGAAAACGAAGAGTTCATCGGCATCATCATCACAAACAATGAAATCTGGAATTGGATCTACCAGAACCGGAGTATCGTACACGATCAACTCCAACTCCACAATACTGAAACAACGTGTTAAATCATTTTCAAGTCGCGCATAAACAATCTGCGGGTTTGAGGTATTCGTATAAGGACTTGCAAGATCGCCCGTTGCACCTGCTTCTGCATCTGAGAGCAATTCGTAGTAGCGCACGTTCAATCCAGTGCCGCCATCAATGATCTGAGCGTCGGCGTCGGTAAGGGTAAATTCAGCAAAACCATCATTATCACGATCACAAATGGTCAGTGGATCTGGCGTCCCCGGAATAGGCGCTGGGAAAAATTCAACCAAAACCTCATCTCCAACGGTACATCCAGAAGAAAAAATAGCTTCAAGACGATACAAACCAGGGGTATCAATGATAATCGTTGGAGAGGTCTCTCCTGGAATGGCATCAAACATTCCGGTAGCATCATTGAAAACATACCACTGGTAAGTGGCTCCTGGAGCACCACCTCCAGAACTCAAACTAACAGTTTCTCCCTCACAAGGAGCTGAACCATCTGAAATAAGAATATCATCACCTAAGTTGATATCAATATCAAAACTCCCCGCCTCAATGAAAACAGCCGCATCATAGAGGTCATCTTGGTTATCTGCAATTACTAATTTAATGTTATACGGATCTCCCGGAGTAACCATTCCCATAGCGGTGAGCACGGTGGTTTGACCGTTAAAGTCAATTGGCGCTGTGGTCTCATCAGCAAAGGGTGCAAAATTATAAGTGTCAAAATAGATCTCATTGACCGCTGCACATTGACCGGGAACTTCAGGACGAATGTTGGTTACCTGAATTGGAATTGCGGTTCCTGGCAATACAGCCAAGTTCTCCACCACACCTGTAGCCGTATTGGTCAAAATAAAAGCAAACGAATCTGAGAAACTACACTCAAAGTTTTGGTTGTATTCCTCCGAAGCAAAAATAAAGTCAAAGGCAATTTCGGGAATGGACGGCACGAAGTCGAACTGAATGTAAGAGGCGTTGTTCAGATCACCTGGAGCAATTCCCAAGATAGCGGCAAGATCGGCATCTCCCGGCCAGCCTCCGGCTCCGAGAATTTCATCATTAGGACCCTCGGCAGCCTCTGCAGACCCCGTGGTCAAGATAACTCCTTCAGCAAAAGGGAATCCACTTCCCTCAGCATTGAAATAACCGATTCCGTTAACATCTCCAAAATCAATTCCCGTACTTGAGGTATAATTGGAACTCTCTGCACAAGGGCTATCGATCAAAATATCTTCTACTAATTCTTGTACGGTGTAGGTTGTAGTATCTACATCAATAAAAGGAGACAAAGGAATATCTGTAGGCAAAATACAGCTGATGGCAGCTTCCCAACCTGCTCCAAAAACAACCGTATTCGATTGAAATCTCAGTGTCAGACAACCGGTTGTAGTTGCGGGTGAGGTGTAAACGGTACCTGGCGATGTAGGTCCGCTAAAAGAACCAATGATAGGTCCTGTGGTATCTGGGCCATCATAGATTGTGAGTATATCCCCTCCAGTTTCTGTAGCAAAAACTGTAAAATCTAAAGTAACAGCCATGCCAGCGGTATCCGGACAAAACGTGATTGTAAAATCTTCTCCATTCGCATAAGGCCCTGCAGTCCCGCCGGAATCCACAAAGGTTCCTGTACAGGTGTTGAAGGTACCATCCTGCATGACTATAGTCTGTGAAAAACCATAGGTACATGCTAAGAGGAAAAAGAGGGATAGTAATTGCTTTTTCATCGCTTTGGTCGGTTGTTGGTTATATGCTTTAAGCCTTACCTTAAGTACGTTAGAGCCTTACAAGAAACTGAGATATTCTGACAATCGCAATTAATTGAGGGCCTAATACTGGGTGAAAAGTAGAAAGTTCTTAAACCTACTTCGGCATAAACAATACTTATACAACAGTTTAACGGCAAAAAACCCGAAGTGGTTCCTAAATTTTCTTAAAATCCCAAGCGGTTGAAAGCCATTTATTTCGCAAGACAAGCAATCGGGAAAAATTAACCTAAAAATGAACTAGAATTGCGCAAAAATACTTGAAGAACAAGTCGAGCATTTCGTAATTTTGCACAAAAGTTATTCGCATGGAAAATCGTCGTGTCACTGTAGAGCCAACTTCACAACCGGCCATTGTCAAATTTGTCACAGATACCTTCCTGACCCAGTCAGAAAGTTTTGAATTTGCCAATATTGACGAATCGGGACGCAGCCCACTGGCTAAGGAATTGTTCTTTTTACCTTTTGTAAAGACCGTGTACATCTCACAAAACTTTGTGGCTATTGAACGCTACAACATAGTGGAGTGGAATGAAGTTCAAGACCAAGTGGCCGATCAAATTGCGGAATATCTCGAGTCCGGTAAACCGGTAATCACCGCTGCGGAGGCACCTAAGAACGTTCCTGTTTCTGTTTATGCCGAGGTAACTCCTAACCCAGCGGTAATGAAGTTTGTTGCCAACAAAACTTTGGTGAACGACACCTACGAATTCAAAACCTTGGAATCTGCAAAGAACGCTCCTTTAGCACTGCGTTTGTTCCGCTTTCCTTTTGTCAAGGAAGTCTTTATGAGTGGAAACTATATTTCCATTATGAAATTAGAGGGGATCGAATGGCAAGAGGTCACTCAAGAACTTCGTGATTTTATCACCCAATACGTAGCTCAAGGCAAGACCATCTTAGACGATGCGATCCTTACAGAAGAACGCACTCCAGAAGCCCAAGTGGTTCCTGTAAAGCCGCAAGAGTTGGAAGGAATCTCCAAAGAGATCGTTGAGATCTTAGATGAATACGTAAAGCCTGCAGTTGCTGGTGACGGTGGAAACATCGCTTTTGATTCTTATGACGCTAACACCAAGACCGTAAAAGTGATTCTACAAGGCGCTTGTAGTGGTTGCCCATCGAGTACCGTTACCCTAAAGAACGGTATTGAAACCATGTTGCGTGAAATGCTTCAAGGCAAGGTTTCTTACGTAGAAGCGATCAACGGTTAAAAGCCTCTTTTTTCGACCAAATACATCTAGGTTAAAAATACCTTACTCCCCTGCCCGATTGGTTCTGGGTAACACTACTTTGGTACTGTAATACTAAACAAAAGAGTTATGGCAGTTTTAAAAGTAATCGAGGTTTTATCTAATTCTAACGAGAGTTGGGAAGATGCAACTAAGAACGCGGTAAAGCAAGCGGGTAAAAGTGTAAAAAACATTCGTTCGGTATATGTCCAAGAGCAGAGTGCAATTGTAGACGGAGATGAGGTTACTGAATTCCGTGTGAATGTTAAAATCACTTTCGAGGTCAAATAGACTTTGAAATTCGCTAAATTTATGCGCCATATCCTCACGGGTATGGCGCATTTTAATTCTACCCATGTACAAGTCATTTCTCTTGTCGATCCTTGCCGGTTTATTACTCCTCGCCTGCAATTCAAATCCTAACGCTGTGGAAGACTACGCTTACACCAATTCGCTGATCCATGAGACCAGCCCTTATTTGTTGCAACACGCTCACAACCCAGTGGACTGGTATGCCTGGAACGATTCTACCTTAGCTAAGGCCAAACGAGAGAACAAACTCATGCTTATTAGTGTGGGATATGCCGCTTGTCATTGGTGTCATGTGATGGAACGCGAGTCTTTTGAAGATACTGCTGTAGCTGCAGTTATGAACGCGAACTTCATCAACATTAAAGTAGATCGCGAAGAACGTCCCGATGTAGATCAGATCTATATGAATGCCATCCAGCTGATGAAAGGTCGCGGAGGTTGGCCACTGAATGTTATTGCCTTACCTGATGGTCGCCCTGTTTGGGCAGAGACCTATGTGGCCAAGGAAGAATGGAAGCGTGCCTTATCGCAGATTCAAACTTTGTATGAAGACAGTCCCGAACGCTTGGTGGATTATGCCGCGCGATTGGAAGCAGGTATAAAATCCTTGGATCTGGTCCAGATCAATCGGGATGAGGTAGATTTTTCTGCCCTCAAGACAGACAGTATTGTTACCGCCTGGAGCAGTCGTTTTGATGAGAAGGATGGAGGAATCGCTCAAGCGCCCAAATTCATGATGCCAAACAACTATCATTTCTTCTTGCGTTATGCTGTGGAAACTGAAGACCAGGATCTTCTAGAGTTTGTAAAGCTCACGCTTAAGAAAATGGCCTTTGGTGGTGTTTATGATCAGGTCGGAGGTGGTTTTGCCCGTTATTCTACAGACATGCGCTGGCACATTCCGCATTTTGAGAAAATGCTCTATGACAATGGGCAATTGGTGAGCCTGTATAGTGACGCTTATTTGGTGGATCCGAATCCACTTTACAAAGAGATCGTCTATGAGACCTTGAACTATATTAATGATGAAATGACCCATGAATCAGGAGCGTTTTATTCTTCTTTAGATGCAGACAGCAAGAGTCCAGACGGTGAATTAGAAGAAGGCGCCTATTATGTCTATACTGAGGCGGAGATTGATTCGCTGATAACGGATCGTCCTGAACTGTTTAAATCCTATTACAACATTAACGATTACGGCAAATGGGAAGAAGAAGGCTCTTACGTATTGATTCGACAGGAAACAGATGAAGAATTCACAGCAGCTAACAACTTGAGTCAAGCAGAACTCAATGGCCTGAAATCCCTTTGGAAAGAAAAACTAGGAGTCTATAGAGATACGCGTCCAAGACCCGGTTTGGATGATAAGAGCCTCACCTCTTGGAATGGGCTCATGCTCAAAGGTTATCTAGATGCCTATCGAGTTTTTAGAGAACCTAACTTTTTAGCCGCTGCAACTAAAAATGCAAACTTCATCAAAGACCAACAAGTGAAAGCAGATGGCGGTCTTTGGCACAGCTATAAAGACGGCAAGAGTACCATTAACGGTTATTTAGAAGATTACGCAGCGGTAATTGACGGATTTATTGCGATGTATGAGACCACTTTTGATCAGCAGTGGTTGGATCTTTCAAAACAACTTATGGAGTATGCCCAAACGCATTTTGGGTATACGGATTCCCGCTTGTTTTATTTTACTTCTGATGAAGACGCTCAGCTGGTGAGCAGAAGCATCGAGTATCGAGATAATGTGATCCCTGCTTCCAATTCTATTATGGCGCATAATCTTTTGAGATTGGGACATTACTTTGACCAATCCGATTGGATCAAAGACGCTCAAACGATGTTGCACAATGTGCTGCCAGAAGTATCGGCTTATCCAAGTAGTTTTAGTAATTGGTTGCAATTGGGACGCAACTTTCAAAATGAATTTTATGAACTCGTAGTGGTTGGCCCAGAGGCAGAAGCTGTCTTAGCAGAGATCAATAAAACCTATATCCCCAACAAAATGATTGCAGCAAGCAGTAGCAGCAGTGATGCTCCTCTTTTGAAAAATCGTTTTATTGAGGGCGAGACATTTGTTTACGTCTGTGTAAACAATACCTGTAAGTTACCGGTAAGAACTGCGGAGGAAGCCCTACCGCTCATGGGCTACTAACCCGGCTGGAAGGCTTTGAGATAGTCTGGTTCAAAGTAGGCCAAATCGGCAAAATCACCTGCTTCATATTTGGCTTGGGCTAAAGCAATCAACTCCTTGGCAGAAGGCAGCTTTCCATTGACAAATCGTGCGTTTTCATGAGTGCAAATTTCTGAGAATTTCTCATTGGCGGTGCCTATGAAAGTTACTGGGCCTTGACTCAAATAATCAGAAAAACTTTCAGCATCTAAGATTTGTGGTTGCACGGGAACCAACTCTTGATAGCTATGGTCATAAACGGCTGTATAAGCTTCCATACGGCGCGCGTCCAACATGGGGATCAAATGCCCTTGATCTGCACTTAACTGTCGCACCAAACTATCTAAGGTTCCAATTGTAATCAAAGGAATGTCTAAGGCAAAGCACAAGCCTTTTGCAGCGGATACTCCGACTCTGAGGCCTGTGTACGAACCTGGACCAGCACTCACGGCAACGGCATCCAAGTCTTTTTGAGTAAGACCCGCTTCTTTGAGGACCTCATCAATATAAACGTGTAATTTCTCGCCGTGAGAATACTTGGAGCCATAGTCTTCTTTGACCAATACCTCACCCTTGGAATCGACAACAGCCACCGAACAATTCGTGGTGGCTGTTTCTAATGCCAGTATTACTGCCATAGTATTTTATTCTTCGCTATCTGGTTCTGCGGAGAAATCTGATTCTTCTTTGATCGCATCACCACATTTGAGCAATTTAGTTACTGTATTATACGGACCAGTTACTACTACGTCACCTTCTTGTAGTCCAGAAATGATCTCAATGTTAGAATCATCTTGAATTCCAGTTTCTACCACACGCAATTTGGCTTCTTCACCAGATTTGACGTAAACGGTTTCAAACTTCTCTTGGTCTCCAGACTGCGTAGTACGCGCTACTGGACCACGAGTACAGGTAGTATCCGTCTTTACCACAATAGCACTGATCGGCACACCAATAGCCTTTTCACGCTTGTTGGTAATGATATCAACTGTGGCGGTCATCCCAGGACGGAAAGGTGAAAAGAACTCAGGCTTGCCTTCTAGGAGATCTTGATAAGAACTCGGAAGGATACGCACCTTAACTTTAAAATTAGTCACCTGATCTGCAGTCAAAGTACTTTCTGCAGAGTTGGCGATCTCTGTAACGATCCCCTTGAATTCGCGCTTTAAATAAGCATCTACCTCAACTATAGTAGAATCTCCAAGAGATACTTTTACAATATCGTTCTCATTCACATCTACCTCAACTTCCATATTAGAAAGATCTGCCACACGCAAAATCTCCGTACCTGCCATTTGAGCGGTACCTACTACGCGCTCTCCCAGTTCAGCGTCCAATTTAGAAATGGTACCGTCCATAGGCGCGTAAATAGTGGTTCTGCCCAAGTTATCACGACTCTGTTTTACAGAGGCCGCAGCACTTTGTACATTATAAAAAGCAGATTGTTTGTTGGCTTGAGCCACTTCATATTCCTGTACGGAACGGTCCCAATCTTGCTTAGAGATCACTCCTTTTTCAAAAAGTGATTTATTTCTGTTATAGTTCAACTCAGCATTTTTCAGGCTCGCTTCTGCCTGTGCTAAATTGGCACGAACACTCTGCAAACTCGCTTGAGTTTGGTTCAAAGCCGCCTGAATCAAGTCTGGATTGATGCGAAGCAACAAATCACCTTTATTGACTTGTTGACCTTCTTTCACCAAAAGCTCGATGATCTCACCAGATACTTCAGAAGAGATCATTACCTCTACCTCCGGCTGGATCTTTCCAGTGGCTGCCACCGTTTCTACGATGTCAATAGGTTCAATTTCAGTGAGTTCTACCTTGCGGTAATCGCCATCACCACCAATGGTACCTGATTTGCGTAGCATTATCAAAGCGATTAGTCCAAGGACTAAAACGGCAACAATGATGATTAGTGTTCTTTTACTCATGGTTTAGAATTTTAGCTCTGTAGCTGGGATTCCGAAGTAAAGTTCCAGAACCTTCAGCCTAAAAATATAATCGTATTTAGAACGGTTGACCTCAATCTGGGCGTTGTCATAACGCAACTTGGATTGACTAAAGTCAAACGCATTGGTAATACCAACATCGTAGCGATCCTTAGCGTATTGATACGCCAATTCCTGCGATTCCAAAGCAACGATTGCTGCTTCATATGCTTTTTTAGAACCCTCTGCATCAACATAAGCCTGATATACATTAGACTCTAGGTCGAGTTTCGCTTGCTCTAACAAGAACTCTTGACGCTTTAAGTTCACTTTACGGCGCTTTACGTTGTTACGCGTAGAAAAGCCGTTAAAGATAGGTACATTCATTTGTAAACCATATGAAATACCATCATTTAAGTACAATTGATCTATAAAGGAACGCGGCGGTAATTCCTGCAGAATTGTGTTTGGAACAATTGCAGATACGGTTTGCCCGGTCTCATTTACAAATCCGATTTCTTGCACGCTGGTAGGATCGTTTGGATCTACCACACGAGAGAACTGAGATAGGTCAGACTCACGAGTGTTGTAGTTAAAGAAAGCGTTGATCGTTGGATAATAGTTACTTCTAGCAATCTGTAGATCTTTTTGTGCTAGATCTACATTGGCCTGAGCGATCTTCACCTCACTACGATTCTCCGTAGCTGCCTGGAAGATTTCAGAAGCGGTTTTTTCAATGATGCCTTCATCAACAAGGTTATAACCTTCATCTTCAATATCAAAGCTGGCATAATCATCTAAAAGTAATAGCTGCGCTAAACTGATTAAAGAAATCTTTACCGCGTTCTCCGCAACTACAATATTTTGCAATTCTGTTGCATTGGTGGCCTGAATCTCCAAAAGGTCTCCTTTAGGAAGAATACCTCCGTCTACCAATTCTTGCGTTTGTGCAATGGATTGTTGCGTTACTAGATTCTGAGCTTTCAAAGCGTTTACGTTTGCTTTGTTCAATAGAATCTGCAAATAGCTATTGGCAACCAATAAGGAAATGTCATCTTTCATTCGAGACAGTCCGTAATCGGCTGCAAGCTTCGCGATCTTAGCGCGTTGCATGGTGCGCAGGTTTTGCAAACCGGCAAACACACGAACTCCGGCGTTAACTCCCAAAGAGAAGTTTCGCGAAGTTTGGGTCTCCAAGATCCCCGTAGTAATATTTTGAGAAAGACCTGTGTTCCAGAAGTTGGATGCACTACCGTTTAAAGTCGGTAAATAGTTTCCAAAAGCGTCAACTTTATCAATTGCCGCATTCTCAATATCGAGCATACTTTGCTTGATGGAAATGTTGTTTTCCAAAGCATAGGTTACACATTCTTTTAACGTCCATTTTTTCTGACCAAAGGCCAAAGTGCTTATAAAAAGCGAAAGGAAAAGGACAACAATCTGCTTCATAATCAGTGTTAATTGTTGAATAAGTCTATGGATAGTCAAATGTGTTACACAAAGGTAACGAAATTAGCGGCCGCCAAATTGAGCAACCGGCTTGAGTTGATTCCAAACTTTGATTTTATCTTCTTTTGTAATTCCAGATTTTACCTCTACTTGGATGCCATCACTAACGCCCAATTCCAGGTCTCTACGCTCAAATTGCTGATCTCCTACCTCAACCTCAACAAAAGGAAGTTGGGTCTTAGGGTCGTATTGAACCAGAGCTTCTTTAACTGCCATAACGCTATCTGCGCGGGCAAGAATAATAGAGGCATTGGCACTTAAGCCTGCTCTAATAAAGGTAGAGTCAATCTTAGCTAAAGTACCTTTGATTTCAAACTGAATTGCTCCATTTTCTGCAACTCCTTTAGGCGCGATATAATCCAATACTGCATCAAAAGTAGCGTTCTCAATGGCTCCCACGGTGATCTCCAACGGAAGGTCTTCTTTAATCTTTCCAACTTCACTTTCGTCTACCTTTCCTTCAAAGATCATTTTCTCTACATCGGCGAGGGTAGCAATAGTGGTACCGTCGTTGAAGTTGTTGGCTTCAATTACTTGGTTTCCTGTTTTGACAGGAACGTCCAATACCATCCCAGAAACCGTCGCGCGGATCTCTGTGTTGGCTGCCGTACCTAAACCAGCGGTTGTACCGGTTTTGATGATGTCAAAATTCTGACGGGCTGCATTTACGTTCACTTGTTCAGCGCGGTAACGCTGTTCTGCTTGGTTGTAGGTAATTTGCGCATTGTCAAACTCGTTTGCAGAGATCACCCCTTTGTCAAAAAGACTTTTTTGACGATCGTAGATGTTCTTTTGGTTCTCAAAGGCCAATCGCGCAGCATCTAATTGAGTTTGCGCCGAGCGAATACTGTTTTGAGCCGAGTTTAATGCAGAAACGTTAGGAACAACTTTTACCTTGGCGATTAGGTCTCCAGCGGCAACAAAGTCTCCAGCTTCTACAAAGATCTCATCAATGATTCCAGAGATATTTGGTTTGATAAGTACTTCTTCTTTGGGAACAATACTCCCTGTGGCCACAGTTTTCTTTACGATACTCGATGTAGTGGCTTGTTCGGTTTGATATACTACCGGATCCTCTTTATCCTTTAAATAGATATAGCGGATCCCGAATATAAATCCGACCAATATCAGACTGAGTACTACGATGGTTCCTTTTCGTTTCATGATTTTTGAATTATTGTCTTGGTATTACGGTTATTCAATGCGCAAAGCATCTACTGGTTTCATTTGAGTGGCGCGCGTAGCTGGGATCAATCCGGCTAAGAGTCCAGAAATGATCAAAATGCTCAACGCGATTATAATTACGCCGATCCCCACACTAGGGTTGGCAAAGTTTTCTACAGGACCTACGTTGTCTAAAACGGTATTCATGATCCAAATGATTCCGAGGCAAAGGAAATACCAACCATTCCGGAGATGATAGTCAGTACTAAGGATTCCTGAAGTACCTGAGAACGAATGTTCCAAGGAGAAGCTCCTAGAGCACGTCTCACACCAATTTCTTTGGTACGTTCTTTTACTACGATGAGCATAATGTTACTGATCCCAATAACTCCGGAAAGCAACACTAAAGCGCCAACAAAATAGCCTACTACAGTTAGGATGCCGAACAAGCCTGTGATCTTGGCGAACTCTTCCGCCAAGTCAAAATGCCCGATTGCACGCTTGTCCTCTGGGTGTACCGTTCTGAGTTCACGCATCATGGTCATAATACGTGGCTTGACGCTGGTGATGCTTACATCATCATGAGCGGTGATGGCCATCCAACCCACATTATCCGCTCTGTTAAAGGCTTGTGAGAAAGTGGTAAATGGCACATAGATAGTATTAGCCTCTTGTTCGTTATCTCCTTGCGAATTCGCATTTTTAAAGGTTCCCACCACCAAGAAGTTAATGCCGTTGATTTTGATATAGCTTCCAATGACTTCCTCGCCTTTATCGTATAGGGAGCGGATCACATCTTGACCAATTACCGCGATTTTACGCTTAGTTTCAATGTCTGAATAGCTCAGAAAACGCCCTTCCATGATATCCAAAGGCTGTTGGTTGATAAACTCCGGATAGTCTCCGTAGATATCAAAAGCACCTGTCTTTTCATTGCGCGTTACATTGTTGGATCCTCTAAAACCACCCAATTGGTTGCGCGGAGAGACATATTTAAGTTCTGGGATATTGTCTTTCAGGGCTTGAACATCACTCAACTTAAAGTTGAAGAATCTACCCTTAGGCAATCCTTTATAAGGCATAGAAGTTCCTTGAGACCACATAAAAATGGAATTGGTCGCAAAGTTTCCAAAGTCTGCTTGCACCCCCATTCTTAAGTCCGTTGGTCAGTGCGAGCAACAGTACTAAGATGAAGATCCCCCAAAACACTCCAAAGGCAGTCAGGAAGGTTCTGAATCTATTGGCGTTTAAAGCCTCTAATATTTCGTTCCAACGATCTCTGTTAAACATCTTATTCGTCTCTTAAGGCTTCTATGGGTTTGATATTGGCAGCGCGTCTGGCCGGAATGAATCCAGCTAAGGCACCTGCAGCGATCAATACAAAAACAGTAGTGATCGAGGTATTGAAATCTACTTGTGGGGATTTGATAAAGTCGGTCTCCGCATAAGGAGCAACCAATTCTAAAAGGCCAACTCCGGCAAACAAACCGATAAATCCAGCGATAGCAGTAATAAAGATCGCTTCTTGCATGATCATTCCAATAATGGATCCAGGCAAAGCTCCAATGGCTTTACGAATACCAATTTCTTTAGTGCGTTCCTTAACTACAATGAGCATAATATTGCTCACTCCCACTACTCCAGCAATGATAGTTCCAATTCCGATGAACCAGAATACGGCTCTAATAGTATCAATAAGACCGTAGATCTTTTTGGCTTCTTCTAAAGTGTTGAATACGCGAACGGCGCTACGGTCGTCTGGCGCTACCGTGTGTCTTGCCTTTAGGTCAGATTCTAAGCTTTCTGCCATGGCTGTTGAAAGCGCCACGGCTTCGTCAAAGTTCTCTGACATCTTTACGGTATAGGCAATGGAACGCAAACGGTCTCCAGCATTGAAAACACCTTGTGCGGTAGTCACTGGAATAAACACGCGGTTTTCTTCACGGCTTCCTCCTGGATCTGAAAAGACTCCTACTACCAAAAAGTTGATCCCAAAGATCTTGATCTGCTTTCCAACAGCATCTTCTCCTTTAAAGAGGTCGAGTTGGATCTGATTCCCGATCACGGCGATCTTGGCTACTTGATCCAAGTCACTTTTGTTGATGAATCTCCCGTTGACCATGGTTTCATTTTCAATGAACTGCTGATCTGGATCTGATCCTTCAATGCGGTAGTTTCCTGATTCTTTACCGTAGGTCACTTGCCCGCCCCAAAGGGAGTACAAGGAAGTGCGGTATTCTATCTGTTCTTCGTATTTCTGATTGAGACTTTGATAATCTTCATTGCGCAATTGCACATAACGCCCAGGGTTAAGGCCTTTGTGCTCTTTGGAAGTTACACCTGTCCATATGGAGATACGGTTGGTAGCATCTTCTTCAAAAGCTTCGCGGACTCCATTGGAAATCCCAGAATTGAATCCGAGCAGGATTACCAAAATAAAGATCCCTGAGGCTACTGAAAGCCCCGTGAGGAAGGTTCGCAATTTATTCTTGCGAATGGTTTCAAATATTTCTTCCCAGCGTTCTAGATTAAACATGAGCTGGATTTTTGGCGCGTACCTGTTCTACAACTTTATCATCGAGAATCTTGCCATCCTTTAGATGCACAATGCGCTTACACATATGGGCGATATCATCCTCGTGAGTAACTACCAATATCGTCTTGCCTTCATCATTAATTCCTTGAATGAGTTCCATTACTTCATAGGAAGTCTTGGTATCCAAAGCTCCTGTAGGCTCATCGGCTAGAAGAACTTTCGGGTCACTAGCCAAGGCTCTGGCAATGGCCACACGTTGCTTTTGCCCACCACTGAGCTCACTAGGCAGGTGAGTCGCCCAATCAGCCAAACCTACCTTTTCCAAGTAGTGCATGGCCTTTTCTGTGCGCACAGAACGCTTTACTCCTTGATAATACAAAGGCATAGAAACATTGTCTAAAGCACTTTTGTAGGTGATCAGATTAAAACTTTGAAAAATGAATCCGAGGAATTGGTTGCGATAGCGCGCAGCAACTTTTTCATTGAGGTTTCTGATGGGTACATTGTCTAAATGATAGGAGCCCAAATCGGCCTCATCGAGCATACCCAAAATGTTCAAGAAAGTAGACTTTCCAGAACCTGAGGAACCCATTATGGCGATCATCTCGCCTTCTTTCGCTTCGAAATTAATGCCTTTAAGCACATGCAAGGAATTACTCCCCATGTGATAGGACTTATGCAGATCATTGATGGCTATCATAGCAATGCACCTTATGGTGTTGATTAATGAAGCCGCCTTGTTGTTGGTTACTTGACGGTCTTGGTAAATAGACCGCTAAATAAGAGTTTTGTTACAGGGGAGAATATTAAGGTCTTGTTAATTTTTAGCCTCTTGTCTTTTTCTTCGGCTGCGATAGATCACATAACCCAGTCCACCCATTAATATATAAGGTATGGCCATTAGGTAAACGATTCCGTTATTGATCCCACGGGCTGCGCTTTGGGTTTCCTCACTTTCCAATACGGCACGACACATGGCGCACTGCGCATCTACATCCGCAGAATAAAGAAGGAACACTACCAATAAAAGGATCAACTTTCGCATTAGGCTGGATAATAAGGAGAGATCATAAAATAAACAATAACACCAGTAACCGCTACGTACAACCAGATTGGGAAAGTGATCTTGGCCAATTTGCGGTGTTTGTCAAACTGCTCTGACAAGGCGCGCACATAGGTGAATAGCACTAAAGGAATAATACCAATAGATAGTGTGATATGACTAATTAGGATAAAGTAGTAGACGTATCGAATCACACCTTCCCCACCGTATTCTGCACTGTCTGAGGTCATGTGATAGGCCACGTACATCACTAAAAAGAGCGCAGACAAAGCTATTGCAGTCTTCATGAGGGCCTCATGTGCCTTTCGGTTACCGTTTTTAATTTGGATTACCGCCAGGATAAGTACTACCGCAGTGATGCCGTTTATTCCTGCGTAGATCGGAGGCAAGAATCCAAGACGTTCCACTCCTGGAATTCTAATCCCGAAGAGCACAGCAACGGCCAAAGGAATGGCAATTGAAAGTGCCCAGATTAATTTTTTATACTTCAGTTCTGAGTTTGGGGAGGTGCTCATTGGTCTAATAGTTGTTTGATGTCGTCTTTGAGCAATTGAATTTGCTCCAAGTCCGTTCCGTTATAATATACAATTGGGTTGCCGTATTCATCAATACGAGAGCGGATATTCCCGTCTTGATCAATAAGCGCAAAAAAGCCGGAGTGCTCAAAGCCACCCGCGGCAGTATCGTCTTCATTGACATAGAGATTAAAACCGTTATTGGCCAATTTGTGGATGGCTAATTTGTCACCAGTCATTAAATGCCAATTGGGATTGGTAATTCCATAGTTCTCGGCATAGGTTTGTAATACTTCCGGGGTATCGTAGGTTGGGTCTATACTAAAGGACGCAACCCCAAAACTCGGGTTGCCAAAAAACTCATCCTGAAGCTTCACCATATTTCGGCTCATTACAGGACAAATCGTGGGACAAGTCGTAAAGAAAAAATCAACCACATAAACCTTGCCTTCGTAGTTGGCATTGGTAATGGTCTCTCCGCGTTGGTTGGTAAACTCAAAGGCGGGCACAGGACCAATAGTTGCGAGTTCTTGTTGATTCACACTCCCGACAATTTTAGGCACAGCCCAAATTCCGAAGATGAGAATAATGAAAGAGATTCCTATATAGGAGTAGGATTTATTCATAGCTTATAGCTGCTTGCGCTTGTATTTGTCGTTCTTTTTAAGGGCTCTGCGGTACTCTGCCAAGATCACTTGGATGTCGTCATCCATCTTGTCATCAAGTTCTGCTACATTACTGGCATTGTATCCGTATAGCGTACCCACGTCTTCATCATCATCTCTTCCACGCAAGCGCTTATCCTTATCCAGAATATAAACGTAGTCTGAGCCAAGATCATCATCTAACTTATACGGAGAGCCGAGCTCTGCTTTGAGCTTGCGAATCTGCTGATCTGATAAGACCACAAACTGCCACTTTTCTGTTTCCTTGATCTTGCTGAGCTTTTCTTCCAGATCTGGAATGGTGCCTTCTGCTCCTTCCGGGATCAACCAGACAAATTGGAGGTCGTAGAATTCCGAGTATGGCGTGTAGATCTTGTGGGCCAGATTGAACACATGCCCGTAACGACTCTTGGCATCTTTGCCTAAAAATCCCATGATGGTAATATTACTATCAAAAACGATGGAATCTCCACGCAGACTTTTCGTGCCTTCCGGCAATTCTGAAACAGGCTCTCCCAAGGTGGGAAGCATGGAGAAGTTGTGATCCGCAGCTGCAAAAAACATGTAGGCAACTAGCGGTAAAATGAACAAAAATCCTAAAACAAAAAACTTCTTCATATCCAGCAAAATAAAGAAGTGATTAAGACCTTTTTAGGTAGTGAGGTAAACGCGATTTATCAGCGCTCGATGATTGCTTCTTTTTGAACTGCATAGCAGGGCTACGTAGCGATGTATAGACAAGGAGCGAGTGCAAAAAAACGGGCTTAACCTATGATTAAAAGTCTAAAGCACTTTCGAAATACAAAAATACAAAAAAGCCCCGCTAAAAGCGAGGCTCAGAGTCGTTAATTCAACTGTTAAAAGTTGAATTTGATGTGGTTATTCTTGTAGACCTCATAGATGTAGTCTCCTTCAAGAAGTACGATCAAAACCAGATAACAGATCAAGAATACAGCAGTCCATACAACCGCACGTCTCAAACCTTTGGTCTCGTCACGCATGTGCATGAAGTCCCAAGTAATATAGTATGCTTTAAATAGTGTCAAAATGATGAAGATCCAGTTTAGATACTTCATGGCTAAAAAGCGTCCTTCTACCAAGAAGGCCGGTTTATAGATACCCAAGGCAACTTCGATTATTGTAACAATAGAAAGTACAATGAATACACCCCAGATCTTGGAAACGTTGGACTTGAATTTAAGAAGTCCTCTGAATATCTCTAATTTATGCTCGTGTCCCATAATGCTTTATAATCGAATTTATACCAGATAGAAGAAGGTAAATACAAATACCCAAACTAAATCTACAAAGTGCCAGTAAAGACCTACTTTCTCAACCATTTCATAGTGGCCTCGGCGCTCGTAAGTTCCGATAATCACGTTGAAGAAGATGATGATGTTGATCACTACTCCTGAGAATACGTGGAATCCGTGGAAACCAGTAATAAAGAAGAAGAAATCAGCGAAGAGCGGTGATCCGTACTCGTTGCGTATCAGGTTAGCTCCTTCTACGATGAGCTTTCCGTCTTTGTTTAGTTTGGCAATAGATTCCTCGCGGCTCAAAACAGTCTTTTCCCCGTCTTCTGTGAGGTATTGCGTTCTAATTAGCAAATTATCGTTTGCTGCGAATCCAGCTTTAATATCGTCTAGAGTGTAAGTAGATAAGGTTTCCTCGTCAGTCTCATACCAAATTCCATTGTTGCGTGTGTGTGCTTCACGTTGTGTAGACTCACCTGCAATATCTGCAAGAGCAACACGGTTGCCATCCGTATCCACGAATTGAAGGATACGCCCTCCGTTAGTTTCAACAGCTCCGTAGTCTCCTTTGATAAACGTTTTCCATTCCCAGGCCTGAGAACCAACGAAGATCAAACCACCAATAATGGTTAAAAACATATAAAGAATAACCTTGTTCTTCTTCATTTGGTGACCAGCGTCAACCGCCAATACCATGGTTACCGAAGAAAAGATCAGAATAAACGTCATGAAGGCCACGTAGTACATCGGGAAGTTTCCGTGTACAAAAGGAACGTGGGTAAACACTTCATCTGCGATTGGCCAAGAATCGATGAATTTGAATCGTGAGAAGCCGTAAGAGGCCAAAAATCCGGAGAAAGTAAGGGCATCAGAAACGATGAAGAACCACATCATCATTTTCCCATAACTGGCTTTTAATGGTCGGTTACCACCACCCCAGACTTTCCCTTCAGTACCTGTTTCAACAACAGTTGTTTCCATATAAAGAAGTTGACGTTATGATTGAGGCAAAAATAATCAATTTTCTTATCTAACGAAATATAAAAAGCAAAACAAATAGATCCATAAAAGGTCTACGAAATGCCAGAAAGTACCTGCCAATTCTACCCCTAGCATATTGTCTTTATTATATCGCTGTTTAGAATGCTTATAAATCACTACTCCCAAGGCTATTAAGGCCGCAAAAATGTGCAATAAGTGCACAAAGGCGATCAAAAAGATATAGGTGTAGGTAATGTTGCTCGATTCTCCTGTGAAATAGTAGCCCAGATCATAGGTGATCTGTCTAAAGCCGTAATACTGCAGGCTGGCAAAGACCACTCCAAGGATAAAAGTGCTTACTAAGAACAACATACCTTGACTGCGCTTCTCCTCGCGAATGTTTCGCACGGCGAGCCACATGGTTATACTACTCAAAATGATCACTGGAGTACTTAAAAAGAAGGCATTCGGCATTTGAAAGTCCGCAATCCAATCGTCGCGTTCACTACTTACAATAAAGGCTGATGTAAAAGCCGCAAAACTCATCAATAAGCTGATGATCCCAAACCAGAGCATCATGCGCTTTGCGCGTCTGGCCTTATCCAATTCATACTGTTCTACTTCCGTCATACACTAAGGAATTTATCAACTACGTAAATAATCTGTAATAAGGTGATATAACTCACACTGGTGAGCATTAATCGCTTGGCGGTCTTGGCGTCTTTTTTGCGATATAGTTTTACGGCGGCGATCAAGAACCACACACCCAATAAACCAATGATCACTGCAGCTAACAGACTTACTTTAAACATTCCCGTGATTCCCAAAGCGGGAATTAGAGAACAAAGTACAGTCCATAAGGTGTATAACACCACTTGCGTTGCAGTTCCTTTATCGCGTTTTCCGTTTGGCAGCATATTGAATCCGCCTTTTTTATAATCTTCATAGAGGAACCAACCTATGGCCCAAAAGTGTGGGAACTGCCAAAAGAATTGGATCATAAATAATGTCCCGGCCTCAATCCCGAACTCGTTTGTAGCGGCAACCCAGCCCAACATGAATGGAATAGCTCCTGGGAAGGCACCGACAAATACGGAAAGTGGCGTTTTGGTCTTTAATGGCGTATACAAACTCACATACATAAAGATAGAGATAGCGCCAAAAAGAGCAGTTTTAGGGTTGATCACATAAAGCGTCCCGATTCCCAAAATTGTGAATAAAGTGGCAATGATAAAAGCGGTTTGAACGCTCATGCGGCCAGCGGGAATAGGCCTGTTTTTGGTACGATCCATTAAAGTGTCAAGATCGCGCTCAATGATCTGGTTGTAAGCATTAGAAGCTCCAACCATGAAATAGCCTCCTAAAGCGAGCATCAATAGCACCTTGAAATCGATAGTGGGTGCTCCCAATAAATAACCCGCTATGGATGAAAACACCACAGAAACCGAGAGCCTCACCTTGGTGATCTCGGCAAAATCGCGCAAGAGCGATGTTTTTTGTATGGTAACTTCTTGTGGCTCCAAAACCGATTGCATTCCGCTTTATTTTGCTCGTGCAAAGATACTCCATAAACTGCTGCCAGCCAATGCATGCTGAAAGGAAATTCCATTTTAACAGACTACCTGCAATGTTGCGTATCTTTAAAGCAAATCAAAAAATATGAAAACACCCATCCATCACTATTTATTCGGAATACTTTTAACTCTAAGTACCTTGAGTTTTGGTCAAGACATGGCCGATGTCACGATCCAAACAATACCGGTCAATGGCCCTGTTTATATGTTAGAAGGTCGTGGTGGAAATATTGGAGTTTCTGTAGGAGCCGATGGTGTTTTTGTTATTGACGATCAGTTTGCGCCACTATCTGAAAAAATTCTGGCGGCAATCAAAATGCTTAGTGATGGACCCTTACAATATGTAGCCAACACACACTATCACGGAGATCATTCTGGCGGGAACGTCAATATGCAAAAAGCTGGCGCGACCATTGTCGCTCATAAAAATGTTCGAAAGCGCCTGGAACAACCCGATAGAAACGGTAACGACAGACCTCAAGAAGCCTTACCGGTAATTACCTATAAAACACAAATGTCTATTTATATCAATGGCGAAGAAGTAGTGATCCTTCACGTGGGCAATGCACATACTGACGGCGATTCCCTACTCTACTTTACTCAAAGCAATGTTTTGCATACGGGCGATACTTATTTTAACGGACGTTATCCGTATATCGATTTGAATTCGGGCGGATCTGTTGAGGGTTATCTCGCAGCGGTAAAACGCGGCATGATGTTGGTAGACGAGGATACCAAGATCATTCCGGGTCACGGCCCATTAGCCTCCCGGGCAGACTATATGGCCTTTATGAAAATGCTGGAAGGGCTTAAAGAGAATGCGCTTAGAGCCATTAATGCTGGGATGAGCTTTGAAGAATTTGTGGCCGATGAAAGCATCACGGCTGAATACGACGCTCAAGGCTTTGGCAGTGGATTCATTAATCCAAAACGCATGCGCGAAACACTCTACAAAAGCTTGAAAAAACAACCTTAGAAATCAAAGTACCAATTGAAGAGATCTGTGCGAATGCCCAGATTGAACCAAGTTGAACTGGAGGCAAACTCAGTAGCCGTATCCACATCTGGCGTGAAATCTCTAAACAAAAGCGACGCATAGACCTTTAGATTCGTAGCCGGATTGATCAAATACCCTCCTTGAAATTCTCCAATAAAGACTGAGGTGGTATTTCCTTGACCAATTTCAATTCCGGTATCAAAGGGACGGTCGCCTTCATCGCGGTAAATATCGCCTCCGTAATAAAAGGAGTCTTCAGCAGTATTAAAATCAAAACCACGTTCTCCAAAAGTCAACTTAGCCGATCCAAACCAACGCCCGTTAAAATAACGCGCAATCAAGATCCCTTCTCTAAAGTTAGCACCCCAGAGGTGAGCCATGGGTTGGTTTTGGTGCCCGTAGTTGAGTACAATCGTATTGTGCGAATAGGTATAAGGACGCACTTGATTGTATTCTGCCTGTAGGTAAAGATTCTTAACCCCAAAGGCGTTGTAATATTTGGCTCCCAATTGGAAACCGAGTTTGTTCTTCCAGCTTTGATCACCTCCGAATACATCTCCAGAAGAAAATTCATCAATAACCACTTGGCTGTAGGCGTTAATCTGATCTGAGAACTTATATTTCCCGCTCAAACCAATAATGGCGTTTCCTCCACGGGAACCAGTAGTAAACTCAATGGCTCTGTAAAAGATCACCGGATTCAAATAGTTAAGATCAAAACCACGATCGTTATCATTTTCCCACATTACAGCTTCAAAAAGACCAATATTCAAACGTTTGGTCACATTGATACTCAAATAGTGGTTGGCCATGTATTTGGTTCTGAAGGAACCGTCCAAGGTCACCTCAGAACGCACATCGCGCAGTGACATCCAGGTATTGGTGTATTTGAGCTTCCAGAAATTGGTATTCAAGCGCAAATAAGGATAAGGAGATGCGTTGTCACTCAATAATAAAGAGCGGTATCCGTCTCCAATGAAATTCTTTCCATGCCCCAATTGAATGTTGAAATGCTGGCTCGGGGCATACGACAAATAACCCTCAGCCACAGGATAATCATAAGAATCTGTTCTAAAAGGCTCTGCAATATTGCGCCCTGGAATAATGGCAGGGTTTCCTCCGTCGGGACGAAGCGACTCCGCATAACGATTAAAATAACCAGCAAAGCGCCCTTGACTTTCATAAACTGCTGCAAAAAAGTTCAGCTTTTTACCCAGTCCACCTTGAAAATAAACCAAACGAGTATTGTTATAGGTATCCACGCCGTCTCCACGACCAACTTGAAGATCCACTCCAGGGTCAATGGTAAACCAATAGTCTTCACCCTTTACAATTCCCATATGCTCGTTCCACCATTTCCTACCCAGCCACGAGGACTTCTTTTTGAGTAGCTTCTGATTGGCAGCCTCGAAATTGTAGTATTTATTCACTTCCTCATACACATAAGGCTTCTGAGCGGTGTGGTTGTTTATGCCGACTTGATTCATGGCTGGATCAAACATGGCGTAATTCTGATGAGAAAGCGGAATGTTCAGCTGACTGGTATACTCTTCATTCTGATAAGGAAAGCTCTTGATATCCTCATATTCTGTATTGAACTGATCTTGCACCACCACAAGACTGGTATCGTCTGAATCTGCAGTGCCTGTATTTGCCGTAGCCGTTGTGGTCTGTGTGATCTGCGGAGCTTGTAAAGGAAGGTTTACACTAAACTGGAATTGAACGTAAGTGGGTTTAGCGTTATAGGTAGCCGGTTCAATTTTTGGCAATTCACCAAAGACCCGTTTAACCTCGTCCTTCAATTCCTGATAGGCCGCCTCAGTATACAAAACCTTGAATTCACCTTCTGCCGTCACCTCTAAAAGAGAGACCATTACTCCTGAGTAATTCTCCTCACCAACAATATCTGGTGTTTTGAAATTCTCGTAAAAAAACTGTTGGAGCGTTGCGTTAAAACAATCCGCCAATGAAGCACCGCTTTGTCCTTCGCAAGACTCAAAGACCGGATACTTTTCAATATCTGATAGCGCTTCTTGCGCCTTTAGCGAATACGTAGTTAATAGCAGTAAAACGAGGAGTGAGCGCAACGGTAATTTCATAAAACGTAGATAGGCTTTCGAAAGATACGTTTTTTTGAGAATCCTAAAAGCAGAAATCCCGCCTAGGCGGCGGGACTTCAATTAATCTTGTATTTGAAAGATGATCGGCAGTGAAAAGATCACCGGAACACTTTTGCCTTGATGCATTCCGGGATTCATCTGCGGCAGCTTTTTGATGACCTTAATGGCTTCATCCCGCAGCGCATCGTTGGCTGTTCTGACCTTGATATCAGTGACCACGCCATCTGGACCAATGGTAAACTGACAAGCAATCCTCACTTTCCCAGAAAGGTTCTCTTCAGCGCCGATATCATAATCAAAGCGGCGCTGTACAAACTTGTGAGTCATACGCGTAAAGCATTCCAACTGCTCCTCACGATCTGCACCGGCATCGCAACCTGGAAAGGTTGGGATCTGCATAACATTGTTGATGTAGATCGGTGTTGGTGGTTCCTCCTTAGGCGGATCCCCCTTGACCAAATTGGCTCCCGGGCTCACCTCTACAACAGGTGGATCCGTGCTGATGTTCGGCGTTACGGTAGTGGCCACATCATTTTTGACCACCTTAATAACGTCTCGGACCTGTTTAGGCGGCTCTACTTTAGCCACAGGTTCTACCTTGGGTTTTACGGTTTCTACGATAAAATCCGTCATAGTAAATACCTCATCGTCCGAATCATCGGTATACGTAATGGGTATCTCCTTAATTTCAATACGAACTGTTTCGACCACAAAAATGACGAACAGCAAGCTAAAGATCAGACCAAGTTGAAAATTTCGCGTATGGTTCCAACGCAAATTTACCTGGCGTTTTTTTTGGATGGAAGTCAGTTGGTTAGTGTCTGTGTTTTTGGCATTTTGTTTCATGACTACTGACTTTTAGAAACACTGAGCTGAATCGGCTAGTACTTAGCTCAGTATCGATATGTTAAAGTTTTTAACACACAAGATTGATGCCAAAAAAAAATCCCGCTGGCAGAGCGGGATCTATTTGGTTGAAACTTTTTAGAAATTAATCCTGTACGGCAAAAAGAATCGGTAGTGAGTACAATACCCCTACAGCTTTTCCTCGCTGCTTTCCTGGGGTCATTTTTGGAAGTCCTTGTACTACTTTGATAGCTTCTTGCTCCAGTCTTGGGTGTGGTGCACGAGCACGCACGTTCACAACGTTTCCGTTGCGGTCAATCTTAAACTGTACTGCGATACGCTGACGTCCTGAAAGACCAAGTTCTCCTGCCAGTTCGGTATCGAACTTCTTGTTTACGAACTTGCTGATCTTTTCAGACATACATTTTTTCTTCGCATCGTTATTTCCAGCGTTTTCACAACCTGGATAAATTGGTACGTTTTCAATTACTGCAAAAGGAACGTCTGCGATAACCTCTTCCTCTACTTCTTCGATCTCTTCGATTTCAACGATCTCTTCTTCCTGATCTGTTTCAGTAGATTCAATTACCGTCTCCTCTACGTCTTCTTCATCTTCTACGATGTCGATAACCTCTGGTGCCGGTGGTGGCGGTGGAGGTGGTGGAGGTTGGTTCTGAATTTCAGTCACTGGTACTTCCTCTTCGAATTCTTCGTCGAGTTCCAGTTGATCTAGAGCCAAGGCGTCTTTGTCGTAAGTCTTATACTCTATGGCCTGCCATGCCAGTAAAAGCATTACAATCATTCCGATCTGAAAGAAGTAGATACTTCTTTTACGTAAATCTGCTTTAGGATTTTTCTTCGGTTCCATTGCGTTTCTGAATTAATATGCACGCTAAAATATAGAATTTCTAGCGCAAAAAAAATTAAACTTTGTTATTTAACCCGACTTTTGATTGCAAAAGAAAAATTGCGGTCGCGCCAATGAACATTCCCACCGTATTCGCGACTACATCATAAGGATCAGCGCTTCTACTTTGGGTGATCTGTGCCTGTAAAAACTCAATTATTATACCATAAATGAATCCGCTTAATAATAGAATCAAAAGGAATGGCTTCCAAAAGCTCGGTGCGCTTCTGCGCAACCAATAGGCGCCCCAAAGCACAGCCAAGCCAGCGTAAGCAACAAAATGCGCTAGTTTATCTTGAAATGGAAAAATAGGGACCGTCGGTAGATCAGTCCTTTCCATAATAGAGACTACGGTAAGTAGCGCTGTGTAAAATAAAGCAAGTCCGAGTAGAAATCTAGGCGCCAACAAGGGCTTTGTATCCGGCATCGTCAAGCAATTCTTCAACTTCTGACGTGTCGCTGATCTTCACCTTGATCATCCACCCATCTCCGTATGGATCTGAATTCACTGTTTCTGGAGCATCCTCCAAAGACTCATTGAATTCAATGATCTCGCCAGAAAGTGGCAAGAAAAGATCAGAAACAGTCTTCACGGCTTCTACGGTTCCAAAAACCTCGTCTTTATCTAAGGTTTCATCTACCGTTTCTACTTCTACATAAACAATGTCCCCAAGCTCTCCTTGGGCAAAGTCAGTAATCCCAACGGTGGCTACGTCTCCTTCAATAGAAACCCACTCGTGATCTTTAGTGTATTTGAGATTGGCTGGTATGTTCATTTCAACAATGGTATTATTTGATAGTATTTAGTTTCCAAAATTATAGCGCAAGGTCAATCCTGTTCTGATCGTAGTCTGTGGGAAAGCAGTGGAAATTGCATATTCCGAGAAGGTGTGATCGTAGTAGAACAAAGCGGTTAAATTCTTGCTCAAGGCGTAATCCGCAGTAAACTGTAAACCGTAAATGGTTTGCCCTGCAGTTACTTGGTTGTTTTCAATATCTAAGTAACGAATAATCGTTTTATTGTCGCGAATAGAAGCGTCTAACTTGAAGTTCAAATCACTCTTAAGGATTTTCTTCTTGCCGCCAAAGTTGGTTCCTATACGCAAGTCCTTGATTCGGTATCCAAGACCTACGATATACTCGGTCCCTTGGATTTCCGTCAATAAGTTGTTTGCAAAGCTTAAAGAGAGTGCACGATCCGTACGAACCTCTGCCAGTACCTTCACGGAGTTCTTCATCTCAAAGTCTAGCTTAATCAGTGGACTGAACTGCTCAGTTAAGTTTACGTTGGATAAGATCAATTCATTCTTGAAGTTACCCGCTTGGTCAACCTCCGTTGGATTGGCCGCGTTGAAATCCAGATTGCTCTGGAACTGGTTTACTGTATATCCCGCGCGATATCCGTGCTGGATGGAGAAACGCTTAAAGTTCTTTTTGAACCATTTAAGACGCATCAGACCCGTATACTTAATATCCCAGTTAGGTAATGGCACATCTCTAAAGAGTCCTTTACGCACATCATTGGCATCTTGCCCAGTATAGGCCGATAAGAATGCAGGAAGCAATACTTCTTGATTGTTTCTTCCGAATCCAACAGGGAAGCCTGTTGAAGGATCCGTCGGGAAGTCGTCTGTACCGTAGAATTCACGAGCCAAGCGATTGGCAACAATAAGTCGATTACTTCTAAACTGATCAAAAGTCTGGGAATTGAACTCATCACTGCTTTGGAAAGCCGTGCGGATCAACATGGTTGAAATATTGAAATTACCAAAGGTATTCGGAGTTAGCGAACGGTATAATCCGTCTTCAACTATATAGTTCTCTGCATAGGATTCTGACAGGGTACGGTTACCATTCAAATCGATCTTTAGATCTGGCAAGAACTCAAAGGTCATTTGGTAATCCAATTGATTGTTCTTGGTGGTCGTATACTGCTGGTTAAATTCTGGGAAGATGGTCAACCACCCTTTACGAGCAGCTAGCGCTCGTACATCAGCTTGGCCACCAAATACAAATCCAGTAGTTGGCTTTAAGGTTCCAATGAATCCAATGGACTGCAAATATCCCGGAAGGAAAGTACCGCGGTTCTCTTGATAATTGAACTGAGCACGCTTCAATCCCGTGATGATTCCAATCACCGTATTCAAGGCTTGATCTCCGGCAGATAATCTAGACTTTGGTTTGGCACCACCATCTGCATCGCCGCCGCCTGCTCCTGGAGGAGCTCCTGCTACTCCACCGCCTGCGTTACCACCTTTGCCTCCTCCACTGCTGAACACAGATGGATTCGCTCCACCTTTACTGTCATCATCAGAAGGAGCTTGCTTTTTCTTGATACCCAAATAGCGGTAGAAGCTTGTAAAGTCAAGCGTTGAGTTTATACGGTGTGTACTGGCATTCTGAATAGAGTTACCTAAGTTGTAGGTGTCTTGAACTCCATCAGAAGTGGTAATGGTAATATTGTCAAAGAGATCCGATCCGTCTTGCCACTGATAGTCTCCAGTATAGGAATAGGTTGCCCTAATGAACTCTAAGAATGGAAACTTATTGAACGGCAGATCGTAATTCAGCTGCAAGGACTGGAAATGTCGGTTGGGTTCCCCGAGATCAAAGAAGCCGTCCCAGACACCTGCATCGGGATCGTCTATGAGCCCTCCATCATTCAAGAAATTATTGACAAAGTTGTTTCTATTCGAGTTGAAATTGAAACGCAATGATTTCGTCAGATTATAATTCAAAGTAAACTGGAAGTCAAAAGTGTAATTACGTTGATAAAGCACTGGCAATTCAATGTTTCCATCGTCTTGCGCTCCAATGACCTCTCTAAACTTCTGCGAGTTGAACTGTCGCATAAAGTTGGAGTTTACCGTAAGACTGGTCGGCAAGTAATTCACGTTAAGGTCCTTCAAGAATCTCCAGTATCGGCCTCTAAAGAGCGAATCACTCTTCTTGAAAGGCTCAAAGGTCTTTTGTGGGAAATTGAAATTATAGGTTCCGCCTAAATTCACATTCTGACTTAAGGCTTCCTCTACCTCAAAGTCGCGGTGGTTCTCTTCATTATAACTGTATGAGAAGGTAAAGTTCTCCACATCATAAGGCATAGGCGTTTTATCCGTGGTTCGATC
Source organism: Gilvibacter sp. (assembly GCF_965601605.1). Classification (GTDB taxonomy): domain Bacteria; phylum Bacteroidota; class Bacteroidia; order Flavobacteriales; family Flavobacteriaceae; genus Gilvibacter. The sequence continues at coordinate 91,829 of NZ_CBFCWJ010000017.1, read as the reverse complement.
TTTACGCACCCCAATGAAGTTAATACTCTCCCTTTTGGTGTATTCTGTCGATTGACGTTTTCTCGCGTCAGGATCATCAGCATTCTCAATACTAGTATCCAACTCTACATCTAAGAATTGTGGATCATACTTCGGTGTGATCAACTGTTCAGATCTACCATAGTTGAATGGCAATTGGATGCCCCAAGTGTTTGGCAAGAGTTGACCCAGGTTAACATTAGTCACCAAGTCATACGACTGAACGTCTTCTAAGCTGCGCTCTAAAGGCCCTTGTTCCAAGGATCCAAATCCAATGGTTGAACGCTGTCCACTTGCACTTACGGTTGCAAAGTCGGCAATGTTGGCGTCCATATTGGCAATTGCAGCCCAACCTCCACTGTTCTCTAAATCAGAAAGGCGCAATTCATTAAACCAAACCTCTCCAGCAATCTCGCGGTTGGATTGGTTTTTCAAACCGAGCATAATGGTACGTACAGCACCGAAACTCGGATTACCCTTGATACCAATGCGCATTTCATTCTCCGGTCCTACGTCACCGCCCAATTCGCTTTCTGTAAAGAAGATCTCATCTGCAGCAGAAGCTCTTAAGTCATTGGCACGAGCTTTTACTTCTTGCAGTAAGGTCAACGGCAGGTTCAAACGGTTTTCAATAGGCCAAATAGCCTCCGGATCTGAAGTTCCAAAAGAGGTGGTATTTAGCGGAATCTGAATCTCGTAATAGTTCTGTGAAAGGTCATTACCCAATCGCATAAAGGCCACCATTTCTCCATCGGCCAGAGGTGTCTCTGTTTGAATGGATTCTGCGTGCAAGAACATTTCCAGATTCTTATACTGACGCATGTCTACATTGAAATTCTTGTAGACCGCACGACCGTCATCCGGCTCAAGGCCCACTACCCTAATTGAAAGTGACTGCTCATTCTGACGGATGTTATTGTTGTTGTTGACCAATTCTTCACGTTGTACTCCTGGAGGCAATACGTAAGGAATCGGAACACGGTTTTCGTTTTGTTCGATACTAACAGCTTCTGTCTCAAAGAGGGTATCATCTCCCTCGTTAGGTTCTCCATCAGCTTGAAGCGTTTCCAAATAACGACGGTAATCACCACGAACCAAGTCTAAGGTTCCGAATCGAAGTACCGTATTCTCTTGGAAATCCGATAGGAACATACGCATGAATCGGATCGATCTGAAATCTGCAATTCCATTGATGGCTCTATCTGGCGCACTAATTGGAATCTTATATTGGATCCAACGCACCGGAATGTCGGTATTGTTCTCTAAGGTTACAGTCAGTTCTTTAACGTCCGTAATGAAATCTTGAGAAGCTCCGTTAGTTCCCGTGTTGTTTTCCACACTCATCCCTGGGTAGATCGGCACTTCATACTCGAAGTAACTGTCCACCGTGTTCATGGTGTTGTCTCGGTTGATATCCTCCACATCTGGCTGTGGTGTAGCTCCTCGGTTCGTATTGGTTACGGTCTCCGGAGAGTTTCCTTCGTTACCGTTGTATTGTTTATAGCGATCGATGATGTTCCCTTCTGCTTGTAGGAAGAACACATAGTTGTCATTCGCAGGATCTTCCAAACTGGCAAAGGCAGGGAAATTTGCCGCCTCCCCAGCATCGTTAATACCGTCATAACCGATATCCTGATTTTCACGATCTGGCCCAGTTGAATCAAAGGTATAGATCAAAGATTGCTGAGAAGGCACCTTACCGTATACGGTTGGAATAGTATTGGCCGTTCCTCCATCTGCAGGAAGTCCGTTCTCGTATTGTTTACGACCGTCCTTTAAGATATCCTCGGAGATGTTCCCCAAGTTGAACGTCAAAGTACCGCGATCAGTAAGTGTTTCGTCATGAGCATAAGGGTCCATCAACCAGAACTGAATGTACTCCACATTGGTACGCTCAAAATCCGTAGAGGTTAACTGTCGCGAGATACCTCCAAAACGACTTCCTGGATCAGGAAGTGTATTGGATCCTCCCGCAACTGGGTTGTAGTTGTACGGTCCACGTTCAGACGGGAAGTATGCTAAATCCAGAGAGAATAGGGCCTGAGTCTGCCCTTGTACGATATCAACCTCTGGGAAGATCTCGTCAATAAATACACGACGTGTAGCAAAGCTCGAAAGGTCGTCATCTGTAATACCATCAGGACGCTGACGGCTGTAAAAGACCGGGTCAATGGTATACCAAGCTAATTTTGCTCGGTTGTAGTTGTATGCTAGATCTCCGTTAGGCAATTCCCCACCAAAACCAACTGGCGTACTGGAAAGGAACCAACTGAGCGGTGTTTTAATATCTAAAGCGGTTTGTGCACCTTCAAAGTCGTCTACATAAGTAGTTACTGTTCCGCCAAAGTTGCTCACTTTAGGCGCCCCTGCGAAAAGGTAAGCAAATTCACCACGCAATGATACGTTAGACTCTACATCTGTGTCAATGTTCGGCAGGTGGTTCACCATTCGTGTTAAGAACGGAACCTGAGTTGAGTAGTTCGCGTTAAGCCCTACAATGGTGTTGTTGATTGGCTCGTAGCTGTAATTCGCTTTTTGCGTAATTGGACGCTCGTTCAAGTTCAAATAGGTTGCTCCAACTAAGAAATTCTCATTGAATTGATGCTCAATGTTCAACCCAGTAAAGCGACGTGTTTGTTGACCAAAAACGGAATTGTTCTCCGTAGTGATCTCAATTGGAGTATTGCTGTTCAACAAGGCCTGATCCAAGATCTGCACACGACCCAATTGGTAATTCACCGTATAGTCCACTCCTTCAACCAAGACACGGCCCCCAGCAGAAACCGTTACCGATCCCTGAGGAATATTGAATCCTCCGATTGGAATACCATCTCCCGCAGATGACTTATAGCGCCCTTTAAGCTGGAATTTATTCTTCTCACTCGCGTTCTGCTCTGCAAAGGTCTTAGTAGAGGCATAAAGCTCGCGGAATACATATTGGCTTTGGTTAACGTTATAGGTAGACTCCACATCATAGTTCTCTGGAGAACCTGGAGATTCCTTCAATTCGTTAAAGAGATATTCCCCAAAAGGTTCCACCTTAGTAAAGATGATGGTTCCGTTTTGCTGATCCACAGTAAGTCCCGGCACAAAGTCAAAGAATCCATCACCGCCTTGAACAGGGTCATTGTTATAGTTCAACTGATCCAGATCAAACACTCTTAAAAGCGTAGTTTGATTGAGGTCTGCTGGGAAGATCCCTTCACCTCCTGGCGCTGGAGTAATATAGTTCAGCGGAGAAGGATCGGTATACAAAATGTTCATTCTAAAGTCATCACGCTCCAATTGGAAAGCACCGAGACTATAGATATTCTTCATCATCAGATCCCAAGTCGGGGTTTCTACATTGATGATATTACTCTTCAAAAGTTTTAAGACCAAGTTCTGCGGAGACCCTTCTGCAAAGACAATATTATCATCAATACCATCTACATTCACGTCGTTCCCACCCGTCTGATCTACATCACTGGAATCGTTGATCCCGTCTCCGTCACTATCGGTTCCGTTATCGTCCACGCCATCACCGTTGATATCCACATCAGCGATGTTTGGAATTCCATCCATATCGTCATCAGGATTGGTTCCCGTAGAGTTCACCCCGTCGTTGGAGAATTCACCAACCTGATAAACACGTCCGTTAATGGTGTACTGGAAAGCAACGGCCAAAACCTCATCGTTACTCAAGCGCTGGCTCAGCGATAAATAACCTAGTTTTGGGTGTAAGGTATATTCGTTCGGTTGCAGTTTACGCGCATTCTCTTGCTTGGCGTAATCAATTCCTTCTCGAACAGGCAAACCTCCGAATCCAGCTTCTACAGAAGCTACATCACGAATCGCATCGTTTAAAATACTCTCCTCCGGACCGTTGATACCAAAAGGATTGAAGTCGTTATTGGAGTTGTCTGGAAATGCCGTTGGCCCTGCATTGATAAAGCTAGGAGGCACGGTCAATAAACCGATCTTGTCCGGATCGGATTCTCCCAGATCCTGAAGCGCAACAATATTTCTTACGTTATCTGTATTCTGCGTACGGTTGGTTACCCACACCTCAGCACGTGTAATCTGAATCTGCGTATTGATGAACGGATACTGCTCCAAGTTGGCGTCGTATCGATCTCTAAAGTATTGCGAAAGGAAGAAGTGACGATCTTCATCATAATCCAAGGCAAAGATCTCAAAGTCGGTAACCGTGGCACCACCTTCTGCGACTACGGTCCTTGTCTCCGATTGCTGTTCTGAGAAAACCCCAGTGATTCGCGTTTTTCCAAATTGCAATTCGGTCTTCACACCAAAAAGCGATTGTGCTCCAGTAATCAAACTGGTGTTAAGCGGCAAGGCAACGTTACCCACTTCGATCTTACGAACTATGTCATCTTCTGTCGGGGTGTATTCCAACTTAATCTGATTCTGGAAATCAAATGTTGATTCCGTGTCGTAATTAGCAGTCACTTGCAGACGCTTACCTACCTTTCCTAACAAGCTCAGGGAAATGCGCTGGTCAAAATCAAAGGTGAGATTGCTCCTGTTTCTCGGCGAGAATGCCGGATTGTCCTGCTTAGTGAACAGGAGTCCGAGATCCATCTCTATCGAACCCTGTGGAATAACTTCAATCGTGTTGCCTCCAAATACGGTCTCAAAAAAGTTCGAGTTCACATAAAAGTTGGGCAATAAATTCTTTTGGTCTTCTTCTGATCCTTCTTTCTTACCGTCGGCCGCGTCGATCTTGGTTTTGAAATAATCACGCATAGACTCTTGCAGTACTAAATCGTGATATTCCTCCGGTGTGAGGATGGTTGGATAGGTGATATTAAAAGAACCAACCTTTTGCGTGTAGATGTAACGATCCGTAATCGGGTCGTAGGTGTATGAGTCTTCCACGCTATTGGTGGGGAGCTCCATACGTCCCATGACAAAGCCCGTTTTTGTAGAGTCCGTAACAGTCTCCGTTGGATCTTGTGCCAGTGAGGTCGCGGTGGTTAGTATGCTAAAAAGGAATATCAGGCCCTTAAGCAGCCGTGCCTTGCGGTAATTTTCCCTGTTCAATTGTTATAAGTTTTTTAAAGCTAGTTTGATGATGGATTCAACGCTCGCATTCGGATCCTCTTGGACGATCTTTGACAGTACCTTATCGGTCTGTTTCCGACTAAAACCAAGAGTCTCTAAAGCAGATAACGCTTCATCTCTATTCGTATTGCTCGAAAAGTCCGAAACATCTTCCATTGCAAACACTTTCAATATCTTGTCCTTCAAATCCAGAATGACACGTTGTGCCGTTTTTGCGCCAATTCCTTTAACGCCTTGGATAACCGCTACGTTACCTGTGGCAATGGCTTCCTGAACTTGTTTAGGCGGCAGCGAGGACAGCATGGTTCTTGCCGTACTGGCTCCAACACCGGATACAGAGATCAAAAGTTTGAAGATTTCGCGTTCCGAAGGTTCGAAAAATCCGTAGAGCGTATGCGAATCTTCCCGCACCAACAAATGGGTGTAGATCTTTACATTTTCCGATTCAGGGAGTAAAGAAAATGTGTGTAATGAGATATGAGCCTCATAGCCCACACCGTTGCATTCCACAACAACGGAGGTAGGGGATTTTTCTACTAGTCTTCCCTTTAAGTGGGTGATCATTCGCTAACTCTGATAAAAACCCAAATATAGCATAATTATTCACATTGACTAGCGCGAATTTCCGTTAAAAATACAGGGGTTTTGGACTACTTTTTAGCCTGCTCTTTTGCCCGCTTTTCCTTTTGCTGAGCATCGATTACAACCACAGCCACCATATTGACAATTTCATCTACGGTAGCTCCCAATTGTAAGATGTGAGCTGGCTTCTTCAAACCGAGCATGATAGGACCAATAGAATCCGCTCCGTCAAATTCTTTGAGCAGCTTGTAATTGCTGTTCGCGGCATCTAGATTTGGAAAGACCAAGGCATTCACTTTTTTCTTGCCCAACTTAGAAAACGGATACTTGTCACCTCGCATTTCTGGGTTCAAAGCAAAGTCTGTTTGCAGGCCGCCATCCACGCAAAGTTGCGGCACATCTCTGTGTAAGATCTCTACAGCTTTTCTCACCTTTTCTGAGGATGGGTGTTTGGAAGATCCAAAGTTGTTGTAAGACACCATTGCCATGGTCGGGTTGACCCCAAACATTTTCATGGTGTACGCAGTCATATGCGCAATCTTAGCCAGATCTTCTGCAGAGGGATCAATATTGATCGCGGTGTCTGAGATAAAAAGCGGTCCGCGTTTGGTCAACATCAAGTTGGTGGTAGCTACTTTGTCCACTCCATCAAAACGGCCAATGGTTTCAATTACAGGGCGCACTACCGAGGAGTATGCTCTGGAATAACCAGAAATCAAAACCTTCCGCATCGCCTTCATTGACCATCATACAGGCAAAGTAATTACGCTCTCGCATGAGCTTTTCAGCATCGTAGAGCGTGATGCCGTTTCTTCGTCGTTTTTGCCAAAAGGTCTTGGCGTAGGATTTTAAGAGCGGTAAGGCATCGTCGGCCTTTGGGTCAATGATATCCACCTCGGCCTCAAAACCTATTTCTGCCATCAGTTCGTTGATAGTCGCTTTTCTTCCCAATAAAACAGGGGTAGCTATTCCCTCTTCAAAAACGATTTGCGCCGCCTTTAAAACGTCCAAGTGATCAGCCTCCGCAAACACAATTTTCTTCGGATTGGTCCGCGCACGATTCAATAACAATCGAGTGATCTTGTTATCATTCCCCATTCGGGCCAACAATTCATCTTCATAGGCTTGCCAATCATCAATTGGCGCGGTAGCTACTCCGCTTTCCATAGCAGCTTTAGCTACAGCGGGAGGAATAGCGGTAATTAGCCTTGGATCAAACGGCTTTGGAATGATGTAGTCTTTTCCAAAGTTTAAGCGGGTCTCTCCATAAGCGATATTCACCTGTTCCGGAACGGGTTGTTTGGTGAGTTCGGCTAAGGCTAAAGCCGCTGCCATTTTCATTTCTTCATTGATCTTGGTAGCGCGAACATCCAAAGCTCCTCTAAAGATAAACGGAAACCCAAGTACATTATTCACTTGATTCGGATGGTCACTGCGCCCCGTAGCCATGATGATATCGTCTCGCGTTTTACAAGCCAAGTCATAGGCGATCTCTGGATCCGGATTGGCCAAGGCAAACACGATCGGCTTTGCCGTCATGCTTTGCAGCATTTCTGGACTCACGATGTTTCCAATGGATAAGCCCACAAAAACATCAGCATCTACAAGCGCTTCATCTAAAGTATCGATCTTGCGAGCAGTCGCGAACTCCTGCTTCTCTTTGGTAAGCCCTTGGCGGTCTTGTCGAATAACCCCTTTGGAGTCCAACATCACAATATTTTCAGGCTTAACACCGCAAGCGATGTACATTCGAGTGCAACTTACTGCAGCGGCACCAGCCCCTGAAATCACTACACGTACTTCACCGATCTCTTTTTCTGCTATTTCCAGAGCATTTAATAAAGCCGCTGTTGAAATAATCGCCGTCCCGTGCTGATCGTCATGCATGATCGGGATATCCAATTCCTGCTTGAGACGCGTCTCAATTTCAAAGGCTTCTGGAGCCTTAATGTCTTCTAAGTTGATCCCCCCAAAGGTTGGTGAGATGCGTTTTACCGTATCGATGAATTCATCAATATTCTCGGTATCAATTTCAATATCAAATACGTCAATCCCCGCAAAGATCTTAAAGAGTAAGCCTTTCCCTTCCATCACTGGCTTGGAAGCTTCCGGACCAATATTTCCAAGCCCAAGTACTGCTGTTCCGTTAGAGATCACAGCAACCAAATTCCCTTTGTTGGTGTATTTGTAGTTGTTGGCTTTGTCCTTTTCAATCTCCAAACAAGGTTCAGCCACTCCTGGTGAATAGGCCAACGACAGATCGCGTTGGGTGCTGTACTTCTTGGTGGGGATTACTTCTATTTTACCGGGTTGTGGTTTGGCGTGGTAGTTGAGCGCTTCTTGACGCTTTGTGGCTTTACTCATCCCAGGGGGTTTTTACATTGTAAATGAAGTTGCAAATTTACCAATACTGCAGGCAAAAACGTTGAAATTGAAGGGATTTTTGAACTATTCACGCGATCCATCCGCGCTTAAAAACGCGATGTTCCGCGTCAGTCCTGAGAACTTGGTGCGTTTCACGGCGCTTTTCTTGAAAATTTCTCCAAAGACCTCCTCAGTGAGTTCTTGCCATGCAGCTCTATCATTTTGAAGCAATTCAGGCTTAGGCTTAAAGCGAGGCTCATTGTGCGACTTACTAAAACGGTTCCACGGGCAGACGTCTTGACACACATCACAGCCAAACATCCAATCATCCATTTGCCCTGAGAAATCAGCAGGAATGGAATCTTTGAGTTCAATGGTGGCGTAGGAAATACATTTGCTTCCGTCCACCACGTAGGGTTTAATTATAGCCTGAGTTGGACAGGCATCAATGCAGGCTGTACAAGATCCGCAGTGATCGGTTACCGGATGATCATAAGTCAAGTCCAAGTCAATGATCAATTCAGCAACAAAAAAGAAACTCCCAGTTTTCTTGCTGAGCAGGTTGCTGTGCTTCCCAATCCAACCCAAACCGCTCTTGGCGGCCCAGGCCTTGTCCAGAACTGGGGCAGAATCCACAAAGACACGCCCATCAACAGTTCCGATCTCCTCATGGATACAATGCATTAACTCCTTGAGTTTGTCTTTGACCACATAATGATAGTCTTCTCCATAGGCGTATTTAGAGATCTTAAAGGAATCCTCCCGCTGCTGCTCTTCTGGATAATAATTGAATAGTAAAGAAACCACACTTTTGGCACCAGGCACTAAAAGGGTTGGATCCAAAACGCTTGTCAAAATGGTTTCTCCATATAGGCCATCTGCCCATGCATCCCATCACGAAGCCATTTTTCCAAGCGAGGCGCTTCAGCCTCTAGAAATTCAGCCTTGCTAATACCACAACTCAAAAAACCCAATCGTTTGGCGTGGGTTTTTATAATATCGGCGTATGTGTTTTGCTTGTTGTCCAATCTAAGATGCTCGAAATACTAAGATAGCATCTTTTGGTTTTAGAGTGATAAGCGGCCTAATATCTATGGGCGACTTTTTGTGTTCGATGGTATACTGACTAAAGAGTTGAATCATTGCCAAGATCATTTCATACATGGCAAAGTTATTCCCTATACACATTCTTGGACCAGCCCCAAAGGGGAAATAGTAATCACTGTGTTGTCTGGGTTGCTGTGGATCGAATCGGTCTGGGTCAAACTCCAAAGGACGTTCCCAATAGGCCTCTGAACGGTGCATCTCGTAAACAGAGAACAAAACGGTGGAGTCTTTTGGCAATCGGTATTCACCCAATTGATCTTGCTGATAATTTACACGATCTATAAAATAGGCTGGAGGATACAGGCGCATGGATTCTTGCAGTACCTGTTGGATATACGTGGCTCCTTTGAGCATACTCATGATATCTTCTCCCGAACTACCTAGCTGCTTGGCTTCCTGTTGTACTTTTTGCAATGCCTCCGGATTTCGAGCCAAAAGCTCACAGGTAAAGGTCAAGGCGTTGGATGTAGTTTCGTGCCCCGCCACAAACAGAATCAAGATTTCATCAATAAGTTGTTTTTCCGCGATCTCTGTTCCATCCTCATAGCGCGCATCCAGCAACATATCCAGCAGATCGTCATAACGGGTTCCACTTTCACGTCGTTGATTGACAAGATCTTCCAACATTTCGCGAGCTTCACCAACGGCGTCTAAATGTTTTTGAATCTTCCCACTGCTTTTAAACCACCAAACTAAAAAAGGTTGACGCAACTCTTTGACCATCATTTGTTGGGCTTCTTCTGTGGTGCGCTGCAGTTGAGCAATTTGCTCTGGACTGACTCCACCGCTAAACAAAGTCTTGATCACCGTTTGAAACGCAAGATCATTGAAGACGTTGTGGATGTCAGCCGCTTGATCCAATTGGATGTTTTGGAGTTCTTTGCCAATGACCGTCTGCATGGTATCCAATAAATACCGCAGTTGCTTTTTGTGAAAAGCGGGTTGGATGAGTTTGCGCTGCCGCTGCCAATGATCACCCTCTGCGGTCAACAAGCCGCGACCCACATACTTAGCTAGATCCTTGGTTTGAATTTTACTCTTGGTATAATTACGCTGATTCTTTTGCAGCGTATACCTCAAATATTCTGCGTTCTTGGAAAATATTACGGTTGCCTTTGGCCCTATCTTGAGTTCAAAGGAATCTCCCAATCGTTTGAAGTTCGCATTGTGAAACGGGAGTGGATTTTTTACAATATTAGAAGCATGCCTTAAGAATCTTAAGAAGCTCACGGTTGGAAACTCTTTGAGACCCGTTTGTTCCATCAAAATAATCCGCCTTGTGTAGCGCCGCGCACACGACCCAAATGTTTGTATGCTGCCTCGGTGACCTCACGTCCTCGCGGTGTTCTCACAATGAATCCTTGTTGGATCAAAAAGGGCTCGTAGACCTCTTCAATAGTTTCTCCGGATTCGGATACTGCCGTGGCCAAAGTAGTAATACCCACAGGGCCGCCTTTGAATTTATCTATGATAGTAGCCAGAATCTTATTGTCCATTTCATCCAAGCCATGCGCATCTACGTTCAAAGCTTCTAAGGCGTATTTGGCGATTTTAATATCGATGGTACCGTTACCTTTAATTTGAGCAAAGTCACGAACGCGACGCAAAAGCGCGTTGGCAATTCGAGGAGTTCCACGACTACGACCTGCGATCTCTATTGCAGCTTCCATAGTGATCGGCACTTTTAAAATACCTGCACTACGCTCAATAATGGTGGTAAGCAATTCTGTCTTGTAGTATTCCAAGCGAGAAGAAATACCAAATCGCGCACGCATCGGAGCCGTAAGCAATCCCGAACGTGTGGTCGCCCCAACAAGGGTAAAAGGATTCAAATTGATCTGTACCGTTCTCGCATTAGGACCGGTCTCGATCATGATATCGATCTTATAATCCTCCATGGCAGAATAGAGATACTCTTCCACGATAGGACTCAGACGGTGAATCTCGTCTATAAAAAGTACATCACGCTCATCGAGATTGGTCAGTAGTCCGGCTAGATCTCCTGGTTTGTCCAGAACGGGACCAGAAGTCACCGTAATACTTACATCCAACTCATTGGCCAAAATATGGGCCAGGGTTGTTTTACCGAGTCCTGGAGGTCCGTGAAATAAGGTGTGGTCTAAGGCTTCATCTCTAAGATTCGCTGCCTCAACAAAGATCTTTAAGTTGTCAAGTACCTGAGATTGACCCGTAAAGTCATCAAAGGCCAGCGGCCGCAATTTGCGTTCTACATCTTGTTCTTCTGGAGTAAAATGTTCCCCGCTTGGGTCCAGGTGCTCGTTCATATAACAAATATACGAACTTGGGTTTTGCGATGCACGTGGCGGAGGTCTTAATTTGAAATCACAAAGGAACGTTAATACCTAAGTTTTAGGGAATATATTTTGGTAATTTCGCTCAGCAACCGACCATTAACATGCGAAGTAACCTAATTACCACTTACATCGCGCTTTTGACCGTATTTCAAACCGTGGCCCAAACCAAGGACGTCACGGTCAAATACATCTCCGAAGAAATCACTGTAGACGCCGTGCTGGATGAGCCTTCTTGGCAAACTGCAGAGCCGGCTACCAATTTCTGGCAGTATTTTCCAACCGACAGCATTCAAGCCCGCAACCAAACAGAGATCAAGTTTATGTTTGATGACCGCAAACTCTATGTGGGAATCAAAGTTGAAGCCATTGGTGATGATTATATTGTTCCTTCACTAAGGCGTGACTTTAGAGCTGGAGGTAGTGATAATATCACCTTGATGTTTGACACCTTTAACGACGGGGTCAATGCTTTCTTGTTCGGATCTAATCCGGAAGGTGTTTTGCGCGAAGCTTTGGTTTCTGGAGGAGGTACGGAACTCCGTGGATTTACCACGAGTTGGGATACGAAATGGGTTGGCGAAACTAAAAAATACGACGGCTATTACATCTGTGAGTGGGCCATTCCGCTATCGGCATTTAAATACAAGGAAGGAGAAACCCGTTGGCGTTTTAATTCCTATATGTTCGATACGCAGGATAACGAACGTACCACTTGGATTAGAATCCCGCAGAACCAATTCATTTTCAATCTGGCCTATATGGGTGATATGATCTTTGAAAAGCCCTTAGGGAATTCAAAGAGTCCGATCTCCATTATTCCCTACATCAACGGTTTGGCTGGGAAAGATTATGACTTGAACGATTCCTTTAATGAATTCAAAGTGGGTGGTGATGCGCGATTTACCCTCTGGAACAGCTTGAATTTGGATGTGACCATCAATCCTGACTTCTCACAGGTTGAAGTGGATCAGCAGGTGACCAACCTGTCACGCTTTGAGGTAAATTTACCGGAGCGCCGACAGTTTTTTATTGAGAATAATGACCTCTTTGCTGATTTTGGAGACTCAAGAGATGCCAATCCGTTCTTCTCCAGACGTATTGGAATAGCGAGTGATTTAGACGGCAATACAATTCAAAATGATATTATTGCTGGTGTGCGTTTGAGTGGTAAGGTGAATAACGACTTTAGAGTTGGTTTGCTCAATATGCAGACCACCGCTGACGAGGCCAATGAGATCTCTGGAAACAACAATACGGTGATCGCCCTGCAGCATCGCGTATTTAGTCGTTCTAACATCAGCGCGATCTTTATCAATAGAGTAGCTACAGGAAATGAGCCTTTCTTGGAGCCCGGAGAAGAATACAACAGTGTGGCAGGATTGGATTACAATTTGGCCAATGCAGACAACAGCTGGAGTGGTAAATTTTTTACCCATTCTTCCTTTAAACGCAATACCGGGAATGCCAATTACTCGGCTGGAGCACGACTGCAATACAACTCTCGCAATTGGCGTGTTAGAGCCAGTGGGGTTTTTGTTGGAGAAGACTTTAATTCTGATCTTGGATTTGTTAGACGAAAAGACATCTTTAAGATCAATCCGCAAATTGAGCATTTGCTATTCCCTAAAAAAGGATTCATCAATAGACATATATTTAGTTTCACACCGGTTGTTATTTGGCGACCGAAGCTAGATTTCCAGTTAGCAGATTACTTCTTGATCTCCCGTTGGGAAGCTGAGCTGAAGAATACCTCGAACATTCAAGCATCCATGCGGAATCAGTATGTCTATCTATTCAATGAATTTGATCCTTCATTAGCTGATGGCGTACCGCTGCCTGCAGACACTGAATACAGATACACCTCCTTTGACGTAGAATACCGATCAGACAGCAGAAAGTCCTTTTTCTTCAATGTGAGGAGTACTTTTGGGGGATTTTTTAACGGGTCGATCTACACCCAGCGTCTGGATTTAAATCTACGTTTGCAGCCGTATTTGACCCTATCCGCAGAAGGTCGTTATGACAGGATCAGCCTACCGGAGCCTTATTCAGACAATGAACTTTGGCTTATTGGACCGCGTATTGATGTGACCTTTAATAAATCGCTCTTTTGGGCTACCTTTATTCAATACAATTCTAATCAAGGGAATTTAGGAATTAACTCACGTCTGCAATGGCGCTTCGCTCCATTGTCGGATCTGTTCTTGGTGTATAACGATAATTACTTCACCGATGACGTATTTGCACCGCGTTTTAGAACGATCAATTTGAAGTTGACCTACTGGCTCTACCTCTAGACCTTTACTTGCTTCCACTTTCCTTTTCGGAACCAAATGATTCCCACCGCGGCAATCAAGACTTCCGCTAGCGTTATGGCTAACAATACACCTAGAGGACCCATTTCAAAGTAAAGGGCAGCGGCATAGGCAAATGGCAATTGGAACAGCCAAAAACAAAAGAAGTTTATGATCGTTGGAGTTTGAGTATCTCCTGCCCCATTAAAGGCTTGAATAACCACCATTCCATAGGCATAGCATACGTAACCTGAAGCTATAATGCGCAGACTTAAGGCACCATTAGAAATCACTTCGGGATCATCGCTAAAAATCTTTAGGATCCACTCCGCAAAGATCAAATAGAAGATAGAAACAAAGACCATAAAAACGGCATTGTACTTTCCTGTCTTCCAGACGGATTTAGCTGCCCGCTCCGGATTGCCGGCTCCTAAGTTTTGACCCACCAAGGTCGCGGCAGCATTGCTCATTCCCCATGAAGGCATGAGTGTAAACATTAAGACACGAATCGCGATGGTATAACCGGCAAGGACTTCCGCACCAAACTCGGCCATGATGCGCATCAGAAATACCCAACTAGAAGTCCCAATAATGAACTGTCCAATTCCGCCTAAAGACACTTTGACCAGATTGATCATCTCTGAGCCCCGAACTACTATATCTTTAAAGCCGACCTTAATTCGACTCCATCCATAAAAGAGAATTAACAGCTGAAAGATCACCGCACTCCCGCGGCCAATAGTGGTGGCAATGGCAGCACCTTGAACTCCAAAGCCCGGAATAGGTCCCCAACCAAAGATCAGCAAGGGATCCAAAACAATATTCAGCACATTGGAAAAGATAAGCACGCGCATAGCAACAGCAGCATCTCCGGCTCCTCTAAACACGGCATTGATCAAAAACAACAGCATGATGGTGACGTTTCCACCCAACAAGATCTGTGTAAAGCGATAGCCTTCTTCTACCAGGTCTGGAGCACCACCCATCAGCCTTAAAATGTCCTTAGGGAATAGTATACCAATTACACTGATAAGCGCGGCAACAAGCACCCCTAACATGATGGCTTGTACCGCAGTTCTTCGCGCTCCTTCTACCTGCTTTTCGCCGATCCTACGAGCTACTATAGCGGTAACACCCATACTGAGTCCAATGGCAATGGCATATACCAAGGTGAGTACAGATTCCGTCAATCCAACCGTTGCAATGGCGTTAGCACCCAGACTAGAAACAAAGTAGGCATCTACCAAAAAGAAGATGGATTCCATCATCATTTCCAGCACCATAGGTACGGAAAGCATAAAGATCGCTTTGCGAATACTGCCGGTTGTAAAGTCTTGTTGACTGCCCTTTACAGCTTCGCCAAGGAGTTTAAAATAGTACCCCAGGCCTTTTTTGGCGGTCTCCATAATGTTGCGTTAGTTGGTTGAAGGAGGTTAAATATAACAAAAAACCCTTCCGGAGTGGAAGGGTTTTAAGATTACTAAGGATTCAGTCTTAGTGATTCATTTCTTCTTCATTGTCTTGAAGTGGAATGTGCTGCGGCACGAAGTCTTGTCCTGGGATTACGTAATCTGACTCATCTTTGTTCAATTTACTGTAATCGTAAGCCCAACGGTGTACTTCTGGAATTGGTCCATCCCAGTTACCGTGAATGTGCTTCACTTCTGCAGTCCATTCTAGTGTGTTAGAGTTCCATGGGTTCTTAGGTCCTTTCTTACCGTAGAACATAGAGTGGATAAAGTTATACAAGAATACCAACTGCGCTGCTCCAGTGATGAAGGCGAAGATGGAGATCACTACGTTCACATCTGCCAAGTCATCAAAGTATGGGAAGGCAGAGTTAGTATAGTAACGTCTTGGTAGTCCAGCCATACCGATAAAGTGCATCGGGAAGAATACCCCATAAGCTCCAATTGCGGTAATCCAGAAGTGGACATAACCCAAGTTCTTGTTCATCATTCGGCCTTCAAACATCTTAGGGAACCAGTGGTAAACCCCAGCAAAGAGTCCGTAAAGCGCAGAGATACCCATTACCAAGTGGAAGTGAGCTACCACAAAGTAAGTATCGTGTACGTTAATATCTAGTGCAGAGTCACCCAAGATGATACCTGTCAAACCTCCTGTGATGAAAGTAGAAACCAATCCAATGGAGAACAGCATCGCCGGGTTGAGCTGCAAATTACCCTTCCAGAGGGTCGTTATATAGTTAAAAGCTTTTACTGCGGATGGAATCGCGATAAGCAAAGTTGTAAAGGTAAATACCGATCCTAGGAATGGATTCATCCCTGAGATAAACATGTGGTGACCCCATACAATCGTTGATAAGAATGCAATTGCCAAAATCGAGGCAACCATAGCGCGATAACCGAAGATCGGTTTACGAGCGTTGGTCGCGATTACTTCCGAAGTGATACCCAAGGCTGGTAGAAGTACAATATATACCTCTGGGTGACCTAGGAACCAGAACAAGTGCTCAAACAATACTGGAGAACCTCCTTGATTGTGTAACACCTCTCCTGCGATATAGATATCCGATAGGAAGAATGAAGTTCCAAAGCTTCTGTCCATCACCATCATAAGTCCAGCAGAAAGTAATACTGGGAAAGAGATAACACCGATGATCGCAGTTACAAAGAACGCCCAGATTGTCAATGGCAAACGTGTCATTGACATACCTTTAGTTCTCAAGTTAAGTACCGTTACGATATAGTTCAGTGAACCTAATAGTGAGGAAGCGATAAAGATCGTCATGGACACCAACCATAAAGTCATCCCCGCACCAGAACCTGGAATGGCCTGAGGCAAAGCAGAAAGCGGTGGGTATACAGTCCAACCTGCAGATGCTGGTCCAGCTTCTACAAATAGAGACATTACCATGATAATACTCGAGATGAAGAACAACCAGTAAGAAACCATGTTCAGGAATCCTGAGGCCATATCTCGGGCACCGATCTGTAATGGAATCAACAGGTTAGAAAATGTACCACTCAACCCAGCTGTTAGTACGAAGAATACCATGATGGTACCGTGAATCGTAACTAATGCTAAGTATACAGAAGGGTCCATAATTCCGTCCTCTCCCCATTTACCTAGAAGTACTTCATAAATGGTGAATTGTTTATCTGGCCAAGCCAACTGCAAACGGAAGATCAATGACATTGCAATACCAATGATTCCCATAAACAGCCCTGTAATCAAGTACTGCTTAGAGATCATCTTGTGATCTTGACTAAAGATGTACTTGGTTATAAAGGTTTCTTTGTGATGATGTTCGTGCTCATCATGTGTGACCGGGTGTGCGTATCCTTGTGCTGACATACCTGTAAAAATTCTTTTTTAATTTTTCATAGTTGTGGCGAAGTTGTCTTGAGTCGAAAGCCATTCGTTGAATTCATCTTCCGTCTCAACTACGATCTTCATCTGCATGTTGTAATGCGTGTTACCACAGATCTTGTTACATAGCAATAAATAATCAAACTCATACAACTCTAAAGGCTCATCGCCTGCAATTGCACGAGCTACGTTCTTTTCAGAGCGAATCGAGTTGATATGCTCAACCTTCGCAATGATTTCATCGTCTAAACGCATCTCCTCGGTGGTCTTGGTAGGAGTAAACGAAAACTGGGTAACCATTCCTGGCACACAGTTCATTTGAGCTCTAAAATGCGGCATATAGGCCGAGTGTAACACGTCCTGAGAACGCATTTTAAAGAGGATCTTTCTGCCAACTGGCAGGTGTAATTCATTAACAACGATATCATCCTGTGCATCCGGATCGGAAGCGTCAAGACCTAACTGGTTCACTCCTTCAATAAGGCGAACGTTAGCGTCTCCTAGAATGTTATCATCGCCGGCATAACGGGCACGCCAGTCAAACTGGTAAGCATAAAGCTCAATCACTAATGGATCGTCTTCTGTGTCGACATTCATAATGTCGGACCAAGTGAACAATCCGTAAATGATCAATCCCGCCAATACGATAACTGGAATAACGGTCCAGATAAATTCCAAACGGTCATTATCTGCATAAAAAGTAGCGCGTTGTCCTTTTTTACCACTGTACTTGAATGCAAAATAGTGCAACAACCACTGGGTGATAATCCCTACAATAAAGATGATGATCATGGAGATCAACCATAGTTGGTCAATGTCAACTCCGTGCTCTGAAGCAGAGTCCGGAAGCAATACATCAGACCATTTGTAGAATGAAATGAACGCCAATACATAGATAAAGATTACAAAGCCCAACATCAACTTACCGTTGATCTTGTTGTCTTTATCATTAGCGATCTGAGAAGTGCTACTGTCCTCTCCTGCTTTAGACATAGAAAGGATCTTGCTCATCTGCCAAACACTGACAGCGAAAAGGATGATTACTACTAAGTATAAAAATGCGGTCATCGTTATAACTCTTCTTTAATAGTTTACTTATTAATAATGGAACTGTTTACTTTCTTTCAATAATGGGTTGGCCTTGGCCAATAATGGTGCCTTGGTCAATGCAGTGAACACTACAAAGACGAACAACCCAAAGAAGAACATCATAGCTCCGATCTCTGGCATTCCAATATACCATGATGTACCTACTGCAGATGGCATAACCATAACAAATACATCAATGTAGTGACCCGCCAGGATAATAATACCTGCCATAATCACAAACAAGTTCACTCGTTTGTAATCGCTGTTCATAAGGATTAGCAGCGGGAACACAAAGTTCATCGCAACCATTCCAAAGAACAAGAGGTTGAAATCTTCAATTCTTGTAACGAAGTACGTTACCTCTTCCGGAATGTTAGAGTACCAGATCAGCATGAACTGAGAGAACCATAGGTAGGTCCAGAAAATACTGAATCCAAACATAAACTTGGCCAAATCGTGGATGTGGCTGTCGTTTACAAACTCTAAATAACCTTGAGATTTTAGCACCATGGTTATCATCGCGATCACGGTAATGGCGCAAACCATCATACCCGCAAACACATACCATCCAAATAAGGTAGAGAACCAGTGTGGGTCAAAGCTCATGATCCAGTCCCAAGACATCATCGATTCTGTCACGATGAAGAATACTAGGAATCCGGCAGAGAACTTAAATAGCTTTTTAAAGTATGCTGGATCGTTGGTTTCGTCCAATTTCAAAGAGTACTTTCTAGAGATCGCACGGTAAAGGTTCCATCCTAAGATGAAGATCCCCGCGCGGATCAAGAAGAAAGGTGTATTCAAGAAACCGGATTTTCCAGCAATGATCTTGTCAAATTTGTCGCTATCTGGATTTACTAGATCACCGTCCATCCAGTGGAAAAGGTGATTGAAATGTAAAGCAGAAAGCAATAGCAGTACAAACAGAATAACTGTTCCTACCGGCAGATAAGCGGTAATTCCTTCCATCACTCTAAAGAGTACAGGAGACCAACCAGCTTGTGCTGCATATTGTATCGCGTAAAAGGCCAATGCTCCAAGAGCGATCATCATAAAGAAGAAAGCTGCAACATAAACAGCCGCCCAGGGACGGTTTTGCAACTGTCCTAAAACGTGCTCGTAGTGGGCATCACCCGAATGAGCACCTTCCTCACCGTGAGCTCCGGCAGCGCCGTGATCTCCTCCGTGAGCAGCAGTAGCATCTCCATGACCTCCGCCATGACCGTCATCGTGACTGGCCATCATGGTCTTTACCTCTTCTACATTTGAAGGAACCGCAAGGAAACCTCCAATCATACCCAAGGCACCAACCACCATAAAAATAATAGCGAAAAGTTTTAGTTTGTTAGGTAGCGTATACATATCGTAAATATCTCTTTTGTCTATTATTAATGTGCTTCGTCTGTTGAATCGTGAGCCTCGTCTGCTTGAGCTTCGTCACTCATTGCATCCATGGAATCCATCGCATCTTCCATTGGTTCTACCACCGTAAGTGGCTCCCCACCCGTTAGGGCTGCCGTAAGGTTTCTTACGTGCATAGTGATCTGCCAGCGCTCCAACTCATTGGTTTGAGAAGCGTATGATCCCATAGAGTTCAATCCGTACATCATCACGTGATAAACGTTTCCGTCTGTTACTACACGGTCTGCGTAAGAAGGAATTCCGAGGAATACTTCATTTTTCATAAGGATACCTTGACCATCACCTTTGGTTCCGTGACATACTGCACAGTAAATGTCATAAAGCTCTTTTCCTTTGTCCAAGTTCTCTTGAGTCACTGGATGTGGATTAGTAAGCTCCGCAGATGCCATCTCTTTACCTTCTAAGGTGTTTGGATAGTCATACGGCATCCAACCACGTGGAATGGTACCGTCAACCGGAAGCATAGCCTCTTGCTCGTTTTCAAAGATCTCGTACTCGCCATAGGTCTCATAACCTACAGGCTCGTACATATTGGGCATATACTGGTAGTTTGGTTTGCTTTCGTCAAAACAACCCACCAACGACAATGCCGCTGCAAAAATTAAGGATAGGTTTAATAAACGCTTCATAGGTCTAGTGGTCTGATTCCTTTTCTACTATTTTAAGTTCTGTGGCTCCAGTTCCTGATAAGAACTTAGAGACTTCCTCTTCGCTGTGCCCACCTAGATCAACTTCCATCAAGAAGTGATCGTCTGTGGTACGCAAATCTGGATTTTCGGCTTTCTTGAACGGCCAAAGCTTAGAGCGCATATAGAAGGTAATTACCATAAGGTGCGCTGCAAAGAATACTGTCATCTCAAACATAATCGGTACAAAGGCCGGCATGTTCTCGATATAGCTAAAACTTGGCTTACCACCAATGTTTTGTGGCCAATCTTCAATCATGATGAAGTTCATCATCGTAACTGCTACAGACAGTCCAACCAATCCGTACATGAAAGCACAGATGGCAAGTCGCGTATCAGCAAGGCCCATTGCTTTCTCTAGTCCGTGAACAGGGAAAGGGGTATACACTTCTTCAATGTGATAGTGTGCCTTACGGGTCTCCTTAACGGCATTCAGCAGAATGTCGTCGTCAGTGTAAAGTGCGTGAATTACTTTTGAAGCCATCCGTTATTGATTTTTAAGTTCGTTAGCTTGACCAGCCCAATCGTCGCGCTTCGCACGGCCTGGGAACTCGCCAATAATGCTGTCTAATAGATCGTATTCTGCATCGGTCATCTTGCTTACTTGATCAAAAGTATAGATGCCGAGTTCGTGTAGTTTTTCTTCCATTTTAGGACCAACTCCAGAGATCTTTTTAAGGTCATCTGCAGTATCCGTGTCTGGATTAAAGCTTCCGAGTTTGCTCATCAGCGTGCTGATACCTGCTGCTTTATCTTCTTCAGATAGGTCTGCTGCAGGAGCTGCTTCTACTTGAGTAGCCGCTGTATCAGGCATCGTGTAATGCGGAGCATCATCACCTTGTTCAGCTCTTAGGTTCTTGTAGCGATCTCCAGATGATTTGAGGATCGACTTCACCTCTGCTTGTGCGATTACTGGGAAGGTTCTTGCGTATAGTAAGAACAATACAAAGAAGAATCCAATAGTTCCGATAAAGATCCCGATATCAACAAAGGTTGGTGAGAACATAGTCCAAGAAGATGGCAAGTAGTCACGGTGCAATGAAGTCACGATGATCACAAAACGCTCAAACCACATTCCAATGTTTACCACGATCGAGATGAAGAAAGAGAACATGATGCTTCTTCTAAGTTTTGGGAACCACATGAACTGTGGTGAGAACACGTTACAGGTCATCATTGCCCAGTATGCCCACCAGTAAGGTCCGGTTGCACGGTTGAGGAATGCATACTGCTCGTATTCCACTCCTGAGTACCAAGCAATGAAAAGCTCAGTGATATAAGCAACACCTACAATAGAACCAGTGATCATGATCACGATGTTCATAAGCTCGATGTGCTGAATAGTAATGTAATTCTCCAAGTTAGACACCTTACGCATAATGATCAGTAGGGTGTTTACCATCGCGAATCCTGAGAAGATCGCCCCGGCAACAAAGTATGGTGGGAAGATCGTGGTGTGCCATCCAGGAATTACCGAAGTAGCAAAGTCAAAGGATACAATGGTGTGTACAGAAAGTACAAGTGGCGTCGCCAAACCGGCCAATACCAAAGATACTTCTTCAAAACGTTGCCAGTCTTTGGCGCGTCCAGACCATCCAAAGGAAAGGATGCTGTAAATTCTTTTAGTAAAAGGAGTGATCGCTCTATCACGGATCATCGCGAAATCAGGCAAAAGTCCCGTCCACCAGAATACCAAGGAAACCGATAGATAGGTAGAGATCGCGAATACGTCCCAAAGTAGCGGTGAATTAAAGTTTACCCACAGCGAACCAAATTGGTTCGGAATCGGCAATACCCAGTAAGCCAACCAAGGACGTCCCATGTGAATAATTGGGAACAAACCAGCCTGAATTACCGAGAAGATCGTCATCGCCTCTGCAGATCGGTTAATTGCCATTCTCCATTTCTGACGGAATAAGAGCAGTACCGCGGAGATCAGCGTTCCCGCGTGACCAATACCTACCCACCAAACGAAGTTGGTGATATCCCAGGCCCAACCTACGGTCTTGTTAAGACCCCAAGTTCCAACCCCTGTTGAGACGGTGTAAACGATACATCCTATTCCCCATAAAAATGCAACCAGTGCAATGGAAAATACTATCCACCATTGCTTATTGGCAGTACCTTCAACAGGCGCAGCTACGTCACGAGTGACGTCACTGTATGTTTTGTTACCTGTTACTAAAGGTCTTCTAATGGGTGCTTCGTAATGCGATGCCATATCCTTTGCTAAAATTATTTAGTAGTTACGATTCTTTAGTATTTCTCACCTTAGTCTGGTACATCACGTTTGGCTCTGTACCTACAGCTTCTAGTAGGTGATACATACGACTGTCTTTTTTCTTCTTGTAGATCTCACTGCTGTGATCGTTGACATCTCCAAAGGTGATTGCTCCTGCAGAACATGCATTAGAACAAGCAGTTTGGAATTCACCGTCTTTTACAGGACGTCCATCGCGCTTAGCATCAAGAATGGTCTTCTGTGTCATTTGGATACACATAGAACATTTCTCCATAACCCCGCGAGAGCGTACTACAACGTCTGGGTTCAATACCATACGACCAAGGTCGTTGTTCATGTGATAGTTGAACTCGTCATTCTCGTTGTACAAGAACCAGTTGAAGCGACGTACTTTATAAGGACAGTTGTTTGCACAGTAACGCGTACCCACACAACGGTTATAAGCCATGTGGTTCTGACCTTGACGGCCGTGAGAAGTTGCGGCTACTGGACACACGGTCTCACAAGGAGCATGGTTACAGTGCTGACACATAACAGGCATAAAGGCTACCTGTGGATTCTCTGCTGGATCTTCCATTTCTCCAAATCCGCCTAGAGAACCATTATCTCCCCAAAGACCAGACATATCGTCCTTCTTCTGAGCATCTGCTGCAAAATCTTCTTCTGACGAGTAGTAACGGTCAATTCTCAACCAGTGCATATCGCGGCTGCGACGTACTTCTGATTTACCTACTACTGGTACGTTGTTTTCTGCGTGACAAGCGATCACACAAGCCCCACAACCTGTACATGCGTTCAGGTCAATGGACATGTTGAAGTGGTGACCGACAGAACGATCAAACGGATCCCAAAGGTCAGCATCTGGAGAGGTCACAGGAATTTCCTGGTGATCTTTAGACACTTCTGGAATTGGGTTCCAATAGTGAACGTCTTTGTCCTTATATACATCTAAGGTGGTTTCGCGAATAATATCGCGACCCATCATAGTATTGTGCAACTGTACACAAGCAAATTCGTGATCACCGGAGGTTTTCTCCACCTGAACACCTGCTTGCATCAAGTTGAATCCGTTGTAAAGCGCATAAGCGTTTACACCGGTTTGCATTTCTTTTTGGATGGCGTTGGTTTGCCCGTAACCTAAAGCAAGACCAACAGTACCTTTTGCTTGTCCTGGTTGGATATACACAGGTACCTTTTCAAGAGTAACATCACCTACAGTTACTTTGGCGTAAGAACCGTTCAAAGCACCGTTAGCAACATTCTCGTTGATAATCCCTTTGGCCGCAGCATCGGCTGCAGACATGGTTAAGTAGTTGTCCCAAGATGCACGAGTGATCGGATCTGGCATTTCTTGCAACCAAGGGTTGTTTGCCTGACGTCCATCACCAATTGCAGTGTTGGTATATAAAAGAAGTTCCATTCCGCTGGAAGCTCCGTCTTGAGCTCCGTTAGAAGTGGCGTCTTCTAAAGTTGTATCTACGTTCTCTGAACCAGCTACGTCCATAGCTACTTCAGCATCGCTCATAAAGACACCGTCTTGAAGCGCTTGGTTCCAAGAAGATCCTCCAAGGATAGACGTCCAAGTGTCCTTAATATAATCGTAATAAGTCTGATCACTCTCCATCCAAGCCAATAGGGTATCTTGGAAAGAACGTGTGTCAAACAATGGTCTGATGGTTGGCTGCTGCAAACTGAAGTATCCCTTCTTGATTTGCGCATCACCCCAAGACTCTAAATAATGTGGTGTAGCACCTACGAACTGAGAAGCCGCCGCAGTAGCGTTTGCTTTCATGGCAAAGGTTGCACTCAATTCAAGGTTGGCGAAGGCCTCAGCAAATCCTTTCCCAGGGAAAGCATAAACCGGATCCACACCTACAGCGATAAGCCCTTTTACAGAACCGCTCATCACGCCGTTCATTACTTTAAGTACCTCAGCTTTATTACCCTGACGTACCATTCGAGGCTTAGCAGCATCCATTACTACAGAGTTGGCATTCATTTCCAACACCATAGCTTGACAAGCTACATCCTCAGCACCACAAACTACTACTCCGTTTGCACCGGCAGCGTTCAATTGTGCTTTTGCATTTTTTACAGCTTCTGCTACTTTGTCTGAAAGACCAGAAGTAGATCCGCCGTTCAATGCGTTCATTATCTTTTTAAGTTCTGATGGCTTAACGGCAACACGCTTGTCTGCGTTAGCACCAGATAAGGTCATGTTTGATTCAAACTGAATGTGACGAGACATCTTTCCGTTCTTTGGAACACGTCCGGCAGAATATCCAGAATCGTATCCACCACCTTGCCAGTCACCTAGAATATCAGCTCCAACAGAAACGATAACCTCTGCTTTAGAGAAATCGTAATCTGCTAAGGCGCGAACTCCGAATTTGTTTTGGAAGGCATCCAAAGCTTCTGAGCTCGATACTGAATCGTAAACAACGTGCTTAACGTTAGGATACTTTGCAGTAAACTCAGCGATCAGTTTAGAAGTAGAAGGACTTGCAAAGGTCTGTGTCAAAAGAACAACTTCCTTTCCAGCCATTCCGTTTAGCTTAGCAGCCATTTGGCTATCAAAGTCAGCCCAAGAAGCCGCTTCCCCACCAATCATTGGTCCAGCCAAACGTTGTGTATCATACATAGACAACACAGAAGCATGTACACGGGCGTTTACGCTACCGTTGTGCATGGCCATGTCGTTAGACTCTACTTTAATAGGACGCCCTTCACGAGTTTTGATCAATACGTTTGCAAAATCAAAACCGTCTGCAATGGTGGTCGCATAGTAGTTTGCTACTCCAGGAACGATCTCATCAGGAGCGTTTACGTAAGGAATAGATTTGATTACTGGACCTTCACAGGCAGCCAAGGTAGCCGCAGCTGTAGAGAATCCAACAAACTTTAAGAAGTCACGTCTAGAAGTCGAAGAATTTTCCATAGTCTGCTCGTCCCCAAGGAACTCATCAGTTGGAATCGGTTCAACGAATTCGTTTTGTCGTAGCGTCTCAAGAATAGGGCTGTGATCTTTCAGCTCCTCAACACTTTTCCAGTATTTCTTGTTCGATGCCATATATAATCGAAATTTGCCTTTAATGAATTAGTAGTGACATTTTCCACATTCCAAACCACCGTTCTGTGCGGCAGTAAGTGTAGGGAAGTCATACTCTTTAGAAAGCGTCTCGTGAATTTTCGCGTAGTACTCGTTGCTCTCTAGTTTAACATTGGTTTCGCGGTGACAGTTGATACACCATCCCATAGTTAGCGGAGAATATTGATACATGATCTCCATCTCCTCCACAGGACCGTGACAGGTCTGACACTCAACACCCGCAACAGTTACGTGCTGAGAGTGGTTGAAGTATGCGAAATCCGGAAGGTTGTGGATACGCACCCACTTCACCGGCTTGGTCTCTCCTGTGTAACGCTGGTTGTCTCTATCCCAACCTACAGCGTCGTATAATTTTTGAATCTCTTTGTTGTAGTCGATCTGGTATTCAGAAATACCTTCTTGGTAAGTTTTATCCCCTACTTGAGCGATGTTCTTGTGACAGTTCATACAAACATTCAAAGATGGAATTCCCGAATGCTTACTCTTACGAGCAGAACTGTGACAGTACTTACAGTCAATCTGGTTCGTACCTGCGTGGATTCTGTGCGAGTAGTGTATTGGTTGGACCGGAGCATAACCCTGATCAACACCTACCTGACTCATCCATCCGTAAGCGAAGTATCCGCTAGCCAATAACAACATGATTGCACTGACTAAAACCAAGAATTGGTTTTGCGCAAAAGCTTTCCAAATTGGCAAACGCTCTGCACGCTCCTTGTCTTCATATTCAACACCGTTAGCAACGGCAATTCTTTTCAATGTCTTGTTAACCAAGTAAAGCATGATGGCCAACATCAAGAACACCAAGGCCAGAACAGCCAAAATGATATCGCTGGAGATACCACCTCCACCACCAGCTTCTGCTACAGCTCCAGTAGGAATTACTGGTGCTGGTTTTGGCGTATAGGTATAAGCAATAATGTTATCGATATCCTCATTGGACAAGGCCTCGAAAGAATTCATCACAGCCCCGTTGTACTCGGTAGAGATTGCAACGGCTCTGGCATCACCAGATTTGATCAGCGCTTGAGAGTTGCGCACCCATTTGTAAAGCCACTCTTTCTCGTATTTGTCTCCAACTCCAAAAAGAGCAGGACCAGTAGCTTTGGCATAGAGCTTGTGACAGGATGCACAGTTGGCGTTGAACAATGTTTTTCCGGCAGCGGGATCTCCTCCGAGATCAGCAGCGGGAGCAGCATCGGCAACAGCATCAGCAGCAGCTGGCTCTTGACCAAAAGTTAAGGTTGAAAACGATAGCAGTAATGCTAGTAAAGTGAGTGATAATCTGGTAGTTAACGAACGGTGTGTCACCTTTTTCATACTTCAGGTTAATTATCGTCTTTTTAACGGCTCTAAATCGGCCTTTTTAGTTAGTTAAAAAAGGCTATTTTAGGAGCCATAAATAACAGCGCAAAACTACGACATAAAGTCGATTTTAAAAAGTGTGAACGGATTGTTAATCTACAATTTATAACGATTCTAAATAATAAAAAATAAAAGTAGTGAGTTATAAAGCTATACCTTTGCCAACTCAGCGATTAACCATGATGAAACGTATAGAAATTAAAATGTTGATTTTGGGTCTAATAGCCCTGTTTTCAATCCAGAATACGACTGCTCAACAAGGACAAGTCACCGTAAATGAAGATCCTCAGATTGCGGAATTATTGGACCTAAAAAAATCCATGGAAAAGAACAACAAACTCGCCGATGGATATACCATTCAACTTTATTATGGAGAACTCAATACTGCCAACAGCACCTTGCGCAAATACCGCAACAGTTTCGCTGAATGGCCAGCCAACATTGAGTACGAAACACCTAACTATAAGGTATGGGTGGGTAATTTTAGCACGCGATTAGAAGCAGATCAGGCTTTGGTTAAAATACAAGATAAGTTTCCGGCAGCCTTCCCAATAAAGCGGAGTCGGGCCAAGAAAAAGGACGAATAAAGCATAAAAAAAAGCGACCAAATGGTCGCTTTTTTATTTCTATTAAACTGTCAATTACAGTTTCTTTTTAACGGCTACTTCCTGGAATGCCTCTACAATATCACCTTCTTTGATGTCATTATAGTTTTTGACTTGCATACCACAGTCGTACCCTTTAGATACTTCTTTTACATCGTCTTTAAATCGCTTCAAGGAAGCCAATTCGCCAGTGAAGATAACCACACCTTCGCGGATCAGGCGTACCCCAGAATTGCGGAAGATCTTTCCGTTGGTTACCATACAACCTGCAATGGTTCCGATCTTGGAAATCTTGAAGGTTTCGCGGATCTCTGCGGTTCCAGTAATCTCTTCCTTCATTTCTGGAGAAAGCATCCCTTCCATCGCATCTTTAAGATCGTTGATCGCATCGTAGATGATCGAGTACGTTCTGATGTCGATTTCTTCTTTATCAGCTACCTGACGGGCATTACCCATCGGACGTACATTAAATCCAATAATGATCGCATCAGAAGCAGACGCCAAGAGCACATCACTTTCGGTGATCGCACCCACACCTTTGTGTAGGATGTTCACTTGAATCTCCTCTGTAGAGAGTTTCTGGAACGAATCGGTCAAAGCTTCTACAGAACCATCCACATCTCCTTTAAGGATGATGTTAAGCTCTTTAAAGTCTCCAAGGGCAATTCGGCGTCCAATCTCATCCAGAGTAATGTGACGCTGTGTTCTTACAGACTGCTCACGCTGTAATTGCGTACGCTTGGCTGCAATTGCTTTTGCCTCACGTTCGTCTTCAAAGACGTTGAATTTATCACCAGCCTGAGGCGCTCCGTCCAAACCTAAGATAGAAACCGGAGTAGCCGGCCCTGCCTTTTTAATGGATTTACCGCGCTCATCATGCATGGCTTTTACCTTACCAGAGTGTTGTCCGGCAAGTACATAATCTCCAATTTCAAGAGTACCGGCTTGTACCAATATAGTGGATACATAACCTCTACCCTTGTCCAAGAAAGCTTCAATCACACTACCTACAGCCGCCTTGTTCGGGTTGGCTTTCAGTTCAAGAAGCTCTGCCTCTAATAACACCTTTTCTAGGAGTTCATTCACTCCTTGACCTGTTTTGGCCGAGATGTCGTGTGATTGGATCTTACCACCCCAATCCTCTACCAAGAGGTTCATGGCCGCAAGTCCTTCTTTAATCTTATCTGGATTCGCCGTTGGCTTATCTACCTTATTAATCGCAAAAACGATTGGCACTCCCGCCGCTTGGGCGTGAGAGATCGCTTCCTTGGTCTGAGGCATGATATCATCATCCGCAGCAACCACAATGATCACTAAGTCAGTTACTTGAGTACCTCTAGCACGCATCGCGGTAAAGGCCTCGTGACCAGGAGTATCAAGGAAGGTGATCTTTTGACCGCTTTCTAAGGTTACCCCATAGGCTCCAATGTGCTGGGTGATTCCTCCGGATTCTCCGGCAATCACGTTCGCATCACGAATATAATCCAGTAAAGAGGTCTTACCGTGGTCAACGTGACCCATAACCGTTACGATCGGTGCACGAGACTCCAGATCTTCTGGTTTGTCTTCAACCTCTTGAATTGCTTCTTCAATATCTGCAGTTACAAATTCTACTTCAAACCCGAATTCATCGGCAACAATAGAAAGTGTTTCTGCATCCAGACGCTGGTTCATGGTCACCATCATTCCCAAAGACATACAAGCAGAGATGATCTGTGTCACGGACACATCCATCATGGTTGCAACCTCACTTACCGTAACAAATTCTGTTACGCGCAGTGTTTTGCTTTCTGCTTCTGCAGCTGCCAGCTCTTTTTCCGTCTTTTCACGGTGAGAATCACGCTTCTCACGACGGTATTTGGCACCTTTCCCTTTGCTGCTCTTCCCTTGAAGCTTTTCAAGAGTTTCGCGCACTTGTCTTTGCACTTCTTCCTCAGACGGCTCCTCCTTTACAATTGGAGAACGTCTGTTTCCGCCGCGTCTGTTATCACGACCTCCGGATGGCTCCTTACTGATACGACGGCGCTTGCCGCGTTTCTCTCTGTTAGGTCCGCCACCTTTCTTGTCGTCCTTATTATCGGTATCTTTCTTTTTACGCTCTGGCTTTTTGAACTTATCCAGATCGATTTTTTGTCCTGTGAAGTTAGGACCGTCCAGTTTTTTGTACTGGGTTTTTACCTTGTCCGGTTTGCCTGGCTCTGCTGGAGCCTCTTCCTTCTTGGCTTCTACTGGAGCAGCTTCCTTCTTCTCCTCTTTCTTCTCAGGAGCTTTTGGAGTTTTTGGAGCTTTAGGAGCTTCCTTTTCAACTTTAGGAGCTTCCTGCTCTTTAACCGGTTCTGGCTGTGGCTCAGGCTCTGGGGTTTCCTTCTTAGGCTCTAGGTCAATCTTACCTACTGCCTTTGGCCCATCGAGCTGCGCTTTGGCTTTGATCACTTTGGAAGTTTCGCGTTGCTGCTTTTCTTCCAGTTCGCGCTCACGAGCCAAACGGAGTTCTTCTTTCTCCTTTCGCTTTTCTTCACCAACTTCTTTTGAGGCTACCTTCTTGCTCTTGTCCGTTTGAAACTCGTCAAACAGAATTTGATATTCCTCTCCCGTGATCTTGGTTGTAGGGCGTGCCTCCACCTCGAATCCGTTTTCCTTTAAAAAGTCAACGGCACGATCAAGCGAAATATTAAATTCTCGCAAAACTTTACTAAGCCTCATTGTTTTTACTTCAGCCATAAAAATGCTTCTCTCTTAGCTAATAAGAATCCGCAAGTTACAATTTACTCCTCGAATTCTTCTTTTAAAATATTCATTACTTCGACGATGGTTTCTTCTTCCAAATCGGTCATTTTCACCAAATCGCCAACTTCTTTTTCCAAGATACTCTTGGCGGTATCTAAACCTATTTTGCTGAATTCTGCGATGATCCAATCTTCGATCTCATCAGAGAATTCTCTTAATTCTACGTCTTCTTCTGCACCTTCACGGAACACATCGATTTCATAACCAGTCAATTGACCCGCCAAACGAATATTGTGTCCTCCACGTCCAATGGCTTTAGAAACCTCTTCCGGACGCAAGATAACCTCAGCGCGCTTGTTCTCCTCATCCAATTTCATAGAAGTGATCTTGGCCGGGCTCAAGGCACGAGAGATAAACAGTTGCAGGTTGTTGGTATAGTTGATCACGTCAATGTTCTCATTACCCAACTCGCGCACGATTCCGTGAATACGCGATCCTTTCATACCCACACAGGCACCTACTGGATCAATTCTGTCATCATAAGAGTCTACAGCCACTTTGGCCTTCTCTCCTGGAATACGCACTACTTTTTTCACAGTGATCAAACCGTCAAATACTTCTGGAATCTCTTGCTCGAAGAGTTTTTCCAAAAACAATGGGTTTGCACGAGACATGATGATCGCAGGCTTGTTGCCCTTGAGCTCCACGCTCTCAATAATTCCACGAACGTTCTCTCCTTTGCGGAAGAAGTCTGATGGAATCTGACGATCCTTTGGCAAAATGATCTCGTTGCCTTCATCGTCCAACAAAATTACCGCACGGTGACGAATGTGGTGCACCTCTGCTGTATAAATCTCACCTTCAAGCTCTTTAAACTGCTTGTAGATGTTGGTATTGTCATGCTCGTGGATCTTAGAGATCAAGTTCTGACGCAAGGCCAAAATACTTCTACGTCCAAGATCAATGAGTTTTACTTCTTCGGATACATCCTCGCCAACTTCAAAGTCAGGCTCAATTTTTTGGGCCTCGGTCAATGAAATTTCCTGGTTCTCGTCTTCAACTTCGCCATCGGCCACAACGATACGGTTGCGCCAGATCTCTAAATCCCCCTTGTCAGGGTTAATGATAATATCGAAGTTATCGTCATCTCCGTACTTTTTCTTTAAAGCACTTCTGAATACATCTTCCAAAATCGCCATCAGGGTTACACGATCAATCAGCTTGTCGTCTTTAAACTCTGAAAATGATTCGATTAATGCGAGATTTTCCATCTGCTTATTCTTAATTAAAATTTGATCATCACTTTAGCTTCGGCAATATCGGCATAGGCCAAGGTTGCCTCTTTCTGCACTGTAACCTTACCTTTTCCAACAGGCTTTGGTTCTCGGGTCTTCCAACTCAGGGTACAACCTGAATCGTCTGCAGCAGTCAAATCGCCTTCCAGTTTTTCTCCTTCGGCGGTCTTAACAGCAAGTTTACGACCAATGTTCTTGACGAATTGTCTCGGCAATTCTAAAGGCGCTGTAGCTCCCGCAGAAGTCACCTCCAAAGAAAAGTCCGTTTCTTCACGATCCAAGTTGTGCTCTACCGCGCGGCTCATGGCAATGCAGTCTTCAACTCGTACTCCTTGGTCTCCATCAATGACAATCTTGATCTGATTCCCCTCACCAATGTGCAGGTCTATCAAAAAAAGATCCGGACGCTCTTCTAGCGCTGCCGAAACAAGATCGATTACTTTTTCTTTGAACATGGTCTATAAAAAGAGGGGACTTTGTGTCCCCTCATAGTTCGTTATTCCCTATAAATGCGCTGCAAATATAGCAATAATTTTTGAGACTTAAAAGCCTTTGGCGCATAGGTTTATTTCGTAATTTCCTACATACTAAAAACCACAAACATGCAACGAATATTAGTGCCAACTGACTTTTCTGAACAAGCTGAGTACGCATTAAAAGTAGCTGCGGACCTTGCCAGAAAACACAATGGAGAAATTCACCTACTCCATATTTTAGAATTACCGATTCATTTGGCTAATTCTGGAAACAACGAACAACTTCCGGAATCCCTGTTCTTTATCAAGCTCGCTGAAAAGAATTTCAAGGAAATGGAGCGCAAACCCTATTTAGATGGATTGACCGTGCATCAGGAGGTTGCCTATAACGAGATCTACGCAGGCATCCAAGACGCGATCAAGGTCAATGATATCGATTTGATCGTTATGGGCTCGCACGGCGCCAGCGGATTTAAAGAAATGTTCATCGGCAGTAACACAGAGAAAGTAGTTCGGACTTCGGACAAACCTGTACTGGTCATCAAAAACGATCACGATGATTTTGACATCAACGACTTTGTGTTTGCAACGGATTTTTCTGAAGAATGCAGAACTCCATTAGACAAGGCATATAAGTTTTCGCAGAGCATGAATGCTAAGCTCCATTTGCTCTTTGTCAATACTGTAAGTGATTTTAAGACTTCTGATGAAGCGCTCACTCTTATGCGAACCTTTACCAAAGACATGGGCCTTGAGAATTACAGCCTGAACATTTACAACGATCATTCTGTAGAGAAAGGTATTTTGAATTTTGCTAAGGAAACGGACGCGCAATTGGTGGGAATGTCCACACACGGCCGCAAAGGACTGTCTCACTTTTTTAACGGAAGTATCAGTGAAGACCTGGTAAATCACGCGCAACGCCCGGTGATTACCTTTAAAATATAAAAAAGGAATAACCTTTAAGGCTATCCCTTTCTCCAAAGTGTCTGTATCACAGTAAGTTTAAACTGTAGGTACGTGATATAAACGTTTTTCTATTTTTCTCTTTTTCACGGTGATGGTCTTCATCAAATCCATGATGGAGGCATCTTTATCTTGTTTGTAAATTTCGTTGAGTCCAAGTACCAAGGCCTTCGCTTCTCTTGAAGCTTTTACCCGATCACTAGTGGACATGTGGCTCATCTTTCTACTGAGGAACTCTTGGGCTTTATCAAATAGGCTCATAGCTTTAAATTTTAGTTGAGTAAAACTAATAATTGTTAGCCTTGAAAACTAGAATTTTAGCTTTTGTTTAACTATTTAGATCAAAAACTAAACATAACTAAAATTTATACCCACTATTGCCTTAGTTTATGGGCTATTTAAAGAACGCCGCATCCTCTTGATTATCAGCATTTTCCTCAGGATATTCAGGCAGTAATTCTATCCCTTTTTGAAGGACTAAATTATTAGGCAAAGTTAGGTACTCACCCGTGCCTGTGGTCATGTACAAATAAAAACCGGTAATATCGGTCACAACGCCGGTCCAATTGTAATCTTTACCTATCAACAACTCCTATGGCCTCGGTGCTCGGGTAGGACGCAGAAGACCTACAAGACCGAAATTAAAAACCCTATCAAGGCTCACTAAATCGGCTATGATCTAGAGTCACAGACTATAAAATGCAAAACCCGACGCTAAGCGCCGGGTTTTTAATTGACCAGTGTTCATTTAACCGCATAAAAACCAAATAGAGGATATATACTGTTAATTGGTCAATGATTAGACCTTTAGTTCTTTCTTGATTTCTGGGTTTCACAAAAGTACATCATATCACGTTATCTTTCAGTTGGAAGTAAAGAGATTAGTTTCTTCAGAATTTTAACATCTATTTTTATTTAGATTTATTTTAAATAATGAAATTCTGGTGTACATTTGTGCTGTAGAAAATTAGATGCATTTACAGATACTGATCTAAACCCAAAGCACTATGTGTCATTCAGTCAAGGTACTTACTAAAAATGTTAATGGAGAGCTTGCTTACTGTGAGAATTGTAGAAAGTTTCAACTCACCTTCAACAACCTTTATATGGAATTCAACGATGAAGAATTGTTGAATTTTGAGACCTACCTGACCAACATTAATGTGGACTACTGGGATTGTAAGTATCAGAACAGCCCTCGCAAACGTGTCATTCCTATTTACACCATGCAGAAGAATCTATCGCTGGTATTCAGCAAACAAGAGTTTGATGCGCTTCAGGAATTGGTATGCCTAAAAAACAAAGAACCGCAAGATTTACTTACGGTTCTGGATATAGATTATACGCTTTTACTAAACTAAGCGGTTACGTGTTCTGGTGCCCAAGAGGAGCATAACACGCCTGATTTTGCTTGTGACGGGTGTGCGCAGGCAGAGTTTCCAAACTTTGCGCAGGAATCACAACTCGCGTCATTATTGAGAGACGCTTTCATTTCAAAACGCTCACAAGTATAATTTTGTCTTACTTGTACTCCGTGTACTTTACAGTTATCATTAAGCACCAAATTTGCGCAATTGATGCAACTGTTTCCTAGTGATATAGCCATCTTTTTTCAGTGTTGATTTACTCAAACTTACAAAGAGTAGCTTTTAGATTGAATTTAAATAACTGATTCTGTTTTATTTCTGTTTAGACTGATTTAAGATAAGAGCATTTATGATATAAGTAGCATTTAGTAACTTAGACCAAGCAAATTGAAAAACCCGGGCTCTCGCCCGGGTCCGCAGTGGAGCCCATTCACCTGCTCCACACACTAAATCAAAAAATACGAACACTCAATTTTCACTAACTATACTGCGTTCGTATGCTTTAAATGCGTTTATGTTTCGGGAATGACTTATAATTAAGAACAAGCTGCCCATAACGGTGATAACCACTTCTAAGGTCTCCCCGATCTCAAATCGGCTGACCACCAACAAAACAATACCGATTATCGCCATTCGGATTGGGCTATGATTTTTATGCTTCAAAGCGCCTCTGCCCAAAGAGAATACGGCCAAAAAGATCCCAACAGCTACGAATCCCATTTCAATCATCGGGTTCTCTAAAAAGCGCAAGCCAGTCAAAGCTGTTATCCCTAGTAAAAGAGGAACCACCGCGCAGTGCAAGGCGCAACAGATGGAGGTGGTGATTGCGAGTTTGTCTAGTGTTTGATTCTTCACTTATGCTCCAATTAAACCGTTTTGTTTCTGACGTTTTTGAGAAAAACCCCACCCTATAGCGATGAGAACTAGAGACAATCCTACCAAAATCAAAGTGGTAAGGCTAAGATTTTGTGAGGGAGGTTTGTATATAAAGTGGGGTAATTCTGAAATATCACTGGCTTTAAACTCCTGGTTGTTGTACAACATTGGCGAGAGATGATCTCTCCAGGTACCCGCAAAAGCAATTACTTGTTTTCTGTAACTTTCATAATCCGCAGTAGAGCTCCCAGCAATAGCATTGAGCGATTGCTGCGTGACCAAGGCAGGAGATAACCATTTAAACTTTTCAAAAACCTCTTGTTGTTTTTCCAGCTGAGCTTCAAAGGCTCCGACTACAGGTGCTAGTTCTTTCTTAATGAGCTCCTGAGAGGCTATATAACGGTGGTAAAAATTTCGTGCTTGAGCGGTATCATTGATGGCGTATTCCGGATGATCTCTCAGATAGGCGTCCAAGATCTCATCTTGCTTTTTAGACACTTCCGTCTTTTTAGCACGCATATCGTTGATCATCAGGGTACGCGATGGAATAGGATATGCTGTATTTCCCACTTGATTCAATGCGGAAGGAACCAGCAAAACCAAAATCACCCACAAACCAAGCATAGATACTGCGTTCTTTGCAGAGCTACCAGCTCTTAGATTTACAAGGAAGGCTAAAACAAACCAAAATAGCATGTAGGCTAAGATCAATCCGGTAAGGGCAAAAAAATCAGCTAAGTTGGTGGTCAGCTCGGCTCCAAAGACTGTAAAAGTCAAGATTAGAACCACAACAACCATTAAGGAAAGCCAGAAGAAACGCAAAGCTAACTTTTGAAGCATCCAACGACGAATACTCATAGGTTGTGCGCCGAGCAAACGCAGGGTACCTTGTTCCTTTTCTGCTGACAGTATGTTGTATGAAAAAGCAATGATCAGTAGTGGCAATAAATAAACGATAACAAAGGCGAGATCAAAACTTCCAAACAACAACTGGACAGGACTGGTCATTTCCGTAAAATTCAGGGCAAAATCATCTTCAGATACTTTGGGCTTCACGTAAGAAGTATACATATCGGATTGGCCTGTAGCTATAAAGGCGAAGGCCGGAGGCTCCATGGCTGCCACTCGAGGATAATAGTTTCCAACGGCCATAGGATTGGTTGGAATGGTCCAACGAGAAGCACTAACAGGCAATCCTTGTGCGACAGAATCCAAGAGCTTCTCCATATCCTTATCGGCCTGCTCAACTTCTGCTATGGCTTCAGAAATAACGGCTTTGCGCTGATCGAGTTTTTGCAAACCGTTAAAAGTTGAAAAACCAAACAAAACGATCAGAGAAAGACTTAGCAACTGAATCCAGCGACTGCGCAGCAATAGTTTAAGCTCGTATGTAAAATTGTATTTCAGCATACTAGATTCTTTTTATGGATAGCAAACTCAACACAAAAGAACCCACAAGCCAAAGGGATAGGACAGCAGTATTTCCGCGATTGTCAGAAACGATCTGCTGCAATTCTGGTGGATCGTATTCAAAGGCAGGCAGTTCTTGCCACAAACTGGCATCTGCCTGATAGCCCCACTCCCCCAACTTAGAATTCTCAGCGAAATTATCGTTGAGGAACTTTTGAGTCAGAATGCGATACTCCTCCGCAGCATCTGCAAAATCCCAATGGATATTGTAATCGGTATGGGCAATGGCCATACTCATAAATCGGGTTGGTAAAAATGGTGAGATCACCGCGAGACTTCTGTACGTTTTTGATTGATTCTTGTATTGCTCTTTGAGGTAGTTATAGTGCTTGAAATAGACCTCAGCCTCATGTTCCTCCCCTTTTTGCATGCGATAAGCATCAAAATTAAATGGCAGCTGATGCAGACTATCTACTCCGTACTCTTTAAGGACTTCTTGCTCCAAAAGCTTAGCTTCTTTACTCCATGGATTATGTCCGTCAAGGCCCTGTTTTTTGTCTTCAGCGACCATGGCCAAGAATTCTTGTCTGGACGGGTAAGGATGCTCGTTTTCAGCAAAATTGCTGGCGGCTTTAGGAGCCGCTAGACAGGCCAATATCCACAACGATAAACTCATGACAAGTGCGGTCCCGGATTTGCGTGCACGAGACGAAATAAACATCACTACATTAGTGAACACCATATAATAAGCTGCATAGACTAGGAACAAAACTCCCAATGCACTCCATTGAAACTCTCCAAAGTCTTTTAGATTACTCAAAACCAAACCAGCAAGAATGAACACCACCAGAGTGAGTGACAAAATGGGAACCATTAAGGCCAACCATTTGCCCGTAAACCATTTCACTCTGGAGAGCCCTTGGCTTTTTAACAGGGTCAAGGTGCCCATTTCCCGCTCTTTGGTAAAAACATTATAGGCCAGTAATATGATCAACAAGGGAACCATAAATAACAAGACAAAGTCTGGAGTAAGCTCTCCAAAACGAGCCAAGCCTGTTTGGTCCGCCGCAGCGCTGAACTGCGCTTCGTTTCTGTTATGAGCTTCTAAGAAGATAGAGGTGCCGGCATATTTATCCACCCCTTGATCAATAAGAGACAAAGGGTATTTTGGTTTAAAAGCATAGGTGCCAAAATGCGCCGCAGAATGCGGATTCTTCTCCCCTTGATTGTCCCACATTGCCCTTTCACTGCTCAAGGCTTGTTGGTATTCCTTGTTCGTGTCCTGATAGCGTTTGGCACTGATCCAAACCGATGATCCCAAAAGGACCATTACGATTAAGAAGGCGATGCGTGCTCGCCCGTCTCTGGTGATCTCTTTAAGTTCCTTTTTAAATGTTTTTAGAATCATAATATCCGCTTAATAGGTCATAGCCTCTAAATAGACTTTTTCTAAATCTGCGAGCGATATCTCGTCAGAAACGAATTGATGAATCAATTCTCCGTTCTTCATGATTCCGATATGAGTAGCGACTTCCTTAGCTCGGAATAGATCATGGGTCGCCATCAGTGTTGCAATGCCCTTAGCTTTCAATTGTTGAAGCAGCAAACCAAACTCATTGCTCGCCTTTGGATCAAGTCCAGAAGTAGGTTCATCCAAAAGGAGCGCACTGGCATCTTTAGCCAAGGCAATGGCAATCCCTACTTTTTGGCGCATCCCTTTAGAAAAGGCTTCCACGCGCTTGTGAAAGGCATCTGCCTGTAAACCGGCATTTTCTAAGAACTCTTCTAATGCCAACTTAGAGAACTTTTTTCCTGCGATACCTGAGAAGTAGTCGAGATTCTCAACGGCTGTCAGACTCGGATAAAGCATGAGATTTTCAGGAATGTAGGCCAAGAGCTTTTTGGAAGCCAATGCATCCTTAGATACATCAATACCTCCAATGCTTGCCGTACCAGAGCTTGCACTTATAAATCCTAAAAGCAAATTTATAGTGGTAGTCTTTCCCGCACCATTAGCACCAAGCAAACAATAGATCTCACCGGGTTTAACGGTCAGATTTAAATTATTCAGTGCCAAATGATCGGCGTATTTTTTAGTGAGATTGGTTGTAGTTATCATTCGTGGGAATCAAATTGTAAAACAATTTTTATGTAGACCCTGAGAACCTAAGTTCTGGTCTATACGTACGAACGGGGGATGTTGCTATGTAATCTGCCGCAGCATGAACTAATGATCTACAGGTATTGGCGTAATTCTAGACTACGTCAAACAACTGATTTCTCAAGTAAACAAAGCGAGTATCCCTAAAGGACAGGAGGTGGCCTATTGCGGAGTCTATCGGGTAAGACAAAACGATAAACAGGCGCAGTATAATCGCTGTTTAAATCGTCTGAGACGGCCTCTATAGTGTTTGGTAGGGGGACTTCTAAAGTCGCAGGAATTTCCAGATTATTGGAATCTTCCGTGATTTGAATAAGTTCACACAACTCACATTGGTGATCATCATGATCATCATCGATATGAGAAATCGCATGTGCATTTCCCACTCTTAACAGCAAGAATGCCGATAAGAACAGTAAACTGATGATATTTTTAGTTCGAGAACTCACTACTTGTAAAAGTAAGCATTATTGTTTAAGCCAGTCTAAAATTCTGTTAATTTTCACAAAAAGCCTAGCTGTCTGTCGCGCAACAAGCTTCATCTTGACATTGGCAATATTTACGATTGTACAAGTGTAATCCGACTAGGGCAAGAGAAGGTATATAAATTGCCGCCTCTGGAATGTGAAGTAACTCAAATTTTTCATTTAAGATCACAAAGGCTAAAAGCACCCAACTGATCCATAGACCTAGGCGCATCCACTTTTTAGAAGTATGCTTGGCTGACCAATAGACCGCCAACCAAGAAATTGCAATAAAAACCAAATCCAAAGCACCCCACCAAAACGGGCTTGCCTCATGACCATGTACATGCCCGGCATGAGCAGCAAACAAAAATGGAGTGGCCAAACAGTGTGCCAAGCAAAGGGCACTGGCAGCAGATCCAAAGAGGTCGGATCGAACACTTATATTGAATGCATTCAGCATACGGTATTTTTTAATATTGAATTTAGAAATCTTTCTTATTCGGTCAAGGTAACGGTTCGAGTTACTGAATTGAAAGGCCCTGGGATTGCATCTCCATTTGAATCAACCAACTCCAACTGAATACTTACCTCTCCCATTGGCAAACCACTAATTACATGTGGAGCCCATTCAGTAATCATAAATTCTTCACCGTTGATCGTCGCCTTTACTTTGTTGCCGTCGGCTGCTAGAGTAGTATTCAAAACAAAAAAGTCAAGTAAAACGCTCTTGGCGTCAGCTCCAGCATAAGTTCCTTTTGGGCGGCTGTAAATTAGCGTTGGCGCCTCCATGTCTAAACCTAGAGAGTCTGTTGGGTTTTCTCCAACCATTAATTTTCTAACTACAACAGAATTTTCATTCTTAACTGATTCGTGATAAGAACGACTCAAAAAGGCAACTAAATGGTGCACTCCATCTGGAATTTCTTTGTTGAACGCCGGTTCGTAATGCGCCGAATAAGGCTGATTGTTCAAAATAAAATGTATGTGTTGCCCCTTACCGGAATTGGCTAGTTTTTCCGCATTTGGGCTATCGGTCTGAGCACCCAACTCGTAGTTTTCAATCTTGAACGTAAAATCTATAGCACCACCACTGCTGATTTCTGCCCCTGCTGGATCTTCTAACATTAAGGCTGCATCGGCGTAAGCAGGAGAACCTTCCAACTTAGCAATAGATATCTTAGCTGGCGTCTCTGTCAGATCTTCTGTTTTTACATCAGTTTCGGCATCTTTATTTTCTTCTGCGTTCTGCTTGCAGCTGGTTGTAAATGTGAATAAGGCTAATAGAGCTAATACGAGAATTGAGTTGCGATTTTTCATAGGTTGCTTTGTTTTGAGTTGCAAATTTATTGATTTCTGACGTGATTTTGATCGGATGGTCAAAATGCTGGGTGCTATTTCTTTAAAATTTCGGCGGATCACATCCTCTTAAACCCTTAAAAATCAGCAAAACGACTACCAAAATTTATTCTCAAACATTGAAATTAAAGCCATTCCAGCAGCTGCCCCTGAAATGAATACATTCCATTCTCTGTGCTTAACATTTATAAGATTCAAAAACACATAAGCAATCGCCACAATGATCAGAACCACCAATATCTGCCCAAGCTCAATACCAACATTAAAAGCCAAAAGAGGCACTACAACTTCTGAATTATCTAAAAGTAGTGCTCTAAAATAATTGGAGAAATCCATCCCGTGAATGAAACCAAAAAATAAGGCCATGGCATAATTCCGACCCATTTTTCGAGTTTCCATGGACTGATCTGGGCCAATTACGTTGTGTAATGCAGTTAATAATATAGTGGTTGGGATCAGAAATTTTATAATGTTTGATGGAATAGTAATCACATCAAAAGATACCAGTGCCAACGTAACACTATGGCCAATGGTAAAGGCAGTAACCAAGATTAAAACCCGCTTCCATTGATGAATTTTATAGACCGCACAAAGCACTACTAAAAAGAGGATATGATCGTATCCAGCTAAATTAGAAATGTGTTCAAATCCGAGTTTTAAATAGAACTCAAAGGGATGCATATTAGAAGTCTATTTGATGAGTTTTGGTTTTTTTATTGAGCATGACACTTTTTGAATCGCCGTTTGCATGAATGTAAACGATATTGTTTTGGTCGAAAAAAAGATCAGTGAATACTGCATTCTTTATTTCCAAATCTTGAATTCGCTCCGATTGCGATTGTTCAAAATAGACCCAAAGCGCGGTATTATCACCTTCTCCACTGAGGCGTTTGCTTTTGATTTTTAGATTGACCCGTTTCCCGTTGACCTTGACATAGAAGAATTTATTCAAGTATTCCATCAGCAACTGCTCCGCATTGGAAGCCTCATTAGACTGACAAAAGGCCAATTCTTTGCTGTAAGGATCAAAGGTGATTGCCTCATTTACATCGGTTAGAAAGAGCTTGAGATTTACCGTAAGCAGGTCTTTAGACTGGGTATACTCTATCTCACATAGTGATAAGCGCAAGGGATGCGCAAGGAGCGATGTTG
The DNA here is from genome assembly GCF_965601605.1 of Gilvibacter sp. Classification (GTDB taxonomy): domain Bacteria; phylum Bacteroidota; class Bacteroidia; order Flavobacteriales; family Flavobacteriaceae; genus Gilvibacter. The sequence continues at coordinate 49,981 of NZ_CBFCWJ010000017.1, read as the reverse complement.
TAAATAAGAACCCTATTACAAACAATAACGGTCTAAACACATCGAAAAATTATGAATTAGTCTCTGCAGCTTGGATTTCTTGAGCCTTGGCTTGTACTTCCTTAAACACACGGATCAGGTTTCCACCCCAGATCTTTGCAATCTGCTCTTCCGTATAACCACGACGAACAAGTTCAATGGTGATGTTCATCACTTCACTGGCATCAAAAACGCCTTCAATACCTCCACCACCATCAAAATCACAACCAATACCTACATGGTCAATCCCTGCAATTTTCACGATGTGATCAATATGATCTACCACATGCTGTACCGTAGCGGGTGGAGCTGGATACTTTTCATTGATCTCATTAAAGGTTTTGCGCAGGGCTTCACGCTCTTCATCAGTCATTTCTGAAATAGGTTTCATACTGGCTCTAAAGGCGGCCATGGCGGAATCTCTAGCAGGATTTGGGGGAGCTTCTCTCAAATAATCAGCCAACATGGTCAGCTGCACTACTCCACCATTTTTGGCCATAAGCGTCAGCATTTCATCACTCATGTTTCTCGGGTGATTGGTAACGCTTCTGGCATTGGAATGCGAGGCAATTATTGGAGCCTTGGAATACTTCAGCGCATCGTAGAACAAGCTGTCGCTTCCGTGGGACACATCCACCATAATCCCCAATCGATTCATTCGCTTAACCACTTCAACACCAATGTCGCTTAAACCACCGTGCTCCTCACCTTGATCGTCCGTGGCAGAATCTGCTAGATCATTGTTGGCAGAGTGCACCAAAGTTATATAGCGTACCCCTTTTTCATAAAACAAGGAAACATTTTCTGGATCATTCCCAATGGGATAACCATTCTCAATTCCGATATAAATGGCGCGCTTCCCAGCCTTCTCTAAGGCATAGGCATCGTCTGGATTCAATGCAAGACCAACCAAATCAGCATTGCGCTCTGTAGATGCAACTATGGAATCTATCATTTGCAAACACAAAGCTTTTGCTCGCGAGTTTCCATCAACATCCCTGATATCTTGTGCTACAAAGGCCGCAAAAAAGATGGCATCCAAATCCCCTTCAATCATCCGGGGGTAATCTACTTTAGAGCCGGTTTCATTTGGATCGTGCCGTTCTGCTAGATCAAAGCCTGGCTCCATGAGACGTAGTGGTGTATCTGCATGGGTATCTAGGGTCAGGACTCGTTTGTGAATTTCCATCGCCTTGGCGATCAATTCTGCTTCTGCTTTCTCTGCTTCTGAAGGTCCAGTTTCTTCTTTACAGCTAACTAAAGCCAGTATTAAACAAAGCGACAACAGACTGCTAAGGGTAAATTTTCCCATGAGATGTGATTTTTGATTGGTTGCAAATAAATGTACGACAAATATCCCTTTTCAAACCTGCAGCCAAGTTTTGGGAGCTCAATTGCGGCCAAGTAGACTTCTACTTAAAAGTCTCTGAAGACAACTCCTTGATGAGTTTCTCCATCATCTGCGCTCCTAATTCCAACTGTTCTTTGCTGATGAACTCATTGGCCCTATGCGCTTGAGCAATGGAGCCAGGACCACAGATCGCAGTCTGAAAACCTTCATTGGCAAATTGACCCGCTTCTGCGGCGTAAGAAACCGTATTGAGTACAGAATTTCCGGTCAATCTGTTAATGAGGCTTACCACCTCATCATCTGCTTGAGTGTCTAAATGAGGTACTGGTGGGTGATTTTCAACCGTCTCAATTTTAAAGTCTGGGAACACGCTCCGCAAGATTTGTTCACGAGATTCGCAATAGGCTTCAAACTCTTTGACTATTTCAAAAATGTCGTCTTTAGGAATGGTTCTTAAATCCCAATAAAAATGGGCTTTGTTCGCAATGACATTGGGCGCTATACCACCTTCAACCTTCCCGATGTGTATGGTGGAATGCGGCGGATGGAATCGCTCATCTGTGCGGTTAGCCTCAATGAGACGATCCATTTTTTGTTCCAACCAAAGGATAAGTCGCATGGATTCGTGAATAGCGCTCACCTCTTGTTTGATTCTGCTGCTGTGACCTTCAGATCCGTATACGTAGGTTTCTAAAATGTAAATACCCTTCTGCCCTGCGATGGTTTCCATCATAGAAGGCTCGCCAATGATAGCATATTTAGGAGTTTCTTGATAAAAGGTTCTCAGAGTCTTTGCTAATTCTGGTCCTGCTAAACAGCCTACTTCTTCATCATATGAGAAGGCAAAGTAAATGGGTTTTTTAAGTGCTGCCGACTTCATTTTTGGCAACATCGCCAAACAGATCGCCACAAAACCTTTCATATCGCACGAACCACGTCCGTAAAGTTTTCCATCGCCTTTGTCTGTCAAGACAAAAGGGTCCGTATGCCACTCTTGACCTGCTACTGGGACCACATCTGTATGCCCTGAGAGGATCACTCCGCCGTCCACTGCAGGACCAATTCTACAGTGTAATGATGCTTTTTCGCCAGTCTCATCGGGGACGAGGTAGGCTTCAATATCATGTGACTCTATATAGGACTTGATCCAATGAATAATACTGAGGTTACTCTCCCCGCCCAATACGGGAAAGCTCACCAATTTTGCTAAAATTTCTTCAACACTCATACTTATGCGTAATTAATGGCTACCGCCACGACTAGGGCTGTAAAAGCCATCAATAATAAGGTGATTAAAACTGGAAAAATAAACCGGACCCAACGATCAATAGGAACACGACACATACTCAACATAGCGATGAGTCCTCCTAAGGTCGGGTTTACAAGATTAGAGAGACCATCTCCAATCTGAAAAGCCAATATGGTTATTTGTTTGCTAAGTCCTAAGGATTCCCCTAAAGGTAGCATTACTGGTAAAGTAGCCAAGGCTTGCCCACTGCCAGAAGGAATAAAAAAGTTTATAACCGATTGAGATAAGGCCATGCTGACTGCCGAGGCATAAAGCGGCAATCCATCCAAAAGCTCTGCCAAATTATGAGAAATTGTATCACTGATATTTCCCGTATCCATCAATACTTTAATAGAGGTGGCAAGCCCAACCATAAATGCACCAGGAGCTGCCACTCCTACTGCCTTAAGGGTAGTATTGCTCATTTGTGTTGCATCCATTCTGGATACTAATCCGCAGATAAGGGCAACCATTAAAAATATGGCCGAAAGCTCATTGATGTACCAATTCAAGTTGAACACTCCGTAAAGAATAACGAGCAGTCCAATGAGGAAAATTGAAATTACAATCCAATTCTGGCCACTTACCTTGTAGGCAGAAAGCGGCTGCGATAATTTCATGTCAGAAACATCTAGATCTTTAGACAGGCTCTTTTCGGGGTCTTTGGATATTTTTTTAAAGTATCGGACGTTGTAGTAGGCCATCACGCTCAAGGCTCCCAAACACAAAATGCCACGAAGGAGCCAGCCCGAGAACATGGCTAATTCTGCAATTTTATGACCCGTTCCTACGGTATATGGGTTAATTGGTGAAAGCCCAAAACCAATGGTCATAGCACCCACAGAAATTCCCGCAGCTAAAATTAAATCGCCACCCAAAGCAAGGCTTAAAACTGCGGCAATGGGGACCATTGCAATATTGTTCTCATAACCCACGGCTATCCCTAGCAAACCGTAAACAAAGGTCATGATCACGATGATCAAGTTTTTATTTCGAGAACCTAGTTTCTTCACCAAAGTACCGACCGCATTCTCTACAGCTTTGGAACGCTCCATAAAGCCAAACATAATAGCACCTGCAAGGACAATGAAAATGATCTCTGAGGCAGCTTTAAAGCCCAAAGGAATCGCCTTAAACATGTCCAACAAGCCAATGGGTGTGGAAGGAATAATTTTATAGGAATTCGGAACCACAAAACTCTTCCCATTGACCACTTCTCTTTCATAAGTTCCAGCGGGAAGCACATAACTCAAAATCGTTACCAAGACGATAATGATAAAGAGCATAGTGACTGCGTGCGGCACTCGTTTAAACAAGCTCAAGGAACTCAAGGGATTCTTTGACATAATAATCCGGCAGAATTAATAGCCAGCCGCTTGGCCGTCCTTTCGACTCTCAGAAGCTCCGTGATACACCTTGTTCTCATCATCCCAAAGAATGGCTTGATATCCTCCGTAGACACCTCTGGCCGTACCAATTCGATGTCCTCGGTCCATCAGACCACGGATAGTGGAATACGGAATTCCAGACTCCGTTCTAATGGTGCCCGTATTTGTGGTGGTAGCTCCCATAGGACTTGCACCACCGGTGTGATCCCATCGTGGAGCATCTCCGGCTTCTTGAATATTCATGCCAAAATCAATAAGATTCATCACAATTTGTGTATGCCCCATAGGCTGAAAATCTCCACCCATAACTCCAAAACTCACATAAGGCTTTCCATCTTTGGTAATGAAAGCAGGAATAATCGTGTGGAAAGGTCTTTTACCAGGCTCAAAGGTATTGGCCTGCCCAGGAACCAAACTGAAAAGTTCGCCACGATCCTGAAGCATAAAGCCCAATTTGGGCGGCACCATTCCAGAGCCCATTCCACGATAATTACTTTGAATAAGGGAGATCATGGTTCCGTCCTTGTCAGCAACAGTCATATAAATGGTTTCACCCGCAGAGATCTCACCTGCATTGTAAGTGCCTGCTCTTTGACCTATTTGAGCGCGACGTTCTTCTGCATAGGCGTCAGAGAGTAACTGTTCTACTGGAACATCAAAAAAGTCCATATCGGCATAATACTTCGCACGGTCTTCAAAGGCTAATTTTTTAGCTTCCGTGAACAAATGCAGATGCTTTTCACTCCCAAACTCGATCTGAGAAAAGTCATAGCCTTCCAATATTTGCAACATCTGTAAAGCGGCGATACCTTGACCGTTTGGCGGTAACTCCCACACATCATAACCGCGGTAATTAACAGATACAGGTTCAACCCATTCTGATTTATGTGCCGCCAAATCCGCAGCAGAAAGAAAACCGCCCTGCTGCTGAATAAATTCACCAATCACCTGGGCAATCTCACCTTTGTAAAAGGCATCGCGACCGCCAGCAGCAATTTTTCTGTAGGTCTCAGCCAAATACGGATTCTTATAGATCTGACCTTCCATTGGCAATTGCCCTCCGTTTTGCCCTTTATAAGTATCGGCAATATTGAGGAATCCTTTTGATTCATAAAACGGAACACTGCGCTGCAGATACCAAGCAATAAGCTCGGTAAGTGGAAAACCATTTTCTGCATAACTAATGGCTGGGGCCAAAATATCAGTCATAGGTTTAGAACCAAATCTATTGTGCAGTTCAAACCAGCCATCCACCGCTCCGGGTACGCTCACTGGCAAAGGACCGTGAGACGGAATCTTGGTCATGTCATTCTGCTTAAAGTACTCCAGAGATAAACCCATTGGAGATCTTCCACTAGCATTCAAACCGTATAACCTTTGCGTTTTTGGATCCCAAACAATGGCAAACAGATCACCACCAACACCACAGCCCGTGGGTTCCATAAGCCCTAAAGCCGCATTGGCAGCTATTGCGGCATCAATGGCATTTCCGCCATCTTTCAAAATTTGTAAACCAATCTGAGTAGCTAAAGGATGACTGGTGGCTACCATCCCATTCTGACCCAAAACCACAGAACGTGTGGCAAAGGCTTCTCCTGTAATTCTGTCTTGTGCAAAAACCCCTTGAATACAAAGGATTAAAAGCACTCCATAAATTTTCAATTTCATTGACATTGGGTTGGGATTCTATTTAAAAACCTCGTTGAGCATTTCTTGCAAACTGTTCCATGATTTTTGATCTGCATCTGCATCATAAGCCAAAGGAAGACCAAATTTCTCTCCGTTGGCATCTGCTTCTTTGGAGGTAAAACTATGCACCACTCCCGGATAGGAGATGTATTCATAAGTCGCTCCTATAGAATCCATGGCACTTTTAAAAACCGCAACAGATTCTTCACTCACAAAGGAATCGGCGCCTCCATTACAGACTAAAACACGAGCTTTGAGCTGCTCATTAGGCATTACGGGTAGGGTGACTCCGGAATGAAATGCCGCAACGGCATCTAAGTCAGCACCAGAATTTGCCATGGTTAAGGCTACACTACCTCCAAAACAATATCCAATGGCAGCAAGTTTATCGGCATCCACTGTTTCATGAGCTTGAAGCAAGGCAACGGCCGCATTGAATCTCGCCTTAGCCTCAGGCAGATTGCTCATAACACTCATGGCGAACTTACCGGCATCATCGGGATGACTGGCTTGTTTACCATCACCATACATGTCTACAGCAATAGCTGTGTAGCCAAGTTTGGCCAACATATCTGCGCGTTCCCGCACGTAGTCATTGTGACCCCACCATTCATGAATGATCAAGACCCCCGGACGTTTGCCTTTTAGGTTTTCATCATAGGCGATATATCCTTTTAGGTTTGTAGAATCTGAGGCGTAACTCACTGCCTCTCCTTTGATGCTAGGTTGCACATTTTCTGAAACCGTTGTCGATTCTGAATCAGTCTGTTTGTTTTCTTTACAGGAGACGACCGTCATCAAAGCGGCCAAGAACAAAAGTGGAAGATATCTTTTCATTATCCGTGGTTTTTCAATTGCTTAAAGGTACTAATTGTTACTACCAATATTTAACAATTAGCCATAAACAAGAACCAAAACCAAAAAAAATAATAAGCCCTTAAAGGTTTTCAAACACAAAAAACCACAGATGAACTACCTTTGTTTATCCGTGAAGATTTCATAAAACCAACAACCGCTATGCGATTCTTACTCTTTCTGACTGTATTTTTTATTTTTTCTCCTGCACAACTGGCGCAAGATCTATTGCAATCTGGGCCCATGGTTGGTTATTCTACAATGCGCGAGGTTATGCTATGGGCACAAACCACGGAGGAAGCAGAAGTTCATTTTGAATATTACGAGCAGGGAAATCCTAAAGTCCGATTCAAAACCGAGCAGGTTGAAACCCAAAAAAGCACTGCCTATGTCGCTCAAATAATTGCAGACCAAGTGCTTCCCGGCAAGAACTACAATTACGAATTGTATATCAACAACAAGCGCGTAAAGCGAGACTACCCGATGACTTTCCAAAGTCAAGAATTATGGCAGTGGCGCACGGACCCACCGGAAGTGAATTTTGCCATTGGTAGTTGTAATTATGTCAATGAAGCTCGATTTGATCGTCCAGGGAAACCATACGGCAGCGAGTATGAAATATTTACCGCAATCCACGAGCAAAAACCAGATTTTATGATCTGGTTGGGAGACAATACGTATTTGCGTGAAGCTGATTGGAATTCTCGCACCGGATTTCTGCACCGTTATACCCATACGCGATCGCTTGCAGAGATGCAACCCTTATTGGCTTCTACTCACCATTATGCAACTTGGGACGATCACGATTTTGGACCCAATAATTCAGACGGAAGCTACTCACTGAAAGAAACAGCCACTGAAGTTTTCAAACTATTTTGGGCAAACCCAAACTACGATGTAACGGGAGAAGGTGGAATTACCGGTACTTTTCAATGGGCAGATCTGGAGTTTTTCTTGTTGGACAACCGCTATCACAGAACATCAAACAGGAACTATACCGAGGATCGGCAGATGCTTGGGAAAGAGCAAATCGATTGGCTTATTAATGCCTTAGCTTCAAGCCGCGCTCCATTTAAGTTTATAGTGATTGGTGGACAAGTATTAAGCACAGAAGCTTGGTTTGAGAACCATGCTACTTTTGCAGATGAAAGACACTATCTGATCAAGAAAATTCGCGATGCTCGTATTGAAGGAGTAGTCTTTTTGGATGGGGACAGACATCATACCATCCTCAGCAAGCAACAAGAGAACCAAAGTGTTTATCCTCTTTACGATTTAACTTGCTCCTCGCTTACCGCAGGCGCAAATAATAGTAAAGAAGTCCTGAACACAAACGGCATAGAAGATACTTTTGTAGGCCAACACAATTTTGGACTGCTCAATGTTAGCGGTCCCAGAACTGATCGGGTGTTGACCATTACCATTCGAGACAAGGATGGACAGCCCTTATGGACTCGAGAGATAAAAGCTCAGGATTTAAAATACAAACGCTAGTAGATCTGCTAACCTGCGGACATCTGTTGGCTTTTGATTTGATCAGAAACTTTTTTAACTATATTTGCTCTGACGTTCTAAAACAAATTGTGTTATCACGAAAGGTGGAGGGAATAGACCCTATGAAACCTTAGCAACCCTTTGACAAGCAAAGAAGGTGCTAAATTCTACTGCGAGAAGCAGAACAGATAACGGAGAATACTCTTCCTCTTTCCTGATAATAGTAAAACCTAATCATCAGGAATGCCGAATTTACATAATGAACTGCAAAAGCGTGTACTTGTGCTCGATGGAGCTATGGGTACCATGTTGCAACGCTACAATTTCTCAGAAGAAGACTTCCGGGGAGAGCGATTTAAAGACTACTCGATTCCCCTTAAGGGCAACAATGATCTCTTGTCCATTACCCAACCGGAGGCAATAGCCGAAGTCCACCATAAATTCCTTGACGCCGGTGCGGACATCATACAGACCAATACCTTTTCTGGCACCACAGTAGCTATGGCCGATTACCAAATGGAGGACTTGGTTTATGAACTCAACTTTGAATCTGCAAAAATAGCTAAGGTAAAGGCAGAAGAATTCTCTAAAAAACAACCGAACAAGCCACGATTTGTTGCGGGATCTATAGGCCCTACTAATAAGACCGCCAGCATGTCTCCAGACGTGAATGACCCTGGGTTCAGAGCCATAACCTTTGACGAATTGCGCGTGGCATATAAGCAACAAGCAGAGGCTTTATTAGATGGCGGCGTTGATATTCTATTGGTAGAGACCGTATTCGATACGCTAAATGCTAAGGCTGCATTATTTGCTATAGAAGAGGTCAAAGAAGAGCGCAATAGCAAGACCCCTGTAATGGTCAGTGGAACCATTACCGATGCTTCTGGGAGAACACTATCGGGGCAAACTGCGGAGGCCTTTCTGATCTCCATATCTCATACGGATCTGATCACCGTTGGATTCAATTGCTCTTTAGGGGCTTCAAAGTTGCAACCCTATTTGGAAGCCATATCGAGCAAAACTAACATTGGAATTTCAGCCTATCCCAACGCAGGCTTACCCAACGCCTTTGGAGAATACGACGAAACTCCCGATAAAATGTCGGTACAGGTTAAAAGTTATTTGGACAATGGTATTGTAAATATAGTTGGAGGCTGTTGTGGTACTACTCCGGAGCACATCAAAGCCATTGCCAAGGTAGCAGAACAAGTGACTCCTAGACCAATTAAACTATAAATGAACGATACCCCAAAATATTTAAAGTTATCCGGCCTTGAACCTTTGGTGATAACTCCAGAGAGTAACTTCATCAATATTGGAGAACGAACAAACGTTGCCGGTTCCAGAAAGTTCTTAAGACTGATCAAGGAAGAGCAATTTGAAGAAGCTGTAGCTGTGGCTCGGCACCAGGTTGAAGGAGGAGCTCAGATCATTGACATCAATATGGACGATGGCCTTATTGACGGAAAAAAAGCCATGGTCAAGTTTTTAAACCTGATTGCTGCAGAGCCGGACATAGCGCGCGTACCGATCATGATAGACAGCTCTAAATGGGAGATCATTGAGGCTGGACTTCAAGTGATTCAGGGAAAGGGCGTGGTAAATTCCATAAGTCTCAAGGAAGGCAAAGAAGAATTTATTGCTCAGGCAAAAAGGATAAAACGCTATGGCGCCGCTGTGGTGGTTATGGCTTTTGATGAAGTTGGACAGGCAGACAACTATCAACGACGCATAGAAATTGCCGAACGTTCCTATAACATTCTTGTGGATGAAGTAAACTTTGCTCCCCAAGACATCATCTTTGACCTGAACATCTTCCCGGTGGCCACGGGGATGGAAGAGCATCGTAAAAACGCGGTAGACTTTATTGAAGGCACTCGTTGGGTAAAAGCGCATTTACCGCATGCTAGTGTTAGCGGTGGAGTGAGTAACGTCTCCTTCTCTTTTAGAGGAAACAACACCGTGAGAGAAGCCATGCATTCCGTCTTTCTGTATCACGCCATCAAAGCGGGAATGAACATGGGAATTGTAAACCCAGCCTTGTTAGAGGTCTATGACAGTATTCCCAAAGATCTTTTGGAACATGTAGAGGATGTTATTTTGGATCGACGTGACGATGCGACAGAACGCTTGCTGGCTTTTGCGGAGACCGTTCAGGGTACAAAAAAGACCAAAACGGTCGATCTGCAGTGGCGCAAACTAGAACTACAAGAGCGCATAACCCATGCTTTGGTTAAAGGGATTGATGCCTTTATAGTGGAAGATGTAGAAGAAGCCCGCCTGCTCAGTGAGCGCCCTTTAGATGTGATAGAAGGACAATTAATGACCGGGATGGGTGTGGTTGGCAATCTGTTCGGTTCTGGAAAGATGTTCCTGCCTCAGGTGGTCAAATCTGCCCGAGTCATGAAAAAAGCAGTGGCTTATTTGAATCCATTTATAGAAGAAGAGAAAAGTGATAAACAGCAGTCACTTGGTAAAATATTAATGGCTACGGTTAAAGGCGATGTGCACGATATTGGTAAAAATATTGTCTCTGTGGTCTTAGGGTGCAATAATTACGAGATCATTGATCTGGGCGTAATGGTTCCTCCGGAGAAGATCATTGAAACCGCTATTGAGCAACAGGTTGACGCCATTGGCCTTTCTGGTTTAATCACACCCTCCTTGGATGAAATGGTCTTTTTAGCCAAAGAAATGGAGCGTCATAATTTGGCAATTCCGCTATTGATTGGAGGTGCCACAACCTCTAAAGCACATACGGCCGTTAAAATAGACACCCAATACAAACACGCCGTCGTGCACGTTAATGATGCTTCAAGAGCAGTTACTGTTGTTGGCGATTTGCTCAATAAAAGATCGGCTGAAAGTTATACGGCCAATCTCAAGGAGGAATACGAAAGCTTCCGGACCAAATTTTTAAACCGCGGTAAACAGAAGAGCTATATTTCCTTAGACGAGGCACGCGACAAAAAATACGAGATTGACTGGAGCACTTTTAAGCCTGAGGCTCCAAACTTTGTCGGCATCAAAAAGATCACCTCTACTACCCTAACTGATTTGATTCCATTTATTGATTGGAGTCCCTTTTTTAGAAGTTGGGATCTACACGGTAAGTTTCCAGAGATCTTAGAGGATGATATAGTTGGACAAGAAGCCCAACAACTCTTTGCGGATGCTCAGGAAATGATTACTCAATTGATAGCAGACCAAAGCTTGGAAGCCCGAGCGATCTTTGGAATTTTTGAAGCTAATTCAATAGATCACGACGACATTATAGTGAGTGACCAAAAGCAAGAATTGGCACGATTCAGAACCCTAAGGCAGCAACTTAAAAAACGTGATGGCGTACCAAATTTGGCGCTAGCAGATTTTATTGCTCCACAAAACCGAGGAATCACCGATTATATTGGTGCATTCTGCGTGAGCATTTTTGGCGCACAGGATTTAGCAGACCGCTACAAAAGTGAGCACGACGATTACAACGCGATCATGGTTCAAGCCTTGGCCGATCGTTTTGCGGAAGGCTACGCAGAATATTTACACCGAGAAGTGCGCATGAAGCACTGGGGATATGCCGCCCAAGAAGATTTAGACAACCAAGGACTCATACAAGAAGCATATCGAGGTATAAGGCCTGCGCCAGGTTATCCAGCCTGTCCGGACCATTTGGAAAAAGAGACGCTTTGGTCGCTTTTAAAGGTTGAAGAGAATATTGGGGTGAGCTTAACGGAGAGTTTGGCCATGTGGCCCGCAGCCTCGGTGTCTGGCTATTATTTTGCGCATCCGGAATCCAAATACTTTGGGTTGGGTAAGATCACAGAAGATCAACTTATCAATTACGCCCAACGCAAAGGCATATCGCTAGAAAAAGCAGAAAAATGGTTGCACCCCAACCTCGCCATTGGGTCGCGTTAGCGATTGCAGCGAAAAGCCCACAGCTTGCGAGGACTTGCAGCGAAAAGCGCGACCTGCCAGCGGCAAGGGAACGCCAAAACAAAAAATAGAACATGAAAGTAACTGACCATATAACTAAAGCAGCAGGGAACCCTCAATTCACCTTTGAAATTTTACCGCCATTGAAAGGGCAAAGTATAGATGCGATCTTTGAGAGCATTGACCCTTTGATGGAGTTTAAACCTCCGTTTATTGACGTGACCTACCATCGGGAAGAATACATTTATATCCCATTGGAAGATGGACTTCTCAAGCGGCAAGTGGTGAAAAAGCGCCCCGGAACCGTGGGGATTTGTGCCGCAATACAGAACAAATATCAAGTAGATGCAATTCCGCACATTCTCTGCGGCGGCTTTACCAAAGAAGACACGGAGAACTTTTTGATAGATCTGGACTTTTTAGAAATTGACAATGTGGTCGCTTTGCGCGGCGATGCTGTAAAAAATGAGACCTACTTTTCTCCAGAAAAAGACGGACATACCTATGCGGTTGATTTGGTCAAACAGATTGATCAGCTCAATCATGGGTCTTATTTGGACGTGGAACTCCAGAATTCTGCCTGTACAGATTTTTGTATCGGCGTGGCGGGTTACCCGGAAAAGCATATGGAAGCCCCAAATTTGGAAAGCGATCTGCACTTTTTAAAGAAAAAGGTAGAAGCCGGAGCCCAGTACATAGTGACTCAGATGTTTTTTGACAATGAGAAGTATTTTGATTTTGTAAAACGCTGCCGAGCGGCCGGAATTGAGGTGCCCATTATTCCGGGATTAAAACCTTTGGCCACTAAAAAACAACTCAATCTCATCCCACATCGCTTTCATGTAGACCTGCCTGAGGCGCTGATCAAAGAGGCCATAAAATGCAAAGACAACGCTGCTGTGCGACAATTGGGGATTGAGTGGTGCAGTGCCCAAAGCAAAGAGCTACTCGATCACGGAGTCCCAGTGCTGCATTATTACTCCATGGGTAAAAGCGATAACATCCGACAGATCGCGGAGCGGGTGTTTTGATTTGAGGGGCGGGGGTGAGAGCCCTAGTATCGAAAATGAAAAAAGCCTTCAAGTCAAAACTTGAAGGCTTTCGTAATATGTTGGCCCACTAGGGCTCGAACCTAGACTCTTCTGAACCAAAATCAGACGTGTTGCCAGTTACACCATGGGCCAATTCCATAATGAGTGCGCAAATTTAAGACAACTTTTGTCTTCTACAAACAAAATCTGGAAAATTTAGCCTCTTAAAGATACGCTAAAGTTGGTGTGAAACGTTAGGGTAAATATTCCCAAGAGTATAAATATTATTACCTTCGCTGGGAGTTTAAAACCACAGGTTTATGCAAGAGGCAGCTTTTAAAAAATGGAATCTATTGTTGGGCTGGGGCGTTTTTGGCGTTTCACTTATCGTTTACATCTTGACCTTAGAACCCACTGCCAGTTTCTGGGATGCCGGAGAATACATTACTACAGCTTCTAATTTAGAGATCGGTCACCCTCCCGGGGCACCGCTTTATCAAATGTTAGGGGCCTTCTTTTCTTGGTTTGCCATGGAACCGGCCAATATTGCATACACCATTAACCTGATGTCTGCCTTTGCAAGCGCCTTTACCATTGGCTTTATGTTCTGGTCTTTGACCATGTTATTGGTCAATGTGATTGGGAAAGAAAAACTTAGTGATAGCGGAACCTCCATTGCTGTTTTAGGTAGCGCCGCTGTTGGTTCACTTGCCTTTGCTTTTACCGATAGCTTTTGGTTCAATGCTGTGGAAGCCGAGGTTTATGCCATGGCCAACATGATTCTGGCCGTGCTGTTTTACTGCGGATTGCGTTGGGAACGTGAAATGAACACTCCCGGCGGAGACCGTTGGGTCATACTCATTTCACTGATTGTGGGGCTTTCCTTTGGAGTTCACTTTATGGGACTTCTTACTATTCCTGCCATTGGTTTCTTATACTACTTCAAAAACACCAAAAAGATCACAGTTAAGAATTTCATTGTGGCCAATGTGGTGGTAGTGGCTATACTGCTTTTCATTTTTAAGTTGCTCTTGCCTTTGAGTATGAAGCTCTTTAGTGGTTTTGAGATCTTTTTTGTCAATCAAATCGGATTGCCATTCAACTCCGGAACCATCATTGCAGGCCTACTTTATATCGGGATCTTTTACTACGTTCTTAAGTTCACGCGCAAAAAAGGCTATGCCAAGCTCAATACTTTGGCGCTTTGTGTGCTCTTTATTTTTGTTGGATTCTCCAGCTGGTTGATGCTGCCCATTCGCGCCAATGCCGGGACAGTAATTAACGAAAACAACCCGAACAACGCCCGCGAGCTATTAGCCTATTACAACCGCGAGCAATACCCGGAAACACACCTGTTCTATGGACCACAATTCTCTGAAGACTATGTGGGCTTAGATCCTATTACCCCTTATGTAGACGACAAGCCCAAATACGAAAAGAACGAAGAATTGGGCCGCTACGAGATTGTAAACAATTACAAACTTGCCAAGCAAAATACGGACGATCGTCAAAAAGCGATCTTCCCGCGGATGTGGAGTATAGAACATAGCGCCAACTATTTGGCCTATACAGACGGACTTGATTTTAGCATTAAACGCGAATACCTCAGTGAAGAGGTCATCCGTCAAGAAGTTGCTCAGTTTAAAGAAGCCTACCGATTGGGTTATGTAGATGCAGAAGGCTACCACCGCTTCCTCAAAGAGTTTGCCAGTGTTATTGATATTGAAAAACCGAGTTTTAGTGACAACATAAAATTCATGTTCTCCTACCAGTTTGGTTATATGTACGGCCGCTATTTCATGTGGAATTTTGCCGGCCGACAAAACGACATTCAAGGCCAAGGAACCGTCTTGAACGGAAACTGGATCAGCGGTATAAAGTTCTTAGACGAATGGCGCCTTGGGCCACAAGACAACTTACCTAGTGATGCTGTGAACAACAAAGGAAGAAACACTTATTTCTTCCTCCCGCTATTGCTTGGACTCTTAGGGATCTTCTTTATTGCTAGCAAAAATCCGAAGTACTTCTGGGTGCTCTTGGTGTTCTTCCTCTTTACGGGAATCGCCCTTAAAGTATACCTGAACGAAAGACCTTTTGAGCCTCGTGAACGCGACTACGCCTTGGTTGGTTCTTTTTATATGTTCGCCATTTGGATTGGATTTGGAGTTTACGCCTTATTTGACCTCATCAAAGAATACAGCACACCACGCGTGGTGGCTCCGCTAGTGGTGGTCATTGGAATGTTGGCCGCTCCTGCCCTACTGATCTCTCAAAACTGGGATGATCACGACCGCTCGAACCGTTATACGGCCAACTCTATGGCTAAGATGTATCTGGATTCCTGTGATGAGAATGCCATACTGTTCACCATTGGTGATAATGACACCTTTGCCCTTTGGTACGCCCAAGGGATAGAAGGTTACAGGCAGGATATACGAACGGTAAATACGAGTCTTTTCCAAACGGATTGGTATATAGACGATATGAAGAAGGCCGCCTACACCAGTGCGCCTATTCCTTCACAAATGACGCACGCTCAATACCGCACAGGTACTCGTGATTTTGTCTTTGCTCAAGAAGTAACGGACGAGCCTGTGAACATCAAAGAATGGTTGAATTGGATTGTATCTGATGATCCGCGTACCATGGTGACCTTACCAGACAACAATCAAAAGATAAGCACCTTCCCTTCTAAGATGATCCGTATTCCAGTTGACAAAGAGACGGTATTGCGCAACGGTATTGTAGACCCTGAGGATGCAGACCTGATCGTTCCTTATATCGACATTAAACTCAACGGTGATGTGCTTTATAAAAACCGTTTGTTGATGCTAGATATCATTGCCAACAACAACTGGGAACGTCCTATTTACTTTACCGGTGGTAGTTTTGGTGATGACGATTATCTGTGGATGAAAGACTATCTACAGTTGGATGGGGTGACCTACAAACTGGTTCCTATCAAAACACCGCGTGACCCAGAGAATCCTTATGAAATGGGACGTATAGATACTGATAAGATGTATGGTATTGTCACCAAATGGGATTGGGGTAACAGCGGTAGTGAAGACATCTATCACGATCCTGAAACTCGAAGAAATGCATTGACGTATCGTTCAAACATTTCACGTTTGGCAGACAGCCTAATTGTGGAAGGCAAGAATGATATGGCCAAGGCGGTTCTTGATCTGGCCATGGAAAAAATGCCTGTCGAGAAGTTTGGATTCTACACCATGTTGGATCCATACATCAGAGCGTATTACGCCATAGGTGAGAATGAAAAGGCCCGTGAGATCTTTAAAGAGGTTTCTCAGAAATATCAGGAAAAGCTGATCTTCTTTGATCAATTCAGCCCAAGAGAGCAAGACCGATTGGTTTCTGAAATTCTCACAGATGTAGAACGTTACCGCGCCTTGGTATATCAATTGAATGTTCCAGGCGAGGATGAAGACTTTATTGAACAGGAATTCATCACCTTCAACTCCTATCTGGAGAAATTCAAAGCGCTTTATATACGTCAAGGCTTGTTTGATGATGACACGGACGATCTTGATTTCAATAATGATGAAGATCCATTGCTAATGCCAGCAGATACTACAGGTCTGGACAGCACAGGCTTGGACGGCGCAGAATAAATACATGAAATATACAGTCAAATCTCCAAAGGTGCTTCAGATGCTTTATCCGAAGCGCCTTTGGCGTTTAGACAGCTCAGAGAAAGTCATTTATTTGACCTTTGATGACGGTCCGATCCCTGAGATCACTCCATGGGTATTAGAAACTTTGAGGCAATTTAACGCCAAAGCAACCTTTTTTTGTATTGGAGACAATGTGCGCAAACATCCAGAGATCTACAGGGAACTTATCCAAGAAGGACACCGAGTGGCCAATCACACCATGCATCATGTAAAAGGTTGGAAAACTCCATTGCTCGATTATCTCAGAGAAACTGAAAGCTGCCAAAATCTCATGGAAGCAACGAGCGATGTTACTGAAATAAGCAAATTGTTCAGACCTCCCTACGGTCAGCTGCGTTCCAATCAATCCAAGGCACTTCAAAAGAAAGGCTACAAAATTGTGATGTGGGATGTTCTCTCTGCGGATTTTGATCTTCAACTTTCCCCAGAAAAGTGTAAGGAAAATGTTATTAAACACGCAAAAGCAGGCAGTATCGTTGTATTTCACGATAGCCTAAAAGCGGCTCCGAGGCTCCAAGTGGCCCTACCAGCAGTTTTAAAAGAGTTTAGTGAGCGGGGATTTGCGTTTAAATGTATTCCTTAACCAGTCCGATCAAAGTATTTGCGTCTTGCTCACCGCTTTGACGCCATTTCATTTCGCCGTTCTTGTAAATCATCAAGGTTGGGAGGCCTTTAACGCGCAGGGCGTCAGCCAATTCCTTGTTCTTGTCCACGTCGATCTTGATCACTCTGGCCTTATCGCCTAAAGCAGCTGCAACATCGCGCAGCACCGGATGCATAGCCGTAGACGGCTCGTTCCATTCGGTATAAAAATCGAGGAGTACAGGAATGTCGGCTTCTATTAATTCTCCAAATTTTGACATATGATTCCCGTATGAGATTGGTGATCAATACTACAAATATAGTGTTTTAGGGCAACTATGCTGTTCTAGGCCCTTTTTTAAGGGTTATCACAGAGACTTCTGGCCAGATTCCAACGCGCCCCGGATAGCCAATATATCCAAATCCGCGGTTCACATTGATGAACTGCCCGGCCTCTTCATAGATGCCCGCCCATTCGTCATAACGCCACTTGACAGGAGACCAACGGACCCATCCAGGGATCTCAATACCAAACTGCATTCCGTGGGTGTGCCCGCTTAGGGTTAGGTGGAAGTGATTCTCATGCGGTATAACCTCTGCGCGCCAATGCGAAGGATCGTGACTCATCAAGATCTTAAAATCGTCAGCGCCAACCGCAGCTACTGCCTTTTGAAGATCTCCAGCCTTTTTGAATCCGCCTTTACCCCAGTTCTCCACACCAATAAGCGCCAAGCGTTGACCGTCGCGCTCCAAGAAACGGTGTTCGTTCAATAGTAGGTCCCAGCCCATTTCTGCTTGGATGTTTTTGAGCTCTTCCAAGTTCTTCTTTTTATCCTCTGCATTGGGCCAGTTGTAGTAATCTCCATAATCGTGGTTACCCAAAACGGAATAGACACCATCTTTAGCTGTTAGTGTACTGAATACTTTTTTCCACGGACGCATCTCTGCCGCGAGATCATTGACCAAGTCCCCCGTAAAGAGAATAACATCACTATTTTGTTCATTGACCAGGTCTACGGCGTATTGCACTTTCTCTGCATTACTAAAGCTTCCCGAATGAATATCACTGATCTGAGTAATTGTATAACCATCAAAGGCATCTGGCAGGTCTTCAAAGGTCATTTCATACTTCAAGACCTGATAATTATATCGACCTTTAAACATTCCATAGAGCAAGGCCCCAAAGGGAATGGCAGCCGCACCTAGAGCTATCGTGCTGATAAACTTCCGCCTAGAAGGCATATAGAAACTGCCTTCATGACTTCCGAATTTAGAATACAAACCTACCGTGATACGCACCAGATCTTCTCCTAGTAAGACAATCACCAAAACAAAGAGTTTGGGCATAAAGACCGCAATGAACGTCCCAAAACTGTACATTCTAAGAGGTGTCATTACTCGATTTCCGGACATTGCGGAGATCTGATAAATAAAAAGTCCTAAGATGATAAGAGAAACGCCGAAGTACGCAATGTGAATCCAGCGGTTGCTGGTTACCGTTTTAATGGCTTGAAAAGTATATACGTCAACCGCCAGATAAATGGCGATAAAGATGATCCATCCTATATTCATAAAAACAAAGATACTGGCTTTGAGGCCCTTGTTAAAAGGCTTTACTTTTTTTTAACGGTTTTCGTAACTTCACGTGCAAAACTACCGCATGTACCGATCACTGCTTGGATACTTCCTGCTAGCCTTCATTGTAGGCTGCTCACCTCAAGGTCCAGCCCCTGCTAAACAAGCGAAAAAATTAATTTCCTACGTCAATCCATTTATTGGAACTGGCGGCCATGGACATACTTACCCAGGAGCTACCTTGCCCTTTGGAATGATGCAGCTCAGCCCAGACACGCGCTTAGATGGCTGGGACGGTTGTAGTGGCTACCACTATTCTGATGATTATATCTACGGCTTCTCCCATACCCACCTCAGTGGGACCGGGGTTAGTGACTATGGAGACCTTCTTTTGTCTCCTACTAATTCTTTGAACTTCAATAATGGTGCTAACGGTTTGGCTGGTTATGGTTCTAAATTCTCTCATGAGAATGAGATCGCTACACCAGGGTTTTATCAGGTCAGACTGGATGACACTAAGGTTACTGTAAGCCTCACCACCAGTGAACGCGCCGGAATGCACAAATATGAGTTTGACAAAGGCGTACGACAGTTTATAGTCATTGATCTGGACCACAGAGACAAACTCTTGGAATTTGATATGGAGCAAACCTCCACGACCGAGTTCAGTGGGTACCGATTCTCTGAAGCCTGGGCTACAGATCAGCGTCTATTCTTCTACATTAAATTCTCCAAGCCAGTCAAGCAATCAACTTTTTTGAGAAATGGATTGAAAAAGCGCAAAGCGGCCTTAGAGTTTGACAAGAATGATGAAGAACCGCTTTATGTGACCGTGGGAATATCTGCCGTTGATGAGGAAGGTGCAAAAGCCAACGCCGAGGCCGAAGTAGGTGAACTGACCTTTGACCAACTCCGCGCTCGAGCAGAAGAAAAATGGGAAGCACAACTGCAAAAGATAGTGGTTGAAAACCAAAATGAAGAAGCACTTTTCAATTTTTACACTTCCATTTATCACAGCATGCTTGCCCCTAATTTGTACCAAGATGTGGACGGCCGTTATCGCGGGATGGATTTAGAGGTTCATCAAGCCGATTTCAACTATTATACGGTTTTCTCCTTGTGGGATACCTACCGTGCTGCGCATCCGCTTTACACGATAATTGAACAAGAGCGCACCAACGACTTTGTGAAGACCATGCTCGCCAAATACCAAGAAGGGGGGATAATTCCAATTTGGGATCTCAGCGCCAATTATACAGGTTGTATGATTGGCTATCACGGCATTCCTGTCATTGCAGACGCCTATATGAAAGGATTGCGCGATTACGACACCGATCTGGCATTGGAAGCTATGAAACACAGTGCTACACGTGATCATTTGGGCCTTGAAGGCTACAAAGAGTTTGGCTATGTCCCTATGGAGCAAGAGAGTGAATCTGTGTCCAAAACGCTAGAATACGCTTATGATGACTGGACCATTGCACAAATGGCTCAAGAAATGGGGGAAAGAGAGGACTACAATAATTACATCCGCAGAGCTCAGAATTACAAAAACGTGTTCAATCCAGAGACTGGATTTATGCAAGGCCGATTCAGAAATCAATGGTTCACTCCTTTTGATCCTTATGAGGTCAATTTCAATTATACGGAGGCCAATGCCTGGCAGTACAGTTTGTATGTTCCACAAGATATTAATGGCTTGATTGATCTTATGGGCGGCCCGCAGGCCTTTGAAGCCCATTTGGATCAGCTTTTCACGGCCAAAACGGAAACTTCGGGGCGTGATCAGGCGGACATTACAGGCTTAATTGGGCAATATGCTCATGGGAATGAACCGAGTCATCACATGGCCTACCTATACAACTTTGTGGGCAAACCAGAGAAAACTCAGAAATACGTTCAGCAAATTGGCACTACCCTTTACACCAATACTCCAGATGGAATTTCGGGTAATGAGGACTGCGGACAGATGAGCGCTTGGTATGTGTTTAGCGCTTTGGGATTCTATCCGGTTACTCCGGCGAGCAATCAGTACATCATTGGGACACCGCTTATGGAAAAAGCGACCATCAATTTGGAAAGCGGTAAAAGCTTTACAGTGATTGCCAATAATTTCTCTCACGACAGTCCTTATATCCAAGCAGTTCGATTGAACGGAAAGCCTTTAGAGCGTTCCTATTTGTGGCATGAGGAGTTGACTGACGGGGGATGGATCGAATTTGATATGGGGCCACAACCGGGAACTTGGGGCACTGCTGACGAGCAGCTCCCAACAGCGAGAATTGAAGATCAATTGGTGGTTACACCTCCGTTTATCTCCGCAGGAGATATCGCCTTTAAAAATCAAACAGAAGTTAGCTTGCAGAATATCAATGCCGATGCAGTAATCTTTTATCGACTCAATGAGGCGGATTTTGCTGAGTATAGCACCCCTTTTACAGTTAGTGAAGATGTCGTTTTAGAAACCTATGCAAACCTCAACGGACAAGAAAGCCCTGTGCTAAGAACACCTTTCTATAAAGTAGATCCTAGCCGAAGCATCAAGTTAGAATCTGAATTTGCCAATCAATACAATGCTGGCGGTAATGACGCCTTAATTGACGGCATTAGAGGCAGTGAAGACTTCCGTACTGGAGCCTGGCAAGGCTACCAAGATCAAGACGTTATTGCCATTGTTGATCTGGGTAGTGTTAAAGCCATTGATTCGATCAAAGTAGGCTTTTTGCAAGACCAAGGCAGTTGGATCTTTTTACCTACCCAGGTGGAATGTTATGTCTCTGACAACCCCAATAGCTTTAATAAAAACCTTCCACCGGTAAAATTTGATTCAGCAACTCGAGATGACGATAGCGAAATCGCTCCCGCAGCCTTTAGCATGAATGGATACAGCGCGCGATACGTAAAGATCGTGGCCAAAAACCTTGGAGATTTGCCTGCATGGCACCTCGGTGCTCCATACAACGGCAAGGCTTGGATCTTTGTAGACGAAATAGTAATTGAATAAACCACAACCATGAAACGCAGAACCTTTTTAAAGAATACTTCTTTAGGCAGTTTGGCTCTCGGTATTCCAGCAGCAGCAATGAGCTGTGCTGAGAACCCACAAGAAGCCCCAACCGATGAGACTGGTCCTGGAGGACCGCTAGTTTTAGCCACTTGGAATGTCAATAATGCAACCAAGGCTGCATGGGAAAGTCTAGCTGCTGGAAACTCTGCATTGGATGCCGTTGAGGCCGGTTGCAAAGTAGAAGAAGCTGATGTTAAAAACTCCTCTGTGGGTAAAGGGGGTCTGCCAGATCGGGATGGTAATGTGACTTTAGATGCTTGTATCATGGATCATACGGGAAACTGCGGATCTGTGGTTTATCTTAAAAACACTACCCATGCTATTACAGTAGCGCGTTCCGTCATGGAAGACACGCCGCACGTAATGCTCGCTGGACAAGGCGCAGAAATGCACGCCAGAGCTATTGGTTTAGAAGCGGAAGATCTGCTCACTCAAGAGTCTCGTGCAGCTTGGGAAAAATGGAAAGAGACCTCTCAGTATAAACCCATTATTAATATTGAAAACCACGACACCATTGGCATGTTGGTCATGGATAAAGATGGAACACTTGCTGGAGGATGCACCACCAGCGGCTTAGCCTATAAAATGCAAGGCCGTGTGGGAGACAGTCCAATCATTGGCTCCGGACTCTTTGTGGACAATGAGGTGGGAGCTGCTGTGGCAACCGGTTTAGGTGAAGAGGTGGTTAAAACTGTAGGGAGCTTTTTAATTGTAGAGCTTATGCGACAAGGCAAATCCCCTCAGGAAGCCTGTGAAGAGGCAATAAAGCGTATTGTTTCAAAACCGGGAAGCAACTATAAAGACTTCCAAGTGGGCTATATCGCCATGAACAAAAAAGGAGAAACTGGCTATTTTGCAATTCACAAAGGATTTTGGGCTACTCAGCATAATGCTACCGAGAATAAAAACTTTGAGTCTGACTACTTTAACAAGGAAGCTTAAAGCCAGACTTTAATGCAAACTCAGAAAATCAGCCGCGGCGTCTTCCTACTTTTTAGAGAGGTAAAACCCTGTTTTTCAATAAGAAGTCCACAAATTATTACGGTTTAGCCGTAATAATTTATTATCTTTGAGTTACATAAGTAGGTTGATGCCTTCGGGTAATCGATCAAATTTGGGGCGAAAAGCTGTCATTTATGGCAGCTTTTCTATTTTTTGCTGTTTTGCCCTTGATTTTTGTTCTTCATTCACTAAAAAAACAGCCGCGCTAACTAAAAAATTAGGCCCAAACGAATTAGATTCAGTAGCTTAACGCGAGTTTTAGCAACAATGTCAATTAAAATTCTAATTGTAGAGGACGAACCACTGATCGCAGTGACCATAGAAACAGCCCTTGAGAAACAAGGCTATAGGGTCATTGGTGACGCCGACAGTTATGACAGTGCTCAAGAGGTCTTATCCCAAAATTCGGTTGATCTTGTACTTTTGGACATTCAATTGGACGGCGAGAAAGACGGCATTGATCTGGCCGCTCATTTAGATCATCAAAGGATTCCATACTTATTTCTCACCTCACAGACAGATCCGAATACTATTGATCGGATCAAAGAGGTGCATCCTTTGGGATTTATTGCCAAGCCATTTACAGAGTCTGGATTGAGAAGCAATATAGAATTGGCCTGGCATCAACTTAAAAAACAAACCCCACCATCACCCTTGATCATTCGAGTTAATGGCCGCACGCATAAACTCGCCAAAGAAAGCATCAAGTACTTAAAGGCCTATGACAACTATTGCTATATCGTAACCGAAAAGCAGACCTATTTATTACCGCACACTTTAAAAAAACAAATGCAAGGTCTTACCGATGATCGGTTTGTACGCATTCACCGTTCTTATGTGGTGAACATTGATCAGGTCACAGCTGTGACCAAAGACAGCGTTTTATTGGGTGAAGAAGATTTACCCATGAGCGCCAAGAACCGATCTGAAGTTGAAACTTTGATGAGCCAACGTTAAATGAAATTTATCAATACCCCCACCAAGGCACTCACAGGCCTGAGTATTTTCTTGTCGCTTTTTAACGGGCAAGTACATGCACAGACCATAAGCCCAGATATCATAAAGCAGCAAATAGATAGTATTCTTGAACTTCCCAAAGATCAGATTATTGATGCTTCCTACGATTTATCTCGATCCTACATCCGCAGTAAAGATCCAATACGAGCGCATCAAATCATGGATTCAATCTCAGATCTACCAGAGGTCATGATCAACACCAACTTGAATTTTGCGCCCTTCTATTTGCGTAAAGGAGATGTAGCAGCCTCTTTAAAGTTACGCAAGCAAAGTCTTGCGATGTCTGAATCCTATGGGGATCCCACGTTGACCTTTGACTGTTTATCTTCCTTAACTGCGCATTATATCAACGTTGCTAAGGTCGATTCTGCTTCGCTTTACAACAATCAAGCGGAAAACATCTTGGCGCAGTATCAGGATATTCCTAGGGATCTGTATGAGATCGTTTACCGTATGCGTTCGGATATTGAGCATATTTTGGGCAATTACGAAGCCCAAGGAGAGTACCTAGAAAAAGCATGGAGCGCTATTGCTGATATTCCCAACCACAGAAGGCGAGGGTTTTTGTTATTTCTGATGGTAGACTTCTACAAGCAGGTAGACCGCGTGGATCGTTTGGCCTATTTCACCGAACAACTCTCTGCCTATTACAAGGAGAAGACCCTGAACACTCCAGATTATCATTTACCTATAGATCAAGTATTGCTCGATGACTCCTCGGAAGAGGCTATTGCTAATTTGGAGAATATTATTAGCGTCTCCGACAGCCTGTCCAACTACAATGCACTTTCTGTATGTACCATCGCCATATCCAGAGCATTTTTAAAATCAGGCCAACCAGAAAGAGCCCTACCCTATCTAAACAACACTATTGAAAAGCTAACCGCTGCCAACTATTTATACGGGAATACCAGTGAGCGCCAAATGTTGCAACGAGTGTATTTAGCGATGAACAATTATGAAGGTGCTTACAACATCCTTTTGGACCAAAAAGCGATGGAAGACAGTCTGAGAAACTCTGAGGTTCTCGCTAAGATTGCTGACTATGAGGTCAAATATCAAACCCAAGAAAAAGAGATGGAGCTGCAGCGTACGGCAGCCAATAAAAAGTTTTTGACTGCCTTACTTTGGGCAGGTGGCGTAGTATTGCTACTCGTACTTTATTTCTTTTACAAGAACCGTCAAAAGAACAAAATACTAGCACGTCAAAAATCTCTTTTGGAAACCACTTTGGATGAAAAGAACGTCTTACTCAAAGAAATCCACCACCGCGTAAAAAACAGCTTTCAAATTGTGTCTTCATTGCTCTATTTGCAATCTGAGAACATAGAGGATAAAGAAGCTCAACTCGCTATAAAAGAAGCGCAGAACCGGGTGCGTTCTATGGTGCTGATCCATCAAAAACTGTACAACAAAGATCAATTGGTGGGCATAAACACCAAAGAGTATTTTGAAGATCTTACCCGTGACATTTTTGAATCCCATCAATTTAAAAGTAAGCCCATTAAGTACGCGACAGACATCAAACCCATGGTGCTCGATATAGAAACCATCACTCCCATTGGATTGATCCTCAATGAGCTTATTACCAATGTGCTCAAACATGCCTTTCCAGAGGTTAAGGATACCAGCGAGATGCAATTGCGCTTTGACCAAAAAGGCGATTCCTTGGTTTTAGAACTTCAAGATAACGGACAAGGTATGCCCGACGAGGTAGCAGAAAGTTCTTTTGGAATTAAGCTCATGAAAGCCCTTTCCAAAAAGCTCAAGGCCAACTTGACCTTCAGTCCGGCGCCTGCTCAGGGTACACTAGCGAGTCTTGAAATCACAAAATTCAACTTGCTGAGCTAGCTTCACTAAAAAATCGGTAGCCTTCACTAAAAATTATTGGGCAAGGCGTTAAGCCACACTACTTTAGGGTTCAGAAAAGGTCATCCCCACCTTTTTTTGCCCTACCTACTCCTGCTTTTGCTACGGTAAAAATTTCAAAACACAATCGCATGAAACGAATTTTACCCCTAGTGATTTTTGCCCTATCGGCTCTTAATCTTAAGGCCCAAGTTGGGATCAACAATCTTTCGCCAAGCGCCAGTTTAGATATTGCTGCTAGTAATCAAGCAACTCCTGCTAACACAGACGGTTTGTTGATTCCTCGGATCGATGCCTTTCCGGCTTCAGACCCAGCAGCTGCACAACACGGCATGCTTGTTTACTTAACCACCACAGACGGTGGCAACCCTCCCGGATTCTATTTCTGGAATAACGGCACTACAACTTGGGATAGCATTTCTGGTAGCGGCGCTCAACAGATCAACGAACTCACAGACGGAATTACTGATGGCTCTTCTTTATTTTTAGGAGCGAGTTCTGGAATAAATGATGACGGCGCAAATTCTAATGTCGGGGTTGGACTCTTTAGTCTTTCCAACAACACCTCCGGAAATTCCAATACCGCTGTGGGATCACTCGCTATGATCAATAACACCACAGGTATTGGAAATACAGCCGTAGGTAGGCAGTCACTCCCTACAAATACTACTGGGAATGACAATACCATGATCGGATTTCAAGCGGGTCTAAGCAGTTCAACGGGAAGTCAAAACGTTGGTGTAGGTTCTTTTAGTTTAGATGCTAATACTACGGGTAGCGACAATACGGCTATCGGATATGCCAGTTTGAGCCAAAACAATACGGGTAGGCAAAATACCGCTATAGGAACCACAGCTCTTGCTGGAAACATAGACGGTATTGACAACGTGGGAATTGGAAACGGGGCATTGACCGCCAATATTAGCGGAGACTATAATGTTGCTTTAGGAAACAATGCGCTTTCTGGCCTTGTTAATGCGGAATACAATATTGCCATTGGCCGCTCCGCATTGTCCGCCAGTTCTACCTCTACAGATGCTAATCAAAATGTTGCCATCGGATCCCGAGCTTTAGCCAATTTGTCCTCGGGAGAACAGAACGTCGGTATTGGAGACTACGTCATGGAAGCGGTAACTTCTGGAAGCTTTAATGTTGCTACTGGTGCATCCGCACTCAGGGATATAACCTCAGGAGCGCGCAATATGGCTTATGGATATCTCGCCGGAAGAAATATTACATCAGGAAACAACAACACCTTTATGGGTAGTATAGCGGGAAGCGCAAATGAAACTGGAAACTTTAACACCATGCTCGGTAGCTCTGCCGGATATTCCAATTTAGGTTCGAATAATGTTTTCGTTGGTAATCTAGCTGGAGGATTGAACGTCTCTGGTTCTAACAATGTATTTATCGGAAACTCTGCAGGTTCTAATGAGACCGGGTCCAATTTACTTTTTATTGACAATACCGCCACCGCTGATCCTCTGATCTGGGGTAACTTTCTATCCAATGATCTGCGCATCAACGGCCAACTCCAAGTTGGAAATCCATCGGGAACTGGCTATGAATTTCCAAGTACTGACGGCAGTACTGGCCAAGTATTGCGTACCAATGGCTCTGGAGGCTTAGGTTGGGTTGACTTTACCGATGACGCTGACTGGTATGAAGAAGGAACCACGGGAGCACCAAGTGCGTCATCCGACGATATTTTTACCGATGGAAACGTAGGGATAGGTACCTCAACGGTAACTTATCCACTCGACATCGATGCCACAGCAACGCGTACTGTCGACCTGGAAAACACCGGAAACGGTTTTATATATGGTGTTTTTAACAGAATCAACGAAGCATCTCCGAGCGCATCGACCACCAGTACCTATGGGATTGTCAATTCAATTACTCGAACCAATCAAAGTCTTGTTTCAGGATTGTCAAATAGTTTTAGCAATACGGACGCGACAGCGAGTTCTGGTTTTCTTTACGGAGTTGACAATTCATTCGGCAACTCAACATCGACAATAAGCGTTGGTTTTCTCAATAGATTTCAAGGGACTACCACCACTGGAGCTGGAATCCGAAACTTGATTGCTGGAAGCTTTACGGACTTTTACGGAGTTCAAAATTACAACATCACCGGCAGCCATAACGGGACCTTTTATGGGTTACACAACCTTTTTGATTCTTCTGGCGGTAATGGATTGCGATATGGCGCTTATACGGAATTCAACGACACAGGCTCAGGAGACAAATACGGTTATTATGCTACAATAGCGAGCACCGCAGGAGGAACCCACTACGGTATTTACAGTTCTGCCTTAAAAAGCGGCAGTTATGCAGGTTACTTTTTAGGCGATGTTTCCATAGGAACTTCAGGGACTGACAATTATACCTTCCCAGCGAGTCGAGGAACAAATGGTCAAGTCATGGTCACCGACGGCGCAGGAAATCTCAGTTGGTCCACCTTGAGTTTAACTGACGCAACAACGGCCAGCAATGGCCTGAGCGAATCCTCTGATGACATCCAATTGGGTGGGTCTCTAAGCCAGGAAACAACCATTACTTATGGCGCAAATAATTTTATCCATAATCTAGACGGATCCGGATACCTTGAGGTGCAAGATGAAGGCACGGCCAAATTCCGCGTGAGTAATACGGGTAATACACGTGTAGGAGGCGATCTACAGATCAATCAATCAGATGTAACCGGGACACGTTTAGTTGAACTGACAGGCACGGGTTCAACTGGTCTAATAAACGTCTACGCAGCCGGTGCTCTTAGGACTCAAATAGCAGGAACAGGAGACACTTACTTCAATGGAGGGTCTGTTGGAATTGGAATGACTAACCCGGATGAACAATTAGACGTAGTTGATAATACCGTAAGTTATGTAGCGGATTTTTTCAATACAAGCACCAGCACTTTTGCGGACGGAATACGTGTACGACTCAACGCAACGAGTCCTAATGCTTCAGCATATTATGTTGGTTTCTTTCGAGCAGCAGGCGGCACAGTTTCTGGACGCATCTCTGGATCAACAACCGGCACAGGTGTTCAACTCGTAACGACTTCTGATCGTCGCTTAAAGACCAATTTTGAGCCCATTGGAAATGCGCTGGATCTAATCAGTGATATTGAGCCGCAGTGGTATGAGTTTAAGTCCAATCTGGGTTTCAAGGAACTAGGCTTTATTGCTCAGGAGGTTAAAGAAGTTTTTCCACAGATTGTAACTGGAGATGAAAGCAGTGACCCCAACGAAGATCCCATGATGGTTGACTACGCCCGAATTACTCCATTGCTAACGGCTGGTATCAAAGAACTCAATGAAAAGGTACAAGCTCTTGAAGCAGAGAACGCACAATTGAAACAACAGTTGGATCAGTATGCAGCGCTTGAAGCGCGAATTGCCGCTCTTGAAGGAGGTGATAAATCCAACAAGTCTCAAGCTCCAGTTGTATCTGAAGAATAGTCAACAATAGTGCAATTGCATTATTGTGTTTTGAGAAGAAAAGCCGCTGTGGGGAGCGGCTTTTTTTTTATTTTCAAATTCGATGTTAACCTTTTGCAATTGACGGTAACCAAAGGAAAACCGTCGATATGAAACCACTATTGAGCCTATTAGGCCTTTTTCTATTTGCCTCCTCCATTTACGGACAAGTAGGAATCAACAACGTTTCCCCAAACGCCAGTTTAGATATTTCAGCTTCTGATGCAACAGATCCCGCCAATACCGATGGAATCTTGATTCCGCGCATTGATCAGTTTCCAACTTCAGACCCTGGCGCAGCGCAAAACGGCATGCTCATTTATTTGACCACTGCAGACGGCGGTAACCTTCCGGGCTTTTACTTCTGGAACAACGGCGCCACCTCTTGGGAAGCCGTTGGTGACGGCGCAGGGCAGATCAATGAACTCTCAGACGGTATTTATGACGGTTCCTCCTTGTTTTTAGGGAGCGGAGCTGGCGCCAATGATGATGGTGGCAATAACAATGTGGGAATTGGTGATCAAAGCTTAAGTACCGTGACTTCTGGGACTAACAATGCAGCTGTTGGCTTCGCTAGTCTTCAAGCAAATACTTCTGGAAGACGAAACACTGCCATTGGCTACTCTTCTCTGGCTACAAATACCACCGGCGGCAGCAATACATCTATAGGCCAAGAATCGATGTTTTCTAATACTACCGGTGCTGTAAATGTTGCAATTGGTAATCGTGCACTCTATTATCATGATGAAGGCGCTTGGAATATTGGTATTGGAGGGAATTCAATGTTTAATATTGCCGGAACATCTTCATATAATATTTCAATAGGTGGAAATGCACTTATTGGAGCTTCTATTGGAGTTACAACCTCCAGAAATATTGCAATAGGCTACGAAAGTGCAAGAAGTATTGCTACTGGAGCTGACAATATCGCCATAGGCTATCAAGCCTTAAGAGCAATTAGTAGCGGATCATACAATTTGGGAATTGGAAATGGCGCCCTACAAAATAATACAAGTGCCACCTACAATACAGCAATTGGCTATACTGCTTTAAATGCCAACACGACCGGAGGCTCAAACGTAGCTGTTGGAGCTCGTGCTATGTTCGAAAACACTGTAGGCTCCTTCAATACAGGGGTTGGTTTTGATGCTTTATATAATATTAATGGGACAGCCCTTTCCAATACAGCTCTTGGTTATAGAGCTCTTTCAGGAAATTCGTCTGGTCTTACCGGATCCAGAAATACAGCGGTTGGCACACAAAGTTTGGATATTGCTACAAGTGCTGCAGACAATGTAGCAATTGGATATCGCAGTCTTGACACCAACACTTCTGGAAATGCAAATGTGGGTGTTGGAAACAATACTCTAGGCACTGTAACAACTGGTATTAACAATACCGCAGTCGGTCATGAGTCAGGCAATAGGATTACAACTACTGGTGCAAATACATATTTTGGATATCATTCAGGAAGGAACAGCACGGCAGGGTCAAACAACACTTACCTAGGGGCGCTGTCTGGACGCGATGCAAACGGGAGCAGTAATATCTTTATCGGTTATGCCGCCGGACTTAATGAGTCTGGATCCAACAAACTCTATATTGATAACAATGCAACTTCTTCTCCATTGGTTTGGGGCGATTTTGCTACCAATGATTTTAGGATCAACGGTACGTTGCAAGTAAGTAACCCGATAGGAAGCGGTTACGAATTTCCCGCTGTAGATGGCACAGCCAATCAGGTACTTCAAACCAACGGTTCTGGAACTATAAGCTGGGGTTCTATTGACAGTCAGTTTACAGACGGCGGTTCCTACCTCTATCCAGCCGATGGAACTACTGAAAATTTACTTCTAGGTACTACCACTGGCAGCGATTATAAATTAGGCATCAACGCCTTATCAGCAGATATTCAATTAGGCCCTAACACCAACGCAGATCTCTTGGATATGACTTCTGGGAATCAATCCGGAGATGGAATTGATATTAACTTGACCAGTACTTACACCCTCAGTTCTAGAGCAGGTATAGCTGCGAATCTCACTTATGGGAACGTAGCTACGCAGGTTTCTCGATTTGAAACAGGCAGTAATAACCTCTACGGAATTCAAACCAGCATTGGCAGTGATTTTGGAGGCACCGAATACGGAATATACTCCAGTGTTTTAACTGCTAATGGACATGCCGGCTACTTTTTGGGAGATCTCACCGTAGGAACAACGACTTCCAATACCTATACGCTTCCGGCCTCTCGCGGAACGAATGGACAACTCATGCAAACAGACGGCTCAGGTAATGCCAGCTGGGTCAATGTATCGAGTGCTGTGTCGCCGACAAATGGGCTTTCGGCAATAAGCTCTGGAGTTGGTCTGGGCGGAACACTCACGCAAACCACCAGTGTAGATCACAGCATTTATGATTTGACTCACGATTTAACGTCATCGGGTGACTTTGCTGTTGCAGCCAGCGGCACGCGTTTTTTTGAAGCCACTGCAGGCGGTTTAGTCAATGTGGGAGGTGACACCTATTGGAGAAACGGCTCCACTACCGCAACCGTTACGGGACGCTATTACGATTCCAGTGGTGCAGGGATCTTAGACCTTTACAACAGTAGTGTGCGCACCAGGATCAATAGTAATGGAGATTCCTTTTTTAACGGCGGAGAAGTAGGAATTGGCATGACCAGTCCGAACAACCAATTGGATGTGACCGACAATACCACCACCTATGTGGGTGATTTTTACAATACCAATACAGGAGTTTCTTCTGATGGGATCAGTGTACGCTTAGCCGCTTCGCTACCAACCACTGGAGCCTATTATGTCGGATTCTTCAGAAACGTTGGTGTGACGGTTGCCGGACGCGTTGCAGGAACCTCATCCGGAATCGGGGTGCAATACGTGACCACCTCGGATGCGCGTCTTAAAACCAATTTCCAAGAGGTGGATGATGCTCTAGGTATGATCTCAGAGATCAATCCGCTTTGGTATGAGTTTAAATCCAACAGAGGGTATCAAGAAATGGGCTTTTTGGCGCAAGAACTAAACGCCATTTACCCATATGCGGTATCGGGAGAGGAAGACAGCGATCCGGAGACCAATCCCATGATGGTAGACTACGGAAGAATCACTCCTCTGCTGACAGCAGGAATTCAAGAGCTGGAAGAAAAGGTGACCAACTTAGAAGAAAATGTGGCACAACTGCAAGCTGAGAATGACGCCTTAAAAGCATCGCTTGCTCAATATCAAGCTTTGGAGGCGCGTATTGCGGCTCTTGAAGGGAACACCTCAGATAAAAACAATCAGGCCTCAATTAGTGCCGAAAAATAAACCACAACGTACAGTGGGATGGACGTTGTGAGTTCGTAGAAAAGCCGCTGTGGGGAGTGGCTTTTCTTCTTTTTAGGACCTTTGGTTTCTCAGCAGAATGGTTCATAACTTATAAAAGTACAACGCCTCGGTTTTTGTACCTTTAAACGCAACAACGAACCACAATTATGTCCGATTCCAAAAGACTGTTCCTAGTCGATGCTTACGCCCTGATCTTTAGGGGATATTACGCCTTTATCAAAAATCCTCGTGTAAATTCCAAGGGAGAAAACACCTCTGCCATTATGGGCTTTATGAATTCCCTTTTGGATGTGATCAAACGCGAACGCCCGGACCATTTGGCGGTTTGTTTTGACAAGGGTGGTAGTGACGTTCGCAATGAAATGTTTGCAGACTACAAGGCCAATCGGGATGAAACTCCGGAGCCGATCTTGTTTGCCGTACCCTATATCTACAGAATCTTGGAAGCCATGCATATTCCCATTATGGTCAAGCAAGGATTTGAGGCAGACGACGTCATTGGAACCCTAGCCAAAAAAGCAGAAAAAGAAGGTTACCAAACCTTTATGGTGACCCCAGATAAGGATTTTGCCCAATTGGTAAGTGAAAATATTTTTATGTACCGCCCCGTATTTGGTGGTGGATATGAGACTTGGGGCGTTGAAGAGGTAAAAGCAAAGTTTGAAGTAGATGACCCCTTACAAGTCATTGATTATTTGGGGATGATGGGAGACAGTGCAGATAACATTCCTGGGCTTCCGGGAGTGGGTGACAAAACAGCCAAGAAATTCATTAAGCAATTCGGCTCTATGGAAGGACTTTTGGCCAATACCGATCAGCTTAAAGGAAAAATGAAAGAGAAGGTTGAAGGTGCCAAAGAATTAGGCCTGATGTCTAAAGAATTGGCCAAGATCTTATTGGACGTTCCTGTGGAATTTGACGCTGAAGACTTTGAAATGTCAGAACCCGACACCGAAGCAGTGAAAGCAATTTTTGAAGAGCTGGAGTTCAGACGCTTGATCGACAATTTTTTAAAGACCTTCAATCAGCAAGCTACAGAAACACCATCGGGTACAGAGGCGCCAAAGGCAGCTACAACTGCCTCAGCAAGCAAAACTGCAGGAGCTGGTCAGTTCTCACTATTTGATGCTCAAGGAGATGCTCCAGCAGCGGCAGCAACTGGTTCAAGCAGACAAACCGCGGCTGTGGCCGATCACTTTTACCAAAGCGTAGACACAGAATTAGGAGTTTCCCTTTTGATAGATAAACTCCTCAAGCAACAGAGTGTTTGCTTTGATACCGAAACCACCGGTTTGGACCCATTGATTGCCGAGTTGGTTGGAATTGCGTTCTCCTGGGAAGTAGGCAAGGGCTTTTACGTTCCTTTCCCGGCAGACCAAAAGGAATGCAAAGCCTTATTGGAGCGATTCCGTCCGTTTTTCGAATCCGAAGGGATAGAAAAGATCGGGCAAAACTTGAAGTATGATATCAAGGTACTGGCCAAGTATGATATGCCTGTGCTCGGGCCTCTTTTTGACACCATGCTCGCGCATTATTTGATCAATCCAGACATGCGCCACAATATGGACGTGCTGTCTGAGACCTATTTGAACTACACCCCGATCAAGATCGAGGAACTCATCGGAAAAAAAGGAAAGAATCAACTTTCTATGCGAGACGTTCCTTTAAACAAACAGACCGAATACGCCGTAGAGGACGCCGACATCACCTTGCAACTCAAAGAGCATTTTGTAAAAGAGCTCGATGAGGCCAATACTCAAAAACTCTTTAAAGATATTGAGTTGCCACTCTTGCGTGTACTCGCTTCTATGGAATTGGAAGGGATTAATCTCAACAAAGACTTTCTGGCGCAACTGTCCGGAGCCTTAGATACAGATATCAAAAAGTTAGAAGCAGACATTTACGAAGCTGCTGGAGAAGAATTCAACATTGCCTCGCCCCGTCAATTAGGCGAGATCCTCTTTGGAAAAATGCAATTGGTTGACAAACCTAAAAAGACCAAAACCGGTCAGTATTCTACCGCAGAAGATGTACTCTCTTATCTGGCCAAAGATCACAAGATCATTCGTGATGTTTTGAGCTACCGTGGACTCACCAAACTCAAAAGCACTTATGTGGATGCGCTGCCGCTACAGGTTTCAGAGGTAAGCGGACGGGTACATACGGACTATATGCAGACCGTTGCCGCTACTGGTCGTCTGAGCAGTAACAATCCAAACCTGCAAAACATTCCGATCCGCACCGAACGCGGCCGTGAAGTGCGAAAGGCGTTTGTCCCGAGAGATGAGGAGCACGTGCTACTCGCAGCGGATTACTCGCAAATTGAACTGAGAATCATTGCCGCTTTGAGCGAGGAGGACAATATGATTGAAGCCTTTAATAAAGGCGAGGATATTCACACCTCAACAGCGGCTAAGGTCTTTGGCGTTGACCCCAGTGAAGTGACACGCGAACAACGTTCCAACGCCAAGACGGTAAACTTTGGAATCATCTACGGAGTTTCTGCTTTTGGGTTGAGCAATCAGACCGATCTTAACAGAACGGAAGCCAAAGAACTCATTGAAACCTATTACAAGACCTATCCAAAGCTCAGAGACTATATGGGCGCCCAAGTGGATTTTGCACGCGACAACGGCTATGTGCAAACGGTATTGGGTCGTCGTAGATACTTAAAAGACATCAATAGCCGCAATGCTGTGGTTCGCGGTGCCGCTGAACGTAACGCAGTGAATGCGCCTATTCAAGGAAGCGCAGCGGATATCATCAAAATAGCGATGATCAACATCCACAAAAAACTAGAAGCAGACAATTATAAGACCAAAATGCTGCTCCAAGTGCACGATGAATTGGTGTTTGATGTATACAAACCCGAACTGGAAAAGGTCAGCGCCATGATCCGCACAGAAATGGAAGCTGCTTATAAATTAGCGGTTCCTTTGGTAGTAGATATGGGCCTCGGCCAAAACTGGCTCGAAGCCCACTAAGTCTTAAAGTACAAAGCGGTACGTCGCTTTGATCAAAAAGGTGTTCTGCGGTCTTTGCTGCAGCAGTTGATTGTCAATAATGGTATTGAAATCATTGCTTGGATCACCCAAGCCGGTAATCCCTTGAGACCACACTAAAAAGATCTCCGAGCCGGGAATATATTCCCAACGCAATACTAGGTTCGATCTAAACTGCACAAAGGCAAAGTCGGGATCGCCAAAGGCGTAATCTGTAGTGCCGTCACGGTCTTCATCCACAGAATACAAACCGTCTGCAAAGGAGATCTGCTGCTCATCAAACCAAGTCACACGTTGGCTGAGGTCTTCTGCCGTAGCATCGTTTACATAGTTGAAATTGGTAAAACTCGCCTTGAAGATAAACGGCTGTCCGTAGTACTGTATCGTTAAGTTTGGATTGATGTTGTAATTGACTCTTAAAGTCGTACTCAAAGATTCATTATCGATCTCTCCCAGAATGTAACGCGGTGTCTCACCAAAGGAGGTTTGAGTCACATACTGCGTTTTGTTGGGGTTTTGTTCGTACTCCACATTCAAAGACGCACTGAGAGAGTTTATGGGCTGATAGCGCAAACGCAAAACATAGCGTCTAAACTGGAAATCCAGATTGTCTGCGTCTGAATGCACATAACCTAAAGTCCCGCTGAGTCTTTTCCGCTGATCAGTTCCGGAGAAAATAAAGAAGAAGTTCTCATCAGAAAAACGCCAACGTGGCCCTCCGCGTAAAAAAGTATTGGTAAAGATGCGCGGCTTATGAGCGGCACCCACTTCTGTAAACCAGTTGTTCTTCCAATTCACAAATCCGTTGATCTCGTATTGAATACGGTTGTAGTTCCCTTCAAAATCATAAGAAGTGAATTGATTTACCCCAAGGTTCGCCTCGCGAAACCAAGAGGTGGGTCGGTTCCAAAAGCGGCGTACGTTCGCGTATTGACGAATATCATCCGCCTGACGTAAAAATCCAATATCATTGAGTTCCAGTTCTGGAGAACGAAAGTTTCCACCAAAATTATAACGCCAGTCTCCACTTTGACGCCCGATCTCAAATCGACCTGAAGTTCCACTAAGGCTGGTTCTCGAGGTATCGACAGCTACGTGTCCGGCATCAACTCGTTGAAAAAGGTGCGTTAAAGAGCGTTGCGTTCTGGTAATGGCTTCCTTACTTCCACGCACCGTACTCACTACAGCGCTTCCTTCTACATAATACTTTCTGTCTTTCCAATTGTGCTTAAAGTCCAATCCGCCGGAATAGGCATGAGAATGCAGAAAGTTTAAACGATCTTCCATATTGCGATGCGTCGCCGTAAAGATTCCTCCTATATAAGAATTACGATCATTAAAGTCCTTTTGCATACGCCCTACAAAATAGTTGGTCAAGGGTTCCACGACCTCTTCGCGCTCCTCTCCTAGCTCATCAATACTGGCCAAAACATCCTCATCATCCGTCAAGGTGATCTCTGCCACGGATCGTGCAGTGACACTTTCTAAGATTCCAATGGCCCAGCCGTCCTTGGTCTTCCCACTGAACTTGGCAGCTCCTAATATGGTTGAGTTGATCGGCACATCGACAAATTCCCCTCTGGAAGCTCTCGCTGTAGTTCCGCCCTGCGGGCTGCGACCAATCCGACGAGAGAAAAACACATTGTCTGCTCCTCCTCCCAATCTAAAGTCAAAGACATTCTTGTTCTCTACAAAGAAGGGTCTACGTTCTTGAAAGAAGATCTCAAATCCATCTAAAGCGATAGCTCCAGGGTCCGCATCTACTTGCCCAAAATCTGGATTGATGGTAAGGTCTAAGGTAAGATCATTGGTCACCCCGATCTTCGCATCCAAACCACCGGTAAACTTGGTGTCTTGGCCATCACGGAACGGGTTCCCCTGCTCAGGTTCATAGGTGTCTAACTGTGCAAGCGTATAAGGTTGTATCTCTAATTGTTTCTGCGGAGTGAGTCCGATCAGGCCTCGCAATTCTCCAAATTCACTAACCCATCCCGGAGGATTGGCTGGTAATGGCTGCCATAGGGAACGCTCTTCATTATTAAAGTAGCGACGCGTGGATTGCAGGCCCCAAACCTGTTCGTGGTCGTTTCCAAAGCGGAGTTGACTCAGCGGGATACGAATCTCTGCAGTCCATCCTTCATCATCTACATTGACATCGGTGTACCAAATAGGATTCCAACTATCGTCAAAGTTACCGTTCTCTGAAATGAACTCGTCCCCTTTTACCCCACTGGCAGAAATGGTAAAACTAAATCCGGAGCGATCATCTCCAAAGCTATCCAAGTTGATCTCTACCCAATCTCCCGGGAAATCATCACGACGTCCCATACGGCGCTCAATGGTAGCGGGATCTTCTTGATAACACTTAAAGGCTACGTATAAATTCTTCTGATCGTAAACGATCTTCATTTTAGTCTGCTCAGTTGGCGGCGTACCGACATCTGGTTGGAATTCCACATAATCTGTGGTCCACTCTACCAGATCCCAAGCTGGATCGTCTATAAGACCGTCGATCTTAGGAGCAGCAGTATCCCCGATAGAGGTTGTGGTGTATGAGCGTTTGGGATAGGTAGTATCCTGCGCAAAAAGAGCGCTTACAGCCAATAAAGAAAGGGCTGCGGTTAGTGATAGGGTACGCAACATTGTTAGTTAGTTTGAATAAAGGACAGTCAATAGTTACGAACGTGACAGTTTTTAAGATTTTTTTAATAGAAGTTTAACATCAACCACCCGCTAAAACGGGCTTTGGATTTTAAGTCTTCATTGCTTGTTATTCAAATAAATAATAGTACATTTGCACCCCGATTTTGTCCAAATAAGGAATGTTTAATACAAAAAATTAAAAGGGTGGATACATTAAGTTATAAAACAGCATCTGCAAACAAAAGCACTGTAAAAAAAGAGTGGTTGCACGTTGATGCTGAAGGACAGACGTTAGGTCGTTTGGCTTCTGAAGTTGCAAAATTGCTACGAGGAAAGCACAAGCCTAGCTACACCCCTCACGTGGATTGTGGTGACAACGTGATCATCACCAACGCAGAAAAGGTAGTACTTACTGGAAACAAATGGGCCGATAAAACGTATATCCGTCATACGGGTTATCCAGGTGGACAGCGTTCACTTACTGCTCAAGAGTTGAAAGAAAAGAATCCTGCAGGTGTTGTTGAGAAAGCTGTAAAAGGCATGCTCCCAAAAAACAAACTAGGTGCCCAATTATTTAGAAACCTAAAAGTTTATGCTGGAGCTGAACACGGACAGGAAGCACAAAAACCAAAAACAATTAATCTTTAACGAAAAGTAATGGAAGTTATTCACAAGATTGGTAGAAGAAAGACTGCCGTTGCTCGCGTTTATGTTTCTCAAGGAAAAGGAAACATCACTGTAAACAAGCGTTCATTGAATGAATACTTTACTACAGACGCACTACGTTACAAAGTGAACCAACCGTTCATGTTAACTGACAACGAAGGAAGCTACGATGTTAACGTTAATGTATACGGAGGTGGAATCACCGGACAAGCAGAAGCTGTTCGTTTGGCGATCTCAAGAGCTTTGTGCGAAGTGAACGAGGAGTACCGTGCAAATCTTAAACCAGAAGGCTTGTTGACTAGAGATCCAAGAATGGTAGAGCGCAAGAAATTCGGACAGAAGAAAGCGCGTAAGAAATTCCAGTTCTCTAAACGTTAATTGGCCGCACTTGCCGCTTGAGGCAAGTGCCATCCGTTCATTTATTATTGAAACAGCTGTTATTTCTGCCTAAGTGCAGGAAGTTAGTTTAGCATCTAAACCACCCCAATGGGTGCGTTGCTATCTAGACAGAACGTAAACTAAAACAAAATGGCAAAGAAAATCGAAGTAAAAGAATTACTCGACGCCGGGGTGCACTTTGGGCACCTCACCCGTAAATGGAATCCAAACATGGCTCCTTATATCTATATGGAGCGTAACGGAATCCACATCATCAACCTTTACAAGACTGCTGCAAAAATTGACGAAGCTAACGAGGCGCTTAAAAAGATCGCCGCTAGCGGACGCAAGATTTTGTTCGTAGCTACTAAGAAGCAAGCGAAAGATATCGTTGCTGACAAAGCGAGCAAAGCAAACATGCCTTATATCACTGAGCGTTGGCCAGGAGGTATGTTGACTAACTTCGTAACTATCCGTAAGGCGGTTAAGAAGATGTCATCTATTGATCGCATGAAGCAAGACGGTACTTTTGACTCTCTTTCTAAGAAAGAAAAGCTTCAAGTAAACCGTTTACGTGCTAAGTTGGAAAAGAACTTAGGTTCTATCTCTGACATGAGCCGTTTGCCAGGTGCATTGTTCATCGTGGATACGACTCGTGAGCACATCGCCGTAAAAGAGGCACAAAAATTGAACATCCCGATCTTCGCTATGGTTGATACCAACAGTGATCCTCGTGAAGTTGATTACGTAATCCCATCTAACGACGATGCTTCTAAGAGTATCGACAAGATCGTTTCTCAAGTTTCTGAGGCAATCATTGAAGGATTGGAAGAGCGTAAAGCCTCTAAAGAAGGAGAAGCTAAAGCAGCTCCAAAGGCTGAAGCAGCTCCAAAAGCAGCACCAGCCCCAAAAGCTGAAGCAGCTGCAAAACAAGAAGAAGAATAAATTTATTCGAGCGGATTTCCGCTTGAGTTTTTCAACACTTAAAACACAAACAAATGGCAAATATCACAGCCGCAGATGTAAACAAATTGCGTAAAGCAACTGGAGCGGGGATGATGGATTGTAAAAAAGCTTTGGTTGAGGCCGATGGTGACTTCGACAAGGCTATCGAGATTCTTCGTAAAAAAGGTCAAAAAGTAGCTGCAAAGCGTGCTGATCGTGACTCTAGCGAGGGAGCTGTTATTGCAAAGGTAAACGATGGTGCTTCTAAAGGAGTGATCGTTTCTTTGAACTGTGAAACTGACTTCGTTGCTAAGAACGATTCTTTCGTTTCTTTGGCTCACGACCTTGCTGAATTAGCATTGGCGAGCAGTTCTAAAGACGAGTTCTTGGCTGCAGATTTCAACGGTATCTCTGTTCAAGATAAATTGACTGAGCAAACTGGTGTTATCGGTGAGAAGATCGAGATCGGTGATTTCCGCGTATTGGAAGCTCCTTTCGTAGGTTCTTACATCCACGCAGGAAACAAGATCGCTGTTCTTACAGGTCTTTCTGCTGATGTTGACGGTGCTGATGTTGTAGCAAAAGATGTTGCAATGCAAGCCGCTGCAATGAACCCTGTTGCTCTAGATGAGTCTGGAGTTGATCAGGCAACCATTGAAAAAGAGATCGAGATCGCTAAAGATCAATTGCGTCAAGAAGGAAAGCCAGAAGAGATGTTGGACAACATCGCTAAAGGAAAACTAAAGCGTTTCTTTAAAGACAACACTTTGGTTAACCAAGCTTTCATCAAAGACAACAAACAAAGCGTTAGCCAATACGTGAAGACTATTGGTGATGTAGACGTTGTTTCTTTTGAGCGCGTTGCTCTTGCATAAGCATTCAACGATATAAAATAAAAAACCCGCTTCCAAGGAAGCGGGTTTTTTTATGGTCTTTTTTTCTTTGCTTACAAATCAGTACGCGTAATGGTGATTGATCCGATAGCTGGTGTCAATCCTCCAGAGGTTCCAATTGGTGGCGTATTGACAATACTGATATTGCCTTGAGGACTCGTTGGATTGTCTGCAGCGTTATACGTATCTCCACTGTCGGTTCCAGCATCAAGCACAGAAAGCGTCAAAGTCTCCTCGCTCACCAAAGCATCGCTTGGCAAAACAATAGAGAAACTGTCAACTCCTGCAAACCAGTCAGGACTCGGCGTCATGGAAACCACAAAGCTAATCGAAGTCTTTTCAGGATCTACAGTTACGTTTACGGACTGTGCCGCTGTTGGACCTCCTCCGGCAGCAGAAGATGTCACAAAGAAATCAACGCTGTCTTCAGAACCTGAACTAGTAAGTTCCGTGGCCAGAGCACTACTGTCTCCAGTCTCTGCAAATACCTGTAATCCGGCACTTGCTTGTTGACCCAACCTGAAAACATTGTTCCCTGGTGCGTGAACCGCTACCAAAATATTAGAAAATGCAGCATTGGCTGGATAATCTGTTGGGAACTGAGCTTCAGTCCAATTCGGGTTAAAGGTGACTCGGTAAGTGGCAGTTACCGGATTGTCGCCTTCTCCTCCACCATCGTCAGTGTTGTTGTTGTCGTCGTCGCTCGAACAGCCTGTAAAAACTAGAGCTGCTAATAGAGCTAGAGATAGAAACTTTTGCATAATTAATTTTTTCTAAAGATAGTATTATTTGATTTGATGAATTTAATCTCCCGATTTTTTTCATCGGAGGTCAAGTATACGAACGTTCAACAAAATAAAAAATTACTTTTTCTGACTATATTTGCACAAACCCGCGCTAAGGCATGAAATACAACAGAATTTTACTCAAATTATCCGGAGAAGCCCTAATGGGAAATCGCCAATATGGTATCGATCCAGAGCGTTTAGACGACTACGCTAGAGAGATCAAAAAAATCACGGATTTAGGGGTACAAGTAGCCATTGTTATCGGTGGCGGAAACATCTTTAGAGGTGTTGCGGGAGCTTCCCGAGGCATGGACCGCGTTCAAGGTGATCACATGGGCATGTTGGCTACTGTGATTAATGGTTTAGCCTTGCAAAGCGCCTTAGAAGACAATCAGGTTCCGACGCGCTTACAAAGCGCTATTAAAATAAATGAAGTAGCCGAACCGTTTATCCGTAGAAAGGCGATCCGTCATTTAGAAAAAGGGCGTGTAGTTATTTTCGGTGGAGGAACCGGTAATCCGTATTTCACCACAGATTCAGCGGCCGTTCTACGTGCTATTGAAATCGGAGCCGATGTGATCTTAAAAGGTACTCGCGTAGATGGAATTTACACCAGCGATCCTGAAAAAGATTCCGACGCCACAAAATTTGACTATATTTCCTTTGACGATGTTATCAAGAAAGGCCTTAAGGTTATGGACACCACCGCCTTCACTTTGAGTCAGGAAAACGAGCTTCCAATCATTGTATTTGATATGAATACGCAAGGAAATCTCTATAAAGTGATCAGTGGAGAGAAGATCGGAACCAAGGTGAATATTTAACGAATTTTTGGCCTGATATTTGACATCCCCAATATAAATTTGGTTTTATGGACGAAGAAGTAGACTTTATTATTGACGCAGCCCGAGAAGGGATGCAAAAATCTATAGATCACCTTAAAAAGAAGCTGATCAACATCCGTGCTGGAAAAGCCTCACCTTCTATGGTAGGAAGCGTGATGGTGGAATACTACGGCACACCAACTCCATTG
Organism: Gilvibacter sp.; assembly: GCF_965601605.1. Classification (GTDB taxonomy): domain Bacteria; phylum Bacteroidota; class Bacteroidia; order Flavobacteriales; family Flavobacteriaceae; genus Gilvibacter. Next base: position 6,938 of record NZ_CBFCWJ010000017.1, on the reverse strand, counting down.
AGTCAGGTGGCTAACGTAAACACCCCAGACGGAATGACCATTTCCATTCAGCCTTGGGAAAAATCTTTGATTCCGGAAATCGAGAAAGGAATTCAAATGGCAAATCTTGGCTTCAACCCGATGAACAACGGGGAAAGCGTGATCATCAATGTACCGCCACTTACAGAGGAGCGCAGAAAGGAATTGGCCAAACAAGCCAGATCAGAAGCCGAAGAAGCTAAGATTGGAGTTCGTAACGATAGAAAATCAGCCAATAACGACCTTAAAGGATTGGATATCTCTGAGGATTTGAAAAAGAATCTAGAGATTGACATTCAAGAAATGACCGATAAACACATTGCCTTGATCGACTCTATCCTCGATAAGAAGGAGCAGGAGATCATGACGGTGTAAGCCCTCGTCAATACAGGCCCGCAAGGGCCTTTTTTAATACCTCATTTGCAAAAGTCCGCCGCGTTTATACTGTTGTTTTTGCTGACCACTACCCTGGCCATAGCTCAGCAACCCGTGGTGACTACCCAAGACAGCATCCCGGAGAAACCACCTTCAGTCTTTAAAACCGGCTTCTATCCGCTTTCTTTTTTTGACTTTGACCTGCGTTATTTGGTCAAATACAACAATTATGAAGGCATCCGTTTGGGGATGGGAGGAACCACAAACGACAAGCTTTTTGAGAGCTTGAAGTTTGGTGGCTATTTTGCCCGTGGTTTTAAGGACCAAGCCTGGAAGTTTAGTTTTGGTGGTAGTGTACGACTTGCAGAAGAACCCAAGTCTTGGCTTAGTTTGACCTATGTAGACGATATCTCAGAACTGGGGAGTTTCTTTTATTTGACTGATGCCCGAGTGTACAATGTTTTTGAACCACGCTTGGTGAACATCTCACAGTTTTACAAACACCGCACTTGGCGTACCAACTATCAGCAACAGCTGACTCCAAAGATATTGGCGGAATTCAAACTCTCGCGAAGCAATATCACCCAAATTGAAGACTATCAATTTGAGATAGGTAATGAGGTCTTTTCTAACTACGTAATTGCAGAGGCCACAGCCTCTTTTAGGTTTAGTCCTAAAACGAACTTCTTTTTAAGTGAAGACGGAGAGATCGAATACTTTGACGGATTTCCAAAGATCACGGCTCAGGTTTCACAAGGACTGCGCAGTTTCTTTGATGGTGATTTTGAATACATCAAGCTGGGCCTTAAACTAGACTACTACCTAAAACGAACGGATCTGTCCAGTACCAACATCCTTTTGGAAGGAAAGCTGGGAATTGGCGATATCCCTTTGACCCACTTGTTCCACGCCTTCCCAAACAGTCCGACGCGAGATCGAATTCTGCAGCGCTTCTCTGTTGCTGGACGACAGAGTTTTGAGACCATGTATTTTGGAGAATTCTTCTCGGATAAGCTGATCTCATTACAAGTGCGTCACGCACTGCGTCGTTTTTATATTTCAGATCGAATCAAACCCGAGTTGGTATTTATAACGCGACATGCTTTAGGATCTTTAGTTCAACGGGAAAGACACCTCGGTTTGGACTTTGACACCTTAGAGCAAGGTTATAATGAAATTGGGATGGAACTCAACAAGATTTTCTCCGGATTTGGACTGAGTTTTGCCTACCGTTATGGTGCCTACCACCTGCCTGAATTCGAAGACAACCTCGCCTTAAAATTCACCTTCTACCTTAGTATTTAATTAACCCAGCAAATCCTCTGCTTTGCCTCTTATTTTAGTACCTTTGCGCGCATTGTAAGCTGTCGTAGTGGATAAACTTTTCAGTATAGGATTTTGGGGCGCCGTAGCCCGTTTCATTTTGCGCAATCGCCTGCTCATGCTATTGGTGATTGCAGGGATGACGGTCTTTATGGGACTGCAATGGAAACATATGCGTTTCACCTATACGGAAGCCAACCTACTCCCGGACGAGCATGAAGTCAACATGGCCTACAACAATTTCTTAGAGACTTTTGGAGAAGAGGGTAATTTGATCGTGATCGGGGTGAAAGACACCGCGATCTTTCAACCGGAAAACTTCTTGGCCTGGGATGCACTTTCTAAAAAAATTCGACAATACCCGGAAATTGAGCTGACCTTGTCCGTTGGTGACCTACAAGTCTTGAACAAGAATCAAGACGAGGAGCGTTTTGATTTGGAACCCTTTATCACGGACTCCATTCCAACAGCAGAGCAGTTAGCCTGGTACAAATACCGTCTTTTTGAGAAACTCCCTTTTTACAAAGGCCTTTTATACAGTCCGAACAAGCAATCGATTCGAACAGGGATCTATCTCAAGAAGGAATTGGTCAATACACCGGCCCGCCGCGATTTTATAATCAACGACCTGATCCCGGAGATCGAAAAGTTTGAGAACACTTATGACATTACCGTCTATACATCGGGGATGCCGTATATCCGAACCCTAAACTCTCAGAACATCATTGATGAGATTGGGTTATTCATTGGAGCCGCGCTGCTGGTGACCTCGCTGATCTTCTTCTTTTTCTTTAGATCCTTTAGAGCGACTTTCATATCCATGATCACCGTGATCATTGGAGTGATGTGGGCCTTTGGTATTTTGGGCTTGCTGCATTATGAAATTACAGTGCTCACGGCACTGATTCCACCTTTGATCATTGTGATCGGAATTCCGAACTGTATCTTTTTAATTAATAAATATCAGCAGGAAATTAAATCCCACGGGAACCAAGCCAAGTCGTTGCAACGTGTGATCACCAAAGTTGGAAACGCAACCTTGATGACCAATGTGACTACGGCTTCCGGTTTTGCGACTTTTATTTTGACCAAAAGCCAATTGCTTAAGGAGTTTGGTACGGTTGCCTCGATCTGTATCATCGCGATCTTTTTGCTTTGCCTGTGTATCATCCCGATCGTATACAGTTATATGGCGATCCCCAAATACAAGCACTTAAAGCACTTAAACAAACGCTGGATAGGCAGTTTTGTATCCTGGATGGAAAATATGGTGAAGCATCACCGCGTAGCGATTTATGCAGTTTCGGTCATTCTTTTAACGGCGAGTATCATTGGAATCTACAAGATCGAGATCTCAGGAAGTCTTATTGAAGATATGCCCAAAAGCGCCGACTTCTTTCAAGACATTCGCTTTTATGAAAAGGAGTATGAGGGCTTAATGCCTTTAGAGATCCTCATCGACACCAAACGTGAAGAAGGGGTAATGAAATTGGCTACCATCAAACGGATGGATAAGCTACACACCATCATTGAAGAGATCCCAGAATTCTCCAACCCAGTTTCCGTGGTTAACTTGGTTAAGTATTCTAAACAGGCTTACTACAATAACAATCCGGAGTTCTATCAATTGCCGAATTCTCAGGAACGTACCTTTATTCTATCCTACGCGAAAAACTCTTCAGAGAGTACAGACCTGATGAAAAGTTATGTGGACACCACTGGTCAATATGCGCGCATCACAACTTTCATTAAAGACACGCCTACTGAAAGGATGAATGAAATTGAAAGCGACTTGTTGGAGGAGATCGGCAAGATTTTCCCCGAGGAACGCTATGAAGTTACCCTAACCGGGAAGGCTTTGGTATTCCAAAAAGGAACAAGCTATTTGGTTCGCAACCTGATCATCTCCCTGTCTTTGGCCATTTTGCTGATCGCCTTATTCATGGCCTGGATGTTCCGCAGTGTAAAAATGATCTTGGTATCCCTTTTACCGAACCTGCTGCCGCTATTGGTAACAGCAGGAATGATGGGATTCATTGGTATTCCTATCAAGCCTTCAACCATTTTGGTATTCAGTATAGCCTTTGGTATTTCTGTGGATGATACCATTCACTTTTTAGCCAAGTACAGGCAAGAACTCATCGCCAAAAAATGGAAGATCTCCAGATCAGTTTATGCAGCGCTTCGTGAAACCGGTGTAAGTATGTTCTACACCTCCATTGTGCTGTTCTTTGGTTTTTCAGTGTTTATGATCTCCAGCTTTGGAGGTACGGTGGCTTTAGGCGGATTGGTTTCGGCCACTTTGCTCTTTGCCATGCTGTCTAACCTCATGCTACTCCCCTCTTTGTTGCTTTCCTTGGAGCGCAGCATTGCCAACCAGGATACGATGCGAAAACCATCGCTGAGAATCATCTTGGACAAAGAAGAAATTGAATCCCTAAAGGATAAGTAAAGGCGGGCTTGTCGGTGTCTTGACGAACATCTATATTTGCCCCGTATAAAGCGAAAGTTATGAGCTATAAAGAAGTATTAGAGTTGCTCCAAAGCGAGCCTTCCTTACAAGAATTTACCGTACGCGGTTGGGTGAAATCCTTCCGTTCTAACCGCTTTATTGCCCTGAATGATGGGTCTACTATTAAAAATATTCAATGTGTCGTTGATTTTGAAAATTTTGACGAGGCATTACTCAAACGCATCACGACTGGATCTGCAATTGCCGTAACTGGAAACCTAGTGGCCAGTCAAGGTAGCGGACAAGCTGTTGAAGTTGCTGTTTCTAAAGTGGAGATTTTAGGAGATGCTGATCCGGAAGAGGTTAAACTGACGGTACTTTCTCCAAAACGCCACACCTTAGAGAAGTTGCGTGAGCAGGCACACTTGCGTGTGCGTACCAACACCTTTGGTGCGGTTATGCGTTTGCGTTCTAAATTGGCCTTTGCAGTTCACGAGTATTTTCAAACCAATGGTTATTACTATATGCACGCTCCTATCATTACCGGGAGTGATGCAGAAGGAGCAGGAGAAATGTTCCGCGTGAGTACTTTAGATCCTAAGAATCCACCGCTAACCGAGGACGGTGATGTGGATTACAAAGAAGACTTTTTTGGCAAGGAATCTAACTTGACCGTGAGTGGTCAGTTGGAAGCAGAAACCTATGCTATGGGACTCAGCAAAGTGTATACTTTTGGTCCAACCTTTAGAGCGGAGAACTCAAATACTTCGCGTCACCTAGCTGAATTCTGGATGATTGAGCCAGAGGTTGCTTTCTGTGATTTGGACGGTAACATGGATCTGGCAGAGGATTTTATCAAATACGTGATCAAATACGCGGTAGAAAACTGTCAAGATGACTTGGCCTTCTTGGAAGAAAGATTGACCAAAGAAGAGTCTATGAAACCTGCAGATCAACGCAGCCCAATGCCACTGCGCGAGAAGTTGGACTTTGTATTGAACAACCAATTCAAGCGCGTGAGCTATACGGAAGCCATTGATATTCTCAAGAACTCCAAGCCGAACAAAAAGAAGAAATTCCAATACCCTATTGATGAATGGGGCGCAGATCTTCAAAGCGAACACGAGCGCTATTTGGTGGAGAAGCATTTCAAATGCCCAGTAATCTTGTTTGATTACCCAGCCAATATCAAAGCATTCTATATGCGTCTGAACGAAGATGAGAAGACCGTACGCGCTATGGATGTGTTATTCCCGGGAATTGGAGAGATCGTTGGTGGATCGCAACGTGAAGAGCGTTATGATGTCCTCAAACAAAAGATCGCTGATCTAGGGATCGATGAAAAAGAACTTTGGTGGTACTTAGACCTGCGTAAGTTTGGTACAGCGGTACACTCAGGATTCGGATTGGGCTTTGAACGTCTGGTTCAGTTTGTTACGGGAATGGGCAACATTAGAGATGTAATTCCTTACCCTAGAACGCCGAAGAACGCCGAATTTTAGACCCTGAAAAAGCTAATAGAAAACGATCTTAACTACTTTTTAAGATCGTTTTTTTTAACTTTATGTACAACTCGCTTAGATGTTAAAACAACAACTCAATTTTAGACTCTCTCAAAAGCTATCTCCTCAGCAGATTCAGCTGATGAAGCTCATTCAATTGCCTACCCAGGCTTTTGAACAGCGTATTGCTCAAGAGATGCAGGAAAATCCAGCACTGGAAGGCGGTAAGGACCGCAGTGAAGAGCGGGAAGATTCCTATGAAGGAGAGCAAGAATACGAGTCGGACGCAGAGAAGATCGAAACAGAGATCAATATTGACGACTATCTGAGCGATGACGAGATTCCGTCTTATAAGCTCTCTGCAAACAACTACAGCAGTGACGATGAAGACAAACAGGTGCCTTATGCCTCTGGGACGTCCTTCACCCAGTTTTTGATGAACCAGCTCAATACCTTCCGCTTGGATGAAGAGCAGTCAGAGATCGCTGAATTCTTGGTGGGAAGTGTCGATGAGAGCGGCTATATCAGACGTCCGATTATTGACATCATGGACGATCTAGCCTTTACCCAAAACGTATACACCACAGAGGAAAAGATCGAAGAGGTTCTGGAACTGGTTCAACAGTTGGATCCAGCAGGCGTAGGCGCAAGAAACCTACAGGAATGCTTGCTTTTACAATTGGAACGCAAGTCTCCCACCGCAGAAGTGCAATTGGCCATTGACATCATTGAAGACGCCTTTGAACTCTTCAGCAAAAAACACTACAGCAAGCTGCAGCACAAATTCAATATCACTGAAGATGAGCTGCGCAATGCTATACATGAAATAGAAGGCCTCAACCCAAAACCAGGTGGGACGTACTCTTCAAGTACCCGCATGGTAGAGCATGTAGTTCCAGATTTTACCATTCGCATTGTAGATGGAGAATTAGAACTCTCTTTAAACGGCCGAAATGCACCAGAACTACACGTTTCAAAAGAGTATTCTGATATGCTCAAAGGCTATAAGGCCGCGAAAGAGAAGACCAAATCTCAAAAAGATGCGGTGCTCTTTATCAAACAAAAACTAGATGCCGCTAAGTGGTTCATTGAAGCCATCAGACAGCGACAACAAACCTTACTGGTAACCATGAATGCCATCATGCATTACCAGCATGAATACTTCCTCAGTGGAGATGAGCGCAAACTGCGCCCAATGATACTTAAGGACATTGCAGATACCATAGGTATGGATGTCTCTACAGTTTCTCGAGTTGCAAACAGCAAAT
>NZ_CBFCWJ010000016.1:0-83385 GCF_965601605.1 Gilvibacter sp. | reverse complement strand
GCGCCTAAGGCGGTTCCGGGCACCTATAAAGTAGCCTTAAGTGTTGACGGAGAAAGCCAAGAAAAGACCTTCAATATCTTAGCTGATGAAAATGCGGAGACGGATATTGCTGGGATGCGCGAGCAGTTCAACTTCATCAATGATGTTAATGAAACGGTAGATAAAGCGCATAAAGCCATTAAAAAGATTAGAAATGTCAATAAGCAATTGGAGGCATTCCAAAAACAATATAAGGGAGACGAGCGTGTGGCAGAACTCATTGAACAAGCCAAGAATCTCAGCGAGCAGTTCGGAGAGATCGAAAAGGCCTTGTATCAAACCAAGAACCGTTCTGGGCAAGATCCGCTTAACTTCCCGATCAAATTGACCAATAAATTGGCGCACCTGAACTCTTTGGTAGGGATGGATGACTTCCCACCTACTGAGCAGGACGTGATGGTTAAAAACGAACTTACTGCATTGATCAATGAGCAGTTGGATAAGTTTGATGTGCTCATCACTCAAGAAATTGCCAATTTCAATGCCGCATTCAATAGTTTGAACTTGAATTATCTGTTTGTAGCTGATGAATAAGCTTCTGACTTTATACCTTTTTTTAACTGCTGCGCTTGGTCTCCAAGCGCAGCAAGATTTTAAGGCCGATTTTGATTTCCTTTGGGATGAGGTGGAAAAGAATTACGCCTATTTTGAAAGACAAGGCACGGATTGGAAGGCCGTAAAAGATCACTACCGTCCACTGACCGATACGGTTACGCATCCGTACTACTTTACGCTTTATTTGGAGGCCGTGTTGCGCGAATTGGCGGACTCACACACCCATTTACTGACCAATACCGATCGATCTCAACGTCTGTTGCCAAGCGGCACGGATATAAAAGGAGGTCTCATTGATGGCAGCTACACGATTTTGGAAGTTCGTGAAGGGGCACCTGCAAAGTCAATAATCAAACCTGGGGATGTCGTAGTATCGATCAATGGAATTCTTGTTGAGGATGCAGTAGCTCGTTACAGCGGAAAATTCAATGGAGGATCGCAGTTTTCCTTAGAAAACGGATTCAATATTGCGCTGGCCGGCGATTATAGATTGCCTCGAACCGTCAAGGTCATCCGCGAGGGAAAACAAATGGAATTAGACCTCGGGATTTGTCCGTATCCACAAAATGAGAGTGCTTTACTCACCAGTAAATTGTTGGATGGGAACATTGGTTATATCCGCGTTGAGAACTCTTTAGGGAACACAGACTTGATCACTGTATTTGATGATGCCTTGAATACATTGATGAATACCAAAGCCCTGATATTAGATCTTAGGAATACCCCTTCGGGCGGTGATTCTAATGTAGGTATGCCCATTTTAGGTCGATTCACTTCAGAACCTAAGCCTTATCAAACGCATTATCGGGTAGCAGAAGATAAGCGGTGGACAGAGATTGTTGAGTCGCGTGGTGTCACTTACGATAAACCCATTTATGTTTTGGTCAACTTTTGGACTGGAAGCATGGGGGAGGGTGTGACCATTGGATTGGATGCCTTTGGCAATGCTACCGTTGTTGGAACCCAAATGGCGCGACTGCTCGGTGCAAATTATTCTGTGAGTTTGCCCAATTCAGGCTACGGATTAAACATTACCTTTGAGCAATTATTTCACGTGAACGGAACCCCTCGGGAAGACTTTTTACCAGAAGTCTATTTGAATTGGAACGATTTGAATGCTGATGGCGATCCGTGGATGGAAAAAGCCCTTGAACGCATAGGTAACTAATATGGAGTATAATTATATCAAATCCCTTCACTTGATCTTTGTGATCACCTGGTTTGCTGGGCTCTTTTATATAGTGCGTTTGTTTGTGTATCAGATAGAGGCTTTTCAAAAGCCAGAGCCAGACAAGACCATTCTTGGAGATCAGCTAAAGATCATGGCCAAAAGACTTTGGTTTATCATCACTTGGCCATCCATGTTCTTGGCCGTCGGATTTGCCATTTGGCTGATGGTGTTGCGCCCATTTTACATTACGGATGCCTGGATGCAAGTCAAACTGGCCTTTGTGGTTGCGCTGATCGCTTATCACATTAAATGTCATTTGATCTATAAGGATTTACAAGCTGATAAGGTAAAGTACAGTTCTAACTTTATGCGTTTGTTCAATGAGGGAGCCACCTTGATCCTGTTTGCGGTGGTCTTTTTGGTAATCCTTAAAAATGCGATTAATTGGATCTACGGCACTTTGGGAATTATAGTCTTTGCGCTACTTCTGATGCTTGGATTCAAGGCCTACAAAAGATATCGAGCAGAAAAAGAATGATTCTGGTCTAATATTTGTAGTTTGAACGGACATTAAAAACTTCCAAACCCGGTGAAACTTAGCTTAAGAACACGGATATTCCTCTCCATGTTGCTCTTGGTAATTGCAGCTTCTGTGCTGATTGCCGCGGTTTCTATTTATCAGTATAGTGAGGAAGCCAAAGACTACCACACCGAACGATTAGAACGTAAGGAATCGGCTATAAAGTCCAGCATCAATTATGTGCTAAAAACAACGACTTATCCTGTAGAGACCGAGAATCTGTCGCTGATCTTTCGCACCAAGATCTATGAGATCAAAGACATCCATAATCTGGAATTGTACATCTATGATCTGGACGGAAAGTTGCTTAAAAGTTCCAAAGCGTCTTTGATGCGAGATACCACTCGAGTACAAATTCCACAGGATATGCTCAGCGGTTTACAGAAATCATCTACCAAAAAATACGTCCAAAAATTTACCGAGGAAGGCAAGAGCTTTCGTTCGTCATATTCTTATATCACCGACAACAAATTCAAGCCCATCGCGATCCTGAATTTGCCTTATATAGAAGAGGATGACTTTATCAGTCGAGAGTTGGTTGAGTTTCTGACTCGATTGGCGCAAGTGTATTTATTGATGCTAGGCATTGCGATCTTTTTAGCATTCTTCCTGTCCAAATACATCACCAAGTCGCTGCAATCCATCAGCGATAAAATGACGGAGACCTCCTTGGGAATTCGCAATGAGAAGATCGTAACCGATGATACCAGTCCGGAGATCGTGAATTTGGTAGAATCCTATAACGCCATGATTGATGAACTGGAGATCAGTGCGGCAAAATTGGCAACGGGAGAACGCGAGGCCGCATGGCGAGAAATGGCCAAACAGGTAGCTCACGAGATCAAGAATCCACTAACGCCCATGAGGTTGTCTGTACAGAGTTTTGAGCGCAAGTTCGACCCGAACGACCCAGACATCAAAGAGAAGGTTAAAGAGTACAGCAATACGCTCATCCAGCAGATTGATACCATGAGTTCTATTGCTTCTGCTTTTTCTACCTATGCCAAAATGCCTGCGCAAAAAGATGAAACGCTTAATGTGGTCAAGATCACGAAGCTTGCTTTGGACATCTTTAACGAGTCCTATATCTATTTTGAGGCCGATGAGGATGAGGTGATCGCCAAATTTGATCGTACGCAACTGATTCGCGTAATCACCAATTTGGTCAAGAACTCTACCCAGGCCTTGGTCAATAAAGAGGACCCTAAGATATTTGTACACGTATTAACTGATGCAGATTCCGCAGTGATCCGTGTGAAGGACAATGGTGTTGGGATCTCTGAGGCGAACAAAGAACTCGTTTTTGAGCCAAAATTTACCACCAAAAGCAGTGGGATGGGACTTGGACTCGCAATGGTAAAAAATATTGTGGAAACCTACGGTGGAAGTATTAATTTTACAAGTGAAGAAGGGGTAGGAACCACCTTCGAAGTTCGTTTTCCAAAACTGACCTAAAAAACCAAACAATCATGACTTACAACAATGTGCTATCTGAATCGGCCAATGGCGTTTGTACCATTACCGTGAACCGCCCCTCAAAACTTAACGCCCTCAATACAGAGACCATTTCTGAGCTGCATGAAGCCTTTAAGGCGGCAGATCAGGATGACCAGGTTAAAGTGATCATTGTGACAGGTTCTGGAGAGAAGGCCTTTGTTGCCGGAGCGGATATTGCTGAGTTTGCTGATTTTTCGGTATCAGAAGGAGAGAAATTGGCTAGCAGTGGGCAGGCGCGTCTTTTTGATTTTGTTGCTAATTTATCAACTCCAGTAATTGCTGCCGTAAATGGTTTTGCCTTAGGTGGTGGATTAGAATTGGCTATGGCTGCACATTTTAGATTGGCCAGTGACAATGCGCGCATGGGCTTGCCAGAGGTTTCATTAGGGGTAATTCCAGGTTATGGAGGTACGCAACGTTTGCCCCAATTGGTGGGTAAAGGCCGTGCCATGGAAATGATCATGACCGCCGGGATGATCAAGGCAGACAAAGCCTTGGAATACGGTTTGGTAAATCACGTGACCAGTCAAGAAGATCTCATTCCAAAATGTCACGAGATCGCTGGAAAGATCATGACTAACTCATCTGTTGCGATTGCCGCTGCAATAACTGCCATTAACTCCAATTACGAAGCCGGAGAGAACGGTTACGACACTGAGATCACCGAGTTTGGTAAGTGTTTTGGTACTGCAGACTTTAAAGAAGGTACACAGGCTTTTTTAGAGAAACGCAAGGCACTCTTCCCAGGAAAATAGGCGTAATATCGCGCCCGTTGAAATACTCAATTTTTTATTAACTACTAAATTTTAATTGCTCTTGAAAAAGATTAATGTTACCCTATTTATGCTTACTGCTGTCTTAGTTGGATTTTCCTCTTGTGACAGTGATGACTCCGTTTCTGATATGTTTGAAGATGCTAACGGCGGAGATGTTGCCCAAAATTTGATCGCTCAAGTTACTGTAGAAAGTAACGACCCAACCGAGGCAGACCGCAACATTACGGTCAACTATGCTTCAGACAATTCTGTGACTTCTGTCAATGACGGAACCGACACTGCGATCTTCTCTTATGAAGGCGGAGCCTTAAGTCAAGTAACTGGTTCTGGGGATGCTTTAAATATTATGGAACTCTATGAGGCGCCTTTGGATGCCTTTGAGATCGGTGAGGTTTTGAGCTATGACTCTAATAACAACCCTTCTTTACTTTCATTAGTTGAAGAGGAGTTTGACGGAACTTTGACCTTCTATGAAGCTACCATCACCTATGACAGCGAGCCTAACCCAACATTTTATACCTTGCAAGCCGCTGGAATTATTGAGGTTTTGGACCAAACAGAACTCAGCTTTTCCATGATTCCGGATCCAGCGGAGATCGTTTTGGCCCGTATGCTTTATCCGCTAAACAATCCAAACGGAATGGTAATTCGCGATGAGAGTGGTGCTGTTGTGGTGACTATGAGTATCAACCACGTGTACAACGATGACGATTATCCAACCTCGTCTACGGTGACCATCGATTCTACAGATGACGGAGCTTCAGCTTACGTGTTGACTTATACATACCGATAGACTTTTAGGAAATAATCCTAATATTTGGAAATATTCCAAATTAGTTTGTACTTTGGTGGGAGTAATTCCCACTAAAGTACATGCAATCACATCTAAAAGGTCGGGGCGCGCAAGAGCGTGTCCACAATAAATTCGCCTCCGAAAAACACGAGTGGCTGGATGACTTTTTGGAGTATTGTAGCAAGGAACAGGAAGACTTTGAATCCAATAAGACGCGATACTTAACCGTCTATCCCAAAAGTTTTGTAAATCCTGTGACCAGCCCTGACGTGGGGATGCAATTCTCTGCTAATCCCTATCAAGGATGTGAGCACGGTTGTGTTTACTGCTATGCAAGAAACTCCCATGAGTATTGGGGTTACGGTGCGGGATTAGATTTTGAGCGCGTGATTATGGTCAAAAAGAATGCTCCAGAATTACTCATTAAAAAACTGAAGAGTAAAAAATGGGAACCGAGCCCAATTGTACTTTCTGGTAATACAGATTGCTATCAACCCGCTGAAAAGAAATTTGAATTAACGCGCAAATGCTTGCAGGTTTTGCTGGACTGGAAACATCCAGTTGGGATTATAACCAAAAATTCTTTGGTGCTCAGAGACCTGGATCTACTTAAAGAGTTGGCAGCTCATAACTTGGTTCAAGTGGTGATCTCCATAACCTCCCTATCTGAAAAAACGCGCAGGTTGTTGGAACCCAGAACGGCAACTATCAAGAAGCGTTTGCAAACCGTAGAGACCTTGGCGGCTAACAACATCCCTGTAATGGTCATGATGGCGCCAATTATTCCGTCACTCAATTCTCATGAGATTTTGCCTTTAGCCAAAACCGTAGCAGACGCAGGTGCTCTTAGAATTGGTCATACTATTGTAAGGCTTAATGGACAGTTGGAGCAGATCTTTTCTGCTTGGTTAAAAGCTGCCCTCCCCGATAGAGCGGATCGTATTTTGAACCAAATTGCAGATTGTCACGGTGGACAAGTGAACAGTTCTGAATTTGGAACGCGAATGCGCGGCCAAGGGGCCATTGCAGCACAAATTAATGATCTGATAGCGCTGGCAAAAAAGCAGTATTTCCCCTCCGCAGAAAAACCAAAACTCCGCACGGACCTATTTACAAATCCTTATAAAAATCAACTCAAATTGTTTGATTGATTTATGTAAATCATAGTAACTTTTTATTGGAATTTACCTTTAAAGCGTTAATTGAGTCGTAAATTTATATAAATCCCAAGCGGGAGTTTTATGTGACTTGTTATGAAAATGCGCTTTGTTTTATGGGTAATGCTTTTGAGCAGTTTTTCCTTGCTCGCACAGCAAGAATGGATTGTGCAAGGATATCTTTATGATGCAGAGACCAAAGCGCCTATCGAATTCGCCAATGTGGGTATCGTATCTAAAGGAATCGGTACCATCAGCAAAGAAACAGGCTTTTACGGCTTTACCTATTTTTCGAATGATGCGGAGCCTACAGACCGCTTGCAATTCTCCATTCTGGGATATGAGACTTTGAATTTGTCTTTGGGCAAGTATCACGGTTTATATGGAGAAGAACGCGCTAAGATCTATCTCAAACCCGCTATTAATGAGTTAGACGTGGTGAACATTACCAATGAGGAGCGAAAGTATGAGACCATCGGTTTTGAAAACTTAGACAATAAAACCATTGGATATTGGAAGGACAAGAAAGGCTTGGGTGGGGAGATCGCAACGCGAATCAGAATAAAAAGAGAACGGACCAAACTTTTAAATCTGAGTTTTAAGATTTCTGAAAACCTCTCCGACAGCTTGCGCATACGCGTCAATGTTTACGATTACAAAAATAAATATCCCGGCAAAAACATCTTGGCTAAACCTATTTATCATGTCATTTCCAAGGATTATGGAGTAGAGACCATTGATCTCAAACCTTACAATATCATAGTAGATGAAGACATTGTTGTCAGCATTGAACTCATAGAGATTTATGGGAAAAAGATCGGTTTGGCACTTTTTGGCTCTTTTGATCGTGGGACCTCTTATTTGCGTTTGGTTAGCCAAGGCGATTTTGATCGGGCAGATTATATAGGAATGGGCTTTTGGTTGGAAACTTCCAGACCTAAAAGTTCAGGAATCTCTAAAGAACTTAAACGAGAAGAAGTCAATTCGATGCTGCTCTATTGGGACGCTTCTGCGGCCTCTTCGGAGCGGAACTTTTCTGAGGAATTGGAACTGCTCAAGAACTTCATTAAAAAGCAAAAAGACGCCGATATCACCGTGGTTAAGTTCGCCATGGGATACCGTGAAAAGCAACGCTTTGAAAGGGCGAGAAAGTCTTGGGATGAGTTAGAAGATTTTCTGCTAGACACCAATTATGATGGAGATGCCGATTTTAAAGTCTTGCAAGAAGATATTGGGCCTAATGCTGATGCAGCACTCTTATTTACCAACGGATTGAGTGCTACAAGCCAACTTACCGAGCGTTACGAGGTTCCGCTCTTTGCTGTGAATAGCAATGAAACAGCGGCTGATGCCGCTTTGAAAGATGTGTGCAGATTGAGTGGCGGGCACTATATCAATTTAGCTCGAATGAATATGGATCAAGCCATGCGCTATCTCACCTATGACCTCAATGATAATTTGCGTTATGCGCCTAGAGGTGTTGCTGGTCAGACGGGTGATATATTCGGGCGAGTCAGTAATGAAGCAGGTCCATTACCCGGTGCGTTTATCAAAGTATTGGGCAGTTTTGAATCAACGGTTAGCCGTGGTGATGGATCTTTTTATATCGATGCGGATATAGGCGATATAATCACGGTTGATTATTTGGGGATGAAACCCTTGCGTTTGGTCCTGGATCAATTGGGAGAACTAGACCTGGTTATGGAGACCGACGGACAACTATTGGATGAAGTTGTGGTGCAAGCCGCTGCCGCCTCAGAGGCGACCACTGTGGATACACCCTTTGGCGAGCGCAATGCAGATGCCGTTGGATATGACCTGCAACAAGTCACTCGGAAAGACATAGGTCCGCAGCATTTAAACCTGGATCAATTGGTCGTTAAATTACCCGGTGTATTGGTAACGGGTATAGGCGATGAGAAGCGTTATACCTTTGCTCGTTTAACCACTGGGTCGGTCACTCTAGATACCAGCCCAATTATTGTGGTAGATGGAATCACTTATCAGCAAGGGCAAGCACCCTTGGATCAGCTTTTACCGCCTATTGATCCGCAAACCATTGAAAGCATTGTGGCCCTGAAATCTGTTGTAGCTTCTAATAGATACGGTTCCTTAGGTGCTTATGGTGCCATTGTGATCAAAACAGAAAACAGTTCCATGCGTTTTGACGCGCCTAAAGAGACCAATACGGCTTTGGTCAAGGGCAATGATTTTGCAGAAGACCTTCCGCGTTTGGAGGCTGTGATTCAAGATCCGAATTATGTGGTCCGTTACAAAAACGCAGCCAATACAGAAGATGCAAAAGCGCTTTACAGAGATTTTAAGGGGCAAAAGAATATGCTCAATGTGCCTTTTTTGGTCAATAGTGGTAACTACTTTAGACAAGTCGATGGTCGATTTGCGAAACGACTGTTTTCCAATTTAGCGGTTTTAGCTCCGAATAATGCAAAGATCTTGAAGACCTATGCCTTTGTGCTAGAACAACAATTGCAACCTAAGCGCGCCATGGAGGTTTATCAGACCATCCATCAATTAAGACCTTATGAAGCGCAGAGTCTTTATGATCTGGCCAAAGCGCAAGTGCGCGCAGGAGCTTATGAGGAAGCCTTTGAGAATTTTAAGCGGATCCTTGCCAATCAAACCGACGGCGTTGACTATCAAGAGCTCGCTCAGGATGCTACTTTTGAAATGAAGCGTCTTTTGAATGCGCATCGAGATCAGCTCAATACTGATGATCTTCCTACTTGGTTGGAAGACGATGAATTTGCTCAGAAAATACGCGTTGAAGTGAGCTGGAATGACCCTTTAGCAGAATTTGAGATGCAATTTGTCAACCCACAAGGGAAGTTTTACAACTGGAGTTTTGACAGTTTTTCAAATCCTGAGGAAATGGTTCGTTTTAGAAAGTCTGGAGTGTATACCAAATCTTTTGAGATCGCAGAAGATGCTCCTGGGATCTGGCAGTTCAATCTCAGAAACATTGGAGCGCCTAATGCGGCCAATCCAGCCTACCTTAAATATACCTTATATCTCAATTATGGGACGCCTTTTGAATCCCAGAGAACCAAGGTGGTTAATTTGGCGGAACTCCCTGTAAAAGTGGTACTTGACCGCTTCACAAACAAACGTTAATTTCTATCGGGGATTACTTTTTTAACGGTTTGCGTTGTATCTTAGATATCAGTTAGTTGTGCATGCAGTGATAACTTTTAAAGTTGCTATTATGAAAACAGTTTTATCATTTTTATTAGCGATTCTGACCTTACCGGCGGTAGCTCAGATGAATGTGGTGACCATAGACGCCTATGTCTTGGATGGATCGACACAACGACCCATAGAATTTGTAAACATCAATGTCTTGGACCGTGACCTCGGTACCGTGACCACAGCAGATGGAAAATTTAGACTTGAGATCATTGAAGATCAAGTCGGACCACAAGATCAGATCAAATTGGTAGCCTTGGGCTATGCTCCTAAAACCATGAGTATGGAGCGTCTGTATAACCTTATGGAAAAGAATAATGTCTTGTACTTGAATCCTTACAATGAGGTAATTAGTCAGGAAACAATTAAGACTGCCAATCAAGGCAGTCGTGCTAAGGGAGTTGCTGGAGTTGTCCTTGCAGAAGGAGTTCCTGTACAAGGAGCGACTATTCGCGTAAAGGGAAGCTACAAGCAAGTGAAAACCGATGCAGACGGGAAGTTCCAGATCGACGCACTTTCTGGAGATGTCCTTCAGGTGGATTATTTGACCACGCTTCCTAAAGAGGTAAGTGCTCAATCGAGCATGAATATTGATTTGACCGTAGATGGTCAACTCTTAGAACAAGTCACTTTAAAGTCTGAGAAAAGAGAATTTTTAAGTGACAGAAACATTGAAACGGCTTACGGCAAAAAGAAGTTTGACCGATTGGGTTACCGAGCGGCTCAGATCACTGCCGATGAGATCTCTGAAGGTGCTTTGACCTTTGAACAAGCTTTGTTGAGACTACCAACTGTTGGTGTTGTGAACCCAACATCCATAAACCTGAGTAATGGTCGTGCTATTGTTATTGACGATATGGTTTACGGTCCGGATCAAATTGGTCCGCTAGGAGTAAACGGCTTGGTGGACATCAATAATGTTTACAGCATTACGGTAATTCCTGGAATTGTTGGTTCTGTTCGTTACGGAACACTAGGACGTAATGGTGTGATCATCATCAGAACAAAAACATATGCCTCAGCGCAAGGTGATTACAAGCCGGGTGAGAAAGAGGAAACAGCTTTGGTTACTGGAAACAACTACAACCAAAGTTTGGTAATGTTAGAAGACCTTCCTGTGAGTGACTATGTTGCTCGCTTGAGACAAGCCAATTCTTTTGAAGCTGCTAAGTCTATTTACAATCAACAGCGGTCATTAGCTAGCGGTAGTGCTTATGGAATTGACTTCTTTGTAGAGGCTTCAGAATACTTTGAAAAGTGGAATATGGAGTACGCAGCTCAGGTAGCTCAGGAAATTCTAAACATCGCACCAAAGAACGACAAGGCTTTAAAAACGTTGGCCTATCGTTTGGAAGATATGGGAGACTTGGAAGGGGCTAAAGCTGCCTATCAAAGACTAGCGCTGCTCAATCCTAACGATGCACAGAGCTTTAGAGATCTAGCCTATATCTACAAGGAAACTGGAGAGTACACCAAGTCCTTCGCACTCTACAAGCGAATCTTGGCCAATCAAACTCCTGGAGTTGATTTTAGTGGAATCCAAGGAGTTGCAGAAGCCGAATTGCGCGAACTTTTGGCTAACCACAAAGACAAGGTTTATTACAAGGATCTGCCTAATAATTTGTTGCAAACAGATTACAAGCGTGATATGCGAATTGTATTTGAATGGAACGATCCTGCAGCAGAGTTTGACATTCAATTTGTAGATCCAAGCAAAAAATACTTCACCTATAAGCACACGCGTTTTGACAATTTGGAACAAATGGAAGACGAATACACCAAAGGATATTCCATTGAGCAGTTTGAGATTGACGACAGCGTTCGCGGAAACTGGTTGATCAATGTGGAATCACTAGCTGGTGAGGCCTCTATCAACCCGGTATATTTGAAGTATACCATTTACACAAACTACGGCAAGAGTAACCAGACCCAAGAAACAGGGATGGTAAATCTGTCTGATTTGAATCAGAAAGTGACCATTAAGCAGTTGCGCTACTAAGCCCACCACGCTACGATTTATTGCATTGACCCTGAGGGGTCTGGGTATACACGCCAGAAGACACCTACGCTTCTGGCTTGTAACCCAATAACCTTAAAACATGTATACCTATGAAAAAGATCATTACACTACTACTCGTTTTTATGAGCTTTCCGCTCTTTGCACAAATGAATGTCATCTATGTTGACGCTTATGTTTTAGATGGCAAAACCCAACAACCTGTTGAGTTTGTAAATATCAATATCGTTGATCGCAATTACGGAACAGTGACTCAAGCAGATGGAAGCTTTAAGCTCGAAATCGTTGAAGAACAGATCTCATCCGCAGATCAAATTGAGATCTCAGCCATAGGATACGCACCAAAGGTGATGAGCATGGAGCGCTTTTACAACTTGATGGAAGCCAATAATATTCTGTTTTTGAATCCGTATAATGCGGCGATCAGCGCTGAAACTGTAAAAGACAAAGCTGAGGTTAATGGAATTAGCGGGGTGGTCCTTTCAGAAGGAGCTCCGGTACAAGGTGCAGTAGTGCGTGTAAAAGGAAGCTACAATGAAGTTAAGACCGATTATATGGGTCGTTTTACCATTGAGGCTTTACCTGGAGATGTTTTACGAGTGGATTACTTGACTACCTATCCTGCAGAGCTAGTAGCTAAAGCAGAAGCCCTGGAGATCAACTTAGAGACGGATGGGGAATTACTTGAAGAAGTAGAATTAAGAGCGCGTAAAGAGCGCGAGAACAAAGTAGGATCACGTACCATCAATACAGCGTACGGAACTAAAGATTTTGACGCCTTAGGATTTTCTGCTTCTCAAATTACAGAAGAGCAGATCTTACCGAGCTATATAGTTTTAGGACAAATTTTGAACAAGATGCCTGGAATTATTGTGTCTGATATCTTTGGACCAAACCCGATCTATGCATTTAATCGTTCTCTGGGAACTTCTGTGACTCAAAGCACCTTGCCTATCATTGTGATTGACGATATGATCTACGAGCAAGGGATCAATCAGGTGCCATTAATTGACGTGCAGAACATTCACAGCGTGACTACCATTCCTGGAGTGGTTGGTAGTGTTCGCTATGGATCCCAAGGCCGCAGTGGTGTGATCATCATTGAGACCAAAACCTTTGCAACTGCGCAAGGAAAGTATCCAACTCCAGAAGAAAAGTTAGAAGCGCTTAAAGCGACAAACAACGACTATTCAGAAGGTATTTTGGCCATGGATGATATGGTCAAAAGTGAATATATCAATCAGCTGCAGCAGGCCAGTAGTTTTGATGAGGCTCAGGCCATTTACAAACAACAAAGCTCTTTGGCCAATGCTTACGGAGTAGAGTACTATTTGAATGCTTCCAAGTATTTTGAAAAGTGGAACAAGGAGTTTGCCATGAAGGTGGCGTCCCGTATCCTTGAAGAGGCTCCAAACAATCCAAAAGCCTTGAAAAGCCTTGGATACCGCTTGCAAGAGCTAGGTGACCTTAACGGCGCTAAGTCTGTTTTCCAACGCATTGCAGTGCTCAACCCGAACGATGCACAGAGTTATAGAGATTTGGCGTATATGTACAAAGAGACTGGAGAGTATGCTAAGGCATTTTCACTCTACAAGTTCATCTTAGACAATAACAATCCTTCTTTAGATTTCACGGGAATTCAAGGGGTGGCAGAAGCCGAAATGCGTCAACTGTTGTCCAACTACAAGGACAAGGTGGCTTATGAAACTTTGCCAAACCGTTTGCTTAACGTAGGCTACAAAAAGGACATTCGTATTGTCTTTGAGTGGAATGATCCTGCTGCGGAGTTTGACCTGCAATTTGTAAGTCCTGCAGGGAAGTTCTTTACCCACAAGCAAACGCGCTTTGATAACTTAGAGGCTATGAAAATGGCTTATAAAGGAGGTTATGCAATTCAGCAGTTTGAGATCGATGATGCTGAGGTTGGACAGTGGCTGATCAACTTAGAGTCACTCAATCCGATGGCTTCTATCAACCCAACTTATTTAAAGTATACGATCTACAGAAACTATGCGACTCCCCAGGAGACCAAAGAAGTGGGAACGATCAACCTGTCAGATTTGGACAAGAAGATCACACTTAAAGATTTGAAGTACTAATTACCGTTCACCTTCCCATTCCCCGTAGAATTGGGAAAGGTAAGCTTCCATAAATTTATGCCTGCCGGCTGCCATTTGGCGGCCGGTTTTGGTATGCATCATATCTTGAAGCAGCAACAGCTTTTCGTAAAAGTGGTTGATGGTAGGAGCTGTACTCTTTTTGTACTGCTCTTTGGTCATATTAAGCTGAGGTTCTATTTGCGGATCGTATAGCGCTCGGTTTTTAAATCCACCGTAATTAAAGGCGCGTGCAATTCCAATAGCTCCAATGGCATCAAGACGGTCTGCATCTCTAACTACGCGCAATTCTAAACTGTCATAGCCACTCTTCTCAAACGAGTTTTTGAACGACATATGTTCAATGATCTTTACTACGGAGTCGATCTGAGCCGGGTCAACATTTTGGGTCTTTAAGAATTCAGCAGCTTTTTTAGGCCCTAGCGATTCGTCTCCGCCGTGAAACTTCGCATCCGCAATATCGTGAAGTAAAGCTGCTAGCGCAACCGTTTGCAGCTCTGCCTGTTCTTCCTTGCCCAGCCGCATAGCTGTTTTGTAAACACGCTCAATATGAAACCAATCATGGCCGCCTTCTGCCTGAGCCAATTCTTCTTTGACAAAGGCAATGGTATTTTCAATTAGGGTGCTACTTAATGGCATCATGAACAGTTTTCTCAAGTTGGCCTATCAATGCGGAGCGGTCTTCAACAGTTTCTAATAAGATCGGATCGTGAACGGTAAAGCGAACGTGATTACCTAGCCCTAACGGGAAGGAACCGTAACGCCAAAGCTTCCACGAATTATTGATGCTCACAGGAACAATAAGCGCTGATGGGATCTTTTCAAAAAGGGTTAAAAGACCTTTAGACTGAAAGGGTTTGGGTTGTCCTGTGCGGCTTCGGGTGCCTTCTGGAAAGATCACTGCTGCACGTTTATGGGTTTCAATATAGTCTCCAAAATTGGCAATAGCGGCAACTGCTTGAGCAGCATTCTTACGATCAATTAAAACACTTCCACCATGTCTCAGATTAAAAGAAACCGATGGAATTCCCTTCCCCAAGGATTTCTTGCTGATGAACTTCACATGGTTTTTTCTGAAGTGCCAGATAAGCGGTGGAATGTCGTATAGGCTTTGGTGATTACACACCAAGATCAAAGGTCTGTCTGTACCGATTTTGGATTTATGTGGATTCTTAAAACTGTAACGTGTTCCAAGAATGCCTGTTCCGGCCATTAGCCAGAATTGAAGCCAATCTACAGTGACTTTGTGCGCTTTATAGCCAAAAACGCGCAAAGCAATCCACTGGATCGGATGGAAGATCACTAAGGTCAGTCCAAAAACCAGATAATAAATTGCCGATATGGGATAGGATAACAGTTTGGCCATGCCCAAAATTAGTCATAAAAAAACCACGTTTAAAAACGTGGTCTTATTTTTTGTTGAGCAGGGGCTTAGCAGTATTCGTTAAAAGCGTCCATAAGGTTCTCTGCGATCATGTCTGCAGGACGACCTTCAATGTGATGGCGCTCTAGCATATGTACCAATTCTCCGTCTTTAAACAAGCCCATAGATGGAGAGCTTGGAGGGAATGGAATCATGCGCTCGCGTACTGCGTTTACAGCCTCGGTATCAACTCCGGCAAAAACAGTCACCAAATGGTCTGGTGTTTTTCCGTTATTTAAGGCGTGCTTAGCTCCAGGACGTGCATTTGCTGCGGCACATCCGCATACAGAATTCACTACGACTAGGGTAGTTCCTTCTTGATTAAGTGCTTGCTGAACCTCGTCAGCAGTATATAATTCAGAAAACCCAGCAACCGTTAGGTCCTCACGCATGGGCTGTACTAATTCTGGTGGATACATAATTTTTCTTGTTTTTGTGTAACAATTTGACTGCAAAGATAACCAATTTTGTACTAGTATTAGCGACTGAGTGGCCGCTCACACGAGGTGAATTGGTTATCTTTAGTCGCATTTTTAATCTTTATTTTACACGATTATGTTTCGATGGGCTGGAGCCGTATTAGGTTGGGTTGTTGGAGGCCGATTCTTTGGAGCCGTTATAGGTTTTATCATTGGTAGTTTTATTGATGAGATCAACAAAGGCAAATCTCAAAAGCAACCTTACAAACGCGTTTTTAATCAACCCAAATCCGATCAGGTCTCGCCTGCGGATTTTGAGTTGAACCTACTTTCTTTGGCTTCTTTGGTGATCCGTGCAGACGGTCGCGTCAATGAGGACGAGCTCAATTACGTACGTCAGTACTTTGTGCAGGCTTACGGCAAACAACGCGCCAATGCCGCTTTTAAGGTCTTTAATGACGTGATTAAGAACCGAGCCATCTCCGCAGAAAATATCTGTAAGCTCATGCGTCAAAAAACGCGTTATGAATCCAGATTGCAGATCTTACACTTTCTGTTCAGCGTTGCCAATGCAGATGGACGTGTTGATCAATCAGAAGTTGAAGAGATTGGACGCATTGCACGTTATTTAGCGATCAGCCAGGCAGATTTTGAAAGTGTGAAAGCTATGTTCTTTAAATCTGCGGATAGTGCTTATAAGATATTGGAGATTGAAAAGACTGCTTCAGACTCGGAGATTAAAAAGGCCTACCGTACAATGGCTAAAAAATACCATCCGGATAAGGTTCAGCATATGGACGACGCTTACAAAAAAGGCGCAGAGGACAAGTTTAGAAAGGTACAAGAAGCCTATGAACAACTGCAACAAGAACGCGGTTTCTAAATACAAAAAGCCCGATCAATACGAACGGGCTTTTTCATTTTGTGGGGGTGATAAAACTAGCGTCCTGGGATCACTGGTTGTTTGGCGTTATTTGAACAACCGTATTTACACATTGGTAAAGACTTTCCGTGTGGCCCAAAAGGCTCACCATCGGCCCAGGAGTGGGTGCAGTATACGGGGGCACCGGTTCCAGGATCTAGTTTGGTAACTACTGCGTGACCAATGAAGGTAAAGCATTCGGTAGGAATATCGTCAAGTTTGACCTTGTACACTACTTCATTTACTTTGTTTCCGTGTGTGCTTCTGTAAGGAAACAGGTTTATGCGAGGATTACCAGAACTGTATGTTGGAATATCAGAATGTTCTCCTAAATAGAGGTTGGTCGCGTCAATTTGCCATCCTGTTGCTACTTTGTAAGTAATGTACAAGTAGGTACCGTCTGACTTTAGATATACCTCTCCGGCAGAATCAGAATCAGTAACCATTAATGGGCTGGACGCGCATAGAGAACCAGAAGCTTTTCCAGCTACAGTTGTTTTTTGAATTACATCAAAGTCTTTAGCATTGATGTCGTCATATGTTGCATCGTTATCTGTTGAACAGCTGCTCATAAGAAGTGCAGAAATGCAAGCTAGAGTTAAGATTTTTTTCATGTTGTTGTTAATTAATCTGAGGCGAATATAGAAGGTGGATTTTAAACTGTAAGAAAAAACCGACACCTTGCAGGAAAATTCGTTCAAATGCACAAATCGAGCTTTTATTGAACCTTATTTGTAGTTGAATCTACCTGTTTGTGAGACAGGAGATTACAGATTATGGGAACGTTTTGAGGGAAGAATTGGATTCCAATATATATGTAGGAAGCTATAATTTAGACAAGTCTAAAAATATATTTACCTTTGTATAAAATATATTGTCGATGTACAGTCTCTCTGAAGAGAATTATTTGAAGGCTATTTACCATTTAGAGCAGCAGGCTGCCGCGGAGGTCAGCACCAATGCTATTGCAGAACGCATGCAGACCAAGGCCTCTTCTGTGACAGACATGATTAAGAAGTTGGCAGATAAGGATCTGCTCACCTATAAGAAATACAAAGGAGTAAGTTTAACGGATTCAGGAACTCGAACCGCCTTACGTATTATAAGGAAACATCGTCTTTGGGAGGTTTTCTTGGTAGAGAAGCTTCAATTCAAATGGCATCAGGTTCATGATTTAGCCGAACAGTTAGAACATATTCAGTCTCAAGAATTGGTGAATCGTCTGGATGATTTCCTAGGCAATCCGCAGTTCGATCCGCATGGAGATCCAATTCCAGATTCAGATGGTAACATCACTCGTCGGAACAAAAAATTATTAGGACAGCTTGCGGCCAATCAGTCTGCAACCTGTATTGGTGTGAAATCAGCATCCGATGATTTTCTGAAATACCTCAGTAAAAACAATATCGGAATCGGTTCCAAGCTGTATGTTGTAGAGACGGAACCCTATACCGGAGCGCTAACTGTCAAGGTAGCAGAGGCACCAATTTTTTTAACTCAAGAAATTGCAAACAGTATTTACGTAACTCTAATTGAATAATGAAATTGAAAAAAATTACCATTGTGTTTACCCTGTTGCTATCTGTAACATCAATATATGCCCAAGACGATCCAGGCCTTGGTCCTTTGATTACGGATCGTCCAGATGCAACAGAATCTCCAAATACGGTTCCAGTTGGTTTTGTGCAGTTTGAAACCGGTGCTTTTTTCACACGAGAAGAGAACAGCGGCTTTACCACAGAATCCACAACTTTTAATACCATGCTAGTTCGTTATGGTATTTTGGACAATATGGAATTGCGTTTGGGATGGAATTTTACTGAAACGCGTTTTTCTCTCAATGATATGGAGCTTGATGATGTTTTAAGCGGATTGGATCCACTCTTACTCGGGGCTAAGGTTGCCATTGCTCAAGAGAATGGTCTATTGCCAGATATTGGTTTGATAGGTCATGTGTTTTTGCCCTTTACCGCCGGACGTGATTATAAACCAGAGTATACAGGCGTTGATTTTAGATTCTCCTTTGGTCATACCTTGAGTGATCGTTCCAGCCTGTCCTATAATTTGGGGGCCCAATGGGGCGGTGACAGCCCAGAGGCAGAATATGTATATACTATTGCCTATGGTTATGCCATTACAGATGCCTTTGGAGCTTATGTTGAGCTTTACGGCGAACTACCCGAGGACAGTGGTCCCAATCATCTATGGGATGCTGGGTTCACTTATTTGGTCAATGATGACTTGCAGTTGGATGCAACAATTGGGAGTGGGATCAGAAGCGATCAAGAATTATTAATTAGTGCTGGTTTGAGTTACCGCTTAGACCTCAGAAACAAGAAATAAATGAAAAGACTAAGTCTAATAACGCTCTTATTGTTGGCATTGGTGAGTTGTAAAAATGAAACTAAGAACGACTCCAAACCAAATGTTGTTGCAACTACGACTATGATCACTGATCTAGCACGTCAGATCGGGAAGGACTCCATAGATGTTCAAGGGCTAATGGGTAGCGGAGTTGATCCGCACCTATATAAGGCCAGTGAAGGTGATGTGTCTAAGTTGTTCAATGCAGATTTAATCCTCTACAACGGCCTTCATTTAGAAGGAAAGATGGGAGAGGTCTTTGAAAAGATGCAAGCGCAGAGTATCAAGACTGTTGCCTTGGCAGAGACCTTAGATCCCTTGGTGCTTTTAGAATCGGAATACTTTGCATCTAATTACGATCCGCACGTTTGGTTCAATATTACCTTTTGGCGTCGAATAGCCACTGCGCTTAAAGACGAGCTGGTTGCCTTAGATCCTGAAAGCAAAGCCTATTATGAAGCGAATTACGCAGCCTATATTGAAGATCTGAACAACCTCAAAGATGTCGTGGAACAGATCATTAGTAGTTTACCAGAAGAGAAGCGCTATTTGGTCACTGCCCACGATGCCTTCAATTATTTTGGACAGGCTTATGGATTTGAAGTGATAGGACTGCAAGGATTGAGTACCGCCACGGAAGCGGGTGTTCAAGATGTACAGCGCTTGGCAGATTTCATTATTGAGAAGCAGATCAAGGCCATCTTTGTGGAGAGTTCTGTGCCCAAAAGAACTATTGAAGCTTTGCAAGCAGCCGTACGAGCTAAGGATTTTGAAGTTGTAATCGGTGGTACACTTTATTCTGATGCGTTAGGGTCTGCCGGTACGGATGAAGGCGAATATATTGGCATGTTCTTGTCCAATGTGAATACTATTGTAAAAGGATTGAAGTAATGGAAAAGATCGCAATAAGTGTTGATGACCTCACGGTAGCCTATAATTACAAACCTGTTTTGTGGGATATTGACTTGGCTATTCCGGAAGGAGTACTTATGGCGATCGTTGGCCCCAATGGAGCCGGTAAATCTACTTTGATCAAAGCTATCTTGGGCATTATTGATCCAATTGCTGGTAGTGTTGGGATCTACGGAAAACCTTATGAGGACCAAAGACAGCTGGTAGCCTATGTGCCACAAAAAGGAAGTGTGGATTGGGATTTCCCAACTACTGCTTTAGACGTGGTGATGATGGGAACCTACGGCAGCTTGGGTTGGATAAAACGACCTGGGAAAGCTCAGAAAAAAGCAGCTTTAGAAGCCCTTGAAAAAGTGGGGATGCTTCCTTTTAAGAACAGACAAATCTCTCAGCTCTCCGGAGGGCAACAGCAACGCATATTCCTGGCCAGAGCCTTGGTGCAAAATGCAGCCATCTATTTTATGGATGAACCCTTCCAAGGGGTAGATGCCACCACAGAAAAGGCCATCGTCAATATTTTAAAAGAACTGCGTAAAACCGGCAAGACGGTAATTGTTGTGCATCATGATCTGCAAACAGTGCCTGAATACTTTGATTGGGTGACTTTTTTGAATGTCAAGAAAATTGCGACAGGACCAGTTTCCACCATCTTTAATGATGACAACCTTACTAAGACCTACGGGATCAACTATAAAGTGAGTCTGCAACAATGAGTCTAGGAGAGTATTTTGAACTGCTATTTACGGATTATACCCTCGGAGTAATTACGCTAGGTACGGCCGTATTGGGTGCTGTTACAGGCATGCTAGGTAGTTTTGCAGTTCTCAGGAAGCAAAGTCTATTAGGCGATGCGATCTCTCACGCCGCACTTCCTGGAATTGCGTTGGCTTTTCTCTTTACAGGGGCCAAAGACAGCAATGTACTGCTCATCGGAGCCTTGATCAGTGGTCTTTTGGGCGCCTTTTGGATTAGGGGGATGGTTAAGAACACGCATTTAAAGTCCGATACTGCTCTTGGTTTAGTGCTTTCACTGTTCTTTGGATTGGGAATGCTATTGCTGACCTACATCCAAAAACTTCCCAACGCAAATCAAGCTGGCTTGGACAAATACCTCTTTGGACAAGCAGCGACCTTGGTAGCGTCGGACGTTTGGATCATGGTGGCCATTACCGCGGTTTCGCTTTTTATTCTATTACTCTTTTGGAAGGAATTCAAGTTGCTTTTGTTTGATGCGGATTACACCAAGACACTCGGCTTTAATACACGCTTTATCGATACGCTGATCACCTTCTTCATTGTTATTGCTATTGTGATCGGATTGCAGACTGTTGGGGTCGTGCTTATGAGCGCCATGCTTTTGGCACCTGCTGCTGCGGCGAGACAGTGGACCAACAAACTGAGTGTTATGATTGGTTTGGCGGCTTTTTTTGGTGCCTTCTCCGGTGTTTTTGGCACCGCCATCTCTGCTACTCAAAGCAATCTGTCAACAGGACCGGTGATCGTATTGGTAGCGGCTTTCTTTGTGTTGATCTCCTTTGTGTTCTCTCCAGGGAGAGGATTGCTCTTTAGAGAGATCCGCTTTCAGAAAAATCGACGTGAACTAGAGCTTAAAAAGACCTTGCAGTTCATGTATTCAATTGCTAAAACGCATGAGGACATTTCTCACCCACATGCCGTGAAGATCTTGAATAACTTTCAAGGTTTTACCAAAAAGACCTTGCAGCAAATGGTAGATAAAAAATGGGTAACCCTTAATGGAGCCATGTGGTCAATGACCGCATTGGGTTATGAGGAAGCCGAAAATCTTTACAGTCAAACATGAGCGCACCACAGATAGAAATACAACTTATTGCTGCTGTTGTGGCCGTAGCCTGTGCCATTCCAGGAGTCTTTTTGGTTCTGCGCAAAATGGCTTTGATCAGTGATGCCATCTCTCATTCCATTTTACCGGGAATTGTGCTTGGCTTCTTTTTAACCCACGATCTAAACTCGCCATGGTTGATACTTTTGGCTGCCTTAACGGGAGTGATCACGGTAGTGCTAGTTGAATTCATTCAAAAAACAGGACTGGTTAAAGAAGACACCGCCATTGGATTGGTTTTCCCAGCGCTATTCAGCATTGGAGTCCTAATGATATCCCGCAATGCCAGTGATGTCCATATGGATGTAGATGCTGTTTTGCTTGGCGAATTGGCCTTTGCGCCGTTTGACCGATTGCTAATTGCTGGATTGGATTTAGGTCCAAAATCCTTATGGGTGATGGGGATCATCTTAATGATTACTTTGGGCTTGTTGTGGGCCTTCTTTAAAGAATTAAAAGTGAGCACTTTTGATGCTGGCCTATCGGCTGCGCTTGGTTTTTCACCGGTGGTGCTGCACTACGGACTTATGTCTGTGTCTTCCATCACAGTAGTTGGTGCCTTTGACGCTGTCGGGGCAATTCTAGTGGTTGCTTTGATGATTGCGCCTGCTGCTACGGCATATTTGCTTACCCATGATCTAAAAAAGATGCTTTGGCTCTCCATTATTTTTGGAATTAGCGCGGCAATAGGGGGTTATTGGTTGGCCCATTTGTTAGATGCTTCCATTGCTGGCTCCATTACGGCAGTTTTAGGATTTATCTTTTTGTTGGTCTATTGGTTCGCTCCTAACAAGGGAATCATTGCGGTTTTGTATAGAAAACGCCAACAGCGCATAGAGGTATCGCTACTGACCTTCTTACTTCACCTGAATAATCACCAAGAAGAATCAGAAAGACATATCAACCATCTCAATGAACACATCAATTGGCAGAAAGTGCGTTCAGAAGCAGTAGTTAAGCTCGCCTTGGAGAACAATATGATCACTGTGGAGGATCAGTTGGTATCCCTTACCGACAAAGGCAAAGAATTCACAGATCTCGCTTTGGAGTATATCATTACTAATAAAGACGAGCATATTGAACACCTCAAAAAAGACTTCTTTCTATTTAGAGGATAGGGATTTGGCACGATTTTTTAGTACACTTGTGTATGAGATTGATTACAACCTTATTAATAGTGCTTAGTACCACATTGACTATGGCTCAAGAGGATTCTTTGGAAAAAGTACAGCTCAAGATCGGAGATACCGATTCGACCATGGACATGCAGTTTAGCTTCAAACAAGTTTTGATGGATTCTCGTTGCCCCAGCGACGCACAGTGCGTTATGGCCGGATGGGCAGATATTGAAGTAGGTCTTATTGTGAATGATGGCGAGGAGCAAATAGTAAAGATCCGAGTGGATGCTAGTGAACAACATTTAATTCACCCTACCGTTTTGGAGCGGGACAATGGCCTTCGTGTTATGGTTGGAAAACTCACTCCTTATCCGCTATCAACGCAGAAGTTTGAGGATCGAGAGTACTGTTTAGAATTGTGGATCTATCAAGATCAGTGACAACCGCAGTCTTTATCACCGCATTTGGTTTTGCCACCGTCTAGGGTACCGGCAGTGGTCTTTCTTCTGGATTCAAAAATGGGATTCCACACAAAATTCTTCAGCAAGAAACCTGCTGCAAAAGCAAAAACAATAAGCACAAGTGTTTTTTGAATCATTTTATTTTAAGATTTGATAGCTTATTAATGCTGTAATATACGCAATTACTGACATTGCAACGAGTTGCCACATGGGCCACTTCCAAGAGTTTGTCTCTTTTTTCACTACTGCGAGGGTACTCATACACTGCATGGCAAAGGCATAAAAGAGCAACAAAGAGATTCCGCTAGCTAGGTTGTAAATGGGTTTGCCCATGCTGTCTACCTCCGCAGCCATTCTATCTCTAATGGGTTCTTCTTCCTCACTCCCCACACTGTAAATGGTGGCTAGCGTACCGACAAATACTTCTCGAGCAGCAAAGCTACTGATGATAGCAACTCCGATCTTCCAATCGTAGCCCAAGGGTTTTACAGCTGGTTCTATGGCCTTCCCCATGATTCCGATATAAGAATTCTCGAGTTTGAAAGAAGCAATTTTAGCCTCGATTTCTTGTTCCGTTAAGCCGTTGTTTATGTTCTCCTGCATCACGATCTCTTCGGCTTTATTAAAGTCGCCAGGACCATAGGAAGCTAACACCCAAAGTACAATAGAGATGGCTAAAATGATCTTACCTGCATCCACCACAAAGGTTTTGGTCTTCTCAAAAACAGTGGTGAGTACATTGCGCGGCATAGGGACCTTATAATTGGGCATTTCAATTACAAAAAAGCTTTTGGATCGCATTTTAAGGATCTTGTCCAAAACATAGGCAGATCCAATAGCCGCCGCAAATCCTAGGATATACAAACCTAACAAGGTCAGACCTTGATAATTGAAAACACCCCAGAGTTTCTCATCCGGAATCACCAGCGCTATGATGATCACATATACAGGCAGTCGGGCAGAGCAAGTGGTTAGGGGTGTTACCAAAATGGTGATCAAACGCTCTTTCCAGTTTTCAATGTTTCGGGTTGCCATAACCGCTGGAATAGCACATGCTGTTCCTGATACTAAAGGAACCACACTTTTCCCGCTTAGTCCAAAACGACGCATACTGCGGTCCAAAAGGAAGACTACGCGGCTCATGTAGCCACTCTCTTCTAAGATCGATATGAATAAAAACAGAAAAGCGATCTGCGGGATAAAGATCACCACCCCACCCAGTCCGGCAATAATTCCTTCCGCCAGTAAATTGGTAAAGTCTCCAACGGGCAGGCTGGCTTTGATCCATTCACTTAAGGAACTAAAACTCTCGTCGATGAAATCCATCGGGTAGCTCGCCCATTCAAAGATGGTCTGAAATATAACGGCCAATATCGCTAAGAAGATTACATACCCCCAAACACGATGCGTCAAAATTCTGTCCATTCTGCTGCGCAGGTCCTTGGCGTTGGCTTTATCTACAACCAGAACCTCTTTAAGCACCTCATTGATGAACTGATAGCGTTTAATGGTCTCGCGCTGCTGCATCCTTTTGAGGTTGCTTTCAGACTCTGTTTTAAAGGTCGCGATCAGATCGGAGCTGTCGCGCTCAATCTTTCCAAAGTTGACATCCTGCGTAATCACCAACCACAACTTGTACAGATCTTGGTTTGGGAAGGCTTTTTTGAGGCGATCAAAATACTCTGGAGCAAAAGTCAATGCATCCATGCAGGGTTCTGTGGAAAGCTCACGGTAGTTTAAAATGAGTTCCTTAAGCTCATCAAAACCTTGGTTCTTTCTAGAACTGATCAGCGCAATCTTGGTCTTTAAGGCTTTTTCCAATTTTTGAATGTCCAAAGAAATGGCTTTGCGCTTCATTCGGTCGGCCATATTGATGGCCAGAATAGTAGGTATGCCCAAATCCTTGATCTGAGTATAAAGCAGTAAGTTTCTCTTGAGGTTCTCCACATCTGCAACCACAACAGCTACATCTGGAAAATCCTTATCGTTCTTATTGAGCAGCAGTTCAATGACCACATTCTCATCTAAGGAAGAGGCATTGAGGCTGTAGGTTCCCGGCAGATCCAATACATGGGCTTTTACACCTCTTGGAAGTTTGCAGGTTCCTTCTTTCTTTTCTACGGTAATTCCGGGATAGTTCCCTACTTTCTGATTGAGACCAGTAAGCTGGTTAAAGACAGACGTCTTTCCGGTATTGGGATTCCCAATGAGCGCAACATTGAATTGTTTGGCCATTAGCTCAGCAGATCTATTTCTATTTGAAGCGCTGTTTCTCTGCGGATGGCCAAGTGACTTCCGTTGATGTTGAGGTAAAGCGGATCGTTAAATGGCGCTAACTGAACGAGTTCTACTTCCATACCAGGAAGGCATCCCATTTCCAAAAGCTTAAGGGGGACCGTATCAATAGGAAAATCCTTGATGATTCCCTTTTGGCCGCGATTGAGATGAGCTATGGTGGGCATTGCGCTTATTTAGACTGATTTTAAACAACAAAAATACCACATATACATCGCATCCAAAAGTAAATAGTGGTTTTTCTAGTATTCCGATTTTAGGATTTCAATATCCTTTAAAAGCTGTTCGATATCATCCGGATCTGTCCCGTCATAATAACCTCTGAGGCGTTTTTCCTTATCTATGAGTACAAAATTCTCCGTATGGATCATTCCGTATTCACTGACGGCATCTTTCTTTGCGGCAAAATAAGCTTTACGGGCCAAATCGTAGATCTGTTCGCGATCTCCGGTAACCAAATTCCAAACCGAGTCGTTGACGCCTTTTTCTAAGGCGTATTTTTTTAACTGCGGAATTGAATCGATCTCTGGTGTCACAGAATGTGAAAGCAGCTTAACCATGGGATCTCCATTAAGGGCCTCTTGAATTTGAACCATATGATCCGTCATGATTGGGCAAATGGTAGCGCAAGTAGTGAAAAAGAAATCCGCTACGTAGATCTTATCCTCATAATCTGCTTGAGTGATGGTGTCTCCGTTTTGATTGAGCAATTTAAAATCTGGAATGCCGTGATATTTCTTGACGAATTGCATGCTGGGATCTACCAACTCTTCGGCAATCGTTACAGGCTCAATGATTGGCAAACGATCTTTGGGCTTTAAGGCGCGATACATAATGGTGATGATCAGCGCGGATAAAATCAGCAAAACCAAACCAAAAAACTTGTATTTCGCAAAGAATTGAAGCATACAAAAATTCCTTTTTGCAAAGGTACGACCGCCGTCTCAGACCCCACAATTCCGAGGCTTGTTTTTGTGGATTTTAACTTTGAAAAAGCAATTGCTGCTCTTCTATGATAAAAATGCGTTAAAAATTAAGCATCAAGGCCTTTCCCAAGGAGGCTGCATTTTCTAAAGCGGCCCGAATAGGTTACTTTTGTCCTCTAAATTTTAAGCAATGAGCGAATTTTGGGTCAAAGCCGCGCAGTTACTCTTGAGTTTATCCATACTGATCGTACTGCACGAGCTGGGTCACTTCATACCTGCCAAACTCTTTAAAACACGTGTAGAGAAGTTCTACCTGTTTTTCGATATAAAATATTCCCTGTTCAAAAAGAAGATCGGTGAAACCGTTTACGGTATCGGATGGCTTCCTTTGGGCGGATACGTCAAGATCTCTGGAATGATAGACGAATCCATGGACAAAGAACAGATGGCGCAACCGCCTCAGCCGTGGGAATTCCGTTCCAAGCCAGCTTGGCAGCGACTCATCATCATGGTGGGTGGTGTAACGGTAAACATCATTGTTGGAGTCTTGATCTATATCGGGATCTTTTATGTCAATGGTGAGCGCATTGTTACTCAAGAGTTGGCTCCAAAAGGATTCTCTGTAGCCCAGAGTTTCAAAGACCTCGGATTCCAAGACGGAGATCAGATTCTAAAAGTGAATGGAGAAGACTTTAAAGATCTTGGAGATCTTAACCGCTACATCTTTTTACGTGATGTAAACAACATCACTGTTGCCCATGCAAATGGAGCAGAAGAGACCATCAGCTTGCCAGAAGATATTGGAATGCGCATGTTTAAATCAGGAGATACCAATCCGTTTAACCGTTGGAGAGAACCGGTTATTGATACCGTACTTCCAGAGCTTCCAGGAGCCGTTGCAGGTTTGCAAAAAGGCGATGTGGTTGTAGCTGTGAACGATGTACAAACGGTAAGCTGGAAAATGGTTCAGGAGAATGTTGCAGGAAACGCTGGGAAAGAAGTAGCTATCACAGTGGATCGCAACGGGCAACAACAAACCTTCAATGTAACTCCAAACGATAAGGGCAAGGCCGGAATCAACAACTTTGGAAAAGAGTATGACGGTAAATTCAAGCAACTTAAATACAGCTTTTGGGAAAGTCTTAGCGGCGGAACCGTTTTTGGATACAACATTTTAGTAGACTACGTGAAGCAGTTTAAATATGTGTTCACTAAAGAAGGAGCAACGCAGATCGGTGGATTTGGAGCCATCGGAAACTTATTCCCCGGGACTTGGAGTTGGACAGCCTTCTGGTTTAATACCGCATTGATCTCGATCATTTTGGCCTTTATGAATATCCTGCCTATCCCTGCTTTAGATGGTGGACACGTGATGTTTTTACTCTATGAGATCGTCTCTGGTAAAAAGCCGAGCGACAAGTTTATGGAGTACGCGCAGATGATCGGATTCATCCTTTTGATCGCTTTGGTTCTGTTTGCCAATGGTAATGACCTTTACCGCGCGATTTTCGGATAGAAAAAAGTATAATTTGCTTGTAGTGGAATAAAAATAAATTTATATTTGCCTCCGCTTAGCGAAATTCCTCCATAGCTCAGTTGGTTAGAGCACCTGACTGTTAATCAGGGTGTCCTTGGTTCGAGTCCAAGTGGAGGAGCATTAATCTAGAAGCCATCAGCAATGATGGCTTTTTCTTTTGGTATATCTTGAACTCTCACCAGGCCACTGCCAGCGCGCCATCTGGCCCGTTCGCTAAATTTGTCCTCAGGACAAATTTTTAACGCTCCGGCCGGTTCGAGCCAAGTGGAGGAGCAGAATCAACCAGTCTTAGGACTGGTTTTTTGTTTTTATATACTTTGGACTCTCCCAATCACACGCCCGCGCGGCAGGCTGGCCCCTCGGGCAAAATGTCCACTGGACATTTTTTGATCCCTCGGTCCGGCTCGAGTCCAAGTGGAGGGATACTGAGTAGATTATAAACATCCGGCCGGTCAGACCGGATGTTTCTTGTTTCAAGCAAAGAATTTAATCCCTTTTGGCTGTAACCGAAATAGTTTTACTACTTAGAACCTGATTCGTCGCATTATCTTTTTTGACCACATTAACGTTGTAAACGCCATAGGTCCCAAAGGGATACTGATGCGCAAAGGAGAAGGTATTATTATTACTCACAAATGAAGTGCTGTCGCCGTCACCGTAGTCAATTTCATAACGAACATTGGTAAAACATTCATTGTTGTTATCTACATAAAAACGGATTCTGTAATCGCCGTCTAATTCGTCAGTGAGTCCAAAATCACAATTCTGAGGTGCGGTAGTTCCGCTGATGGTAAACTGATGCGTTGACATAATTGTACCGTTGTCTTCATTTTGAAGGTACATGGTATAGTTGCCTCCTACGTTAAGTGCCGGACCTGTAACATCCCATAAAAAATTACCAATTATGCTTGCCCCGGGTACTGACTCAAAATAAGGATCTATACTAGACACTATAGAATGGTAAATAGGTAAACCGCCGTCTACACTGTAGTAAACACTAATTACATCTGGAATGGTTCCTCCACATAAAGTAGCATCCCAAATAATAAGAACCTGTTCGCCCAGGTCGTAATCACCGTCAAATTCGTTGATTTCCAAAAAACCCAAACCGTTGCAGCTTCCGCCACCCACCGTAGTTAAACCACGTTTAGCCTCGGTTTGTTCAATTTCCAGACTTGTTTCAACTTCTTCAATTTGGTTTTCTTCCCTGGAGCAGCTGGCCATAATAAGGCCTAAAAGTAGTACAAGGATTGTCGATGTTTTAAAAATTCTTTTCATGATTTTTAATTTTAAATGAATATTTATTTGATTGGGCGCAAACTATTTGCGCAAAACTTATTGATGGGTTATTCAGCAAACAATTTGATTCAGAACTACTGGTCCAACCATAATGTCCATAAGTAATTAGGACCCAAAAGGGTTCTAAAGTCGGATTCTAATACACAATACGGCGGGGAATAAAAGGGTAGGGAGTTACAACCTAAGATATAACAAAAGCTTGGTATTTACCGCTGTCTTCTGCTCAAACAAAATGCGGTTTAACAATACAATTTAAGCAGTAGATTTAGGATTTTTTTGCACGGAAGGCAATATCCAAAATTGCAATAAGTGATTCGAGTCCAAGTGGAGGAGCGCAAGCCAAGACCCGATCAGAAATGATCGGGTTTTTTTATGGAATAAACTTGAGCTCGAATTCAAGCAGACTCTGCAAATTTAAATTCATTACTTTTGTGTCAGTTTGACACAATAAAGACTGAAATGAAGAAATGGCTTAAAAAATCACTCAAAGTTCTCGGAGTACTTTTGGGTTTAATCGTGATCATCGCAGTGGTCGGTTGGATGTATTTCAAGGCGACCTTCTTAGACTTTGAGGACGATTATGTGGAGCAAACCAGTTTCAATGAAATCACGGTAAATGGAAAGACCTATTTGGATCGCAACGCCAATGGTAAACTCGACATCTATGAAGACCCAGCAAATCCTATAGAGGCTCGCGTTGCTGACCTTCTTAGCCAAATGACCATCGAAGAGAAAATACACCTATTGAAAGGTTCTGGGATTTCCTCTGCTTTAGGAAGAGACGATGTGTATTCTGCCATTCCTGGAGCCGTTGGAACCATAGTCCCGACACCTCGTTTGGGATTACCGACAATTTATCTATCAGACGGCCCGGCTGGACTCCGGATCGCTGCGGAGCGAGAAGGAGAAGACAGAACGTATTACTGTACAGCTTTCCCCATAGCGACTTTGCTAGCATCTACTTGGAATACAGATCTGGTTTACACTGTGGGAGATGCAATGGGTACAGAAGCTCTTGAATACGGTGTTGATGTAATTCTAGGGCCAGGAACCAATTTACACCGTCATCCTTTCTGTGGACGTAACTTTGAATACTATTCAGAAGATCCTTTCCTTACCGGACACATCGGGGCAGCGATGGTCAATGGAATTGAATCGAATGGAGTAGGTACCTCAGTGAAGCACTTTGTGGTGAATAATCAAGAGACCAATCGGAACTTCAACGATGCCATTGTCTCCCAGCGTGCATTACGAGAGATCTACCTCAAAGGTTTTGAGATCATTGTAAAAGAGTCTCAACCATGGACGATAATGTCTTCCTATAATTTGGTCAACGGTACTTATGTAGCCGAAAGTGAAGAATTACTCACTGATGTCTTGCGTTCTGAATGGGGCTTTGAAGGATTGGTGATGTCTGATTGGTTTGGCGGGAATGATGCCGTGGCCATGGTCAGCGCTGGAAACGATCTTTTGGAACCCGGTACGAACAAACAGTGGAAGGCATTGACTAAGGGATATGAAGAGGGAACCCTATCCGAAGCTACCATAGATATAGCTGCTGGCCGTATCCTCAAACTCATCTTGAATTCTAAAAAGATGAGTAATTATAATTATAGCGACAATCCCGATCTAAAAGCGCACGCGCAGATCACGCGTAATGCGGCTGCAGAAGGCATGGTCTTGCTTAAGAACGATTCAGTACTGCCGCTCAATACGAGTTCCCGGGTTGCTCTCTTAGGAATCACTTCTTATGATTTTATCGCAGGCGGAACGGGCTCCGGAGATGTCAATGAAGCCTATACCGTTTCTTTGGAAGAAGGGCTGAAAAATGCGGGATTCCCGATCAATGCCGATGCAAGACTTCTCTTTGAATCACATAAGGCCAAAAATTTAGAAGCTTTTAAAAAGTTGGAAGGCCTCGACGCAATGTTGACTCCATACAACGCACCTGAAATTCAATATTCCAAAACGCAACTAGAGGAAATAGCAGCCAATAGCGATGTGGCGATAATAACCATCGGTAGAAATAGCGGAGAAGGTGGGGACCGTGTTGTAGAAGATGATTTTGAACTGAGTTCCTTGGAACAAGAA
The DNA here is from genome assembly GCF_965601605.1 of Gilvibacter sp. Classification (GTDB taxonomy): domain Bacteria; phylum Bacteroidota; class Bacteroidia; order Flavobacteriales; family Flavobacteriaceae; genus Gilvibacter. Next base: position 51,851 of record NZ_CBFCWJ010000016.1, on the reverse strand, counting down.
ATGATTGCAAATACTAAAGAGATATTTGGAGCTCTGGGTAAAAAAGTGGTCGTCGTGCTCAATATTGGAGGAGTTATCGAGACGGCCTCTTGGAAAGCACTTCCCGATGCCATCCTGCTCGCTTGGCAAGGCGGACAAGAAGGCGGTAATGCGACGGCAGATATTTTAGTAGGTAAACTGAATCCGAGTGGAAAACTACCCATGACTTTTCCAATTGGGGTAACGGACCATGCATCTCACAACAATTTTCCTTTGGAAGGAAAGCCTATTGATCTCATGAGTTTTATTACCAATAGTGGGGTCAAAGACAAGGCCGATCAAATTAAAAATGAAGACTACACCCTATATGATGAAGGCGTCTATGTGGGATACCGCCATTTTGATAAAGCTAAACTCGAGGTTTCTTATCCCTTTGGCTACGGCTTGTCCTATACAGCATTTGAGTATTCGGAACCAGAAATGATGCTGGACGCCAATGAACTTTCAGTTTCCTTTACGGTCACAAACGTTGGTGATGTTGCCGGGAAAGAAGTCGTTCAATTGTATATCTCTAAAGAAGATCCTGGCGTAGACCGTCCAATCCAAGAACTTAAAGCTTTTGAAAAGACGGCCCAGCTTGAACCGGGTACATCTGCAACTATTAATTTGAAAGTTTCTATCCAGGAATTCGCCTATTGGGACGAAGCGCTGTCTGATTGGGTGGTAGAAAAAGGCAATTACACCATCAATATTGGAGGTTCCTCACGCAGCATTCACATTTATGATACCGTGTCCATATAATTTTTGACTCCCCAACACCTAAAGCCCGACCTGTTTTGGTCGGGTTTTTTTATGCGGAGAGAAATCGCACTTGAATCTTAAAATAACCCAGAACTAAACGGGTAACAAAAGCCCATTTTCATCAACAGTATTGAAGGTAAGCCATCGAAACCTTATCGGGGTTTACCTCAAAATTAGTTTCTGGACGTACATTAAAAATAACAGCAGTGAAATCAGCTGCTCATCCCCAGAAATTTAATGAAGTCGTTTAACTAAAAATTAAATTATGAAAAGAATTACTACACTGTTGTTGCTATTAGTTTTCAGTAATCTGAACCTTTTTGCACAGACTGAAGTTGTTGATGGCCTATCTGATCCTTATCGATTTGCCTTATCTGGAAACGATTTGTACATAACCGAATTTTCTGGGGGTACCATTAAAAAGATTGATCTCACTGATCCGACGCCAACGCCTGAGGAAATTGTCACTGGTTTAGCAGGGCCGGCTGGCTTGGCCATTTTGGATGATAACCTCTATGTTGTGGAGTTTAATACGGGGAGAATAGCCGTTCTGGATATCAGTGACCCTACAGCAACTCTGGAGGACTATGTTACAGGTTTGAGCGGACCAACAGATCTGTTGTTGGATGGGACCGATTTGTATCTCTCAGACATTACTGCCAATGCTATTTTTAGAATAGATACTACGGCAGAAACTCCTGCAACTTCATTAGTATTGTCTGGATTGGCATTGCCCTATGGCATGGTTCTGGACGGCACTCAACTCTATTTTGCGGAAACGGGATTTGGTAGAGTGGTAAGAATCGATATCAGTTCCTCCGATCCCGAAATTGACATTGTTGCTTCTGGTTTAAATGAGCCAGACGATCTTGCCTTGGACGGAACCAATCTTTACATCACGGAATATTTTGGCAATCAACTGTCCCGAATCGATATTACATCAGGGTCTTCTGCTACCACTGCGGTGGCTACTGGCCTGGATACCCCAGCGGGTTTAATGATCATTGACAACGAATTGTATTTGGCAGAAGGTAGTGCAGGAAAGGTGCTCAAATACGATCTAAATGTCCTTGGAGTAGATGATAACACTACCTTTGATTTGGCCGTTTATCCAAATCCAACGCAAGATTATATCACCTTAAACATGCCGGATTATGTGAGCATAAATACCGCGGATGTATTCAATCTTCTCGGGCAAAAAATGGAAACCTCACTACAAAACCGCACGCTAGATTTAACCGCTTTAACTCCAGGAGTCTATTATTTGTTGTTAGAGACCGATCACGGCAGTAGCTCACAAAGAATCATAAAACGATAAAAGATCAAGCCGCAATGACTACAAAAACGCCCGCATCATAGACTCTTTGAGGTTCAAATACAGAAAGTTAAACTGTGATTTGGTCTTGTCTCGGGTAACGGTCACCTGTTCTTCTTTATAAACTCCATTTTTATTTTCTGAATTATTCCGAACAATAAAGTTGGCCATAGAAGAAAAGAACTTATTGCGGCGGCCATCTTTTTTCTTGAGTACTGCAATCTCAACGTCTTTGAAGCGCACTTTTACTTTGGCCAGAGACTGGTTACTATCACCGCTAAAGTCAAAGAATAAGGTTTTAAGCTCACCAGCCATTAAGGTGTTTAAGTTGGGTTGACAAAAGGCATTGAGGGCATCTAGTTGTACGTTTTTGCAATTTCCGCTAAAGCGAAAGCTATCTTCCGGATTGTTGGAATTGAAGGTCCAGAGCACCTCAATATCAGCCTTACCCATAAAGCGGCTTTGAATGTTTATCTCAGTGTCCTCAGTCTCTGGAAGTTGATTGCTCAGATTTTGAATTGCAATATGGCCATCAGCGAAGAAGAGTTGTCCACCTTGATTGGCGACAACTACGCGTTCTTGATAATTGATCTTTTTGGGAGTGATGCTTATGCTGTCCACCCTAAAAGGCCAGGGAATGTTCCGAATCATTTCATTTACCGTTGGCTTATAGGAGAAGTCATCCACAGGGAGTTTGTCTCTATAGATCGCTAAATCAAGTCCTGCTATATCAATGAATCCAGCGCTCAGTGAATAATCAGATCCTGGCTCAAAGAGTCCGAGTTCCCGCAAAGACATCTGATCAATCAACAGCTCATAATGATCCCGTTCTTTCGGAATCATTTTGCTGAGCTCTTGCGGGCTTGGGATCGTTCTGAATGCTATTCCTTCTATGTTGGTTTGCTCTTTATTGCCAGAGATCAGATCGATTTCCAATTCGTCAAATTCACTCGCCTGAACAAAAAGTGAACCCATATCCACTTCATAATCTTCAAAATAGATCTTTGGTTTTGGGCCGTTTTGTAAGTTCACACTAAGCTCGCTAAATGCAAGTTCTGCATTGCCAATGTTTAGACTGTTGCTATCGGTTTTTTTATCGCGAAGCGTAATGGAGGCTTCCTTAATTTCAAGATTTTCAATGTGAATTCCCTTTAGCGGATTGGGTTGTTTTGCTTCGGATGCGGTGGAGTCTTTGGCTATTAGTGTTGGGGTGTAATAACCAATGGGTTTAGAAATTTCCAGACGATTGAGCTCAATGTGCTCTCCTTGGATCAAAGCGTTTATTCCAAGTCCGGAGAGTTGAATAGATTCAATATTAAAAACCGATTTAATACTGTCCAGATTTACATTTTTGATCTGAAACAGCACCTCATTCAGATTTGCAGAACCACTCAGAATATCGATTGAAAGTGATTTATATTCCAGTTCAAACTGTGGCGGGAGTTTTTCACTGAGCAGATTTTCCACCTTTGATTGCGCATACTTATTGGCAAAAATGTAGACTCCTAAAACCAAGAATAGCAGCCCGATTCCAAACTTGAATACTCTGGTTTTAAAGATGCTCATGAACTAAAGATATTAAAATCTCTCACCAATCAAAATCTGGATAATTGTTTGAAAAGTGGTCAAAATAGGGTCGTAACCCCTTGTAAACACAGCAGATGACAGCTAGGTGACATTTAAATGGCGGGTAAATTACCAGCAGTTCCGCTTACATTTGCAGTATCAACAAACGAAACATGAAACGAGCAAGTCTACAAGAAAACCTCCTGTATCACCGAAAACTCAAAGGCTACACCCAGGATGAGTTGGCGGATAGAACCACCGTGGGTGTGCGTACCATTCAACGTATTGAAAAGGGTGAAGTACAACCGCATTTACAGACCGTAAAACTATTGGCGGTTGGTTTAGGTGTTGAGGTTGATGATCTATTGGTTTTGGACAATCCCAAAGAAGAACCCATCAATCGCAAGTGGATGCTCTTGCTTCACGCTTCTCCGTTCTTTGGGCTGATCATTCCGCTGGCTAACATTTTGTTTCCTTTATTTATTTGGATCAATAAGGCAGATCAAAACCCCATTTACGATATCCATGGTCGTGCAGTGATCAATTTTCACGCGAGCATGAGTCTGTTGATCTTGATATCACTTTTACTATTTTTTGCACTGCCCGGGCTTAACTTTTTTATTACCGGATTCATTGCGCTCATTGCGTTATTATTTTCTATTCGTTCTACGCTCTCCGCCATGGAATCTGGGACCTATTATTATCCGCTGTCCATTCCCTTCCTCAAGAAAAAGAACCAATAACACACATCACATAGTCAATTAATATGCTTGGATTATTAGTTTTACTATTGATCTCTTGGGGGCTCCTATTCCTTATTGAGAAGAAGAATTTAAACGCGCTTGGGTTAATTCCGAGCAAAGATCGGCTGTTGCAGTTTGGTCTTGGTTTAGCAATTTTAGTGCCGAGTTGTCTGGTCCTTATTGGGATAGAAACTGCTGTGCAATCCGTCCAGTGGCAGCGCACGGAGTTTGATCTAAAGACGCTTGCAGAGGCATTCTATTATCATTGGCGCTCCGCACTTACTGAAGATCTGGTCTTTAGAGGCGCTTTGCTTTATATCCTTTTACAGAGATTGGGCTCGCAAGGGGCTTTGTGGATATCTGCAGTTTGTTTTGGTGTGTATCACGTGTTCTCTTACGGCATATTGGAGGATAGTTGGATACTCATTGCTTACGTTATTGTCATCACGGGCTTTACGGGTTATGTTTGGGCCTATGCGTTCTCTAAAACGCGCTCCATGTATTTAGGCCTTGGTTTTCATATGGGTTACAACCTTTTAATGGCCTGTTTCTATCAGGCGCAGCCGTACGGAGAACTGCTCTTTTCAGAAGTATCAAAGCAGGAACTTTTGGATCCCTTGGCCAGTTTCTATTCCATATTTAGAGGTTTAGTGCCGACTGTTTTAACTTTTTTAAGTCTTAAAGTTTTATTCAATATGGGGTGGATTCCTGGAGTCCATCCGCAGAAAAAATAAGGATCCAAATTAAAGTTCGGATCATCTCAGGGAATACCCTGAATTTTTATTTCAAGGGTATGCCCTGAAAGCGGGGTCAAGTGGTTTAAATAGCTTGCAAACAGCAAAATAACCAATGAAATCACAGTTATGAAACCGCTCAATCTCATACTTTTTTTTGCCCTCCTTTCTACCTACACTCACGTGGCTCAAGTGGGCATTGGGACAACTACGCCCAATGCTTCGCTTGAGATCCAAGCCTCTAATGTGGCCAGCCCGGCCAACACCGACGGATTACTAATTCCCAAGGTGGATGAGTTTCCCGCTACCAATCCTACAGTATCACAAGATGGCATGTTGGTCTTTGCCACTGGTAATGGCAGCGTAACTAAAGGATTTTACTTTTGGAACAACGGCACCTCCAATTGGGATATACTCTCGGGGAGTTCCATTCAGCAGATAAACGATCTTACCGATGGCAGGTCAGATAATGACGGCAGCAATGACGGGTCGTCTATATTCCTGGGTATAAATTCTGGAGTTAATGACGATGCTACGAATAACTCAAATGTAGCTATTGGCTTTAGTTCCATGCAAAATAATATTTCAGGTTCCGCGAATACCGCGATTGGAGGCTTTTCTATGCTGAATAACACCACAGGAGTTGAAAACTCGGCATTTGGCCGTACTGCTTTGGCAAGCAATACAACGGGTGCCCAGAACGTCGCTGTTGGATCCTTGGCCTTGGTTAACAATGAGGTAGGAAGTAATAATACAGGTGTTGGCAGAAGTGCACTGGGTGCTAACGACTCAGGAAGCGCAAATACGGCCATAGGAAACTATGCAATGTTTAATATTACCGCAGGGTCCAATAATACTGCTTTAGGGGCTAATGCAGGAAGACTCACCTATGGAAACAACAATGTATTTATTGGAAACGACACTGGTGCCAATAATATCGACACCAAGAGCGGGAGCGTTTTTATTGGCTATCAGGCCGGTTATGATGAATCTAATAGTAACAGATTGTACATTGAAAATTCATCATCAACCACGCCGCTTATCTATGGGGAATTCGACAATGACTTTTTAAGAGTCAATGGCGACGCAGAAATTGAAAAGGCCACAGACGCCGGTTTGGCAGTAGTTACTCCCTTTGGTTTTGAATCTTCTTTAAAGTTGTTTGAACGCGGCTCTAGTGGAGACTTTGGTTTTGAATTTGAGTACGATGGCTCTCCGGATAAACTCTATCTCTGGTCGCGCAGGTTTGCGGGCAATGAAGGCATTCGAATGACCTGGCTCAAAGACGGACGCGTAGGTATCGGAACTACATCACCTTATGCCAAATTAGACTTAGAGGCCAGCAATGCTGCTTCGCCCAGCACAACTGATGGCTTTTTGGTGCCGAGAATTGATGCTTTTCCTTCCACCAACCCAGGAGCCAACCAGAACGGAATGTTGGTCTTTCTAAATACAGACAATTCCTTTTACTATTGGAACAACAGCACGACTTCTTGGGTGAATATTGTCAGTGCTTCCAGCGCCGTAGGGAGTATCAATGACCTAGCCGACGGGCGCTCCGACAACGATGGTAGTGATAATGGATCTTCTGTCTTTTTAGGGGTCAATGCTGGGTCTAATGATGATCAAACGAACAATGAGAATGTCGGGATTGGTTATACAGCACTTAGCAATAATATCTCTGGGAATAGAAATACTGCAGTAGGTAACTCTTCACTCAGCAGTAATACTAACGGATTGGCCAATACAGCAGTTGGTGAAGAAAGTTTGAGCCTCAATACAACGGGACGATACAATACAGCTTTGGGAAGTAATGCTTTGCAGGATAATGAAACGGCATGGCAGAATACAGGAGTAGGTTTTAATGCCTTAGGTAATAACACCACTGGGCCGGCAAACACTGCTTTTGGTTCTAATTCGCTGCCCATCAATACCACCGGTCAAGAAAACGTCGCTGTAGGTTTTTCTTCGCTTTACGTAAACAATACGGGTAATTATAACACCGCTTTAGGTAGCCAGGCTTTGTATGGCAATTCGACAGGTGATTACAATACAGCTGTTGGATTCGCAACTTCTGGAAGTAATAATTATTCAAACACCACTGCAATTGGCTACAATGCAGATCCAAATTCATCAAATCAAGTGCGCTTGGGCAATGCCAGTGTCGCAATCATTGGGGGAAATGCTAACTGGTCCGTGTTTTCTGATGAACGCGTAAAGACCAATATCAGGGAAGATATTGTTGGTCTGGAGTTCATTAAAAGACTACGCCCGGTAAGCTATAATTACGATATGGATGCCATTGCGCGCCTTGAGAAAACGCCAGACAGTCTTCGGCTCAAGAATGCCGAAGGCTTAAAGGCGGCTGAAGTACAAAATGGGTTTATCGCCCAAGAGGTAGAAGCCGCTGCCACAGCTGCTGGCTTCGATTTTCATGGGGTAATAAAGCCAGAAAGAGCAGACCAACCTTATGCCTTGCGCTATTCGGAATTTGTGGTACCTATTGTTAAGGCGGTGCAAGAACAGCAGGCCATCATTGATGCACAAGCGGTAGAGATTGAAGCCCTAAGGCGTGAAATTGAACAGATTAAACTACTTTTAGAAAACGATTGATCAACTAACCCACTTTGAATTGAATTTGACAAAGCAACTTTTTCTCGTCCTCGGGCTGCTTATGCAAGTTAGCGCTCAAGGGCAAAACCAGAGTCCAAAAGATAGTTTGCTTTTGGTCATTCAAACTTCCCAAGATCAGGCTGCTGTAGCAAGCGCCCACGGTAAGTTTGCTTGGTTGAGCTTGATGAGTGACAATCTGCTCGCCCAAAAACACCTGGACACTTCTTTGGCTCTATTTACCGAGTTAAAGGATGCGGAGCAGATCGCTCGAGCAAACTATCGCATTGCTGTGCTCCACCGACTTCAAGGAGACTATCAGCAAGGACTCATTCATATTGAGCAATCCTTAAAATATGCAGAACAACAGCAGGATTCGCTAAGCATAGCCAACAATCTCTTTCAAAAAGCTGTGATCTATTCTTTAAAAGGAGATTATGATGAAGGCTTGGAGGTATATCTTCGGATCTTGGATGTGTACGAGGCTTTGGATCATCGCAAAGGCATGGGACTTACCTTGAACAGCATTGGAATCACTTATGCAGATTTGGGCAAGTATGAGGATGCCATTGCAAATTATGAGCGAGCCATTGAAATTCACGAAGCGGACAAGGACTCGGTAAATCTGCCCAACGTCTATGGGAACCTGGCTTTGACTTATGCGAATCAAAAGCGCTATGAGTTGGCTATGGAATACTACCTCAAGGCTCGGGAAATCGACGAAGCCACCAATAACAATTGGGGATTGGGTATAAACAGCGAGAATATTGGAATTGTGCTTCAAGAGCAGGGCAAGTATCAGGAAGCCATTTCCTATTACGAGCAAGCCAAGAGCATTTTTGAAGCGAATAATTTCACTACGGATCTTTCTAGAGTATTGACCAATTTGGGACGGGCTTATTATTTGTTGGGGGATTTTTCCGCCAGTAAAAAGAACTTGCAGGAGGCCTTAACCTATCAGACCGATTCTAAAAAGGTGACGATGGAAATTCATTCCAACCTCTCCCAACTGTACAAAAAGCAAGGCCAGTTTAGTTTGGCCTTGAGTCATTTTGAAGATTTCACTCAATACAAGGACAGTATTTTTGAAGAAGATCGGATGCAGAACATCAACGAGCTTCAAGTCAAATACGAATCGACCAAAAAAGACAAAGAAATTGCCACCCAACAGCTCGCCTTGAATCAGCAGGAAACGGAGATTCAAAAAAAGCGGACGCTTCAAAATTATTTGATCGGTGCCGTTGGATTTTTAGCTGTGGCTGCTTTATTGATTTGGTTGATCTACCGTCAGAAACAAAAACGAAAGGATCAGGAACTCCTCACCTTAAAGCGCGAGTATCAGATCAAATCCTTGGAAGCCCTCATAGAAGGCGAGGAGAAGGAGCGCTTTAGAATCGCCAAAGAGTTGCATGACGGTGTTAACGGAGACCTATCCGCCATCAAATACAAGCTGTCCACCTTGATAGAAATGAACAACAAGGTCATCAAAGAGGCCATAACCATGATTGACGATTCCTGCAAACAAGTCCGAGCGATCTCTCACAATTTGGTGCCGCCTGCTTTGGAGAATTTCAGTTTAAAAGAAGCTACACAAGCCTATTGTGAAAGCATGAATGCCGCTCACCAAGTACAGGTCAATTTTCAATCTTTAGGCAGTGAATTTCAACTTCCTAAAAAGGCTGAGGTGAATGTATTGAGGATCATCCAAGAGCTAGTTGCTAATGGTGTGAAACATGCTCAGGCTACCGAGATTGATGTGCAGATCAGCTATCAAGAGAACGGACTTCAAGTCACCGTTGAGGATGACGGTATTGGTTTTGACCGCAATGAGATATCTGGTGATGGAATTGGTCTATCTAATATTGATTCACGGATTGATTATCTTAACGCCAATGTTGATTTTGTTTCCAACCAAAAAGGAACTTCCTTTACTTTTGAAATAGACACCCGCGAACTCGATGAGTATTAAAATCGCCATTACAGATGATCATCAATTGGTTTTGCAAGGCATTAAAAGTATGCTGAGCGATACTGAGGAGGTAAGCGTAGTAGCTGGTTTTTCTACTGCGGAGCAGACCTTGCGGGGCTTAGCTTCTTCAAAGGCTGAGGTTTTGTTGCTGGATATAAATCTGCCAGATCTGGACGGAATCTCATTGAGCAAAAAACTCCTGCAACAGCAACCGGAACTCAAAATAATTGCGCTTACCAATTTTGAAGACCTCTCTTTTGTCAAGCGGATGCTCAAAAACGGAGTTCATGGGTATCTGCTTAAAAATACCGATAAACTGGAGCTCATTTCTACTTTAAAAGCAGTATTATCTGGAGAGATCTATCTGCAGAAGGACTTGCAGAAACGCTTGCTGCTCAACGATACCAAATCCAACTCTAGAAATCAACTGATCCCAAAACTCACCCGCAGGGAACAAGAAGTATTGCAAGCCATTGCCGAGGAATTGACCACTAAAGAAATCTCTGAAAAGCTCTTTATCAGTCCAAAGACCGTAGAGACCCATCGCATGAATTTGATGAGTAAGCTCGGTGCTAAAAACAGTGTAGGGATCATTAAGATCGCTCTTGAAAACGAGCTGTTGTGATTATGCGTTGACGCGTCTTTTTGTCGACCAGAAAATCAAACCTCCTAAAATAAGTAGTCCGCCAATTATATACCAAAGAAGGTAGTTTGGTGAAGCATTTATTGCAGAATCATTTCCATAAATCACAAAGCCCGCCCAATAATAGGGTTGCGCAAGTTTGGTTCCGCGATGTTGAGTCAGAAAGCTTTGTTTAGCTAATCTAAGTGCTTCGGATTTTGTCTTACCCGCTTTGAGGTTTTGATAGAATTCCACCATGATCTGTCCTGTGGCCTGATCTGGAACTTCCCAAAGACTGGCCACGGTAGCAGGAACTCCTGCAAAGGTGAACGCACGTTGAAAGGATTCAAAACTTCTGCCAGCGTTTTCTTTGCCTAGTCCTGTGTTACAGGCACTCAACACGGCCATTTCTGCGCCTAGGCTCATTCCGTAGATTTCTTCTAGGTAAAGATGATCATCATCATTCTCAGAGCTGCTAAAGATGAATTTACTGAGTTCGGGTTGGTCATTATTGACCTCCGCGTGCATGGCCAGATGTAACATTCTGGCATTAGCAGAAGTGGTGATGAAAGCTTCTTTGTTCAAGCTAGTTTCATCATATACTTTCGCACTGAATAAAGATCCAATCTTACGGGCCTCTCTTTGGGCGCCCACAAGGACGGATGACTGACTACGCGTAAGGCTCATGGTGGAAGTATCCTCGTAATTTGGAACATATATAGCCAACTGCTCAGCGGCAGTGGTCTGTGATGCTTGCGCATCGATAAACTTTAAATTGGAGGTATAGCTAATGGCAAAATCCTCAAAAAGATATCTGTCATCAGAACTGAGAACTTCAAAGGGCAATTGGAACAGTTCCCCATCTGGATTGACAATCAACTTGCTGTATCCATTGATATTAGGAAGTAGGGCTTCGCTCAGATCTTTTGCTATTTGAGCATCGTACTGTTGTGTTTTAAGATTATTGACAAAGCGATCGAGTAAAGCTTTCTCATTTTCTCCCCAAGGCATTAAATCAACTTTGATATCGTTTTTAGAAATCGAGAACAAGGCCAATTTATCCTTCAGGAAAATATATTTCAAGATCAGTGCGTCCGGATCCATAGTGCTTTGTTGCTGCGCTATGGCGAATTTTGAGGTACTCAAAAGATCCAAGTTGGGAAACTGTTCTTTGATCACGCGTTGATGTCCTCGGATCAACTGCTGAATAGAGTCTGCTCTTTGCGTGGCATCACTTTGTTTGGCTTTTACCAACTGGGTTCTGAGTTTAACACTTCGCTTACTTAAAGAATCTAAATTGGGTAAATAATTCGTGTACCTGTTTTGATTGAATTGCTTCCAGGCTAATTGATTTCTAATGGTCTCTGATTCATTTATGATGTCTTCCAAACGAATTCCTTCCAAGCCAAATCCTCTGTTTTTCAAATCCAATATTCCATCTAAAATTAGACGTAATGTGCGGTTGTATTTGGTGTTGAAACTTTTGTCCGCGTAACTGGAATTGAACTGTTTGAGCGCCCCTTGGTACAGTTTGGCCACTTGCTGTGAAACTACAGTGTCTTTTGGGTAGAATTCGTCCAACTTAGCCGCGATCCTCACCATCATATCTGTATGTCCAAATACGGTGCTCGGACTGTAATTGCTGTAGTCTTTGGCCAGTAATGTGTCGCTGCTGTGGGCCAAGCTCATGGCTTTGTGGAAATAAGCAATACAGCTGTCTTTTTCTTTTTTCAGCGCCTTAATGAGTCCTTTTTGAGCATAGAAAAAGGGTCTTCGTGGATCGGTTTGCGACAGACTTTCCAAAAGCGAAGTGATCTGGGCATCGGCTTCTTGGTATTCTCCCGCAAGGGCAAGAACTTTTGTATTGTTGTATTTGAAGCTCATGATCGGGCCGTTATAGCCTTCTTGCTCCACCAAATTGATGGCTTCATCCAATAAACTTCTCGATCGGGCGATATCAGCTTTTGTCACTAGAGAATCGGTTACGCGACCAATAAACCAATCTGCAGCATGATTTAAAGCCGTGGTGTAATACTGACTTTCGTACTCTTTGACAAATTGGGCGCTTTGACGGATTTCCTGCAAGCGGTCAATAGTGGCTTCCAATTCCAAACTGTCTGCGGTAGTGGTTCCCAGTTTCCAAAGCATATAGGCTTTTCGGTAAGGGAGCATGACTTCTAAACGGTCATAATTCCTGTAGATCTCACGCCGTTCTTTTTCAATATTCTCTTGATCCTCAAAGTAAATACGTTCTGCCAGTCTTAAATAGCGCTGCGCCTCATCTTTGTCGCCATAGTAAGCTTCTAAGGTAGAAGCGAGGATATAGTCACCTACCAGATATAAGCTGTTGGGATTTTCTTCTTGGTTGAGAAGTTCTAGAGAGGTGAGGATACTTTTGCGACTTTTATTGGAATAGCCCAAGTCACTCTCTGCCCAAGCTTTGCTGTTGTAAAGTTTGGCTTTTAATTTGTTTCCTTCCAATGATTCCGAGCAGTACGGTAGCCCCTTGGTAGTGGCGTACAGACTTTTATCTGATGCGTTGAGTTGCCTTAAACTCAGCGCACGAACCAGATAAATATTCCCAAGGCTTAAACTGTCTTTTTCATTTTGAGCCGAGTGTTTCGTGAGAATTGAATCTGTAGCTTCAATGACTTTTGCAAAAGCACCACTCACATAGATTTCCATGGCACTTTTAGCCACACTATCCAGATCAACACCTCTGTTTTCTGCTTGTGCAGCCGCGCCTAGTTTGGGTTCAAAGTTTACTGAACTCCAAAACAAAAAGAGGCCACAACTACCTAGAATTAGCGTTAAAAGCAGTGATTTATTCAGGCTCGGTACGGTCAAATTAGCGGGTTTTTTTCAATATAGGAATTGTCTTCAAATCGTGAAAACCAAATTATCGGTTGTTGATGAATTCAATAATGGCAACATCAATAAATAGGGAACTTGCCCCTTCACTGAGCACTTTTGCGTCTGGCAAGAACTGCGACTCGGTTTGTGCGCAGATCTCTTCATCTTCTCGGGATCGGGCCGATCGTTTTTCAACGCACTGTTCAATGCCATCGCCATTAAACTCAGCAACAAAACGTTCATTGTCAAACTGTTTGATATACAAATACCCTGAGAACATTTGATAATCTGTCATGGTTTCGTCGTTATAAAAAACGATGGAATAGTTGGAATTTTCCTCGTGCTCTTTGGTTTCCATGCTGCCGATGGTAGAATTGTCAAGGGCTTCCGTGTAACCTTCAGTCAGGGCCAAAAGCTGTTTCTCTGCCTCTTCTGGAGTGATGGTTCCCGCCATGAGTTGTTGGGAGATCTCCATCCCTTTTTTCTTGATCAGTTCAGCATTGTTTGCCAGAGCGGCTTCTTCTCCCTGATTGCGATTCCTGGTGTAATCTTCTACTTGACCCTCATTGAATTTGTATTCTGCCAAGCCATCTTGAAGCATACTTACCCTAACGTAAACGCTGTCTTTTTCAGTGATTGGAAACTTAAAACCACGTTGAAAATCAACTTCTAAAAGAAGCACTTTTCCGTCTTCACATTCGTCGCAATTGTCTTGTAGGTATTTTGAATCGTATTTGTCAATTTCCATTAAGGTCAGCATTAGTGTCTGATCAGAGATCTGTGCTTGAGCTACCTCCAGGTTTGATTTAAAGCTCGAACTATTTACGCGCACTGTATTTTGACCTATAGCCGTGCTGGTCATTAAAACCAGAAGCAGGTAGAGGCTATTTTTTCTATGTTGAATTTTCATAAGGTGATGGTTTTAAATCCCGTAATGTTTTGCCATTTCTATGGCAATTTCTTTGACCTCTTTTCCGGAATTGGTTGTGGTTCCGCGTCTGTTAGGAGGATTGATATTATAGATAATTCCGTCCTTTAAGATCAGCAACTGATTAACTGCCGTGAGAAATACAGCTTGCTCTCCAAATCCCTCCACTGCGTGATACATATTGGCATTGCGCTTGGGGTCGTATTGCCATAGAGGATTTTCAGTTTTTGGAGCCCAAGCCCCTACCTGTCCTTCATAAAATTCGTAGTCCTTTTTACCGTAGAAAAGTTTGATCTTACAGTGATCCAATACCCCTGGTTTATATTCAACACGCTCACTTTCAAAACGCAAACCATCAGGGTTGTATTTGAGGATAAGCGCCTCTGGGAAATCCTTACATAGAGTTTCTGCAATGTCGGCGGCTTTTGTAGCAAAAGCTTCATTATTGGTAGCAGTCACTTCTGAGTCTTCTTCGGATTTTGATTGCTCTACTCCATCCAAACAACTCAAGAGTGAAAGGGTTATAAGGAGTGTACAGACTTTAAAAATTATAGGTTTCATATGGATGGTTTAGTTGAGGAATCCTGCGCTTTTAGCCATTGCAATAGCAGCTGCCTTATAATCGCGACTGAGCGCCATTTCCTGTGGGTTCGATTTGTTGATCAATGGATGCACCTTTAGAGTGTAACCTTCAAATTTGATCTCTAAAGTGTTCTGCTGGCCGTGCCATAAAGCTGCCATTCCTAAGTTTGGCACCCACTCAGTAGATTCATACATAGACTGTTTAAGCTTCCAAGCTTCTACCCAATCTGTTCCGGAACCTGTGGCCTCGGCCACATCGCCCATAAATTCATCTTTCCCGATCTCGCGTTCTACAACGATTGAACCGCGCAACCATTGAAAGTCGTTATCTCCGGATTTGATGTAGAAAGAGCATAAAGGAGTGGAGGTGGCTCTTCGCTGCGGATTGGTCAGTGGGTCATCAATGATAACCGCACTGACCGAGACTTGATAGATTTGGGCGATCTCATCCGCAGATAATTCACTGCAAGCACTCATGCCCTCAGTGTAGTTTATAGAATTGGTTTTAAAGTCATTATTGACAAAAGAGGTGTCTGATAAGTCTTCCCCAACGATTGTTTTTCTATCTCCCATACAAGAGCTGAGAACAGCAAAACTCCCAAGGGTGAAAAGGACTTTTTTGATAATCATATTTTCAAGGTGTTTGGTTTAAGTTGATGGTTTACTTGGTGCTGCATCGATGGGGATTTCAATGGACTCGCATACGTGCTTTAGTGATCCCTGAGATCAAAAGGTTAACACCGACTAAAAAAAATTATATTTGCTATTGACTGTTAACCTTCAACACTTCATTTCTACTAAGTGGAAAGAAACACTGATCCCCAAAATTTGGAAAGCCGTTTGCGAGCCGATGACAAATCTGCTTTAGAACAGGTCTATAAATTATACCGGGATGAGTTTCTGAATTATGTAAAGCGTTATAAAATTGACGATGCCCAGGCCATGGATATCTATCAGGATACCATTATTGCCATGCATCAGAATTTTGTAACCAAACAGTTGCAACTTCAACAAAGCAGCTTAAAGACCTACCTTTTCGGAATTGGAAAGAACAAGGTTTTTCGCTACTTAAAGTTGAGTGATCGACATCTGCGATGGGAAGCTGATTTTGAAGATCAAGAGTTGGAAAGTCCGGAAGAGCCCGAACTGAGTTCGCAGCAAAAACTCTTGGCCAGAAAGTTGAATCAGATCTCTGAGCGCTGTAGAGAAGTTCTGTTGCTATTTTACTTTAGGAATCTAACCATAAGTGAAATTGTTGAGCAGACTCATTACAAGGATGTCAATACTGTAAAGAGCCACAAATCGAGATGCATGAAGAACTTAAAAACCTTAATGGGAGTTGATCAATGATGGAGCACGAAGAGTTAATACAAGGATATTTTAAGCAGAGCCTATCGGAAGCTGATTCGCAAAAGGTGATTCGATTATTGAAAGATGACGCCGAATTCAAAGCGGCCTTTGAAACTTACCAAGAGATGCATATGGCCTTTAAGAAGGCGGAATATGACAATCTCAAAGCCCAACTTCAAGCAGTAGAATCAAAGATCTCTGAGCAGACCAAACCGTGGTACAGTCAGCCTTGGTTACGCTATGCTGCGGCAAGTGTGCTAGTAATTGCATTGGGCGTGAACTTCTTCTTTGGCGGATCTGACAATTTATACGACGATTATTTTGAGACCTATCCCAACGTATATCAACCGGTGATACGCGGAGCAGCTTCTACTTCAATAAGCGATGCTTTTGTATTTTATGAAAACGGTGAGTTTGAGCAAGCTGCCGCCTCTTTTAAACAGCTTTTAGAAGACCAAGACGACATCAACCTTAAATTCTACCGCGCCATGGCGCTACTTAATGCTGGCGATACGCAGCAAGCACTTCCACTTTTAGAACAATTATCTGAAACTGCTTTTGAATTTCAGGCGGAATCTAAGTGGTATTTAGCATTGACTTATTTGAAGTTGGATCAGACTGAAAAGGCCAAGCCCCTATTGGAACAAATGGATGCCATTGATGCGGAATTTAAGGCAGAACAGCGCAGTAGTATCCTCAAAGAGATTTAGTTCCAATTAGGCTTTTTTGGAACTAGATGACGTTTTAACCTCAATAGTCTTAGGAGGTTTTTCTTCATAACATAAAGGCATTTTCTATTGAAAATCAGGGTTTTACCTCTTGATTGGGCATAATCTGGTATCTAAATTTGGTACTTAGAACTAACCAATCAAGACAATCATGAAGTTACTAAATCCAATCCGTAGCGCGATTAAATTGCTGCTGCTGATCTTAAGCATTCTGCTTTTCAGTTGCGAGTCTACGGTTTTAAAACCAGAGATCGGATCGGTCACGCCAGGCGAAGGTATTCCTGGAACCATTGTGACCATTAAGGGGAAACATTTCAATAGAATTTATCACCGCAATGAAGTGACCATAGGTGGCGGACAGACCAAGGTGATCAGTGCCACAGACAGCACTATTCGTTTGGTACTTTTACGCGATATTGCCACAGGGCCGGTAATTGTCAATAACCTTGACGGCCCAGTAGCAGATACCAGTACCGTGGTATTCAATAGGGCTGGAACCACAACCCAAGCTACGCCCTTGGAAGATAGTGATGCAGAACTGGTTCAGGGCTTAAAATATATTTCCAACAAGGAATATGATATGGCCGCCCAAGGCACGAATCAGCGTATTCTAATTGTTCTAGCGCAACCAGCCGATATCACAAATCCTGACTCTACGGCCTATTTAGATACTAGTGTTGCAGCTACCGCTCGTGATTATATCGTGGCTAAAGCTGCCGAAGCCAATACCTTTTTCACACAAGCATCCTATGGAAAGACCTCTGTAGATTTTGATGTGACTCCGGATTGGATTCCCTTGAGTCAACCTCGGGACTTTTATATGTGGACTCAGGCCGATATTGATCGCGCTCAGAATTCCCTTGATGGAGCCAAAGCAGATATGGATGCTTTACTGCTGGATCCAATGGCCACAGAGGCACAGGTAGAAGCCCAGCAAGCAATTATTGATGATAGAGAAACTAAGCTTAAAACGGCTCAACGTCTTAAAAATTTAGTCCAAGAACCAGATTTCTATTATGCAGAAGCCCTTATTGGAGCCAAAGCCGTCATGCCTGATTTTGACGATTACGGTGATTATGTGGTAATCTGTGCTGGTAGATTTTTACGTGGTTCTTGCTGCTGGAGGGAAGAAGGGTTTCATGCGGAATCTACCATTCTAGGCCTAAATCTGGATATCGATTTTACTGCCCGTAAAGGGCTTACCTATGTGGCTCAGGGAACGCATTGGGGTCGATTAGGACACGAGCTATCTCACTTCTTTGCAGGAGGAGATTTGTATTCAAACAACCCTGGAAACGGTTCAGCAAGTAGATATGCTTTTATGGGAAGCCACGACTCTGGACCGCTCTACATTGGTTACAATTTGGAGAAGCGTTTGGGGTATTTTGATCCGAGTAATATTGCCAATGTGAATTGGGGCAGTAACCCGACATTTAATGAGACTTTTGACGTAGTTGCTCACGCGAATAATCCGGACAGTACAACAGATGATGTTGTCAATCTGATTAGTCTCAAGGTGACGGAAGGACTTTACTATCACGTGGAAGTCCGCCAGCGTCCTGATGCCAGTCTTGGCACTCCAAACGATTATATCTTTGACCAAAACATCAACCTCACTGGCTCACCAAGCTGGGCTGGGGGAGTTTTAGTGAGTCGTGCTACAGAAGAAACTAACCAGAACAACAATAGTGATAGACAGGTAGAACTCTTGTTCCCGCAAAGGATCTTACAAGTGGGTGATGTGGTCAATGATCCCGCGCGAACCATTCGTATTAGTGTTGATTCTAAATTATCGGATAGACCCCTCAAATATCGAATTCGTGTGGAATGGGGTACCTTACCTGCACCCAATCCTGATGGGCAATTTGATCTGAGAATTAATCCTTGGAATCCTCCGCCATGGGAGTCTGTTGATATTTGGGCAAACAGTCCAAAGAATGATGAAACCTCTCCGGCGAAGATCATATACAAAAACCATGAAGCAGGTGATGAGACTAAACCGATAGGCAACGGAGATTCACCTTGGGTTGACAATCCAAATGATCTTTATGCAAGAATTCGAAACAACGGAACGGTACCTACGCCAGAAGACGTAAAAGTGACCTTCTATGTCAATACACCTCCTGGAGTGGGCGATGATGGCAATTGGGCTCCTTTTGATGAAGTCAATTTGGGGATACTGCCTGCTGATTTTGACACTGTAGTCAAGGCCAACAGAAAATGGGTGCCGCGTGTAGGTGAGCACACCTGTGTTAAGGTTCAGATTCAACCCATGACGGGAGAAATCACCTTTAATAACAACATGGCACAAGAGAATTTTGTAGAGTTCGAAGCGGCTTCTGGAAGTCCATTCAGACCTGTGGAATTCGAAGTAGATGTTCGTAATCCATACGATAGAAATGTCATTATGGATATGAAGGCTAGAGATGTTCCGCGATTCTGGAATGTGGCTTTAGAACATGGATCGATCTTTCTAAAGGCTAAAGAAGTGCGGCGAATGAAAGTCGTGGTTTGGACAGATATGGATGAGTCTGCGGTCTTTGCAGGAAGCAATGATGATCAAGATCGGAAATACCAACGCAAACCCATGATCAGCATTGAAGGTTGGGTCGGTGATGTTCCGCACTATTTCTTTCCTGTTGGTGGAATGACAGCTTTTGTTCAAGCAGTAGTTCCTTCTGAGATCAGCGTAAAACCATTTTATGAACAGCCTAATATTATGGGCCGAGGCAGTGTTTCTCCAAAAAGAGCTGGAGTTCCTGTTGCGGTTCATGCTACGGCTACAGACGGCACCCGATATACTACAACTGCCACCACAGATGCTTCTGGGAACTTCACTTTTACCCTAAGCAGTGAGAAGCCTTTTGACCCTGATGATTACACGGTGATCGCCTACGTACTGCCTGGCAGTGCTTTAGGCAGCTCAGAATCACCACCAGTCAACCTCCAGATTCAGTAGGGGTCAACTAGATGCCGTGATTGATAGGCTCAGACTTTGGTCTGGGCCTTTTTTATTGTTCAGCCAACTCCCACTCAAAAAGCAGATCCAATTCTTGTTTGTTGCCCAGGATAAAATCTGCCGGCAGGTAATGCAAAGTGTCTGTTTTTAAATAAAAGCGATGCCCTTTGGGAACCTCTTTGGTGAAGAAAGCATCTCTAAACAAGCCGGGAGATACAGGCTGAAGAATCTTCTGAATGTATTCTGAACAGTACAGAGTATTCTCGTCATTACTGTTGAATTTATAATCAAATTTGATGGGTTGCCCCAACAGCCTATCAATAGCAACTTGAATGCTATCAAGCTTGTTAGGGGTCATGCCTTTAAGTTTCCAGATCGACAGATAGTTATAGCTTTTTTCTTCTGCGGTTACAAAAGAGGTTAAGGATTCTGTGATCATTGGATTTGACTTTCGGGTATTTACGTGATAGATTCTGAGACTATCGCTGTAAACACCTAAGGCAATGTGAGAGGCAAGACCCCCATACCTGTTGTATTCTCTGGCGTAACCCCCCATTTTTGTTTGGGATCCGCGGAGCAATAAATAAACGTTATCCTTATGGAATACTGCACTGTCTACCGCAGTTGGCAGATCTTCCTCCCCAGAAGATCCGTGCCAAACCGAAGCAAAACCAAAGAGGATTGCCAGACATACAACAAGAATTTTAAACAAGCGTGACATAGGCTGATTATGAAGGATTATTTACCACCTCCGTCAGCAAACCATCCAATGATTCCACCGATGATTCCGCCACCAATTGCGCATGGAAGTCCACAAATTGCACCTCCAATTGCGGCACCGGCAACAGCTAAGGTTGCTGTACATGGAGCAGGTTGACCATTGATAGTACAGTTTACAGATTTTGCAGTAAAAGCGCTTCTTCCAAGACCCTCGTTAAAGTCCTTTGAGATTTGGTTAATGTCCTTAAGAAGCACTTGCTCAAATTCTGAAAGTGAAGCAAATTCTTCAGATTCAGTCAGCTCTGGCAAATATCCTTCCGCAGCAATTTTGATGATAGCTTCTTTTGCGAAGTCACTGTATTTGGTGCGATCAAGAATATAGGTTTCAAACCCAACTTCTTCTACCACCATCAGTTGATCTGCAATCATATTTGCTGATTTAGCGGTAAGGCTACCTGGGTTACCAGCAGCGCCGTATAAGGCACTAAAATCTCCACGAGACATTGGGAAACTTGGAACTCCCTTAGTTTCAATCTCAGATTGTACACTCTTAAAGCTATCAAAAGCGTTTTCAGGAGCACGAACCGTAGCTTTGTCAATTAGAAGAAGTTCGCTGTTAACGTCAGTGTTTTCAGGAGCGGTATTGTCCTCTTTTGAACAAGAGAAGATCACCACAGAAAGTAAGAGCACAACGCTCATTCGATATACAATTTTCATAATAATAAAGTTTAATTGATTGCCTACTCGTTCGCTTTTCGGCATACGCGACCTCTTTTTGAGTATTGAGGCGAATACATAGTCAACAGATATTTAGCTGCAGCACATTTTCTGTTAAGAAAACCTGGAAAAGAAGCCAGAACATCCAGAACTAGCTGGTTGACTAGTCTGTTCCAGGTTATTGGGAATGATTTCCCAATGTCGTTTAGTTATTTATTTGGTATCCAGCCAGTGACCGAAGAGACCGCCTAAAACTCCACCTAGGATTCCGCAGGGAATACCGCACAATGACATTCCAATGGAGCTTCCCATGATAGCTCCTGCAGTAGTGCAGGGAGCGTAACTGTGGTGATAACCACTGATATAGGTGCCGCAGGGGCCGCTGCTGCGTCCAAAGCCCGCTGCTCCTTCTTTAAATTCTAGAGCAACAGTATTGAGATGACGCAATAGTTCTTGTTCGTCTCTTTTGAGTGATGCGAAGCCTTCAACTTCATCGATTCCCTCAACAGACTCTTCGGCAATGATCTTAATAATCAGATCTTTGGTCAGTTCGCTGAAGTTTGTTTTTTCCTGGATGTAAGTGACTACACCCAATTCTTGGAATACAAAGAGTTCATCAAGTATAAGATTGGCTGATTTAGTGTCTACTTCGGCATCAATTCCTGAAAGCGATAGTAGTTCATGGAAACTTCCACGATCTAAAGGCAATGTGGGCATCCCATGAGTTTCAATGGCCTCTTTTACATTCAAATAGGCATCATAGGTTGTAGTTGGAGCTTTGGCAGCTCTTTTGTTGTCAAACAACGATTGGCTTTCAATGGTGATTGGCTCTTGTTGATTTTCTTCGGAGCAAGCAGTGATAAAGCAGGAAAGAATCAATACTATGCCCAGTGTTTTCACAATTTTCATAATGGTTAGTTTTAATGTAAAGTCGGGATTTGAAATCCTCGACTTCCATGTTATTATTCAACTAAACACCATGCACAGTTATGGTACTCACTAAAGGGTTCCGTATTTTTTATTTTGTTACCCAAAAAAAAGCACAACGAAAGTTGTGCTTTGATTTCATGCTATGAAAACCCTTTGTTTTAAGGGAGATCCGAGAGAAGTTCTTTTGCCTTATCAGCATTGTAAAGCTCATTGCTAACTATGTATTCCAAAACCGTTTTGGCTTCATTTACATCCTCAGATTTTATTAAAGCCAGCGCTTTGAACCAATGACCTCTTGGCGCGTCAATAAGATCGCTTCCCAATTAGCTCATCAAAAGTCTCAATGGCTTTTGTTGCATTATTGAGTTCAGTATAGGCCAATCCTTCATAAAGCAACAAGCTTGCATTGGCGGGCAGTGTATCGTTTTCTTGAAGATTGCTTAGAAATTCTTGGTAGTTTCCGCTTTGAAACTGGTTTTCTAAAACACCGTAAATAGAATCACTGTCACTGCGAACTGTAAGCGTTGGCACGTCATCCATATCTATATACTGAGCGTATAAGGTCTGCGGATCTTCTTGCCCTCCTAAAAGCAATCCAGAGACCACCAAAGCAATAATGGCAACGGCTGCTACCCATTTGAAATAGGAGCGTTGGTAAAGCGGAATAACTTTGGTCGTATTCACTTTACGCGCCTCTAATTGTTGTTGCAGATTTATTACTGCATCTGATTGCGCTGCTTTGTGGAATTTTTTAAAGTCCTTATCGTCAGTAGTGGCTTTAGGCCATTGTGACTCATCTAAGGCTTCAAATTGCTGCTTTTCCAGCAAATAATATTCCATAAGCTCAGGATCAGCTTCCAAGCGCTTTTGCAAGCGCTGAGCTTCATCTGCAGTGAGTTCCCCGCGTAAAAGCGCGATAATATCTTTTAAATCTTGATTGGTCATAGTTCTTTTAAGGCCTTGAAATCTCGGTCCTTTTTTACAAGTTCTGTCAATTTAGCCTTGCACTTAAACACCCGCTGTCTCGCTACTGTTTCTGAATTGTATCCCAAACGACTTACAATATCAGCGTAGGATACTTTGTTGAAAAACAACTGTAACACAGCTTTGCAATTTTCTGAAAGCAATTCGAAGCAGGCCTTGAATAAGTCCCATCGTTTTTGCTCCATAGCAGACAAGGCTAGATCCTCAGGATCATAAACTGGTTCCAAATGTGTGGCATTTGTTACCCGTGGTTTCTTAGAATTTAACTCCCGTCGCCATAAATTTTTACAAACCGTAAATAAATAGGCCTCAAAACTGCTTTTGATTTCAAAGGGTTCTGCCACATATCGTGTGGTTAATTGTAAAAGTGCTTTTTGGAAAATATCTTCAGCATCTTGCTGTCCTCCATTGTTTTGCAGTACAAATCGAGTAACTTTAGGTAATTCCTTATCATAAAGCTGATCAATGATCTTGGAATCAGCATTTACAAGTGCGTCTAAATATTTGGTGGGATCCATTAAATATTATTGCGGTTCTGGAGTTTTTTCAATTCTCTGGGTAACAAAATCCACTATAGGGGAACAGGATTGTAAATTCACGCGGATTTGTCACTGTGCGACAATAATACGCAAGAAAAACCAGAGTTGCATAAGAGGTAAAGGTAAGATTCTATTGTACTTTACCTTTATGCCACAAGGTTTTACAACTTTCCCTCAGCCGTGCTATGGCCAAACCACGTGATTCAACTAATTTTTAATTTTAAATTCACAAAATGAAACATGCATTCAAAATGTTGTGTCTAATGGTTATAGCCGCAACCTTGTCTTTAGTATCCTGTTCTAAAGATGAACCCTCAACCACAGAAGATCAAGCCGATTTCACGCTGAAAGCCGAAACAGATGTCAAAGAACTTACCGTAGAATTCTTCGCGGGTTTGACGGATACAGAAAAAAGTGAAGTCCGTAAAGAGTATATCAATAGTGGGCTATTGAAATCTTGGTCAGTTTGTCCAATAAAACCAGATAAAGAAGTTTGGGTGATATTTTGTCGTGTTTGTAGTGAGCACGAAGCCGATGTTCCGATTCGAACAGATCCTTGCGAGGAAGAGGAAGAAGAGGAAGAAGAAAAGAGCGGTACCACTGATGAGACTGAACCTTGTCAAGTGAAAAGAGTTACTTGGGGTAACAACTGTCGCTTTTAAAGAATCTACGTCCTAATGAGATTTGTAAAAACAAGAATTTGGTTGTTGAGTGTACTGATTTGCAGTATGCTCAATGGCCAATCTTTGTTTGAATCTTATAAAGCAGGTATTGCTGATGTCCCTCTTGAACAACGTCAGACTTGGGTAGATTCCTTGCTGACTTTGGCTGTTACATCGTCCGATTTGCAGCAAGCAATTCAAATCGCACATCAGGAATCCCGCTACTATAATAATAAGGCGCGTGATCTCAGTGCTGCCATCACTTACAGCCAAAGAGAGTTGGCATGGTATGATGAGTTACAACGCTACGATAAGGATTACAACCAAGCCTTATACAATACCGCTAGATTTTGTTATTGGGATAAACGATGGCTAGCAGCGCAAGCGCATTTTCAAAAGGTGATTGATAAAAAAATTGACAGCTTAAAGGTAGCTCGAGCTTACTTCTATTTGGGAAACATCTCGGAAAAGCAAGGCGATCCTTATGCAGCGGTTGATGCCTATTTGCAAGGTCGACTTATTTATAAAGCAAAGGGTAAAATGCGAAGCTGGGTTTCCAGATCTTTAGATTTGGCGCAGATTTACGAGGAAATCAACAGTCCAGAAAGTTTAAAGAAGAAGTTTGAAGTACTCCAAGAAATAGATCGCGTACTTGACAATGGTACGCGTATTTCTGCCAGAAATGCGGTGATTCTAAAGTTGCATTACGCCAGTTATTACAATAACGCTAACTATTTTGATTACAACAGCTCCAAGTCATACTACCTGAAAAGTATTGATGATCTTTTGACCATGAAAGACACTTCACTGCTGGTACGTTCCTATGTGAATTTGGCCAATCTCTACGCGCAAAAAGGCAGCGATAGTGCACTATATTATATCGATCGCGCCAAGGACTATCCAAGCAGTGCCAGTACCATTACCCGATTGCTGAACATTGAATGCGATTTCTATTTGGAGAATGACCGCTTGAATGATGCGCTAGCGTCGATTCATCAAAGTCTAGAAGAGAATACACAACATACATTTGCGATTGATCAAGTCCCGTCAGCTGAAATAATGGATGGAGCCATTGATGCAAAACTATTGCTCTGGGGACTGACAAAAAAAGCTGATATCTATACCCAACAATACCGCATCAATAAGCAAAAGAACTATTTAGATCAGGCGATGGTCCAGCTTAAAGCTGCAGACTATATTGCAGATCAGTTGTTTGTTAGCAATCGTGATGATGCTTCCAAGTTGTTTTGGCGCAAGTATGCTTCTAAAATTTATGGCAATGGCGCATTTGTGGCTTGGGAACTGAATCAACCAGATCTTGCGTTTTATTTTGCAGAGAAGAAGCAAGCTGTCCTATTGACGCAAAACACCTCTTTCAATAAACAATTAGAACAATTACCCGATAGTTTGGTCAAAACCTATTATCACTACAACAAACAGATCAATAAAACACAGTTGGCTGCACTGTCTGACCCCAGTTTAGGGTATTCAAAGCTTTTGGATTTAAAAGCCGAAAGAACAGCATTTTTGGAACAACTCTCGAGTAATTACCCTGGATTAAAGGGTGCGATTGCTCAAATTCAAATTGAGCCTTTACAAACTGTGCTTGCGCAAATGGATGAGCAGACCGCTATTTTACATTACCTATGGAATGATAGTGAAAGAGCAAATCAATCCCATCAGGTTTTATTGATCAGCAAGGCCAATACCATTTTGATTTCGCTGCCACAGGCTAAGGACTTATCAAGACAAGTGAGCTCCTTTAGTGAATTGGTCATGAAGCCATTCCAGAGCAAATCGGATGCGGCCAATTTCCGTATGCTCAGTGCAAGCTTATACAGCAGATTGTTTCCCAAAGAACTACAGAATTACCTGAAGGATATAACTAACCTCGTAATTGTTGCAGACCAAAACTTAAATGCCGTTCCCTTTGAGGCTTTAGTGAGTCAAGTCAGTCCATTAACCTATTTGATCGAACAAAAGGACATCAGTTATGCGCAATCCCTTTCTTATCTGAACAAGAGTAAGGACATCAAACGCAATACGAGCTATGATCTCTTGGCTATGGCACCAGTGCGTTTTCAACAGACTGGCTTGGTAGATTTACCCGCCACTCCAGAGGAGATCGCCTCGGCCTCATTGCTTTTTGACGGCTTGAGTTTTTCTGATGATCAAGCCAGCCGAAGCCATTTTTTACAATACGCCTCTGATGCGAGGATTATTCACTTAGCAACCCATGCGGCAGCCAATGAGAATCCATGGATCAGCATGCAAGACAGCATCATTAATCTCGCGGATCTTAACAGCTTGAATTTGCAAGCGGATTTAGTTGTCTTGAGCGCCTGCAATACAGCCGCAGGACAAGCATTGAAAGGAGAGGGAGTAGCGAGTTTAGCCCGAGGCTTTTTTCAATCTGGAGCCCGAACAGTGATTAGCAGTCGTTGGAGTAGCAACGATAAGGCTACGCAAAAAATACTTTCATCCTTTTACAGCTATTTAGAAGATGGCGATCCCTTAGCCACAGCTTTGAGGAAGGCAAAAGTCGATTATCTACAAAGTGCAGACCTTTCAGAAAAAGCGCCCTATTATTGGAGTTCCCTCATGCTCATTGGCGATTCCGTTCAAATTCAACCAAGACAAAACTGGAATTATGCCTGGTTTTCAATACTGCTTGTAGTACCTCTTTATTTTTTTCGAAAAAAGTTTAAAAAAGTCGGGTAACAGATCTCGATGTTCGGTAACAGTAGGGTATTAATTAAAATATATATCCTATGAAGACTAAACAAATATTACAGCGATTTGGATTATTGCTGTTTGTGGCCTTTCTGGGTTCTTGTGAGCAAGAGCCTTTGAGCGAGCCAGCTGAAGATCAGGCTAATTTTACGGGTAAAGCAAGCGCGCGTATAGGAGTCTATAAGAATATGTTGGATTTCCCTGATGTAGAGACCTTTTTAAACACTTTGGAAGAGTTGGAAGACCAACTTGAGGCTTATGATGATGCCTTTTTGGATGAATGGGGTCACTTGGATGACGAATCATTAGATGAGAAAGAAGACGAACTCAAATACGATCCTGCTCAACCTTTGATCGATTTTGAGAATCAGTTTTCTGAGTTCAGTTCGTTGCGCAAAAAGATCAGCGCAGAAGAGGAAATCTGGCTGAACAATGAAGAACTGGATGAGAAATCAGATCCGGACAATCACTACATTTTTGACGATGAAGTTAGAACTGTAGTCAACAAGTTTGGAAACGTAAAAATTGGCAAAGACCTCTATCATTTTACTCGCTTTGGATACGTTACGGTGAGCACTATGGATGTGGGTCTGTTGGAAGCCATTGCTGTTTCTAATGTCGATGAGTTTGTCGATATAGAAGGGGTGACTGTTTACGGGGGATATACTGGCGGAAGTAGTTCTGGAAATTACAACGACAACTCCGGGACCTCGGGCTCTGATGGTGGCGCAGAATGCCGTTTAGGTTTTGACCGCTCTCGATACTATTACCCATCGTCAAACCGCCGCATCAAAGGAAAGCAAAAATTGTCTCACCCTAGTGGAATTTGGGGTTCTAGAATTAAATCAAAAACAGTTCACTACAAGAAAAAGCGCGGAAAGTGGCGTCGTCGTCGTGGAAAAATTACTGCGGAGATTCGCGGACTTTCGGTTCGTTTTGATTGTATGGAACCCGTAGAGCTCAATAAGACAAAAACGCGTCGTCGTCGCTCTGTAAAGGTTAAGATTAAAGCTCCGGCATCAACCGGCTACTTATATAAAACCAAACAAATGCAGCTTAAAACTGTCCATAAGAAAGTTAGCACAGGATCATCTTACGATCACTTTTTTTGGGAGAATTAAGTTATGCTAGCCGGGAGGAATCCCGGCTTTTTTTATTTAGAATTGAAGCTGAGTTTATAACCTACTCCGTGGACGTTCACGATCTGTATCCGATCATGATCTTATTGGACAATCCGAAGAAAGGTGAAGAGAGCCTTGATTTTGTTGGCAAGATCAGAGTCTTTGACGGGTTTCACACGGGTAAAATGATGGAATTGTTTGTCAAAGTGAAGCAGCAGTATTGTGAAAATCACCAAAGCGTACAGGTGCTATTTATCTTATCACCAAATTCGTTTGAAAAGCCCATCTGGAACGAGTTAGACGCGGTTACTTTTAAAGAAAGCGCCTGTGATTTGAATTAGTGAAGATGCTCTAAACTACTTTCTTTTCTTGCCGAAGCCATAGAGATTCTGCCCCACAAAATCCTTTGGGAATTCATCATCACCTTTAAAACCAATAACAATGGTGCCACTGTCTTCTGGGATGTAATTCGTTTTGAAAATATAGTCCCAAAGACTTAAGCTGATCCCGTAGTTCACTCCATTTTTACCTTCTGGTAGGGTATAGGCGTGATGATAAAGATGCATGACGGGGTTGTTGAAGATATACTTCAATGGCCCCCAAGTGATCTTGATATTAGAATGATTGAAATGACCAATGGCAATGGCAATGAAATGGACAATATAGGCCTGTTCGGGTTCAAAACCACCTAAGATCATTACCCCAAAAGTTTTTAGGGGTTTGTACAAGACATTTTCCATCCAATGATAGCGCAAGTGCGCGGCAAAGCCCATCTCTTTGACGCTGTGGTGTACCTTGTGGAAATTCCAGAGGAATTCATATCTGTGAAGCAATACGTGGGTGAACCACTGCACAAAATCGAGCAAAATAAAGAAGACCAACAATTGCAATCCAGGAGCCCATCCGGAGAAATCAATCAAAGCCAAGCTACTGGCTGTAATATTTACCTCTGCAAACAGTAAACTCAAGATCTGATAAAAACCACTGATCACTATAGAAAAGACAAAGAAATTGAAGTACATATAAAAAGCGTCGAGCCAAAAGTCCTTGCGGATGGTCTTTTGCTCTTTTCGCCAAGGGAAGGCAATTTCTAAAAGCCACACTACCAAGGAAATCACGGTGAGGCCCCAAAAGAAGTTGTTATACCAAGGCACTTCAAAGATGATGGACTTCCAGGTCCAATCTGC
The DNA here is from genome assembly GCF_965601605.1 of Gilvibacter sp. Taxonomy (GTDB): domain Bacteria; phylum Bacteroidota; class Bacteroidia; order Flavobacteriales; family Flavobacteriaceae; genus Gilvibacter. The sequence continues at coordinate 22,519 of NZ_CBFCWJ010000016.1, read as the reverse complement.
GGTACCTACAATTGCATTCCAAAAAGCTTCTAAATACTTTTCCATATCAGTTTTGCAAAGTTATTAAACTATCCTGGCTTATCGGCAATTCAGCCAGCGCACTCCACTGAATCCAAGATCCGTCGTAGTTTTTAACATTGGTATAGCCCAAAAGCTGAGTCAACACAAAGGTCAAATGGGCAGAACGGACTCCGCTGTGGCAGTAAACAACTATTGGAATGTGCTTGTCTGCACCTAAAAAGTCCAACTCTTGTTGCAAGGCTTCAGGGTTCTTAAATCGATGATCTTCATCCAGTAAAACTGAAAACTTCCAGTCCAGATGTTTGCTTCCTGGAATACGTCCAGCGCGACTAGCACCGTTTTTCATTCGAGCTCCAGAATATTCTTCCTGTGTCCGCGCGTCAATTATAATGGCATCGGTGTCGAGAAGCTCAAACAAGCTCGCTTGGTCAATAGACATAATGTTTTGCGGACTATTTACAGGCAATTTAAAATCACTATTCGCAAGTGAATTGGGTTTAGAGCTCAACTGATTTCCGGCTCCGCTCCAGGCAGCGATTCCCCCGTTGAGAATGATCACATTGTCGTGGCCATATTGCTGGAGGACCCACCAAAAACGACTCGCATCACAGCTGCCATTGTCGTCGTAAACCACTAAAGTGGCGTTGTTTTTTATGCCGAGTTTAGCAAATCTAGTTTCTAACTGTTGGGCCGTGGCCATCATTCCCGCGTGGGTGTGATTTGGATCTTCAATGTCTCTACGCCATAAATTGATTGCTCCAGGAATATGTCCTTGTTCAAACTTCGCGGCTTTTCTAAAGTCAATGAGTTGAATACTTGGATCATCGAGCAAGTCCGCCAACGCATTTACCTCAATAGTAGGGCCAATGAGCGCGCTTTGCTCAGCTTGTTGATCAGATCGGCAAGCGGCGAGTAAAATGAGCAAGAAGTAATATTTATTCTTCTTCCAATTCATACCACTGAATATCGGTTAATGCCATTCGTCTGCCCTTTGCTTTGGGAGGATAGTTGGTCACCAAATAGTTTACTATGACCTCTTGTTGATCTCCCAAGTCCCATAGGTTTTGGGTCTCTTGCATCCAAGCAATAGTAGTGTTCCAGCGTTCGGCATTCATGCGGTTTTGAGTGATGAGTTTGGCAGAATGACAACTGGTACAATTGGAGACAACTGCCATAAGTCCTTCAGCTTCAACCAAACCCGTGCGTTGATGAATGCCATCTACTATCAAATCGGGATCTTCCTCAGGAATCGCCACCCAAGAATTGTCTTTAGAATCAAATATAGACGGATCATTCACATAAGCCATAACCAGACCAATAACCAGGACAAAGGCGATTAGCAGGCCGGTTAGGGCTCTATAGAGTTGCTTTACTTGATCTTTAAACGCTTCGGGTCCGTTCATGCTATTGTACTTTAATGGCTATGCGGTGACAAGCGTTGTTGAGATAACCTTTGGGGTTCCATCCTGGCAATACCATGGGCTGCGCTTTGCCTTGACTGTCTGTGGCACGGGCCCAAACTTCATAATATCCTACCTCCGGAAAATCAATACTAGCTGAGAAATGTTGCCAAGCGAGGCGATTTGCTGGCTTGCTCAGTTCACATGATTTCCAAGTGCTGCCAAAATCTATGGAATACTCCATTTTAGCAACTTCCAACTCGCCAGCCCAAGCATGACCTCTGAGGTCCAGACGCCTTCCTTTCTTGATCACGGCTCCTGATTTGGGATAGGTGATCAGCGATTTTACAGGCATGGATTCTATGATACACATATCGGCGTCGGCAACCTTTGCTCCTGGAGCGACAGGTTTGCAAGGCACTCGGTAAGCCGTACCAGTCATTTTTGCTCCATCGTGAACTATATTTCTAATGCTGATGCGTTCTATCCATTTTCCAGAAACAGAAGCTGGCCAGCCACCAGCGACTAATCGCAAAGGATAGCCATGGGCTATAGGTATGTCCTGACCATTGAGTTTAAAGGCCAAAAGCGTTTCCTCTTGAAGCGCTTTACTCATGGGGCAGCCTCTAGAGATCGGTTCTTTAGTAGGATCACCACTAAGATGTACGTCTGCCGCGTGGTACCCTATATAAACGGCATCGCTGGCTATTCCTGCATCTTCTAAAACGTCTCTGAGTCTAACACCAGTCCAATGGGCACAATGGACGGCGCCAACAGTCCATTGGTTGCCTTTGGCAGGCGGATCAAATTCGCTACGTCCGTTGCCGCCGCATTCCAGGGTGAGCTGATAGGTGTACTGCTTGAATTTGGTCTTCAACTCCTCAAGGCTGTAGGTCTTTGAATTTTTGACCGACTCGCCATCTATGGTCAATGTCCAATTGGAAACATCAATTTCTTCAGGGATCAACCCATTGTTTCTAATGAACATATTGGCATTACTGGTGATCTTCTCATCCAGTAGGTGAGCTCGGGCTTCTATGTTCCATGGGCGATCGTTGAGCACCACCATGTCTTTGTTTTTTTTAAAGAGCTCGAAAGGATCAGGATCTTGAAGTCCCAAAGGGGTGTAATCTTTGAGCAAATTGGCCCCAAAGACTATTTCTGTGCCCAAAGCCGCGGCGAAAGCGCTTAGGGCTGTTTTTTGAATGAATGCTCTGCGTTTCAAGTTAGTTGGTTTTTTAGACCCAAGCCGTAAAATAGCGCTTCTGCTAGAATTGCATAGTAACCTGAGTTACAATGCTGGCAGGATCAGTGGTTTGCCTGGATTAAATCCTTAGAAAGTTATAAAAAGGAAATGGAACAAGGATAAATCTCACAACTAGAAAACAGAAGAACGATTATTTAGATCTACAGAACGAGTATTTAATAATGAACCAGTTATATCTCCCAGGCATTTAGTAAGTTAAAATACCCCCTAAACGGTATGTGGATTCTTCCTGTCAGCACCTACTTTGCAAAAAACTATAATGATGAGACAGTTTCTTTTTCTTACGGCGCTATTCTTAACGAGCCTAATACATGCGCAATCCTATTACAACGGCCGCTTTACTATCGAGACTTACAGCTATGGGGATCGAGATTTTACTCTATACGATATGTCTCGAGCTTCCATTGATTCTTCAGGAGCTAAAATTGGAGCCAAGTATTTTGCAACAGGCGCATATGACAAGTTTTTGGAATGGAAGGTGGGAAAAGAAGTGCTGCTAATTACTTCTGGAGCTTATTTGGATGGTTGGGATACTGATGCAAAACCTGTTGGCCTCTCAGTTGATAACGGAGAAATAATCAATAGAAGTGCTAGACCTGATATGGATGGTTTGGTTCTTTTCTATAATGGCGCTGCTCAAGAAGGAGGTATAGCTGTTGTAGACATGGACAAAAAGTATGTGAATATTGAGTATCCTGCATACAGCGGGAATTATGAACAACTTGATCCACGTGAAACTCTTACGGACAGATCTATATTTTTAAACGCAGCCGTAGACCTCGAATTGAGTGTTTGGCAGGCACATTTGGTGTATTCTGAGAAAAAAACTGAGGAAGAAAATTTTAGTAATAAGTATTATGGTAATGAGCGCGAGCGCAGATATTTAGCAATTACTGTAAGGGATAATGAGGCGCATCATATAGTTGTCGATGTGCCAGAGTCCATCAAGCTTTTAGAAGGAGCCGATGATGTTAAGTCCATCCTCGAGTATATTGGACATGAAGTGTTGTACATTTTAAATCTTGAAACTGGAAGTCTAAACCTTTTACACGCAACAAATGGCTCGAACTTAATTGATATTAAAAGTAATATGGAATTTAATTGGGACAAGCATCTGCTAGATAATGCGAACAGCTTTATGGTATGGTATATTATTAAATAAACTAACGCATGTAAGTCATTTCACCGATTTTAAGAGTTTGTTAACGATTTTTACGGTTTTACCTTACGTATTTGTCTTACATGATGTACTTTTAGGTTTATACCCAGCAATGGGTATATTACCATCTCCCAACATAGTATAGTTTTATCCAAGCCTAATGATGGGCGAATTGGATACTGTAGGTTTAAATGAAAAAAAGCAGCCATCACTACTACCTGATCCCTGCAATGTTTTTGTTGGGATGCTATTTGGGGACCACTACGACCAGCGCACAGTGCTACAGTCGTGATGCGGGTAATTCCTTGAACCCTACTGTTGGACAATCCATTGACTTTCCCGTAAAGCAAGAGCTGGAGCGCTTTTTTAGTTTAGAATCCATCATTTATTTTCAAGAAGAAGTTGACGCTTTTTGTTTAGACAAAACACAAAGCCAGGCTGATGTTCACATCAGTTTAGGAAATACCTTTTTGAATTACCTCAATGCCAATGGCGATGTGGTAGACCCCTATCTGGCGAAGCTGTTTTCGGCCTCCGTTTATGAGCAATTTGAGCAGCGCATTGAACCCACAGAGTATGACTATATCACCGATCACATTGCGGGATACTACGTTTGCTACCAATACATTGCTTTAAACTGGGATTCTGTGAATGAGAGTGTTTCTAGTTTGGTGGCGGCTTCTGACTTTTTAAATGAAGTGCTCAACAAATATGCTCGCGTACGGATGGACTATTTGCCGCATCAAACAGGAGCAAGCCTGAACGAGCGCAAGATCAAAAAATCATTTTTGAATGGGGCCTATTACGCCATGCCCAGAAATTACAGACAACACATTAGAGACACCACCGATTATAAAAACGATTATGCCGGCCTTATGAATACTATCATTGACGATAGGCAATACGCCGCGCAACAACCAAACGATACTTTACCTATCGTATTTGAAATTAAATACAACACACTTTAACAACCATCAAATATTTTAAGATGAGACTATTTTACACCACTATTTTTACCTTGCTTTTGAGCGTCACTATGCTCAATGCGCAGAGTTATTTTAATGGCAAGTTCAAGATTCAGACCTATACTTATGCGGATCGTGAGTTTACGCTATACGATTTCTCCAGAGAAGGAGATGTTAATACCAATCTCAAAGCCAAGTATTTTGCCACAGATGCCTACAACCAATATCTTGACTGGAAGTCTGGCAAGGAAATTCTGTTCATTACCGCGGGTGCCTTTTCTGATGGATGGGATTCTGATGCAAAACCTGTGGGTCTATGCGTTGATAATGGAAAAACTATAAATAAATTTCCAAAGGCAGAAATGGACGGAATGGTGATCATTTATAATGGTGCCGCTCAGCAAGGAGGTATTGCTGTAGTGGATATGGACAAAAAATACGTTACCGTAGAGAACCCTTATGGGAGTAAAAACTATGAGCAGTATGATCCAAGAGATAATGCAATTGACCGAACTAATTTTCTCAATTGGGGAGAATCTGCCGGGGTTACTTTATTCCAAACTCAATTGGTATATTCTGAGAAGAAATCCGACAGCGAAAACTTCGGTAACACCTCCTTTGGTGATAAGCGTGAGCGCAGGTATCTAGCCATTTGTATAAAAAACGGAATTGTGCATCATGTTGTGGTAGATGTGCCAGAGGCCATTAAGTTGATGGAAGGGGCTCAAAGAACCAAAGAAGTCTTAGACTATGACGGTTTCAACGTTCTTTACATTATGAATCTTGATACGGGAGATAAGAACGTTATGTACTGCTACAACGGAAGCTATCTGGAGAATCAGTATCCTTATAAAGGCTCTAATACCGACGCTGCCAAAATTGAAAATGCGACCAACTTATTGATCTACTACAAGGACTAATCGATAAATGAGAACATTAGCAATAATAATATTAACGCTGCTATTGAGTGCAGCGCCTGCTAGCGCTCAAGAATTTGACGAGAACTTCGTGCATTACAGCCGTGTCCTGCTAGGTAGAGACTATGAGGTCTATGCTTTTAATATGGGTTATACGGTCAATGCAGAGTACTTTGCCATGGAAGCTCAGGATCGTTATGAGAATTGGTATAGCAACAAAACTGTAATGCTTGCCTGTAGCGGTGCTTTTTCAGAAACCTGGGATAAGGATTCCAAACCTGTGGGGATGACCGTAGAAGACGGGGTGATCAAAAACAGAAGTTTGGATCCTGATATGGATGCCTTGGTGATCGTGGTAGAAGGAATGGTATACGCCATGGACCTTGATGAACTTCAAGGCGGATTTGAAATGGAGGACGGAACTTTTTTACAAATGAATCCTCGTGCCAATTATGAAGACAGACAGATTCTGCTTCAGGCTGCGGAAGAGGGCAACTATACCATTTTTCAATCCCAATTGGTCTATTCTAAGGATAGAAACGACAATTTCTACGATCTTAGATACGGAAAGAAGCAAGAACGTCGTTTTCTAGCAACAGCTACCTATGAAGACAATTACTACAATATCATAATTGACGCTCCGGCTGAGTTGGAGCTCAACCTTTCTGCTAAGTTTACCCTCAGGGTCTTGGAAGAGATCGGTTATGACGTGGAGTATATCATCAACCTGGATACGGGTGGGAAGAATATCTTTCTGGTGCGTGAGTCCTGGGATGGACTTACCTATAAGGCGGATGATCGCCTGGAAGACGCAACTAACTTAATAGTCTTTTACTCTTATGATTAATTTACACAAACAATATAAAATGCGTGGCTTTTGGACCTTGTTGTTCGCTGTGCTGATCAGTACGGGGGCAATCGCTCAAGAGGCCATGCAAACCAAAAAGCACAAGGGTAAAACCTATCTCGTGGTAGAATATGACCCAGCCAAGCATGTCTTGGAGTTGCACAATACCGCGGCAACACAGTTCTCATTTGACAAGCATGATGAACTTAAATCGCAAGCGGGCGAACAAATGGTCTTTGCCATTAGTGGAACTTCCATCAATGACAAGAAAGAAGCTTATGGCTTGGTCTTTAAGGCCGGAAAAGTAAGACAGCAAGGCGCAAAATTTGAAGACCCATCAACTTTTCAAACCCAACAGCTACAAGGAATTTTTGCTCGAGGAAAAAATGGTAAGACTGCTTTAGCACCGTCAAGTGCATTTTCTGGAGCTGATACTAGTAGATTTGAATTTGCAGTAGAATCTACACCAGTTCTTTTGGCCGGAGGGGCTATGCATCCCAGCTTAAAAGGTTATGCCGCTGAGACTACCATGAGCGTGGTAGGAACACGAGCCGAGGGTTCCGCAGTTTTTGTCATTGCACAAGATGCGGTGAGTTATGCTGCTATGGCCGATTTTATGAAGTCTCAGCTAAAGGTGAATGACGCGATGGTTATGCGCCGTGATGATACTGCTTATTACACGCCAGATGGTGGAGAGGTCAACCCAAAGAAGGCGGGATATGGCCCTATTTATATTTTGGTGGCTAAGGATAATGCTGGAGTAGATGCTGCTGATGTGGATGTGCAAATTCCACAAGAAGTTCAGACCAAAAAGATCACGGACGAGCTTACAGAAATCATACAATTTGGTAAGCGCTATGTGATGTGTAAAATCGATCCGAAGAAATACAAGGTAGACCTATTCAATGAAAGCGAAGACGGAACTCGTTTGCACGATATTAATAGTGTAGCACGCTATCATCAGCAGAATAAAGACAAACATATCTTTACCATGAACGCTGGGATGTTCAATGAGAATCGATTGCCGGTCGGCTTATATATTGATGAGGGCGAGACCGTTTTCCAACTCAATACTAAAAAGAACGGGCGTGGAAATTTCTACGATTTTCCTCCAAATGGAGTCTTTTTGATCACCGCTAAAGGAGAACCTATGGTGCTAACGACAGAGCAATACATCAAGGCCAAGTTTGGGCCAAAGGACGTTCAAATTGCTACTCAGTCTGGTCCTATGATGGTTTACGGTGGCAAATTCAATGAGGCCTTTAACGAGGGTTCTCCAAACTTGAATATCAGAAATGCTGCGGGAGTGGATAAGGACGGAAATATTGTTTTTGTAATCTCTATTGACAAGGTGAACTTTTATGAGTTCTCTACCTTGTTAAGAGATGAATTGAATTGTGATAACGCACTTTACTTGGACGGCTTTTTAAGTCAATGGGCTGCTCCGGGAGTGAAAGATCGCTATGATACGCGCTATCAATTAGGACCGCTATTAAGCGTAATCAAGAAGTAAACAATCTATGAAACCACTATTAATAGGTTTATTATTTGTTTTTGGATTACAGCTCCAAGCGCAAGACGACAAACTGTCTTTGGACGCCTTCTTTGAGGTGCCTTTAGAGCAATTGGATCCTGAAGCACTCGCGCCTTTAAGCATTGACGATCTCAATCGCGGTTTTGAAAAAGCTGTTGGTTTTTTAAACGATACGACCGACGCTGACAATGAGCTTAAAGGACAGATCTATTTGGCCATGTTGGCGGATCACATCAAAAAGCGCATTGATTCAGAAGACATCAACACCAGAAAGCGTGATGTGAGAAAACTGCTCAAGCGATTTGAGGCTGAAGATTACTTTATTGATCAAGGCAAGATCCCAGACTTTTTAAAGCTGATGCATTACTCCTGTGAAGGTCGATTTGAATATATCTACAGCCGTTTTAAGTTCAGTAGTTTCTTTTACCCGGTAATGATAGCTTTGGTTATCGGGATTGTTTTCGTGATTCTCAACGTGAGCGGTAAACTCCGCTGGAAATACCGTCGCTTAGCCAACAAGGTCATGCTTGTTATGGCTGTTTTGGCCTTGATACTATTACTAATATTTAAATTTACCTGTGACCAATATGTGCTCTCGGATTCTTTTTACGGTATTCCTATGTAGCTCTTTATTGAGCTTCGGACAGCAAAAGCGCGAATTGGTCATTCCTTTTGAGCGCAATGCTGCCAATGTGATGGAGGTTCAAGTAGGCTTGAACGGTTTTGAAACACCTTTTATTTTTGATACGGCGGCGTCTAAAGTTTCCTTTGGAGACGGACTTTACGGCCAATTGGTTCGCGCAGGCGCCTTAGGACCCAAGAACATTATTTCTAAGACCAGCACTATGATGGCTAACGGTGAATTGGCGGACGCACTATTGATTCGTATCGATCGCCTAGCACTCGGCAGTTTGGTATTGGAAGACGTAGACGCAATGGTGATTCGTGGGGCTAATGTTCCGCCTTTATTAGGACAGAGCGCTTTAGAGAACTTCGGAGCCATTACTATAGACAATAGAAAGAAGGTTATCAAACTCACCCAAGAGGTCGGGACTACTGCACAACGCAAAATAACCGTTGACAAATTGCGCCTAGTGGCCTGTACCGATTACTCCCGCCAAGCAGTGGGTCAGCTCAGTCAAAATACCTTCAATCAAGGCCAAGATGCCTTGCTGGTTCAGTCCATTGAAATTGAAGATGATCTGCCTCCCGCCAATGCGGTTTCTAATTTATCAAATGTAATAACCATACGCTACTTTGATGAACGCGACCTGACCAAGGCTCGTTTGTTTCAGCAAAAAATAGCGGCAAAATATCATCCAAGCCAGATCTCTTTGCAGAATATGGCGCCTTATTTTAATCAACCCATACCTGATTATTTCGAGATATGGATAAACTTTTAATTCTAACATTAACACTAAATCGATGAAAAAATCACTCACTTTACTGTGTATCCTCTTGGTAAGTGTTGCCATGGCACAGGATCCTGGCCCTTATAAAGGATATTCGGGAATCAGCGCGATCAACATGTCCATTGATACTAAATGGCCATCAAACGCACAAGGAAATGACTGTAATTCCAGTTAGCTGGGAAAATGCTACTCCTGCCAATGCTCAATACAGACAATGGGTAAAGGAAGCTATTGAAGCAACCTGGGAAACCTATGCAAATATTGATTTTGTAGGTTGGGGTCAAGCCAGCCCTGGAGAACGCGGAATTCGCATTTTAGCCGATGACTACACTCACCCGCACACCAAAGGTTTGGGAACCCAATTGGACGGTGTTGAAAACGGAATGGAACTCAACTTTGGATTTTTGGGAAGTTTTAAATGTGTAGGATATTCTCCTGAAGATTGTATTAAGTTCATTGCGGTGCATGAGTTTGGCCACGCTATTGGATTGGCTCATGAGCACAACCGTCCGGATTGTCTTTGTGGAGAAAAGCCACAGGGAAGTGGAGGAGGATACTATGTGACGCCTTGTGACCTGTATTCGGTGATGAACTACTGTAATCCTCGATGGGCTAATCACGGTCAATTGAGCGCATTAGACGTTTCTGGAATTCAACAGATCTATGGCCGTCCCAATGTGGCTCCGGGAAGTGTAGAACTTACTGAGGTTCGTATTGTTCCGGCTTATGATAAAGACGTTCAAGGACTGCGCGAAATTCAAACAGCCATAGATAGCAGCAGTAAGTTTGATATAGCTCAGTTCACAGAGGAGACCACTCCGGTGATCGAAGTGAGTCAAGCGGCGGTAGATAATCTTCCGAACGTTTTGACCATTCGTTATTTCCACCCAGATGACGAAGAAAAGGCGGAATCCATTAAGACGCATTTGACAGATCTTGGTGTAAGTGGTACTTATATTTCTGTTGAAAGTATGATGAGCCGCATGAGTAGAACATACCCGAGGTATATTGAAATCTGGAAGAAATAATGATACTTAAGAATCTATTAGCCCTGGCTTTGATCTCATCATTGGGATTGAAGACCTGCGAAGACCCAGGAGAGCATATCGTAGCGAATCAGGAAAACAACATTGCACTCTCCATCCCGATGTATCCGAGTCCTTTTACTATGAAGTATGTGGTGGATAATGGCGCTCTATTTGTACATCAGGTACACCGAACTCAGAATACCGATAGCATCGTTTTCCAAACGGCTTTAACCAGTGTGGATTACTCAGATATGGTAAAGGCTATTTCTAATCTTGACAAAGATGAATATGTAAATAAGTGCGTGGAAGACGGTCAGGTCTTTACCTTGGTTTTGACCCAAAACGACACCATTTCTCGTCAAATTACCGTATCCAATAAGTACAACGAGGAGTTTGGAAAAATGGTCACAGCCATGAATACAGAGCTCCCTGATGACAAAAAGATCTATTATGACAAAGACTCACTGGAACAATTACCACAAACCTGTAATTGATCCAGAGAACTATCTAGTAGTGATGATTAGTTCATAAGAATCCGGCGCTGAAAAGCGTCGGATTTTTTTATAGGTTGAGCCAGTTTTTAAATTGGGCGGCCTTGTTCTTTCCAATCAGAATATCCACCTCAGAAGGCGGATCGCATTGAATTTTAAGCTGACTGTTGCCGTATTTAAGAATGGTCTCAATGGCACCAATAGAAACAATGATCTGTCGGTTTGCTCTAAAGAATAGTCGCGTGTCTAAGTTTTTAAAGATCTGATCCAAACTGTCGTTGGAAGTACTGCGCTTCCCATTTTTTGCAACCACATAAGTAATGGTATTCTCCACGTAGATATAGGCAATATCCAAAACTGAAACTGGCAAAAGCTCGTTTCTCACATAGGTGAGTAGACGCTCCTTAGTGGTGTTTTCTTCGGATGGAATTTCCACTTTCTCCACAGGGCCAATGGGTCTGTCCAGTTCTTCAACTTTGCGTTTATAGGTTTCCAAAGAGGAGTTGAGCTGCTGAATATTGAGCATGCCTGTTTGATAACGTTCCAGTTGATGCTGATACTTTTTATCGTAATACATCTGTACCGAGCGCACGCCCCAAAGTGCTAGTAGAAGGACAAAGACCCCGGTGAGTATGAGTCCGCTATACCAGACGGAAGCCAGTTGGGTTCGCAAGTCGTGAACTGCTGCCAATTTGGCTTGAGCCACAACCACAAGGTCTGTATTGGGAACGTCTTTGAGGTAGATGACCTTATGGGTTTGATTTGCTGCGGATTCATCTTCTGCAGACGCCAGAAAAGCCTCTGCTTGGAAATCGGAGGCGATATTTGCTTCCTCTAGGGCCTCGTATTGATTGCCCAATTCAACAATTGCCGGATGAGCAATCACTTTTCCAGACCAATCAATCACTACGAGTTCAATGGCATCTTGGGAGGAAGCCTCTACTCCGGATTGCATATAGGCAGATGCAGTACTGTTCTGTTGATCGTTTCCGTAGAGCGCACTGGCCAAAACAGCCAGTTGATCTGCCTTGGTCTTTGCATTGGCAATGCGTTCTTCTAAGGCAAATACAGTTTGCTTTTTCACGGCATAAGGCACTCCAAAGACCGTTAATAGGCCAAAGAAGACAACCCATCCTATGAATAGATAGCGGTAAAAACGATAGTTGGTCACTTGGTTAGCATCTTTAGGTACAGAAATTCCTCTTGAACCTCCATATTTCCGTTTAGGTCAGAATCTCGATCAATTCCTTACAAAGAATGCAAGTTACTGTTAATTTTATCGACATAAATCGAGTCATGCAAGTCCAAAAGATAATCACACTACCAAGAATCCTGCTTTCTGCAGTGGTTTTTGCTTTTATGATAGGGTTGATTGTCTTTGCGGAATCCAAGCGTGTCTTAGATCCTGCCAAAACCGAACTCTTTTATTCCATCCTGGACGAGTCAGAAGACCAACAGCTCGCAGCCTATATTGAAAAGACTATGGAATTGCGCGGTACAGTTACATCAGTGAATAATAAGAACGGCAAGTACATTGTCCGTCTAGAGCAAGATGGCAATGCCACTACGCTACTCTGTGAATTCAAACCCGGCAATGAGCAAGTCTACCGTCAAATCGCTCTTGGAGACACCCTACATGTGCGTGGGGTGTATAAAGGCAAGCTCGTTGATGCTATTTTTCAGAATTGTATAATTCCATAAGCTTATGCAAAAAATTACCCTCATTACACTGCTGCTATTGACGTCCTTGGGATGGTCCCAAGACAATCAATACGCCACCAGTCAGGGAAGTGTTTCGTTCTTTTCTTATACTCCCGTAGAGAACATTAAAGCCTCCAATGACCTTGTTTATAGTTTGCTGGATTTGGATAAAAATCAGATCGCAGTGCGCATGCTCATGCGGGCTTTTACCTTTGAAAAGGCCTTGATGCAACAGCATTTTAACGAGAGTTATATTGAATCTGACATATATCCAAAAGCTACTTTTGCTGGTGTGCTTGAGAATTTTGACCCGGCCGCTGCTCAGCAGACTTGCTTGATCAGTGGAACTTTTAGCTTGCACGGTGAGAGCCAGCAGATTCAATTTAAATCCGCGGTGAACAAACAAGGAAACAGCTATGTATTTAGTGGAGATTTTCAACTTCAAGTTGCCGATTACAACATTAAAATACCGGTGTTACTGAGGCCTAATATTGCCAAGACCGTTTCTGTGACGTTTAACTTTGAATTCCTGCCTTATGAAGCTGAATAGATATACACTCGCCTTTTTGTTACTGAGTCCAGCCTTCAATATGTTTGGACAACAAGAGCTTTTGGACCAATTAGATGCCATAGCGCCAGACAGCACTTTTGCAGTTCAAGCTACCTTTAAAAGCACACGGATTGGAATTGGTCATTCTGTAGAAACCCGCAGAAAAGGGGTTTTGGAGGTTACCGCCCAGAATCGTTTTTGGAATCGACCGACAGAAGAAACCACTCAAACTTTTGCCGCAGATAAGTACAATGGACGCTATGAGCTGGCATACGGGATCACGGATCGGCTTACCGCTGGAGGTGCTTTTGGAACGGGTTATACCAGTATTGATCTTTTTGCCAAGTACCGTTTGTTGTATCAGAAGCCCAAGGTGCCTGTGAGCATTAGTCTGTTTCAGAATGTGGTGCGTCGGGAAAAGAATCCGGGCATATATTCAAGGGAATTGAACTTTAGTGATGAACTGGCCTATACTTCTCAAGTCTTAATTGCATCCAAGATCAATTCCAATTTGTCTTTACAATTAAGTCCGACCTTTATTTACCGCAATGCAGATAAACTGATAGACGGAGTAGATCCGAGCAGTTTTGCTTTAGGTTTTGGCGCGCGTTATAAGATCGGGCGTTTTGTTTCCTTGACTTCGGAGTACTTTTTGGTGGATGACCCGAGCGATGATATTACGACTTATGGACCTTTTAGTTTAGGAGTTAATTGGGAGATCGCAGATCTGATGCTACAGTTCAAATTGACCAATGCGAGAAACTTGGTTGAAGACAAATTCATTGCCAGAACCTTTAATAATTTCAACTTTAGAAACGGGAATTTACACTTCGGATTTCAGGCGACCTACCTCATCCATTTTAAACACTCCAATCGCTTAAAGAAGTAGTCAACAGCGTTCAATTAAAGTATCTAAAAGCCGGTTTAATCCGGCTTTTTTTATTCCTGTTCACCAGCGGTCTACTCCTTGGGGCCATTTTCCTTAAAATTCTGTGAAAGCCCGTAAACACTGGTAAAAGTGGTTTTGTGCCAACCCCAATTTATTCCCTTTTAAGGGTGAAATTTCCGCTTCACCCCCTTTTTGTTGAATACGCGTGGAAGGTGTTGAATATTTGCATCGTAAAACTTTTAAAACAAAAAATTGCTATGAAAAAGATAATGCTATTTAGTCTACTTGCGCTCCTAGTTATGAGCTGCAGTAATGACGATGACAACAACGTTTTAGATCCTGTACAACAAGATCAGAATGATGGACAAACTGGAGACGATACTTCTTCAGATGATTCTTCCGATGAAGCCCCTGCGGCCATTATTAGAATTGTTGGAGTAGACGCCGATGAAGATTTGGTGATCATTTCCAACTTAGGAGGTCAGCCTCAAGAGGTAGGTAACTACTGGTTGTGTCTTGGGCCTGGACGTTATGGAGAAGTTTCTGGCCTAACCGGAGAGGCAACTCTTTTAGGAGCCAATGAAACTATCACCTTGACTTTCGCCATGAATGATGACGCCGATGGTTTGAGCTTGTTCTCTACCAACACTTTTGCCTCCACCAGTCCTGATGTGCTTTTGGACTACGTACAATGGGGAGCCGGAAACGGACCACGCGTTGGACAAGCCATTACTGCCGGACGCTGGGATGATGCTGGTGCATTCGTTCCATTCGCAGGAGATTACAGCTTTAACGGAACTGCAGACCAATTTGGATCTGATTTCTGGGAATAATTAATAACAAGGCCCCTCTTGCTATGGAGGGGCTTTACTCTTAATAACAAATAACATGAAAAAGAAAACTTTACACCTATTAGTGCTACTTCTAGTGAGCCTAATGACCAACCTTCAGGCCCAGGTGGTGATCAATGAGATCTATCCTGATGGGACCTTGGAACTTAAAAATACCGGTACAGAAACGGTAGATATTTCAAATTACTGGCTTTGCGACAGACCCACCTACACCCGCGTAGGTACCCTAGATGTCGTTTCGGGAGACCTCAATTTGGCCCCCGGAGATCTCATCATCTTTGAAAATTGGGACTTCCTAAATCCTGTAGGCGACGAGTTGGCCCTATACAACAGCGCGGCCTTTGGTAGCGCAACCGCGATTCTAGATTATGTGCAATGGGGCTCAAACCCAGGAGAACCTTCTCGTGAGAGTGTAGCTGTCGCTGCCGGTATTTGGACTGCAGGAGCTTTTACCCCTGCAATTACAAGCGGTAACTCTCTACAATATGATGGTATGGGAGAAATGGCTAGTGATTTTTTCCTAGCGACTCCAACTCTAGGGGCTGAGAACGCCTTGCCTATGGGCGAGATCGTGATCAATGAAGTATTTCCAAACGGAACCATTGAGCTCAAAAATATTGGTGATGCAGCTGTGGACGTAACCAACTACTGGCTTTGTGACCGTCCTACTTATGCTAGAGTAGGAGCGCTTACCATTGGTTCTGGAGATCTAAATATTGCGCCTGGTGATTTCTTGATTATTGAAGACTGGGATTTTTTAAATGCACCTGCAGATGAGCTTGCGCTATACGAGACCAACGCTTTTGGCAGTGCAGATGCTATTTTGGATTATGTACAATGGGGAGAGAACCCAGGAGACCCAACCCGCGAAGGCGTTGCAGTTGCTGCTGGTATTTGGACTGCCGGAGCATTTACAGATCCAATCACGGATGGTAACTCCCTACAGTATGACGGAGAAGGTAACGCGGTAACCGATTACTATGTTGCGCTTCCAACTATTGGCGCTGAGAATTCGGATTGTAGTGTAAACGCTGCGGAGATAGTTTTTGATGTTGCTACTACAGGAAACCCAAACAATACGACTTCTTTTTCGGATGACGGTTTAACTGCTGTGATCTGTGTGGACAGTCGTCCAGATCCATTATTTGTGACTACCCTTCCTGGTGGTGTTGGAACCAACCGCGGTTGGATCATCACCGATGCTGCTACAGATCAGATCTTGGCCGTTACAGATATGGGACCATTTAACCTAGACCCAGCTGGACCTGGAGATTGCCAGATTTGGTATGTGCGTTACGAAACTATTTCAGGAAATGAAGTGGGGAATAACTTAAGTGATCTTGAAGGTTGTTTTGACCTATCAAATCCACTAACTGTAGTTCGTCAAGAAGCAGACGGAGGTACAATTGCTATTGACGTTGCCGCTACTGGCAACCCTAACAATACTACTACCATCTCAGATGATGGATTAAGTGCAGTGATCTGTGTGGATGGTCGCCCAGATCCGTTGGTAGTTGTTCACGAGAACCCGGGGGCAGAAAGCCTAAGCTATCGTTATGTAATCACCGCCAATGACCCTGAACGCACCATATTGGCAATCAGTGGTTCTAGCGAGATTAGCCTAGACGGCGCTGGCCCGGGGACTTGTTTGATCTGGGGATGGAGCTACCGTGGCGTGCCTGAGAATGGCGCTGCATTTATCGGTGGACCATTGGCCGATCTAGATGCTGAATCATGTTCAGACATCTCAGACAATGCCATTGAAGTGATCCGAGAGGAAGCTGACGGAGGAACTGTAGCCATTGATATTGCTGCTACTGGAAATCCAAACAATACCACTACTATTTCAGACGACGGACTTAGCGCTGTGATCTGCGTGGATGGACGTCCTGATCCATTAGTAGTTGTACACGAAAACCCAGGGGCTGAAAACTTGAGTTACCGTTATGTGATCACTGCTAATGATGCTGACCAAACGATTTTGGCCATCAGCGGATCTAGTGAGATCAGTTTGGATGGAGCCGGTCCTGGAACCTGCTTGATCTGGGGATGGAGCTACCGCGGCGTGCCGGATAATGGTGCTGCCTTTATCGGTGGTCCTTTGGCAGATTTGGATGCTGAGTCTTGTTCAGACATCTCAGACAACGCTATTGAGGTGATCCGTGAGGAAGCTGACGGAGGTACTGTAAGCCTAGAAAATGGAGACACTGAAGTTTCTATTTGTGCAGGCGATGATATTCCAGACCCACTAGTTGTGATTCACGAGAATCCAGGGGCTGAAAATCTAAGTTATAGATATGTTATTACCGATTCAGACGCAGACAATACCATCTTGGGTATTTCTGGATCAAGTACTATTGACCTTGAAGGTGCTGGTGAAGGGGTTTGCCGCATCTGGGGTTGGAGTTACCGAGGAGTGCCGGACAACGGGGCGGCATTCATTGGTGGTCCTTTGGCAGACTTGAACGCGGAATCTTGTTCTGATATCTCAGACAATTTTGTGACCGTGAATCGTCTGACCGGTGACGACTGTGAAGTATTGAGTGTGGACGAGCAAGATTTTGATGCTAACATTAGCTTGTTCCCAAATCCAGCCCAGAATCAAATGAACATTTCATTGGGCGGACAAAGCAGTACTGCAGTTGAGGTTCGCGTATTTAACATAAGCGGACAAGAAGTGATCGCGCCACAACAAATGCGCGGAACTTCCTTAAGCGTTGATATCTCTGCATTGAGCTCAGGAATGTACTTGGTTCAACTGCAAGATAACGACACTGGTGTAATATCGACTAAGCGTTTAATCAAACAATAGCTTTAGTCATTTTTTGTGAGGAAAACCCGGGCCCCGCGCCCGGGTTTTTTAATGCCCTTAACTTTGAGGATCGCTCAGATTTGGCTAGCTTTGAGTAGTGATTCCAACAGAATCCGAATAAAAATTTAGACCGAGGTGTATCGTTTATATCGAAACATAAAATCGCCCTTTTCATAGTTTTTTCCTCCCGATGCGGATTCATTCCGCCTATGAACACCTCTTTTTTATTCACTCCACCTAAACCAAACAATTATGACCCGAGAAGAACTAGTGGCGGCCATTGTAGCCAAATATGAAGCCGTTGGTCAAAATCCAGATGTGCATTTGTCTGGACTACTGCACGCAGAGTCCATAAATTATTGGGATTATATTCAACTCGATGCACTTTTAGGATTGCAAATTAAACGCACCCAACAGCCCGACGAGATGGTCTTTATCATGTACCATCAAATCAATGAACTGCTTTTTAAGATGATCCTTTGGGAGATGGATCAGATCTCTTTTACAGACGTTATTGCTCCAGAAAAGTTCGTCATGCACCTCATGCGGATCAGCCGCTATTTTGATATGTTGTCCAATTCCTTTCACATCATGAGTGAAGGCATGGAGTTGGAACAATACATGAAGTTTCGCGATACTTTAACTCCTGCCAGCGGATTTCAATCGGTTCAATACAGAAAAATAGAGATCGCCTCCACAGAGCTCATCAACCTGATCGATTACAGACACAGAGAAACCATAGACCGTGAGACTCCTTATTTGCACGCTTTTAACCATATGTATTGGCAAGTTGCTGGGAAGAACCACAAGACAGGTCAACCTACCATGCTCATGAAGAATTTTGAGACTCGCTACAAGGAAGAGCTTATTGCTTGGATGGAGCGTTATAATAAGGTCAATATCTGGACTAAATTCAAAGCTTTGCCAGAATCGTATCAGCAAAATACCGCCCTGATCAATGCCATGCGTCATTACGATCACACCGTGAACATCAAATGGGTGATGCATCACTACAATACCGCGGCCCAATACTTGGACTCTGGGAAAGGCAGCTCAGAAGCCACTGGAGGCAGCGAGTGGCATAAGTATATGCATCCCAAATACCAGCGTAGAATTTTCTTCCCAGAACTTTGGAGTCAAGAAGAGTTAGACCTCTGGGGGGTGAATAATTTAGAAGGGTATACCAAAATTGAATAATTAGCAGTCACTTTGCTGCTATTCCCGCATTAGAAATAAGTGTGAACCACCGATTTTAGGCGCTTAACAATGAGTTTACATTCAAGGAGTTATATTTAAAAAGCTCCTAGAGTTACTCCCCGTTAATTAAGCTAAATAATTCTGTCTGCAATGCGAAATACACCGCGTTGCACCGGGCGACCAATGCTGTAATTTATTTCTAACCTTCAAATATTTTTCTTATGAAAAAGCTAATTTTAATCGCGGGATTAGCACTGCTTACCGCATGTTCGGCAGATCAAACCATCGAATCTGAAACCGAAGCTATTACTACCACCAACAAGCAGTTGGAAATTGTTGTTGATGGACGTGTGAGGACCTTGAACTTTACTGAGAGTGATGGAGAACTTACCTTAATCGAAGACGAGGCCTTTGCTAAGGTGAATGAGGTTTTCAACTCCAGCGATCTTATTACAGTGATCAATTCTGAGGTGGACAAAGTTCTGTTTTTCTCTAATGAAGCACAATTACAAGAATTTCAACAAGAACCTCAAACCTTAAGCGCACTATCCGAAAAATACGGAACGCTTAAAGAGGCGGTACCTTCAGCTACCCCAAAGAGCAGTACACTCAAGTTTAGAATTGCTCGCGCTCACAGCTTAGGAGGTCCGGCCTATACGATAAATGCTAGTACAGGACGCTATTACAACCGCCATTTACTCAGAAACCAGTGCACTACTGGTAATATTGATTTTGACAATGAGATCAGTTCTTTTAAAGTGTATCAAGGAGGTACTGTTGAGTTTCATGAAGACCCTGATTATGGAGGGAAACGCATTCGTGTTCAGGCAGTGAATCAGGACGTTTATATTGCAGATCTAGCCGACTTAAAAAAGAAGACCTTTACCATTATTGATGGTAGTTTTGATCCGAATTTTATCTGTAATAGATGGGCGCTTTGCTTTACCTCATTCAATGACAAGATCACCTCAATTACTGCTGCAAGGTTCGGTTTGTCGTTGCAATATACGCGGGTTAACAACTGCGGCGGTGGTGGCGGAGGAACCGGAGGAAGTGACGAAGATCCGATCGAATATTATTAGAATATATCCTCTTATGAATAAGTCAACCGGTCTGATCAACAGACCGGTTTTTTTATTGTTGGGTTGTTTGAATTCCTTAACAAAACCTTTGAATCTTTAGTTAAACCTAGCCTAAAAGCGTTTGAGGCTGAGACTTTTTTATTTGTCTTGCAAGAGGCTTTTGAACTTGCCTTTTGATTTTCTGATTCGCACGGCGACCACTTTGTATTCCGGGCACATGGCTTCGGAATCGTGGACGTCTCCGGTGATGTTATTGATCATAATATCCGGAAAGTGGAAGGTTGTGCTCAAGATTCCCGGTTTGACTTCGTCCGTGATTCGCGCTTTGACATCTACTTTGCCTCGCGGGGATTCTATGCACACAAAATCTCCATCGTTGATCAAATGACTCGCAGCATCTTCTGGATTGATCATTAAATAATCACTCTTTAAGATCTGCTCATTAGCCGTTCGTCGGGTCATAGCACCGCAATTGTAATGCTCTAACTCCCGATTGGTGGTTAAGATATACGGGAAGTCTTTTCCGTGTTGGGTGATCTCCTGAGTTTCTTCCCAAGGGTGGAACTCAAAGTACCCAAGCCCTCGTTTAAACTCTTCTTGGTGTAAGATCTGAGTATCGGTACCGTCTGGTGCCACCGGCCATTGCAGCCCATTATGACCCAATCGTTCCCATTTGATTCCAGCAAAGAAAGGCACGATCTGAGAGATCTCCTCGAGCATGCCATCTGGCGTATAATCGGGTTGCTTATAACCCATGCGGTTCATAATATCTACTATGATCTGACCATCAGGTTTGGTTCCTTCAATCGGTTTCACCACTTGACGCACCGCTTGTACACGACGCTCTCCGTTGGTAAAAGTTCCACTCTTTTCTAAGAAGGAGGAGCCGGGTAGAATCACATCAGCTTGCTTGGCCGTCTCGGTCATAAACAGTTCTTGAACAATAACAAGATCAGTTGCATTGAGAGCTTTAATCACTTTCTGCGTATTCGGATCGGTCTGTACCACATCCTCTCCAATGATCCAAATGGCTTTGAGTTTTCCGTCCAAAGCGGCATCAAACATCTCTGGAATCTTATAGCCAATATGCAATGGCAGTTCAGAGCCATAAAATTCGTTATAGCGTTTGTTGATCTCCGGATTGGTCACATCCAGATAACCGGCACCTTGGTGCGGTTGCACGCCCATGTCGGCGCTTCCCTGAACGTTGTTTTGTCCACGTAGTGGATTCACTCCTACGCCACGTCGACCAATATTACCCGTCAACATAGCTAAGTCTGCAATCTGCATCACAGTAAAAGTTCCTTGAGAGTGTTCCGTCACACCCAGACCGTGAAAGGACATAGCATTGGGTGCAGTCGCATAAGCAATTGCAGCAGCTCTTACTTGTTCTCTCGGCACTCCAGAAACGGCTTCTAATTTGTCAATATCAATGGCCATGAGCTCTTTAATAAAGTCTTCATAGCCTTCCGTGCGGTTCTTAATAAAGCTTTCGTCAACCAAGCCTTCATCAATGATATAATACATCATCATGTTAAGCACGGCTACATTGGTTCCAGGTCTCAGTGCCAAATGGTGATCGGCATAACGGGCAATTTCTGTTCTACGCGGATCGATCACAATAGTCACATTGTCTTGCTTCATAGCAAACTGCTTGAGCTTGGCTCCAGTTACTGGGTGGGCGTCCGTAGGATTGGCTCCAATGACCATAATGCAATTGGTAAACTGCAGATCTTCTATAGAATTGGTAGCCGCTCCGGTTCCAAAGGTGCGTTGCATCCCCAAAGCGGTAGGGGAGTGACACACGCGTGCGCAACCGTCAATGTTGTTGGTTTGCAATACCGCTCTAAAGAACTTTTGCATCAAATAATTCTCCTCATTGGTACAACGAGAAGAAGAAATACCGGCCATGCTATCTGGCCCGTAGGTATCTTTATAATGGTTGAATTTGTCTGCCGATATAGCTGTAAGCCTCAATCCCAACTCACCTTTTCAAATTCGCCATTGCGCTTGATCATCGGAGAGTCCAAGCGTTCCGGATGGTCATAAAATTTGAAGGCAAAGCGCCCTTTAAGGCAAGTGTGTCCTTGATTTACTTCTGCATCATAAGGTGCAGTTATACTTAAGATCTCACCGGAGTTTGTGGCTACATCCAGATTACATCCAACACCGCAATAAGTACAAACGGTACGTGTAGTTTCTGTGGCTTGAATGGCTTTGGATTGGAACACGTCCGAGATCGCTGAGGTAGGGCAGGCCTGTGAACAGGCACCGCAACTCACACAATCAGAATCCATAAAACTCTGATCCAAACCTTTAATGATATGAGCATCAAAACCGCGCCCAGCCATGCTGAGCACAAATTCCCCTTGTACTTCATCACAAGCGCGAACACA
>NZ_CBFCWJ010000015.1:0-10872 GCF_965601605.1 Gilvibacter sp. | reverse complement strand
AGCAAACTGTTGTTTCCATCAGACTCTAAACCAAAACTGATCTTACTGTTAACCAGCCACAGTTCTTGAATGGACTGCACAGGAACATCTATGGGAAGATAAGCTGCATTCAATGACACCAAACGCACCTTGGTAGGATCTGGGAGCTTTTCCAGTTTTTTGACCAGAACAGAATCTTGTAGTACGACGATATAGATCTTATTATTAGTAGCTTCACCTAGATCACCAACCGAACGCCCTAAAACCCATTCGTTTGGTCTAATGTTGGGCAACATACTATCTCCTTCTACCTGGAAGCCGCGATAGGTCGCGTTGCGATATTGCGGCAAGGGAATGGAGAAGGCAGGCAAAGTCTGCACCCATTCTGGGTCACCGACATTTTGTGGGTAACCTGCGGCCGCACGCTGACTCACTAAAAGAATATTTTCTTGATCGGCATCATTCACAGTGATGACCTTAGGCATCACAGATACTCCCTCAGGAGATAAATATTGAGACAGACTTTTTCCGTAGAGCCACAAAGGATTGATCTGAAATTGCCTCAATAGCTCCATAACCACAGCTCCTGATAGCTTGGTTTTGGCCCTTTCAATGTCTGCTGTGGAATTACTGATTCCTAACTTTTGAGCAAATTCTTGTTGGGTAAACCCTAAAGTTTCTCGCACTTTTTTAAAGCGAATAGCCGCCGTAGATAAATTCTGTTGCATGCCTCAATTTAGCGATATTTTTGGAAATATTCCAAGTGATGGGAATATCTCCTAACCTCTATTTTTTCAGTACGTTGAAAAATCCACAAAAAAGCAGTCAAAAACTGCAGAAAATCGACGAAATGCACGTGTTGGGTAAGTATTCCATAAATTGTTAGAAATTTGTTAAAATGTTAAAAAAAATAGTACATTTGGTTCTTTAATCACTAATCTAGATATATCATGAAGAAGTTATTTTTAGGCGTATTTGTTGTGCTTATGGCCGTTTCTTTTACCTCATGTAGAGAAACTGAAAAGAAAGCAGAAGACGCTGTAGAAAATGCTGCTGAGGCTGCAGGTGATGCTGCTGATGCTGCTGGAGAAGCTGCCTCTGATGCTGCTGATGCAGTTGAAGGTGCTGCCTCTGACGCTATGGATGCTGCTGGAGAAGCTGCTGGTGACGCTGCGGACGCCGTTGAAGGTGCTGTAGAGGATGCTAAAGATGCTGCTGAAGGAGCAATGGAAGATGCAAAAGACGCTGCTGACGGTGCTGTTGATAGCGCCAAAGATGCCGTTAAAGGAGCTGCTGATGCAGTGAAAGATGCGGTAGATGACGCAGATGGAATCTAATACCATATAAGTAACCATCAACAAAAAAGGACTTGCGTTTGCAAGTCCTTTTTTTTATGTCTGAATGTAATTTTTATACAAATCCCCGTCTGCGAGCTTCTTCAATCAAGACCTCATCATTGGCTGACTTGATATCAAACAGTTCTTTAATGTGATTTTTACGCTTTTCAATGGCGCTTAAGGAAAGGTTGATATAATTGCTCAGATTCTTGGTTTGCACCCCTCTGGATAGGTGGTATAGGATCTGAAGATTCTTTTGATCTAAAGAAAAATCATTGCTGATCATTTTTCTAAAGTGATTGTTCACCGTGGCGCTGTAATAAGTGCGACCATCAGCCACTTCTTCAAAGGCTCGGCTCAGCTCACTAGAAGTGAGATCGCTTTTGATCAAGAAACCTTCTGGGTTGATGTTCTGCAAGATGTTGTGAATGCGTCCATCCTCATTGTGCATGGTGAGGATAATGACTCTGGATTTTGGGTGTAGCTGTCTTAAAAGTATTGCCACATCAACTCCGGAGGTCAATTTCCCATCTTTAGAAGGAGGTAGTTTTATGTCGATGAGTGCCACATCATAAGGCTTCTCATTTCGATTCATTTTGATGGCCTTCGCCGCATCGTCACAATTAGAAACCACATCGATCATCAAAGTGTATTGCTCGTTGAAATTGTCGTAGAGCGTGTTGCGGTATCCTTCGATGATAATTGGGTGATCATCGACCATCAGAACATTTAATTTAGTCTTCATAATGGAATCAATTATTGGGAGTGATCTTCTGGATTCTGTGTTCGATTTTTTTAACGAAAATCGATCGGTATTGTTGCTTCTACAATATACCAATTTTTAGGCAATGATAGATTTACTTATTTACCGTAATTACATCACGTTTTAGCAATAAAAAAGGAGCTTAAAAGCTCCTTTTTGAATCGATTTATGGAATACTTAATCATTTCCACCAGATAGCCATCGGTATAACAATCCACCAAAAATTGCACCGGCAATAGGAAAAGCAATAAAGACCCAAAGCTGAGCTAAGGCCCAATCGCCAACAAATACTGCCTGACTTATGCTTCGAGCAGGATTAACAGAAGTATTGGTCACAGGAATACTGATCAGGTGAATCAGCGTCAAAGCCAAACCAATGGCCAAACCTGCAAATTTAGAAGCGGCATTCTTATGGGTAGCACCCATGATCACCAACAAAAAGACCAAGGTCAAAATAAATTCGGTAAGCATTCCCGCTTCCATGGAGTAACCGCCTGGAGAATGTTCTCCATAACCATTAGCGGCAAAGCCTCCAATCTCAGAACCGTTCCCGGTCACAATCACATAAAGTGCAGCCGCTGCGATCAAACCGCCCAAGCACTGAGCAATGATATACGGTAAAACGTCTTTAGCAGAAAAACGACCTCCTACCCATAGTCCAATGGTGACTGCGGGATTTAAATGCGCCCCAGAAATATGACCAATTGCATAAGCCATGGTCACAACGGTCAATCCAAAGGCCAAGGACACTCCTAAAAATCCAATTCCAACATTTTCAACGCCGGCTGCCAAGAGTGCAGACCCACATCCGCCAAAGACCAACCAAAAGGTTCCTATGGCTTCTGCTACGAATTTTTTCATAATAAAAAGTATTAGTTAGTAAGTCTAAGTACATGATTATTAAACGAAAAGACAAAAAGACTGAGCTGTTTTCAGCCTGCCAGCAGACCAAAGGAGGAAAAAACCGATAAAAGGAAATGTTTAATTTAAGCGAGGAAATCTACAGTGATCTGCGTGCCTTTACCTTCCTCACTATGAATGCGAAGATTGCCCTCGATTTGTTTCACACGAGATTTGATGTTTTTGAGACCGATACCGCGCTTGACCTTGCTGGTATTCATCCCAACACCATCGTCCTCAATAGTTAAACGAACCCCATTGACCAGTTGGGCAAATTGAACGGAGATCTCATCTGCCTTGGCGTGTTTCATAATGTTCTGAAGCGCCTCTTGAATGATTCGGTACAAGTGTACCTTTTTGTCGTTTGACATCTTTTCCCATTCGATCATATGATCGCTGTTGAGTTCAAAATCTATATTGTGAATGGTACATTGATCGCGCAGTAATTTCTCGATCGCATCCACATACATCACCTCACTGTTAAAGGCACTGGCGTTCAGTTCGTGAGAAATGGATCGGATCTCACTCTCTATATTTTTGATCTCTTGAATATAGGATTGTCTAATCCCGACAGATTTATCGTCTACTTTAGCATTTAAGCTGTCCAAACTCAATCGAGCCCCAAAGAGTTTACTCAAAATCCCGTCGTGCAACTCTTCTGAGATCCGCTGCTTTTCTATTTGTTTTCCTTCCTCCAACTTCACTTTCTGGGAAAGCATCAAACTGTAAATCTCCTCATTAGCCTTCTGCTGATCCGCTTGGTAATGCAACTCCTTGCGGTTGGCCCTGCGTTGAATGAAAATATAACCCAACAAAGCAAAGGCAATCAAACTCAACAATACCAACTGCAGCTGTTTATTGGTCTGAATCACGCGGTTACGCTCATCCTCCAAAACGTCGGTTTGAAATCGCAGACGCGCAAATCGATCCTGGAAAGAACGTTCAGCTTTCTGCAGGCTATCATTGATCGCAATAAAGCGGTTGTTATAGTTCAGCGCAATCTCTGGGGCGGAGTTCTTAGCCAAAAGTTGCAAAGATTCTTGCTCCCCGCGCTGATACCCGATCTCTCTGGCCAGCGCCAAGGCATCCTTTGCATAAGTATGGCTTACCGAAACGGAATCTATCATTAAATAGTACTCCGAAAGTCTCAAATAGCTCTGAACTTTTCCAGACTTATCAGAAATGCTATCTCGGAGTCTGAAAGGAATCATAAAAGCCTCCGGATATCCCTGCTCTTTTCCACCTAATAGTTCCGCGTAGGCTTTATTATCTAGAAGCTTGGCATAGGTGATCGGGCGCTGATAATACAGACTGTCATTGTCAAGGCCCTCATTGAAGGTCTCAATGGCCTTTTCATATTGCCCCATATTGGTATAAACAATACCGAGATTGTTGAACGAGCTTGCCTCTAGGGCAGGGTTGCCAATCTCTTGGCGGTACTCCAAAGCCTGATTGTGGTACTCGATTGCCAGGTCATACTTTTCGGTATCCTTAGCAATGATACCTAGATTGTTGTACGCTGATGCAATTCGGCGCTGTTCTCCTTCTACGCCCTCTAAGAATTCCAAGGCTCTTACCGTACTTTGCTCACTGCCGATGTAGTCCTTCTGATTCTTTTGAAGAATTGCTAAGTTGAGTACGGAACGACCCGCATTTATAAAATCACCTGAAAGTCTATAGAAGCGCTCGGCATAATAGAACTTGTTTGCCGCACTGTCAATTTGATCCTTGCGCAAATAATACAAGCCCAAATACCAATGTGCTTTTGCAATGCCTAGAGTATCACTACCAGCAACAGCGATATCTTGTAGATGTTCAGCAGACATCCTTGCCAATTCATCACTGCGATAGCGCAGACTGTTTCGCGCAACCGAATCCAACACCAACTTTTTTACAGAGTCGTTTTGAATCAATCCGTGCAATCTAAAGGCGCGAAGTAATTGAGATTTAAGCACAGTTCTGGGCTGATCGCCCACGGCCACCTCGTCAATAATGGAGAGTACTGAATCCTGTACCGTGCTGGGAACTTCTGCACCAGCAGGCCCCTCGTGTTTACAAGAAACTATAAAATAGCAAACCATACCCATCAGGCTGATGAGTATGGCTGTTTTCTTTATATCGGATAAATATAAGTTACGCGGCCTCATTTCGAGACCCAATATAACCGATTATGCCTTTGGATTCAAACCAAAAAACACAAATCTCCTGTTTCTGAGGTCCAGAAATTAAAAGTCAGCAGCAAAGCCACTGACTCACTGCGGGTAAAACCGCAATTGCCGGTAAAATTATCCTCGGCTGTCTACGTCTACGTAGTCGTCGTCATCATCTGTTTGAGATGATCTTCCGTCTACATCAACGTAATCGTCGTCGTCGTCTGTTTTTGCTTTCTTACCGTCAACGTCAACATAATCGTCGTCGTCATCAGTTTGGGCTGACTTCCCGTCTACGTCCACGTAGTCGTCATCGTCGTCTGTTTGTGCGCTCTTTCCATCTACATCTACGTAATCATCGTCATCGTCTGTGGCGCGTTGATTCGTATCGCTATCAGTAAAGTCTTCTGTAGCTTCAAGCTCAGAAATACTCACACTAAAATTAGCTTCCAGAGCTTCTTCTACGGGTTCTGCTTCACAAGCAAAAAATAGAAAGCCCAAGGCGCAAATGGGGAACAATAGTTTTAAGCGATTCATCTTAAGTTAGGTTTTTAGTTAAACGTTGTTACTAATCATTATTATAAATCGGCCGTAATCTTTCTATGAATAAAGATCGCAGCCCCAAAAATCTTTATGTGACATCTTTTAAAAGATGCCAAAAAAAGCTCTGATCCTCAGTCTTTTACATAAAGACCAGGACAGTTCTTTGTTTTAAAATGTCAAGTGTGAGGTCGGTAGTTCTTCAGAAACTTCGTACAGTTTCTATTTAATAAAACTACGCTCACTTATGCGTAGTTTCCTACAAAGATAAATAAATTTTTAACTATTGTACGAAATTTATTACGGTTTTTCTGTAATTCTTACAAATCACTACGCGCCTAGAGGAGGTCACATTGTCAAATATTGGTGTTAACTTAGAAGGATTTCTTGACCACCGCAAACGGTTATGACCACGATTTATAAATTCCACCTGCTACTCATATGAACCTCAATCAAGTAACGGTACCCACTAACGATATGGAGGCTAGCGTCCGTTTTTACAAGCTGCTGGGACTAAAACTTATCGTTGATGCTAGACCGCGTTATGTGCGTTTTGAATGCCCAGATGGTGACAGCACCTTTTCCATACATGAAATTGATGAATTGGGAGTTGGGGAAGCTCCCGTGATCTATTTTGAGACGGCAACACTGGATATTGAAGTTAAGCGCTTGCAAGACTCTGGACTTAATTTTGACCTTTTGCCTACAGACCAGAGCTGGGGATGGAGAGAAGCCCGCTTACAAGACCCTGTAGGCAATAAGGTGATCTTGTTCTGGGGTGGCGAAAATAGAAAAAACCCACCATGGCGGGTGCAATAAAAAAGCAGCCCGAAAGCTGCCTTACTTATCTTGAATGGATCAATTCCAGAGGTAAGTAACTCCAAAATTGATGTTTTCAGGATTTATTCGAAACGCCAAACTATTGGAAATATCTTCCCTACCGCCAGATTCTGTAGTTTTTCTACGAGAATAGTTAAGGGCGCCTAAGTTAGCTTGGATCAGAAATTTTGGAGATAGGCTGTAAACAAAGCCCGGTGTGAGTCCAAGCCCGTAAATTGAGCTGTCTTGTTCGCTAGTGATTATTTCTGGGTTCGCAGATCTAAGCTCTACATCGGAGATCTGATAATTCAGACTGCCGGTTAGGCTAAAAGCAAACTTTTGACCTAAAGCAATATACCTTTTTACAAAAGCCGAAAATCCGTAGCCATTGGTAATAGTTTCGTTCCCACTTTCTGTATTGAGTATCGACTTGTCTTTACGGTATTGGTAGTCCAACCCAAAGCCTGCAACCCAATTATCGTCAAAGGCATAGCCAATATTAGGGTTAACAAATAGAAAGAAACTGTCAAAATCCCGTTTGTCATTATCGGCTTCGGTTACGTCCGCAGTATTCCAGAAAAGACCCAAATTACCTCCAAATTCCCAAGTTCCTTGGCTAATAGTAAAACGATCGTCCTGATTTTGCGCATACGCAGTAGTGGCTAGCACAAAGGCCAGCAGCAGAGTAGTTTTCTTCATAATCAATGATTTTAGTTAATATGCCAAAGCAGGCTCCAAAGGTCATGCCAGAGAGGAATGACCCTGTGAAGATTAACAAATCATTGGATGCTCCTTATGTTAATTTATGTAACTCAGCCTTAAAATCATCTCAATTGGATCTATGAAGCTACACTGTTATCATGCAGACAGGCGGCCTTTAAAATCTTCTTCCAGGATTTGGACTATTCTTTTGTTTCTTGCGCTTAACGTAAAACGCTGCTCGTCTGGTATGAGTCCATCTTGTAATATCTGTTCTTTAATTGCTCCAATGGCTGGCAATAATTCATCCAAAGCATAAGATTCCAAATTGCTCACCACCGCGATCACGGGCAATCTAAAATTACTGATCATATAGCGCACACCTGCACGAACCGCACTGTGTTCCGATTTATTCTTGTTCACGCGCAACGTTGAAATGCTTTTACAATTCATCTGTATACGTTCCAGTAGTGCTAAAGAAACATCATCCTCTGCACTATAAACAATACATACTTCCATGATTTGGCAATCACCATGCTTTTCAAAAAAGTCTGGTTGCGCGATTTGTATTTCCTTGCCGCAGCAATTAATTACAACACCTAACTCCTTCATACTATGTTCTCTATAATTTGTTGTTAAAAACCAGTTTAATTTTTTTCTTGACGTGAATTTAAGAGTCCTAGATTGAGCCTGAATTAAATTTCGACAGGATACATAAAAGTGTATTTGAAACGACAGAAAATATCGGCTACCGACCTTTCAAAGTAATGGGCGTAAAGTCAGGTTTTGTAGGCATTTTTTATGGCGCCTGCACCTTCGCTGAAGCTCTGGTGCACCACGCTTTCGCTACTCGCTTTTGCTTCGCAAAGAGCTCAAACAAGCGCTTAAATGCGAAGCATTCATGACTACCTATACTTAAAATATTAAAGGAGGAATAATCGCTGGGGGGGGGGTGAAGGGCGGGAATTACTCGCTTCGCTCGTGAGTCCCGCCCAGTCGATTTGAAAATGAAAACCCCATCGCTACGCTCTGATGGTTTTTTGTTTTTCCCACGCGCTCAAGCGAGCTTGGCGCGTGCTTAAAACAAAAAACCCCGACTCATTTGAGTCGGGGTTTTCGCTTATTAGTACAGAAGGCGGGACTTGAACCCGCACGGGCATTACTGCCCATTGGATTTTAAGTCCAACGTGTCTACCAATTCCACCACTTCTGCAACTTGGACTTAATGACATTCATGCCATTAGAGCGAAAAACGGGATTCGAACCCGCGACCTCCACCTTGGCAAGGTGGCGCTCTACCAACTGAGCTATTTTCGCGTGTTTAAAGAACGTGCTCTTTGTTGTAAGAGCGGAGGCAAATTTAAAACTTTTATGAGAATACTAAAGTATTTTTTTAAAAGAAATTCGAGCTATTTCTTGAGGCGTTCTGCGCGGTTGCGGCTCAATAGGCGTTTGATCTCGTTGAGTTTCATCAACGCCTCTACTGGAGTCAATGTATCTATATCCAACTCTAAAATCTCATCGCGAATTTCCTCCAACAAAGGATCGTCCAAACGAATGAAACTGAGCTGCAGCTCCTCTTCTGCTACTTGACTCATCTTATCGTTCAGCTGCTCAGAGGAATGCGAATTCTCCAGGCGCTTAAGAATTTTGTTAGATCTGCGGATCACCGTGTCTGGCATTCCCGCCATCTTGGCTACATGAATACCAAAACTATGATGTGAACCTCCTGGAACCAGTTTACGCAAGAACAATACATTGTCTGAGGTCTCCTTTACCGAGACGTTGTAGTTCTTAATACGCTCAAAGCGCTCGGTCATTTCATTGAGTTCGTGATAGTGGGTCGCGAACAAGGTTTTAGGACGAGCCGGATGCTCGTGCAAATACTCACTAATAGCCCAAGCGATAGAGATTCCGTCATAAGTGCTGGTACCACGACCGATCTCATCCAACAGCACTAAGGAACGCTCAGAGATATTATTCAGAATACTTGCTGTCTCGTTCATTTCAACCATAAAGGTAGATTCCCCCATGGAAATATTATCGCTCGCGCCTACTCGCGTAAAGATCTTATCAACTACTCCAAGATCTGCGCTGGCTGCAGGAACAAAACTCCCCATTTGCGCCAATAGCGAGATAAGCGCAGTCTGACGTAAAATAGCAGACTTACCACTCATATTGGGTCCGGTAATCATGATGAGTTGCTGTTGCTCTCGATCTAAAAACACATCGTTGGCTACATAAGGGGTATCTGGCGGTAATTGCTTTTCAATGACCGGATGACGCCCGTCTTTGATGTTGATCTCAAAACCGTCGTTCATTTGAGGGCGGTTGTATTTGGCAGTGATGGCTAAGTGAGCAAAACTGCACAAACAGTCTACGGCCGCAACCGCTTGAGCATTGGCTTGCAGTTTTCCTATAAACGGAAGAATGGCTTGCAACAGTTCCTGATACAATTGTGATTCCAGCACCGCTATCTGCGCCTCGGCACCTTGGATCTTTTGCTCGTACTCCTTGAGTTCTTCGGTAATATAGCGCTCAGAGTTCACCAAGGTTTGCTTACGGATCCAGTGCTCTGGCACCTTATCTTTATGGGTATTTCTGACCTCTATATAATAACCAAATACATTGTTAGAGGCGATCTTTAAGGAAGTGATACCAGTTTGCTCGGCTTCGCGCTCAACCATCTTGTCCAAATAGGCAATTCCTCCTCCAGCGATCTCACGCAATTCATCCAGTTCTGCATTGAATCCGGCGGCGATTACTTTTCCTTTGGACAACAATATCGGTGCCTCTTCATCTAAGGTCGCCTTAATTTGCTCGCGTAGCGAGTTACAAGGATCCAACTTGGCTAAAAGGTCCTTGAATATCGTTCCTGAATCTGCTTCAACACCTTGGATGAGTGGAATCAAACCTTCCAAGGAATTCTTAAGCTGTACCACTTCACGAGGATTCACTTTCCCAGTGGCTACTTTTGAGGCTAAACGCTCCAAATCACGAATGTATCCCAATTGTCCCCTAAGACGTTCCAAGGCCTCAGGATTAGCCACCCAGTGTGCCACTTGATCATGCCTGCGGTTGATGGCATCCAAATCTTTTAAAGGCAAGGCCAGCCAACGCTGCATCAAACGGCCTCCCATAGGAGATTGTGTATGATCAAGAATATCCAACAAAGTCACCGCTTCTGGACTGGAACGGTGATACAATTCCAAATTGCGAATGGTAAATTGATCCATCCACAAGTACTTATCCGCAGCGATTCTAGCAATATTGGTAATGTGATCTAAACGCGAATGCTGAGTCTCTTGCAAATAATGCATGATGGCTCCAGCAGCGATCTGCGCCTGGGTCAACTGTTCCACGCCAAATCCTTTTAAATTGAGCGTACCAAAATGTTGTGTTAGCTTCTCTTTGGCGTATTCGGTCTGGAATACCCAATCTTCTAAATAGAAAACATTTAAGGCCGCAGAAAAATGCTCTTTGAACCAAGTTCGCTTTTGCTTGGAGAAAAGTACCTCGGCCGGACTGAAATTTTGCAGGAGTTTTTGAATGTAGATCAAACTGCCCTCGGCCACTAAAAATTCGCCTGTGGAGATATCCAGAAAGGCCACACCCAATTCCTTTTTTGAAGGATAGATCGCAGCCAAAAAGTTGTTCTTCTTAGCCTGAAGAATGTCATCATTGA
>NZ_CBFCWJ010000014.1:0-35053 GCF_965601605.1 Gilvibacter sp. | reverse complement strand
TCAGTTGACCGAACTCAAGGCCAACGATTGGTTGATCAATGAAGCCAATCTAGAGGTATTTGTGGATCGTGATCAAGTGCCAGGAGGCGATACAGAACCGGACAGACTCTTTTTGTACGATTTGGACAACAGAAGAGTTTTGATCGACTATGAATTGGACAACACCTTTGCCAACAATGCCAACGAATTCAAAAGTTCGCATTTAGGTCCTGTCCAACGTGATGCCAGCGACAACGGCATCAGCTATAAATTGCGCCTAACAACGCATTTGAACAATATCGTCCGTAGAGATTCTACCAACGTTAGACTCGGAATTGCTGTTGTCCAAGACGTAATTACCACTAACTTTAGAACAGTGGAAACTCCAATATCAGAAGATATTAATAGTGTACCTGCGGGAGGGATTAACTCTCAGCAAGGAACTATTTTGCACGGTAACGCTTCTCCGGATTCGGCCAAGCGTTTGAAACTGACAATCTATTATACAGACCCCGAGTAATACCTTATAACTATGTGTGGAATTGTAGGCTACATTGGCCATCGTGATGCTTACCCAATTATACTCAACGGACTTCGACGTCTAGAATATCGCGGATATGACTCTGCAGGTATTGCACTGTATGACGGGGAAGACATTCAGCTTTGTAAAACGGCTGGAAAGGTTGATGACCTTTCTCAAAAAGCCGATGTTCACATTTCTAAAGACGGACATCTTGGTATAGGACACACCCGTTGGGCAACCCATGGGGTTCCAAACGATACAAATTCTCACCCACATGTTTCCAACAGTGGGGATCTGGTATTGATCCACAACGGGATCATCGAGAACTACGCGACCATTAAAAAAGAGTTAGAAACTCGTGGTTACACCTTCCAGTCGGATACCGATACAGAAGTACTGGTTAACTTGATCGAAGAAATCAAGAAACAGGAAGACGTAAAACTTGGAAAAGCGGTACAAATTGCTTTAAACCAAGTAGTTGGAGCCTATGCTATTGCGCTATTTGACCGTAAAAAGCCCAATGAGATCATTGTGGCGAAATTGGGTTCACCTTTAGCTATTGGAATTGGTGAAGAAGAATTCTTTGTGGCTAGTGATGCCACTCCTTTTATTGAGTTTACCAACAATGCCATCTATTTAGAAGACGGTGAGTTGGCAATTATTCGTTTAGGACGAGAGGTTCGAGTAAGAAAGATCAAAAATGACAAACGAGTTGATCCTTCGATTCACGAACTTAAGCTCAATCTAGAGCAGATAGAAAAAGGCGGTTATGATCACTTTATGATCAAGGAGATCTACGAGCAGCCCAATGTGATTAAGGATACTTACAGAGGTCGACTTTTGCCAGATCGCGGAATTGTGCGTCTAGGCGGATTAGAAGATCATATCCAAAAGTTCATGAACGCAGACCGTATCATTATTGTGGCCTGTGGAACCAGCTGGCATGCCGGTTTGGTGAGTGAATATATTTTTGAAGAATGGGCGCGTATTCCAGTAGAAGTAGAATACGCCTCCGAATTTAGATACAGAAACCCGATCATCACGGAGAACGATGTGGTCATTGCCATTTCTCAATCCGGAGAAACTGCAGACACCCTAGAGGCCATCAAGTTAGCCAAGCAACGCGGTGCCTTTGTCTACGGAGTTTGTAACGTGGTTGGTTCCAGTATTTCGAGAGAAACACATAGTGGAACTTATACTCACGCCGGTCCAGAGATAGGAGTTGCTTCTACTAAAGCTTTTACTACCCAGATCACAGTACTTACGTTAATGGCTTTGCGAATTGCTCAAGAAAAGGGAGCCATGTCTCAAAGTGACTATATGATGCACTTGCGCGAGCTAGATCTGATTCCGGAAAAAGTAGCTGAAGCACTTAAAACAAACGACCATATTGAAGCAGTAGCAGCCCAGTTTAAAGATGCAGCTAACTTCTTGTATTTAGGTCGAGGATATAACTTCCCAGTGGCTCTAGAGGGTGCTCTAAAACTCAAAGAGATCTCTTACATCCACGCTGAGGGTTATCCAGCGGCAGAAATGAAGCACGGACCTATCGCCTTGATCGACGAGCAAATGCCTGTTGTGGTTATTGCGGTAAACAGCGATCACTACAAAAAGGTGGTAAGTAATATCCAAGAGATCAAAACTCGTAAAGGAAAGATCATTGCAGTAGTGACAGAGGGAGATTCCACAGTAACAGAATTGGCTGATTATGTGATGGAAGTACCTAAAACAACAGAAGCTTTGAGTCCTTTAGTGACTACAATTCCATTGCAATTATTGTCTTATCATATAGCCGTAATGCTCGGCAGAAACGTGGACCAACCACGAAACTTAGCCAAGTCGGTAACGGTAGAGTAAAAATTTCTCAAAAAAAGCGTTTAAGCCTCCCATTTTTTCGGTTAAAGAACTATCTTTGCACCGTTAAAAATGAGGGGCTTATTGGCTCTTCTAAATGAAGAAATTAAATCCGAACAAATGTCAGACGTTTCAGGTAAAGTTGTACAAATTATCGGACCTGTTGTAGACGTAGAGTTTACAGGTGGTCAGGAACTTCCAAAAATTTACGATTCTCTAGAAGTTGCCTTGGGCGGAGGAACCTTAGTACTTGAGGTTCAATCGCATATCGGTGAGAACACAGTTCGCACCATCTCTATGGATTCTACAGACGGTTTGAGCCGTGGGGTAGATGCTAAAGTAACCGGGCAGCCGATCCAGATGCCAATTGGAGAAGATGTTTACGGACGTCTTTTCAACGTGATTGGAGATGCGATCGACGGAATCGGAAACCTTCCTAAAACAGGAGACAACGGACTTCCTATTCACCGTGAAGCACCAAAATTTGAGGATCTTTCTACTTCTACAGAAGTGCTTTTCACCGGAATCAAAGTAATTGACCTTATTGAGCCTTACGCAAAAGGTGGTAAGATTGGTCTTTTCGGCGGTGCAGGTGTAGGTAAAACAGTATTGATCCAGGAATTGATTAACAACATTGCAAAAGGACACGGTGGTCTTTCAGTATTCGCCGGTGTAGGTGAGCGTACTCGTGAAGGAAATGACTTGCTTCGTGAGATGTTGGAATCTGGAATTATCAAATACGGTGACGACTTCTTGCATTCTATGGAAGAAGGCGGATGGGATCTTTCTAAGGTTGACAAAGCTGCTATGAAAGACTCTAAAGCGACATTTGTATTCGGACAGATGAACGAACCTCCAGGAGCACGTGCTCGTGTAGCACTTTCTGGTTTGACTATTGCTGAGTACTTCCGTGATGGTGCTGGAGATGGACAAGGGAAAGACGTACTTTTCTTCGTAGATAACATCTTCCGTTTTACCCAGGCGGGATCTGAGGTATCTGCACTTCTTGGTCGTATGCCTTCTGCGGTAGGTTACCAACCAACACTGGCAACAGAGATGGGTGCTATGCAGGAGCGTATTACTTCTACTAAGAAAGGATCTATTACTTCTGTACAGGCGGTTTACGTACCTGCGGATGACCTTACTGACCCGGCTCCAGCGACAACCTTTGCTCACTTGGATGCAACAACAGTATTGTCTCGTAAAATTGCTGAGCTTGGTATCTACCCAGCGGTAGATCCACTAGATTCTACTTCTCGTATCCTTACTGCTGACATTCTAGGAGACGAGCACTACAACTGTGCACAACGCGTAAAAGAGTTGTTGCAACGTTATAAAGAGCTTCAAGATATTATCGCGATTCTTGGTATGGAAGAACTTTCTGAAGAGGATAAAATGGCCGTAGGACGTGCACGTCGTGTACAACGTTTCCTTTCTCAGCCTTTCCACGTAGCAGAGCAGTTTACCGGTATCCCAGGAGTACTTGTAGATATCAAAGAAACAATCAAAGGATTTAACATGATTATGGACGGTGAATTAGATCACCTTCCAGAAGCAGCATTCAACTTGAAAGGATCAATTGAAGAAGCAATTGAAGCTGGAGAGAAAATGTTAGCGGAAGCTTAATCACCAAATAGATAAGAAATGCATTTAGAAATCGTAACTCCAGAAGCAACACTATTTAGCGGCGAGGTAACCTCTGTTGCTGTACCAGGTGTGCAAGGGGAATTCCAAATGCTGAACAATCACGCAGCCACTGTTTCTTTACTAGGGCCTGGAACCGTCAAGGTTTGGGGAGATGTGAAGTTAGAGGAAGAGGTAGCCGATAAATTTACCCAAGGTAAAGACGGCATCACTCGTTTGGAGATCAGCTCCGGAACTGTGGAGATGAGTGACAATAAAGTGATTGTCTTGGCAGATTAAGTTCTACACATCATTAAAAGATTAAAGCCTTTCCATTTTGGAAAGGCTTTTTTTATGTCCAAAAACAGGTAGAAACCCCCTGTTTTGACTTTAGTCAGTAACCGACATTTATCCTCTATAACAAAAGACCTTGATTATCAAGGGTGTTATGATTAGAATCTCACGAAAACTACTGCGCAAGTCTTTGACTTGTGAAAAACTAAAGGAATGAAAAAACTACTCTACGCAACCGCGCTTATCGTTTTGGCAAGTTGCACGTCGGACAACACCAATGAAAGCGAACAAGTATTGACAACAGCAGACAAAGTGGCTATTGTCATGGAAATGGAACCGGATCCTGCTTTTGACGAATCCAACAGTGGATTATTCAAAGGAATCATTGCCAGCTATGATCTCAAAACAAAAGGTACGCTAGTCATCAATACTACAGAAAAAGGCGGTTATGTTGCAGCAGCGCGCTTGCACAAAGCTCATGACGGAATGGAAGGGATCGTACTGTTTGAAGGAAGTCAAGATATTAGTGATCCAGATCGCTTGTACTTTGACTCAGACCGAGGGTCTTTTGAAGTACTTCTCAATAATGAGAAACGTTTGGTCGTTGAACATTTTGAGTTTGATGAGGTAGACACGTATATGGTTGCGTACAAGCGCAGCCGCGGTACTGATGTGTCCTTAGCGATGGGAACATTTGACGACGATTATAGTACTCCAGGAGGTTTTGAAGGTAATTGGGATGCCATCCACCGCGGGAGTATTTATACTTCTCCAGCAGGAGAACACTCAACCTTTACAACTAACTTGCTTATGGTTGATGAAATAGTGATCTCTCAAGGAGGCAATATGTATATCAATCAAGACGGAATACAAAACGATGATCCATTTGATGAGCCTTGTTTTTACGAGTCGGCTCCAGGTGTTCCTGAGAACTTTCCACATGTGTGGTTCTATGACACTACAGGATATCGAGAATTTATTGGATATAATCAAACAACAACCTTCGCCACACGTGTTGCGACATGGTCTTTAGCCTATTATTTCTTTGGGGGAGACTTTATCTACGATACACCTACATGTGGGTCGTCAGAAGCTGCTGGTTATGGAACTTTTAGTTGGGATGGAAACAACGGTAGAATCCGTGTAGACACCCTGGCTGATCTTTAGTAATTTCAAACTGTTCTAATTTTAAAAGCCCCTAGTAGCTTGGGGGCTTTTTTTATTTTTCATATCGAAGCAGATCTCCTGGTTGGCATTCCAATTCTTCACAGATGGCCATAAGCGTCGAAAATCGGATGGCTTTGGCCTTTCCAGAGCGCAGAATGGAAAGATTGGCCTGGGTAATTCCCACGCGCTCGGCGAGCTCTTTACTGGTCATGTTTCGCTCGGCCAACAATTTATCTAAGGCTATGATTATAGGCACGCTTATATGGTTAAGTCGTTTTCGTCCTTCAAGGTTTGCGCTTGTTTAAACAGTTCTGCAAGTATAAAGAATCCTAAAGCAGCAGGTATTAAATAGGTGAGTTCAGTTTTGAACAACTGTATGAATGAAAAGTCGTTTTTTAGGGTAAAAGCACTTATAGATTGCACTACGACTAAACCAACGGTATAGCTTATAAAAGCGTTACCCACCTTTTTAAAATTATCACTCACCTTGGTACCGTAATAGTTTCCTTTTTCAATCTCCCTAAGTATAGTGAGAAAGTGTGTGAACGCATAGATCAGAAGACCTCTTATTACAAACATGGCCACGGTTAGTGAGTAATAGGCCCACTCCATAAAGTTCTCTTCAAAGCTGATAGGCTTATCAGGATTGGCAGTTGCGGCCCACTCTTGAAACTCGGTAAATCGATTCAGCCTGAATTCGTTGATGTCATTCAATAAAATGCTGGCTGCACTTACTATCAGTACCCAGGTAATTATTTGTAGGGTTTGTAGGTTTGATTTCATAGCTATTAAACGGTTAATTCGTTTTCTTCCTTAAGCAGTCTGGCCCGATCAAAAACCTCACTCAAAACCAAGAAAAATGCACCTATGCCACCATAGATCAAAAGGTCATTCGGTGATAGACTCACAGTGATCTTGTTGAAGCTCCAATAATTAGTAAGAAACTTAGTGATGAACATCAAGATACCAGCAGTTATAACCAACTTTCCTATACGGAGTAGAAGACTTATTACCGTTTGATTGAATAATTGTAGCTTTTTGAACTCTTGCAGGACTTTACGAAAGAGATAAAGACTGAATATCAAAAGCCCATAGGTGATCAGGCTCAGACAGAGCACCACTACCAATTGAAATCCGCTTAGGTCGATCATACTCCCATAGAGTGTGTTTGTGAATGATTGACCGGTCCAACTCATATAGATCACAAATCCAACAAAAATAAAAAGAGTCGGAATAGAGAGATACCAAATGATATCTACTATAGTCTTAAGAAGATTTAATCGCTTCATAATTATTGTTTTTCGATAACAAAGATATAAAAATTATCGAAAAACAATAATAAATTACAACATCGCCATATATAAAAAGGCAGCAAGGGCTCCGCCAACCAGTGGTCCAACTACAGGAATCCAGGCGTAATTCCAACCGGAATCACCTTTTCCTTTAAGTGGTAAAATAGCATGCATAATTCGCGGTCCGAGATCTCTTGCAGGGTTGATTGCATAGCCCGTAGGTCCTCCTAAACTAATACCGACTGCCCACACAATAAAGGCAACTGGAATTGCTCCTAAGGACCCTAATCCAATAATGCCTTCTTGTTCGCCTACCGATAGATCTGGTCCTACAATATAAAAGACGGCAAAAACCAATACGAAGGTTCCTAAGATCTCCGTCATTAGGTTTCTAAATGTATTTGGAATAGCTGGGGTATTGCAAAATGTGGCGTGAATACTCGCCGGATCCTCTGTGGCGTCATAATGGTCCTTGTGAGTTATCCAAAGGGCAACCATCGCCGCCATAGCACCAATGAACTGCGCCGCGATAAACATCGGAACCTGCGACCATTCAAACAGTCCAGCTATGGCCAGAGAAATAGTCACGGCGGGATTGATGTGGGCCCCACTGTATGGTCCTGCAATGAGCACGGCCACATAAACAGCCATGGCCCATCCGGTGGTAATCACGATCCAGCCTGAATCATGTCCTTTGGTGCCTTTAAGTACTACATTACAAACCACACCATTACCGAGTACCATCAAAATAAAGGTGCCTATAATTTCTGCAATAAAAGGAGTCATATTGATAAGTTGTTAGTTGGTTATTCTATCCAGTTTGCAGCGCGTTTTACTGCTTTATGCCAGGTTTCTAAATAGCCCGCCGCTCGCTCGGGATCCATGGCTGGCTCAAAGTTGCGATCCACTTTCCATTGAGATTTAAGCGATTCCAGATCTGGCCAAAATTCAACTGCTAATCCCGCCAAGTATGCCGCACCAAGAGCGGTGATTTCTAAAAGTTTTGGTCGAACTACGGGGAATCCAAAGATATCGGCTTGGAACTGCATCATGAGATTATTGGCTGTTGCGCCTCCGTCTACACGGAGTTCGGCTCCAGCTACACCAGAATCTGCTTCCATAGCTTTTACGATATCGTATACTTGATAGGCAATTCCTTCTAAGGTTGCTCGCGCGATATGTGCCTGTGTACTTCCTCGCGTAAGTCCAACAATAGCTCCACGAGCATATGGATCCCAATGTGGTGCGCCTAGTCCGGTTAATGCTGGAACAAAGTAAACTCCGCCATTGTCATCTACACTGCTGGCTAAGGCTTCTACCTCCTTGGCATCATCAATTATTTTAAGACCGTCTCTGATCCATTGTACCGCAGCTCCTCCGACAAAAATACTTCCTTCTAAAGCGTAGGAGACTTGATCGTCGATCTGCCAGGCTATGGTCGTTAAAAGATTGTTCTTGGAATAAACGGGTTTGTCTCCGGTATTCATCAGCAGGAAACAACCAGTGCCGTAGGTATTCTTTACCATTCCTTCTTCCGTACACAACTGACCAAAAAGCGCTGCTTGTTGATCACCGGCAATGCCCGCAATAGGTACGGTGCCTCCTAAAATGTCGCTGGCAGTTACTCCATAAACCTCACTGCTGGATTTCACCTGTGGCAAAATTGTACGAGGAATATCTAATAATTTGAGCAAGTCCTTGTCCCAATCTAAGGTATGGATATTGAAGAGCATGGTTCTGCTTGCATTACTCACATCAGTTACAAAACTCTTTCCGTTAGTGAGTTTCCAAATAAGCCAAGTGTCAATAGTTCCAAAGCAAAGATTTCCTTGCTTTGCCTTTTCACGAGCCCCTTCCACATGATCCAAGATCCACTTGAGTTTGGTTCCTGAAAAGTAAGCGTCTATGATCAGGCCGGTTTTCTCTTTAATGTTTTCTACATGACCTTCTGCTTTGAGTTGGTCACAGTATTTAGCCGTACGGCGATCTTGCCAAACAATCGCATTGTAGATAGGCACGCCTGTTTCTCGATCCCAGACCACAGTGGTCTCACGCTGATTGGTAATGCCGATTCCTG
Source organism: Gilvibacter sp. (assembly GCF_965601605.1). Taxonomy (GTDB): domain Bacteria; phylum Bacteroidota; class Bacteroidia; order Flavobacteriales; family Flavobacteriaceae; genus Gilvibacter. The sequence continues at coordinate 26,244 of NZ_CBFCWJ010000014.1, read as the reverse complement.
CAACGGCTTCTGAAGTCACTTGGGCCGATTTAAACGCTTGACGCACGGCATAGAGTTGAGATTCCCAGATCTCCAAAGGATCGTGCTCTACCCAACCCGGTTCTGGGAAGATCTGCTGAAAGTCTTTTTGTCCCACGCCGCAATTGTTTCCAGAATGGTCAAAGAGGATAGCTCTTGAAGAGGTGGTTCCTTGGTCTAACGATAGGATGTATTTTTTACTCATACTCTGCGTTTTAGTCCAGCAAATACTGATTTGCCAGTTTATTGAAAGATTCGAGCTGTGCCTGCTCCCATTCGGAGTCTTTTTGCAACTCTTTGGCCAAAATTTCTGCCACTTTTGGAGCGGCCTCAATTGCTGCTTGGGCATCTAAAAATAGTAAACGAACGCGTCTGGCCAAAACGTCCTCAACACTGCGGGCCATTTCTTGGCGAACTGCCCAAACTACTTGTCCCAAAGTATAGGCGAAGTTGGGGTGTAAAAGTTCCTTGTAATTCGCATCATCTGCTTCAAAACTTTTGTAGGTTTCCAAATCACCGCCGTACATTTCAAAATGAGCGGGAATGTTTGGATCCTGCGCGTCAATATTGCCTCGAATGGCAAGTTCTTTGGTTTTTGACGGATTTTGCTGAAAGCCGTAATCGGTAATTATGGTATCGATCACGTCTTCTGCCATTTTTCTGTAAGTGGTCCATTTTCCGCCTACAATTGTGACCACGCCCTGTTCACTGAGTATTTTATGCGAGCGCGATACTTCTTTAGTGTTGGTTTCGTCTTTTTTAGGTTTGGCCAAAGGTCTTAGTCCAACAAACACAGATCTTACTTCCTCACGCGTAGGAACCTTGGTCAGGTACTGGCCAATAGTATTTAAGATGAATTCAATCTCTGATTCCAAAGCTACTGGCTCTATTTTCGGCTTCTTGATTAAAGTATCTGTAGTTCCGGCGAGCACTTTTCCATTCCATGGAATGATGAATAGCACGCGCCCGTCAGAGGTTTTTGGGATCATCAAAGCAGTTTCGCTCTGAAGAAATTCTGCATCGAGTACCAAATGAACTCCTTGACTGGGTACTACAGTTTTTTTGTGGCTTGCATCCTTCAGCTTTAAAACCTTGTCTGTAAAGATTCCAGCAGCGTTAACCACCACCTTTGCATGGACCGTGTATTCCACTTCAGTTTCCATGTCTTTTACAACAACCCCAGTTGCATTTCCTTCCGCATCGCTCAATAAATTCACAACGCGCATATGATTCATGACCAAAGCCCCTTGGTCGCTAGCAGTTTGTGCGAGATTAACGGCAAGACGCGCGTCATCAAATTGACCATCGTAATAGGAAACTCCCTTTTGTAGCCCCTTGGTTTTTAGCGTCGGAAGGGCCGCAATGGTCTTCTTCTTGGAGATCAAAGTAGATTTTCCCAGACTGAATTTTTGCGCCAATAGATCGTAAAGCTTAAGACCGATGGTATAATAGTAGCCTCCCCACCAGGTGTAATTAGGGATTATGAATTCTTGCCGTTTAAAAAGATGTCCTGCGTTTTTTTCCAGAAGACCGCGTTCCAAGAGGGCCTCCTTAACCATTTTGACATCACCTTGTTGCAAATATCGAACGCCTCCATGGACCAATTTGGTACTTTTACTGGAAGTTCCTTTTGCAAAATCATGCCATTCAAAAAGCGCAGTTTTAAGACCTCTACTGGCGGCATCTACTGCTATTCCTAGCCCGCTAGCACCTCCGCCAACAATAATTACATCAAATACTTGTTCGTTAGCCAGAGCGGCCAATTGTGATTTTCTGGTCTTCAATGGATGGATTCGTTGTTCTTTCTAAAAATACCAAATTATATCAGCAATAGAAAGGGAGCTAAGGGTTGAGATTAAAAAATTGTTAGCAATTCACGGGTTCAGGACAAATCGAGCGGTCAAATAATTTTAAGCCCTTAAAATCTCTTGTATTTTTGTGTTGATGAACAACTTGCCTGAAAAACTGAAAAAGCGACTCTTGGCGCGTCAAGCCAGCGACTCTTTGCGAACGCTTAAGACTTACAGCGCGCAATATGATTTTTCATCCAACGACTATTTGGGTATGGGGCGTTTACAGTTTGAGTCTAAAGAAGCTTTTACCTCTGCAGGAGCAGGAGGTTCGCGTTTACTCACGGGGAACCACGATGCCTATGGGGTCTTTGAAGCGCGCCTATGCGATTTTCACCAGCAAGAAGCTGCATTAGTATTCAATAGCGGTTATGACGCAAATTTAGGATTGATAGCTGCAGTTGGTTTACGGGGTGATCTCATCCTGTACGATGCTTTGGCGCATGCTTCTATCCGCGACGGAATACAGCTTGCTCAAGCTAGAGCAATTAAGTTTCGTCATAATGATTTGGAGCATTTAGAACAACTTTTGGCTACTCATATGCCTGAAGACGCTAGTTGCTATGTCATTACGGAGTCCGTCTTCTCTATGGATGGGGATAGTCCAGATCTAGAGGCCATGGTGGAGCTTTGTGGAACTTATAAAGCACATTTAATAGTTGATGAGGCCCATGCTCTTGGTGTTTTCGGAACGCGCGGTGTTGGTTTGGTTCAGGACTTGGGATTGCAAGATAGATTGTTTGCGCGGGTAGTGACTTTTGGCAAAGCCTTAGGTTACCATGGAGCTGCTGTCTTGGGAAGTGTGGAGGTTAAGTCCTACTTAGTCAATTTCGCCAGACCGCTCATCTATTCTACGGCTTTGGCTCCTAAACACGTGGCGACACTAGAATTGAGGTATCAATGGCTTGCGGAATCCGAAACGAGTCTTCAAGCAATTGAAAGGTTACATCGTAATATAGCATTATTACGATCATGTATTGAAAAACGTAAGCTTTCGGATTATTTTATACCGTCAGAATCCGCCATTCACACGGTAGTAATTCCTGGCAATTCGCAAGTCAAGGCTATAGCAAAGCAGTTGTCTGAACTCGGCTTTGGCGTACTGCCTATTTTGGCGCCAACGGTGCCGGAAGGTTCGGAGCGTATCCGAATCTGTCTGCATAGTTATAATGACCAGGAATCCATTAAATTGCTTATTGATAAATTAGCCGAGATCATTCATAAAGATGCTCTATAGAAAAGTCGCATACACTTCCAGTTGGTCCAAAACCTTAGTAATCGGATTGGTTTTGGGTATGATTCTGCCTTTGATCATCGTTCTTTTAAAACCATTTGATTCTGAACAATACACCGCTTCGTTTAAATATCTGCGGATTTTTGGATACGCGGGAGTCGTTGCTCTTTGTGTTTTTATTGTACATATTCTAGAGGAGTTCTTTTATCGTAAAAGTAATGGACAGTGGAAACTCTGGCAGGAGTTGGTCGTTTTGTTAGTGGCAGCTCCAATTATGGTTTGCTTATGCGGCGTGTATAATTTTTATGTGATCAATTCGGAGTCTAATTTGAGTTGGTCGTGGATGGCTGATTTCTTGGTGAACTTCGGTTTGCCCTTTGCCCCTTTATTGATTCCGGCTTGGGCGGCCTTAAGGCGTCATTTTGGAAAAGTCAATTTAGAAACATCTACTGCAGTGCATGCAGAACGCATTTCCATTGAAGGCGTTAATAAGACCGATCAGTTGACCTTGGATTGGAATGCGTTTATCTACGCGCAGGCCCAACAGAACTACGTGAAGTTTGTCCACTTAAATAAGGATCGGTTAGAATCAACAATGATCCGATCTACTTTGGCAGCCGTTGCAGGACAACTTCCATCGGCTCTACAAGTACATCGATCCTATTTGGTCAATGCTGATTTTGTCACTCAGGTGGCAGGCAATTCCAGAAATAGACACATCCTTCTTCAAGGCGTGGAAGAACCCATTCCCGTCTCCAAAAAATACTATGAAGCCTTTAGTGAAAGGCTTTCAAATTCGTCCCAATAACTGCAGAATAAGCCCTAAAATGGGGCATTGGTCACAAATTCTGCAACTTGGTCACACTAATTTTTTAGCTCAAAAATTTCATCTTCTATTTGTCTCATCAAAACAAATAAATCATGAAATCAAAAGTAATTTTTCTAGTATTATTCGCCTTAAGTTCATTAACCGTTTTAGCGGAACCGCCAGCCAAGCGCGAAAGACAAATTGAGACCATTCTTGAACTTACTAAAGCTAATATTTGCAACCCTCATTTTTTAGAGACACCACAATGGCAAGAATTCGTAACCACTCTTGAGCAAGCAAAAACCCTCAATTTGAACGACGAGGAATTTGCTCGCCTATTTAATCAAGCTAGCAAAAAACTGCCCTTTTCTCACTACTATTTGAACTATACCAAAGGAGGTTCATCTTCATCTAGGAAGAACTTCTCTTTGGAAGAGATAGACACCAACACAGCTTTATTGAACGTAGCTTCTTGGTCTCGAGATCCTCAAGCCATGATAAAAGTTATTGGTCAAATTGAATCCAAGGGATATTCAAAACTGATCATTGACCTTAGAGATAATACTGGCGGAACCTTGGATGCAGCTGTTATTTTAGGGCAGTATTTGACCAACCAAACCGTTGATGCCGGAACCTATATTACCCGCTCTTGGTTTGAGCAGACAGCAGACTATCCAACGCAAGATGAAATTGCTCAAATGGACTATTTAAAAGAGATGAGTTATGCAGAGTTCGGGCGTATGATGCAACAACCGGCTTTTAGAATGATCATTCCTGGACACAACAATAAGGTTTTTGAAGGTGAGGTAATGGTATTGGTCAATGAGAACACCGCCAGCACCAATGAACCTTTAGTGCATCTGATTCAACAATACCACTTAGGAACACTAATTGGGACAAAAACTGCTGGAAATATGATGAGCGGCCGTTTCTTTAAGGTCTCGAGAAAGTTACGTTTGTTCTTACCTGTTGCCGATTACGTTACGGCGGAGGGAATTCGTCTGGATCAATTGGGAGTGACCCCAGATGTTCAAGTGAGTAGTGGACAAGCTTTAGACAAGGCAAAAGAATTACTCGGTTTATAGCAATTTTATGAGCCCGGCATAGAAATGTTCTAAGGCCGGGTTCGTATTTTTGTGCCATGCAAAGGATTTTTGTCAGTGGAATTGGAACCGATGTTGGAAAGACAGTGGTCGCTGCAGTGCTCACAGAAGCATTGCAAGCAGATTATTGGAAACCTGTGCAAGCAGGAGATCTTCACAACTCAGATACACATAAAGTACAGCGCTTGATCAGCAATGATAAAACAGTCTTTCATCCCGCTGCTTATGCTTTGCAGACGCCAATGAGTCCGCACGGAGCTGCGGCTATTGATGGCATTGAGATCGACTTGAAAAAGATCATCCGCCCAAAGACAAAGAACCACTTGGTCATTGAAGGAGCTGGAGGACTACTGGTTCCGCTTAATAATAAGGACACCGTTATTGATATTGCTCAAGCCGATGATCATATTATCCTAGTTTCTCGACACTATTTAGGAAGCATCAATCACACTTTGTTGAGCCTGGAATTGCTTAAAGCTCGCGGATTCAAAAAGATCAGTTTGATCTTTAGCGGAGATGAGCATCCTACTACAGAGAGCATTATTACCACCATGCATCCAGAGGTGCCTGTTATTGGTCGTATTGATGACGAACCTTATATTGATCAGCGCGTTGTTGCCTACTATGCAGATAAGTTTAAATCTGAACTGAAATGAGTCTTTCCAAACGCGATGCAAAACACCTTTGGCACCCGTTAACGCAACATAAAGTTGCAGGCGAGGCCTTCCCAATTGCACGTGCAAATGGAGTTTATCTTTGGGATGAACAGGGCAATTCTTATATCGATGCGATTTCCAGCTGGTACATCAGTATGTATGGGCATTGCAACCCGATGATCACTTCTCGAGTTGCGGAGCAAATGCTGCGTATGGATCAGATTGTCTTTAGCGGATTCACCCATGAAACGGCGGTGGAGATGTCTGAAAAACTCATGGAGCTTCTCCCAGACAATCAACAAAAGATCTTCTTCTCAGACAACGGTTCTACAAGCATAGAGGTAGCCGTTAAAATGGCCTTGCAGTATCATTTCAATCAGGCTGAAAAGCGGGATTTTCTCGTTGCTTTTGAGAACGGATTTCACGGAGATACCTTTGGAGCCATGTCTGTCTCTGGCTTGGATGTTTATAACGGTCCTTTTAGTGATTTTTCCTTGGAGGTGATTCGCATTCCTGTACCTAACGGAGCGAACAACAAACAGGTTCTTGAACTGCTTGAAGCGCAATTGGCAACCGGACGCGTAGCTGCGTTTGTCTTTGAACCCTTGGTCCAAGGTGCGGCTGCCATGCAGCTTAACGATCCAGCGGGTCTATCTGCTTTGATTGAAGCCTGCCATAAAGCGGGAACTTTGTGTGTTGCTGATGAGGTCATGACCGGATTTGGCAAGACGGGAACGCATTTTGCCAGTCAGCAGCTTAGTCATTTGCCAGACATCATGTGTTTGAGTAAAGCGCTTACTGCCGGACTTTTACCTATGGGACTCACCACTTGTTCCCAAAAGGTATACGACGCCTTTTACAGTGATCAGCTCGCTGATGGCTTTTTTCACGGGCATACCTATTCTGCCAATCCGTTGGCCTGCGCTGCCGCAATCGCAGCTATGGAGCTGTTGGTTTCTGATGAGATTCAGCAAAATATCCAAAGGGTCATTGCGTCTCATGCTGAGTTTGATAAAAGTATTCGAGAGCACGAAGCTGTCTCTCAAACACGTCAATGTGGAGTGATTTACGCTTTAGATCTTAAAAAAGAGATTCCGCGTTACGGCCCCGAGCGCGATGCTGTATTGAAGTTCTTTATGGATCGCGGGGTTTACTTAAGACCTTTGGGCAATACTGTATACATAGTACCCCCTTTTGTGATTAAAAAGGAAGAATTAGATAAGATTTATGCGGTGATAAAAGAGGCTTTAGTCGTCTTCGGCTAGTAGCAATCTATTGTTGATCAGATCGTAGACTTCTTCAGACCCAGAGACTTTAAAACGAATGTAGGTATAGGTCCAGGAATCTCCAGATTTTTTACCCCAAACCAAGATCTCTCCGCTGTCCTTTGGTCCTTTTACCGGAATCTTTAGATCTGCAGTTCCTTCATTGTTTTGAATGCTAATGTTGCCCTGAGCCATGCCTGTTGTTTCAATGGGTTCGCCCAGTTTGTCAATGACCCATTCGCTTTCCTGCGCCTTGGTCAATGCCGTTTGATAGGGTTGAGATTCCTTAAATAAGGCAGAAACACCAGTGACTAGTGAGAATACAAAAACAGCGATCAAGATGACCACAATAAGACAGCCACCCGTAGGTAATGCCCATTTCCAATTGCGTTGCCACCAATTTTTTTCAGGTAGTTGTTCTTCCATAGGGTTTGATGCTTATTGTGAAGGTTTAAAGGCCTATTTTTGCAGAAATTTACAAAATTTTGATGGACCGTATCAGCGTTTTAGGCATGTCTTCTGTCTCTGCTTTGGGAAGCAACCCAAAAGCTGTTTGGAGTAGTTATGCCGCTGGAGAACCACGCTTTTCTACATTGCAATCTAAGCAAGCTGATGTTGCCGTTGCTCGCGTCAATGATACTGTTGATGCTGACTTGCAACAGATCTCCCAGCAAAACAGCAATTATAAACGTTTGGATCGGACGGTTTTGATGGCCATTAAAGCTGCTCGCGGAAGTCTTCAAGATATAACCCTCGACGGGAATTGGGGAGTCAACATTGGCTCGTCCCGCGGCGCCACAGATCTTTTTGAACGCTACCATGCGGACTTTCTTAAAAACGGAGCCGCGCATACCTTAGCTAGTCCAACCACCACTTTGGGGAACGTATCCACTTGGGTGGCTCAAGATCTGCAATTAAAGGCCATGAGCTTGGCACATTCAGTGACCTGCGCTTCTGCCATGCATGCGGTTCTCAATGGTATTGCTTGGCTAGGTTCCGGAATGGCTGATTTTATGTTGGTAGGAGGAACTGAAGCTCCGCTAACGCCATTTACCATTTCGCAGATGCAAGCGCTGAATTTGTACGCTAAGCAAACAGAGGGCTATGCTTGCAGAGCCTTAGATCTGGATAAGAAGAGCAATACTATGGTCTTGGGTGAGGCCGCTGCTACGGCGATTTTGACTAAAGGCGAGCACCAAGACGCCCAAGGGTATATTATTGGCTGCGGATGGGGTACTGAGCCTTTAGATCACCACACTTCATTGAGCAAAAAAGCAGACTGTTTTCAAGACTCCATGAAAATGGCGCTTGATTCTGCTGGGATTAACCGAGTAGATGCAGTGGTCATGCATGCTCCGGGGACAATTTTGGGAGATCGTGCTGAGGTGCATGCCATTCAATCCGTTTTTGAAAAGTCGCCTTATTTGATCTCCAACAAACACCTTATTGGACATACTTTGGGTACCTCTGGGATGATGAGTATGGAATTGGCATTAATGATGCTTGAAAAGCGGCAAGTGTTTGAAAATCCTTTCTATAATCAAGAGTCAAATCCCCCTGCCTCCTTAGAGACTGTCTTAGTCAATGCTGTTGGATTTGGAGGAAACGCCGTGAGTATTATTCTCTGTAGATAAGCCGTGAAAAACTAAGGCTGGAGAGCATTAATTATCTGCGGACGAATCTTATATTTGCATATCTAACCCTGCTTCTCAATATACTTTGCGGAGCGCTAGAATTGCTACATTATGCGACACGACTGGACTCGAGAGGAGATCATGGAAATTTACAACACTCCATTGATGGAATTGCTTTACCGCGCTGCAACAGTGCATCGGGAGCATCACGATCCGAACACAGTTCAAGTTTCTACATTATTGTCTATCAAAACCGGAGGTTGTCCAGAAGACTGTGGTTATTGCCCGCAAGCTGCGCGTTACCATACCGACATTGAAGGCAATGATTTGATGACCGTGCAACACGTAAAGGCACAAGCCTTGCGTGCTAAAGCTTCTGGTAGCTCTCGCGTGTGTATGGGTGCCGCTTGGAGAAACGTAAAGGACGGCCCTGAGTTTGATCAGGTGTTAGAAATGGTTCGTACCATCAACAAATTGGATATGGAAGTGTGCTGTACCTTAGGTATGGTTACTGAAAACCAAGCCAAGCGTTTGGCAGAAGCCGGTTTGTACGCTTATAATCACAACTTAGATACTTCTGAGGATTACTACAAAGACGTGATCTCTACACGTGCTTATCAAGATCGATTGGATACTATTTCTAATGTTCGCAAGACTAACGTTACTGTTTGTAGCGGGGGAATCATTGGAATGGGAGAGAACTTGGACGATAGAGCGGGAATGCTCGTTGCCTTGGCTACTTTAGATCCACAGCCAGAATCTGTACCGATCAATGCTTTGGTAGCTGTAGAAGGAACACCGATGGAAGACATTGAGCCGATCTCGATCTGGGAAATGATCCGTATGGTGGCCACCACGCGTATTGTGATGCCAAAGACCCAAGTGCGTCTTTCAGCCGGTCGTACGGAGATGAGCAGAGAAGGTCAGGCCATGTGTTTCTTTGCAGGAGCCAATTCCATCTTCGCTGGAGATAAGCTCCTAACCACTCCAAATCCTGATGTGAATGAGGATATGGATATGTTTAAGCTCCTCGGATTAACTCCGCAGAAAGCATTCGTAAAAAAAGCACAACCAGAAACCGTAGAGGCAGAAGACTCGGCTTACCAAGATATGGGTGAAAAACCAAAATGGACGCGCCCAGGTCACACTATTGAACGCAACCAATTAGCTAAAATGAAGTCTAAGGAGTAAAAACTGCTTAGAAATCATGCGCTACATTTTTACCTTCCTCGTTTTAACGGGATTATTAACTGCTTGTTCTACAGACGATGACAGCACAGCTTGTGACACAGAAATGCCTGTAGAGATCAATCAAGGGGAAGGGCGGATTGCTGTGAGTTGGCAAGACTTTACAGAAGAGCAGATCATTGAGGCTTATGAATTTGGCTTTGTGGCGCGTGGAGCTACAGCTCCAGAGAACTTGGGAGTAACTACCAACCAAGTCACGGTTTCTTCAGATCCCTTTAATAAATTTCACATTAAAACGGTAGAATCGCTGCCTTATGATACAGAGTTTGATCTGTATTACCGTGCTAAGTGTGATGCAGACAGTGGGGAGATTCTTGGACCTATTGCGGTAAACAGCTTGGCCTTTGGAGCGGGTTGTACTCCGCCTGCTGATTTTGAGGTTACGGAGATTACGACCACTACCATCAGCATTCAGTGGGAAGGTTTTGATGAAAATCTTTGGCGTGTCTCTTGGGGCTCTGCCGATGGCATTAGCGGCGGCGATGTAGACGTGACAGAAACCAATTATACCATCACAGGTCTGGAGCCTAATACCCTCTATACCATTGGGGTTGTAACTCGTTGTACTACTGGCGACTTCTCCATTAGCGAGTTGGGATTATCCCCAACGGAGAACGTTACTACCCTTGATGAATAGCAATTACCAGTAGCCTTAAAAGGGCTAAAATTTCGATTTTATTACAATTTAAATCTTTCGCAGGCGTTTTACAGACTGGAAACACCATTACCCAATCTTAATTCGAACACCTATGAGAAAGTTGCTACTGTTAGCAATGGTTGGGCTGTGTTTAGTTTCCTGTAGTAATGACGACGACGCTCCGAACAATTGCAAACAACCCGGAAGTATAATTATTGAACAACTCAACTCGACCTCCATTTTGTTTTCTTGGGGGATCGATACAGAGACCGCTTGGGAAGTAGAGTACGGCCCAGTGGACTTCGCCTTGGGAACCGGAACGGTTCGTCAAACCTCACAAGAGAGTTTTTTCATTGAAAATCTAGAGCCTGCCACGGAGTACCGCATTTATTTGCGAACCAATTGTGGTTCAGACGGTTTTAGTGAATACATCTCTGTGGATGTAGTTACGGCGGAGCCTACAATTACTTGTAATCCACCGTCCAATTTACAGCTGGTAAGTCTTACCGACACGAGTATTGAGCTGTCTTGGGACGAGAACAATGAGACGGCTTGGGAGATCGAGTACGGTCCCTCTGGCTTTGCCTTAGGGACGGGATCGACTGCGAATACCTCACAAAATTCATTTAACATAGAAGGGCTGGATCCATCGACCACGTATGAAATCTATGTGCGTGCCAATTGTGGTTCGGACGGATTTAGCACCTACTCGGATGCTCTGGTCATTACGACCGATGGTTAAGTAGAGTATCTTTTGGGGGCAAAAGGGCGGGATGTTCCCGCCCTTTTGTTTTTTACTAAAGTATAATTACCGCCTAAGAACCATACATAATAGGTTATGTAAATGTTTCGTAATTTTAACCCGATTTTTAAGTAAACCTATGCAGTTAAGTCCAATAGAAGTTCGCGAGACCATTACCAAAGAGGAGTTTAAAAGAGACTTTTTGAAGCCTCAAAAACCGGTAGTGATCAAGCGTTTTATAGAAGACTGGCCGGCTTTTGAAAAGTGGAATCTGGACTATATGGCCGAGGTGGCTGGAGATAAAGAGGTTCCTTTGTATGACGACCGCCCTGTAGATTACAAGGACGGATTTAACGAGCCGCATGCCAAGATGCAGATGCATGAGTATATTGATCTACTCAAGCGCGAGCCCACTAAGTTCCGGATCTTCCTTTGGAACATTTTAAAAGAGGTTCCCGAGCTGCAAAAGGACTTTTCCTATCCTGATTTTGGCATCAAGCTTATGAAAGGTTTGCCCATGCTTTTCTTTGGAGGTGAGGATTCTTACACCTTCATGCATTACGATATTGACTTAGCGAACATCTTCCATTTTCACTTTCACGGTAAAAAGCAGGTGATTCTCTTTGACCAAGAGCAAAACGATTATCTCTATAAGATCCCGCATTCGCTCATTACCCGAGAGGACATCAACTTTGCCGATCCAGACTACGACAAATGGCCGGCTTTAAAGCACGCTAAAGGCTATATCGCAGACTTGGAACACGGTAATGTGCTCTATATGCCTGAGGGTTATTGGCATTATATGCGTTATATCACTCCAGGTTTTAGTATGAGTCTGCGTGCTATTGCCCGCAATCCGAAGAACCTCGGAAAAGCCCTTTACAACATCTTTGTAATGCGTCATTTTGATAATGCCATGCGCCGCATGAAAGGACAGGCGTGGATTGACGGCAAAAATGAGAAGGCCATTATTAAGACCCACCGCAAGTTGGGGATCTCCTAATTCTACGAATTCATCAATTCATTGATCTTTTCATAGATCAAATGCGTTTCCCAACCTCTGTATAGTAAGTAATCTGCTAGTTTCTTTTTCTTTTTCTGCGGATTGGTTTCTGGAATTGCTGCAAAACGTTTTTCTGCTAGGGTGTGGAAGGTGCTGTAGTATTCGGTATCTGAGATCTCCTTTAAGGCCAATTTTAGGTTGTAGGCGGAGATGCCTCGCGCTTTGAGTTCTCTGGTGATGCGCTGTTTTCCCCATTTTTTAGTGCGAAACTTTCCGCGGGCAAAACTCTGGGCAAATCGGCTTTCGTTGAGGTAATCGTGCTGCATTAAATGCAAGATGATCTGCTCTTTGGCAGCCGGAATCATGCGCATCTCTGTCAACTTTTTCTCTACTTCCTTATGGCAGCGATCTTGGTAGGCACAATAGCGTTCCAGACGAGCTTGAGCCTCTTCTACAGTATAGGTTTTGCGGTGTTGTCCACGATTCATCAGCCTCAAAAATACACATTCAAACATGAAAAAACGAGCTTCAAAATGTCATAAATAAATGACAAAAAGTAAAATAAACTTTACATAATGGAAAATATTCTATACTTTTGAAACATCAATCATTAAAAACGAATAGTTATGAACGCGAATTATTTATTTCCGCATCGCTACAAAAAGTGGGGGCTACTGGTTTTCATTCCCTCGCTTATTATTGGCTTTTTATCGATTCAAGGAGGATCGGGGATGTCGCCAGACTGGTTAGACTGGAATGTTTTTACCATCTATCAAGATGACTTTTTGGGAGAAGAGGTCATCTTTGGTTTTATTCCTAACAACGTTCTGGATGAGATCATGGGAGTTTTGATCATCATTAGTGGTTTGGTTTTGGCCTTTTCCAAAGAAAAGGTAGAGGATGAGCTCATCAGCAACATTCGGTTAAAGAGTTTGGTCTGGGCAACCTATGTGAACTATGGAATCCTTTTTCTGGCCATAGTGTTTGTGCACGATCTTTCCTTTTACTGGATCATGATGTTTAACCTATTTACCATTTTGATCTTCTTTATCATTCGGTTTAACTGGCAGCTCTACAAGTTGCGCAAAACGGTAAGCGATGAAGAATAATATCAAAGTAGAACGCGCACGTCACAACATGACTCAGGCAGCTTTGGCAGAAGCTGCCAAAGTAAGCCGCCAGACCATCAATGCCATGGAGTTGGGTAAGTATGTCCCTTCAACGGTTTTGGCCTTGCGCTTGGCGGAGATCTTCTCCACCACCGTTGACAAACTTTTTGAACTAGAGGATACGGATTGGTAGGCTACTGCTGATCCAATTCCTCCAAAGTTTTTGCTGCCGAGGCATTAATGCTTCGGTAGCATTTAAAGACCCAACCAAACATCAAAAACAAGGCAATGGCGCCAATAGGCAGGTACCAAAACATCACTGAACTCTCTGCAAAGACATCGATATTTTTAAAGAGTTTAGAAAAGACGGGCAGTATGCTCACCATCAGTAGTGGGGTCATACCCACATTGATCTTTTGAAAGAGCAGGAAGCGTCTTTTGCGGGCCGTAAAATCACGCATCAACTCCTTTTGAGTGCCAGAGGTAATGGGCAGGTTCTGTAAATCCCGAATCGCGCTTAGCGAGAATATTGGGAGTATGGTCAAAACGGCAATGGCTACTACAGCGCAGAGGCGGAAGTACCAGATATCCATCTTGCCAAAATTCAACAAAATATAAGTTGCAAATACATAACAGATCACTCCTCCAACGGTTTCAAAGGTGTTGAGCTTTTGGTATTTGGCGCGGTATTTTTGTGTGGTCATTTCCATAATTAATTGATCTGTTAACTGTTGTTGTTTTTCGATTTTCTGATTCATTTGCTGCCATGCAGCTTGCATTTCCTGTAGTTCCATAACTAGTGCTGCGGTTTGTTGGCACGCATTTGTGCTTTGATTCTGTTTAAACGGGTGCCGATATTACTCGGAGAAAAACCCGTGATCTGTCCAATTTCTTCGTACGATTTTCCATCTAAATACAACAGAACTATCGCCCGATTCACTTCTTTAAGTTTCCTGATCTGCGCATACAAAAACTGTGTGCGTTCATCCATTAAAGCGTCTTGCTCTTCCATAATGCGGTGCAACTCGGGTAAGAGTTGCTGCTTGTCTGGCTTGCGCTTGTAAAGCTTTAAATGTCTGATCGCGGTATTGAGCGCTACCCGATACATCCAAGTAGACCAACTGGAATTGCCTTTATAGGAATCAAAAGATTTCCAAAGCTGATACACCATTTCCTGATAGAGGTCCTGGCGCTCTTCCTGACGGTCTGCATAAGCATTGCTGAGCTTAAAGAGGATGCCTTCGTGTTTTTTGATCAGGCTTGTAAATTCGGCCGAATTACTCATTGATTAATTAAGAGACTCACTGCGTTAGTATCGCTTTAAGTTATAAAATCACACTCAGGCATAAAAAAAAGAGGCCATTGCCTCTTTTTATAATTATCCTTGTGCCAATCGAGCTTGGCTTACATAGCCCTCAAAGCTGCGCTGGGCTTGCTGCAAATGCCTTTGGTTGTGATAAACGATGATTCTAAAAGCATCGCCCAATTTTACCTTGGCCCAAGCTCCTAGATCTGTGGGAACCTTGACACGCGCCACGTTTTTGCTGCGAGCAATTTGTAATAAGGCCAAACTCTTTTCTTGATCCTGAATATATGTGTCAATTACACTGACGGGAAGCTTTTTGCCGTTGGGATCCTTGCTTTTAAAGGTTTTCATTTTGGTGCCGGCATCACCGGGAGACATGAGCTTAGCGAACCAATTTCCTAAACCTCCAGACTTGAATTCCTCTTGCGGTTTCTTGTCACTTTTGGTCATGCCTTCCATGATACGCATGAGGTAGACGTCACTGTATTGATTCATGTGCTCAAAGCATTCCAAAGCGCTCCACACTTTGGGGCCTGCCTTCCAGTTCAAGGCTTCTTCTGCCTCTTGTTTCAGGGCTTGAGCTCCGTTTAAATTCTCTTGTACGCGCGCGATCAGATCGGTGATTAATGCTTCACTAGTGGTTTTCATGTCCTTGATTTTAAGACAAATATCTAACCTATAAACTTCTTAAACCTTGATCTGGATTAAGATTTCTTGATTCGAGATAAGGTCTCTGGCGTCATGCGCAAATAGGAGGCAATGTACTTGTCCGGAATCTCTTGGAATACCTGCGGACTGCGTTTAAGCACGCGTTTGTAACGCTCCAAAGGAGAACTGGTCAAGATGTCTTGCTCGCGTTCCATTTGCTGGCAAATGCCTAGTTCCAGAAAGCGTGACCAAGCTTGAATTCGCTCAGGATCTGCATTGATGAACTCCATCAAACGGGCTTTGCTCATTACCTTAAGCTGGGTCTTTTTGAGTGTTTGCAGATAGAGGTTGGTGGGCTGTTCGGTAATGAAAGACACCATGGCAGCCACTAAATTGTCTTTATAACCCAAGCGAATGGTGTGTTCCTCAAACTCATCAATGATATAGGCGCGCAAGCTCCCGGAGATCACATAGTAAATATTGGTGTTTGTAGCGCCCTGAACTTTGAGGTATTCATAGCGCTTCAGGGTGATCTCATCTTCCCAAAGCTCGTGTTGGTCAAAGAGGTTTTTGAAGTGTTCTAAAAGGTTCATATCATTCAAAGATATAGATCAATAGCGGTAAAGCGCCAATTCCAAAAATCAACAATGCCACCCAAATGGAATTGATAAAATGCTTTTTCTCGATCCCAAAAAACTCCCGAACCGATTTGTTCATCAAAAGAACAAGCAGTAGCACGTTATATGCTAGAAAGAAAGTCGCGCGCAGTAGTTGTGTTGTAAGTCCTGTAGGCGAGGTTTCTTCGATTTCAAGAAACGGGAAATCTGGGCCTCCCATTGCATACATCTCAACGATCTGGATGATGTTTAAAAACTCAAAGACCAGATTCAAATAAAGGATTGCCGCCAAGGTGATCCAGCCCTTTCGTAAGATTTTATACAGCCACAGTAGGCATAGCACGCAGATCACCACGTTTAGAATGCTGGAGAGCAATACCGTTACCGAATACTTGTCTAAATATTGCAGACTGTAATACTGCAAGCTTGCAATGAAACTGTAAACCGTATTAGCCGTCAAAATAGCCCACAACAAAAGGACAAATTTATATCGCTGTTCGGCTGCCGGGATTCCCGGGTGCCAAGGTGAGACCTTGTCCCAAAAGGTCTTGAGACTCTTGTTGGATCTTATAATGTGTTGGTTTTTCCGCAGGGTATTTTGTTGCTTATTGGTTTCGTACTGTCTCGCCGCTTCTCGCGCTGCTGCGGTCTGCGCTGCAGTGAGATTGCGTTTTTCTAGCTCCGCGATCGCAGCATCTAATGCCTCTGGTAAGTATTGATCAGAGAACTCCAAAACATGGAGCAAAGCTTGGTCTGAGGTGTTGGCAAAGTTTTCGGCGAAGTTGGTCATGACTACAAACTATGAAAATTCTTAAATATGTTTATTCTCTTTCTCGCGGAAAGCGGCAACGAAATGTGTATTCCTTGTAGTCATCGTTCGGAAATTCACCATTGTAAATTTTCATGTATAGAGGATAGAATTGGCTTATTATTTTGCTTGAGCTAATCAAAGGGTGGTAGGCTAATTTAATTTGATTTGTCACGTACATATCAATAAACCTACCAGGAAATTTTATACTCTCCATTTTTACATAGAAGCAATTAAATCCATCTACGGTCTTTGTCCTGTTCTCATCAGTCTCTATGATACGATATGGGAAATTATCTTTGTTGGAGAATGACTTGTAGCTAGTTAGTTGAAAAGTTACGGGTCTAAATTCTCTTTTCTTTAAAGAGTCCTTTTGAACTTGCTTCATACTCGAAATAATCGTGTATTTAAAACCATCTCGAACCTCTTCTTGAGTGCGATAGTCAAGAAAATAATTTTTACGATTTATCAATTGAATTTGAGAATAGCTGTCTTGTGCTGTGGCACTAGGAGCATTGGTTGGAACCCAATCAGGCCTAAGTGAAGCCTTAAAAATAGAATCATTTTTGCGGACATATTCTTTTGTTATAACATGATGTCCGGTAATGATAATTTCAATGGGTTCTTTTATTTCTTGACCGAAACAGACAAGTTGAGATAGCAATAACAGAAAATTAAGGGTAAGCTTCATACAAATATTTCAAAAACAACACTCCCCAAGATACTAATGAACAAAACATTCAAAAGCACTTGGGGAGTAAGTGTGTACTAATTTATGAATTTATTGAAAATGTTACCTGCGGTAGTGGCAAGCTAATATTAATGTCATCTCGATACATTTTGACCTTCGGCCAAAACACTCGATGACCGTAACCGCTCTAATCGCATGAGGGATTGCAGCAAAGTACCTTGTACTGCGAAAAGCCCGACCCGAGCAACGAGAGGGGCATGCCCAAAAAGAAAAAGAGAATAAAACAAAAAACCCCCACCGCAAAAGCGATGAGGGTTTCTTAGGGTTAATTTACTTTCTTACCATTTTTATCTTTAAAATGATATTCCAGATACGTGTAAGCATCTCTAGGTTGGATTTTTACCCATTTTTTGTGCTCCATGAACCATTTGGTTCGCACAGATGGAAAGCCTTTGGTTAAGAAGGCCGCTATAAAAGGATGCGTATTTAACGTCAGATTTTTATAGTCTTTTTTACTTAAGCGCTTTAGGTCTTCGGTAATCCTATGTACCACACTAATTGGAGCTTCGATCTCACCCGGTTGCCCGTTAGGGTTTTCTTCGCGGGTTTTGATGTTCATCTCCGGACGTACGCGTTGTCTTGTAATTTGGATGAGTCCAAATTTACTCGGCGGCAAAATCTTGTGTTTTGCTCGGTCGTCTTCCATTTCTTTACGTAAATGGTTGTAGAGTTCGCGTCGGTGTGGTGCTTTACCCATATCGATAAAGTCAATCACGATAATACCACCCATATCACGAAGACGCAGTTGCCGCGCTACCTCAGTAGCCGCAATTAAATTCACTTCTAAGGCTGTGTCTTCTTGCGATTTGGATTTGTTGGATCGGTTTCCGGAGTTCACGTCAATAACGTGGAGGGCCTCGGTGTGCTCAATTACCAAATAGGCGCCTTTGCTCGTCGATACCGTTCGACCAAAGGAGGTCTTGATCTGTCTTTCAATTCCAAACTTCTCGTAAATCGGAACTTTAGAATCGTAGTACTTTACAATGTTCTCCTTCTTGGGTGCAATTTCTTGCACGTAATCTTTAATTTGATAGTAGAGTTGCTCGTCATCGCAATGAATGGCACTAAAATTGTCATTCATCAAGTCGCGAATCATGGAGGTTCCCCTACTCATCTCACTTAACACCTTTGAGGGGAGGTGTGCCCCTTGTAGCTTCTTGCAGATGGCCGTCCAGCGGTCCATTAAATTCTGCAGGTCTTTGTCCAGTTCAGCTACTTTCTTTCCTTCTGCCACGGTGCGTACTATGATCCCAAAACCTTTGGGCTGAATACTGGTCACCAGGCGCTTTAGTCTGTCTTTTTCTTCTTTGGTGCCGATCTTTTGAGAGATCGAGATCCGATTGGAAAAAGGAACCAATACAATATATCTACCGGCTATGGACAGTTCCGAAGAAATTCGGGGTCCCTTGGTAGAGATTGGCTCTTTTACAACCTGAACCAAAATCGATTGATTGTTTTTAAGCGCGTCATTAATTTTTCCGTGCTTATCAATCTCTTTTTCAAAAGGAAAGTTCTTTAGAGAATACTCTTTAAG
The DNA here is from genome assembly GCF_965601605.1 of Gilvibacter sp. GTDB lineage: Bacteria > Bacteroidota > Bacteroidia > Flavobacteriales > Flavobacteriaceae > Gilvibacter. The sequence goes on along the minus strand of NZ_CBFCWJ010000014.1, from coordinate 7,273 downwards.
TTTACCTGTGCTTACACGTTTTATGAACTTCATTAAAGAAGGCACGTTAGGCCCCAGATCGTGATAGTGCAAAAAGGCATCCTTTTCGTAACCCACATTCACGAATGCTGCATTTAGGCCAGGCACGGTCTTTCTGATCTTGGCAATGAAAACATCACCTACAGAAAACTTGTTACCGTCTTCTTCTTTATGCAGTTCAATTAGTTTTCCATCTTTTAAAAGGGCAAAATCAACTTCAGAGGAACCGGATCTAATAAATAATTCGTAGTTCACTCGATTTAATTTTATATCCATGAAGCCCAAAGGCCATCACAGATGGATTAAACATATTATTTTACAGGTTTTACTTCTAAAACCAGTGAATAAGCCAGCCTTTTCGCTCAGCTAAGCGGGTGGCAAATTCAGTATCAAAGAACGATTTGTTAATGCTGAATACGAAAAAAGTAGTGTTACACTACTTTTTCTTGTGACGATTAGCGCGTCTTCTTTTCTTACGCTTGTGCGTCGCTACCTTATGTCTTTTTCTTTTCTTACCACTTGGCATAGGTCAGGATCTATTAGTGTTATTATTTAACCTCCACGTTAGACTTCACGCTCTCTACAAATACTTTTGCAGGCTTGAACGCTGGAATATTGTGTGCAGGAATCTTGATTGTTGTATTCTTAGAAATGTTTCTTCCGGTTTTCTCCGCGCGAGTTTTGATAATAAAACTTCCGAATCCTCTTAGGTAAACATTGTCACCACTTTCCAAAGAATTCTTAACCTCGCTCATAAATGATTCAACAGTAGCTTGAACATCTCCTTTTTCCATTCCTAGCTTCTCTGAAATTCTCGCTACGATATCTGCTTTCGTCATTATTAATATATTTTTTTTGTTTAAGGGATAATTTTACAAGAGCGCAAATATAAACATTTTAAATTCAATTAATAAAGCTTAATTGCTTAAAAAATAACGAGATATCGGCTACCTTCGTCTGTATGAACCTACCCAATGCTTCATTTTCTAAACCACTAATTGCGTGGTACTTACAAAATAAGCGCAGCTTGCCATGGCGACAGACTAAAGACCCATATAAAATTTGGTTGTCGGAAATCACGTTGCAACAAACCAGAGTTGAACAAGGTTTGCCTTATTACGAGAAGTTTCTGCTTCATTTTCCAAAGGTTGAAGACCTCGCCAATGCCAGTGAGCAAGAGGTTTTAAAGCTTTGGCAAGGCCTTGGATATTACTCCAGGGCGAGAAATCTCCACGCCACAGCTAAATATGTTGCTTTTGAGTGCGGCGGAGTTTTTCCTAATAACTATAAGGACTTAAAAAAGCTCAAAGGGGTTGGGGATTATACGGCTTCTGCCATTGCCTCTATTTGTTTTGATGAAGCAGCAGCTGTTGTAGACGGAAATGTATACAGGGTGCTTTCGCGTAGCTTCGGAATTGATACACCTATAGATAGTAGTGCTGGGCAAAAGGAATTTAAAGCTTTGGCTCAAGAACTCATCGACCCTACCCAGCCTGGAACGTTCAATCAAGCCATGATGGAATTTGGTGCGCGACTGTGCAAACCCAGAAACCCAGATTGTCCCGATTGTTTTTTTAAGGACCGATGCGCTGCACGAGCCGCAGATACTATTAGCTCCTTGCCGGTAAAGAAGGGGAAGACCAAAGTGCGCAAGCGTTACTTTAATTATATAGTTCCCCAAGGCCCTGAAGGGCAAACCTTACTCGTCCAAAGAGAAGCTAAAGGTATTTGGCACAAACTCTTTGAATTTCCCAACCTGGAAACAGCAGCTCCTACAACCTCTAAAGAGGTTATGGAATCCGAAGTATTTCATAAGGTATTTAGCCCTGCTCAAAAACCTGAATTGGTGCGCTATAACGACCAGCCCATAAGGCATAAATTGTCGCACCAACATTTGGAGATCACCTTCTGGATCGCCAGTTATCAAACTGCTTTAGAAGGCGCTATTTCCCATGAGCAATTGCATGATTTTCCCGTTCCCGTAGTTTTGGAACGATTTATAAACAGCTACAGCTTTTAAGTGGAAAAATTAGGTATATTTGAGTTTAAGATGACAGAACTATGAGCGGGACGATAAACAAAGTGATCCTTATTGGACATACCGGTGATGCGGTGAAAATGCACTATTTTGAAGGTGGAGGCGCCATTGGGAGATTTCCTTTAGCGACCAATGAAACCTATACGAATAGAACCACTGGAGAAAAGGTGTCTAACACCGAATGGCACAATATTGTGGTAAGAAATAAAGCAGCTGAAATCTGCGAAAAATACCTCAATAAAGGAGATAAGGTTTACATTGAAGGTCGTTTAAAGACCCGCAAGTGGCAAGACGAGCAAGGCAATGATCGTTATTCCACGGAGATCCAATGTACGGATTTCACTTTCTTGACCCCGAAAACAGAAGGAGGCGTTCCTGGAGGAATGACTGCACCAGCAGCTGCACCCCAAGCCACTCCCGCTGCAAAACCAGCTGCTCCGGCACCTGTAGAAGAGGACGACGACGATCTTCCTTTTTAGTAACTAAACCAATAGCCCTTGGACCTGGAACCTCCGAGTATACTTTTAACTCTAGCTTATTCCAACGCCATTAGTCTGGCAGTAATATTGCTGCTTTTGCTTTGCTCAGCGCTGATCTCAGCTTCTGAGGTGGCTTTCTTTTCTCTGTCTGCGACTGATCTGGAATCAGAAGGTGAAAAGCCTTCTAAAAAACTAGAGATTGTAGGGGAACTCTTGGCGAAACCCAAAAAGCTCTTGGCCACTATTTTGGTCTCCAACAACTTCATTAATATTGCAATCATTCTATTGTTTGATTCTGTTGCTGAGGTTTTCTTTAGCAGGCTCACTACGGATTTTCTAGGCATTCCCGTACGCTTCATTGTGGAAGTAGGCGTAGTGACCTTTTTCATTTTGCTCTTTGGAGAGATTTTACCCAAGATCTACGCCTCCCGAAACAATATGACCTTTGCGCTTTTTATGGCCTATCCGCTCAAAGCTTTGGAGGTGTTGCTGTCGCCGCTTTCCATCCCCATGCGCTCAATAACACGATTTATTGAGAATCGATTCGGACGTAAAAAATCTAAATTCAGCGTAGACCATTTGTCACAGGCTTTGGAGCTCACCTCAGAAGACGATACCACTCAAGAAGAACAAAAGATCCTGCAAGGAATTGTGACTTTTGGAAACACCGATGCCAAGCAGGTCATGAAACCGAGAATGGATCTGTTTGCCTTGAGTAACGACCAGAAATTTGAAGATATTTTACCCGAGATTGTCAGCAATGGCTATTCGAGAATTCCGGTTTATCAAGATAATATTGACAATATTACGGGCGTGCTTTACGTAAAGGATCTACTGCCGTTTTTGGGTGAGCAGAAGTTGGATTGGGTCTCTTTGCAACGCGAGGCTTACTTTGTTCCGGAGAACAAAAAATTAGACGATCTCTTGGCAGAATTCAAGGAGATGAAAATGCACTTGGCCATAGTGGTGGATGAGTATGGAGGCACTAGCGGCTTACTTTCCTTAGAAGATATTTTAGAAGAGATTGTTGGCGAAATTTCTGACGAGTTTGACGATGACGACATCATTTATTCCAAGCTCGATGACACTACTTATGTTTTTGAAGGCAAGACTCCGCTAAAGGATGTTTATAAGGTGATCGGTTTAGAAGACCCGTCTGCTTTTGAAGAAAACAAAGGAGAAGCTGAATCGCTTGCTGGCTTCCTTTTAGAGATCGCAAAAGGGTTCCCGAAAAAGAACGAAGTACTAAAGTTTGAACACTATACGTTTACCATAGAAGCCTTTGAGAATAAAAGGATCAAACAAATCAAATTGACCATCAAGGAATGAGATACCTGTTTGCGTTTATAACAATGACCTTAGTGTTGACGAGTTGCCAAGACCGTGTAGTGGTTAAGCCCGCCTCACTGTTGCGATTGGAATATCCTGAGGCTGTTTATGCCAAGGCCGAGTTTGATTGCGATTACACCTTTAGTGTGAATCAAATTGCGCAATTGCAGCGCCGCAATAATTGTTGGGTGAATGTGCACTACCCTGCTATTGACGCGACAATCTATTTAACTTATCGCCCGGTGGAGAACAACTTGGATTCCCTTTTATTTGATGCGCAAAAGCTCACCTATGACCATACCGTTAAAGCCAATAAAATCTTAGAGCAACCCAGGATAGATCCTATCAATAAGGTTTACGGTATGTTTTATATGATCGATGGTGATGCGGCGACCCAATCTCAGTTTTATGTGACCGATTCCATCAATCATTTTGTCACCGGTTCTGTCTACTTCAACGCCAAGCCCAATTTTGATTCTATATTTCCCGCTGTGGAATACCTGCGCAACGATGTGCGTCGCATGATGGAATCCATGAGCTGGGAAGAATAAGCTTCAATTTAAATAGTCTACTCCCTGAATTTTTAAGACCTTTGCAACTTCATGCAACAGGCCAACTTAAAATGGGTGTTTTTGGTGCTTTTAGCACTGATTTGGGGAAGCTCTTTTATCCTCATTAAAAAAGCGCTTGTCGGTCTGAATCCAATTCAACTCGGAGCTTTACGCGTACTAATTTCTGGTGCATTTCTGCTGATTGCGGGTTGGAGCAAACTCCGCAAGATTCCAAAGAAAAGCTTGATGTGGATCACCATTTCTGGGTTTTTGGGAACCTTTTTTCCCGCCTTTCTTTTCGCCTTTGCAGAAACGGAGATCGACAGTGCCATTGCATCTATTTTGAATTCATTGGTTCCGTTAAACACTATCATTATTGGGGTGAGTCTCTTTGGCATTGGAACTTCCAGACAACAAGTGGTGGGTGTGGTCATCGGTTTTATTGGGACGGTGTTGCTGATTTTAGGTGGAGCCGCTCTTAAACCCGATCAGAATTACTTCTACGCGCTCTTTGTAGTGGTAGCCTCTGTGATGTATGCGGCTAATTCAAATATCATTAAAAAGCATCTGCAGGAAGTACCTCCTTTGGCCATCGCCGCTGGAAACTTTGCTGCGATTATGGTGCCGGCATTTTTGGTTTTATTGTGGGACGGTTTTCTCAGTACCAATCCATTAGAGAATGACGCTGTAGTTTCTTCTTTAGGTTATTTAGTGGTGCTTTGTTTGTTCGGAACGGCTATGGCCAAAGTGCTTTACAACAAATTGGTACAGATGGCAACCCCGGTATTTGCGGCCTCTGTGACCTATTTAATGCCTATAGTTGCTGTGCTGTGGGGCGTTTTAGATGATGAGCGTTTTACCGTTCAAGAAGCACTAGCTTCCTTACTGATTCTCTTTGGGGTCTATTGGGCCAACCGAGGAAGGACTTCCAAGAAGCTGAAAAGGTAGAAATTACCTAGCATTATTCTGTATTTAAATTTAAAGCAAACCGTTTGTGTTTTTGGTATTTAGCCCTATATTTGCACCCCTCTTAGGCAATATTGTTTTTGCCGATTTGAGGAAAGTTTAAAAAACAAATTAATCAAACGTTACGCCATGTACGCAATTGTAGAGATAGCAGGGCAGCAATTTAAAGTTGCAAAAGACCAAAAAGTCTTTGTACACCGTTTGGCCACTGAAGAAGGTAAGAAAGTTGCATTTGACAACGTACTTCTAATTGGTGACGGAGACAAAGTAACTGTTGGCGCCCCGGTTATAGAAGGTGCCCAAGTAGGTGCCAAGGTGCTTAAGCACTTAAAAGGTGACAAAGTGATCGTATTCAAAAAGAAACGACGCAAAGGTTACAAAGTAAAAAACGGACACAGACAACACTTGTCTGAGATCGTAATTGAGAGCATTGTTGCTTCTGGAGCTAAGAAAGCTGCTCCTAAGAAAGAAGCAAAACCTGCCGCTAAGAAAGAAGCTCCAAAAGCAGCCGCTAAGCCAGCTGCAAAGAAGGAAGCTGCTCCTAAAGCTGCAGCGCCTAAGAAGGCTGCTCCTAAAAAGGCCGCAAAAGATGATCTTAAAAAGATTGAAGGTATTGGACCTAAAATCGCTGAGACGCTTACTGCTGCTGGAATTGCCACTTTCGCTGATCTAGCTAAAGCCAAGCCAGCTGCAATTAGTGAGATCATTGCTGGAGTTCGTGGAAACCACGTACCAGACACTTGGCCTCAACAAGCTAAACTTGCTGCCGATGGTAAGTGGGATGAGCTTAAAGAATTACAAGACAAATTAGACGGAGGTAAAGCATAACCTCTAATAGTAACGTATAAAACCGAGAAAAGATGGCTCACAAAAAAGGAGTTGGTAGTTCGAAGAACGGTAGAGAATCAGAATCGAAACGCTTAGGCGTGAAGATTTTTGGTGGACAGTCGGCCGTTGCTGGGAACATCATCGTACGTCAACGCGGTACTGCTCACAATCCAGGTGAGAATGTATACGCTGGAAAAGATCATACTTTACATGCCAAAGTAGACGGTATTGTGAAGTTTGAGAAAAAACGCAACAACAAATCTTACGTTTCAATTATTCCTCACGGAGAAGCTTAAGAAAGACGTTGTACAGTATAGAGAAGCCCTTGCAATTGCAGGGGCTTTTTTTTGCTATATGGTTATGCAGCTTTTTGACTTTGCTCGGTCATGGACCTCATGACCTTTTTCATGATCAATACTTTACCCCAACGCGGTACAGAGCGCAATCCAAAGATGAGCAGTTTAGAAACTCTTCCTGGGAAGGTGGTATTGCGTTTACCCAAACTATTCAAGATATCCCGAGCTACTTTAGAAGGGGATTGCCCTTCCATTTGCATATTAGCTCGCGCAGCAAAACCTGTTTCTACAGGTCCTGGAGCTGCACTAAGCACATCTACATTAAAGGGTTTTAGTTCGTGATACAGCCCTTCACTCAAGTTTTGTACATAGGCTTTGGAAGCTGCATAATTTGCGGCTCCCGGAGCGCCTTGAAACGCGACAATAGAACTCAGCATAATTAAGCCGCCTCGACCTTGCTCAGCAAAACGACGCCCAAAATAATGCGCCAAAGCAGCAACTGAAATGCAATTCAAGGAGAGCATATTGAGTTCGGTGTCTAGGTCTGAGTCAATATAAGCTCCGGAGGTGCCAAAACCGGCGTTCAGCACCACAAGCCCTAATTCAAAGGATTTGACCTCTTCACAAAGTTGATGCACCTGCTCTAAGACGGACAGGTCTTTGGTGATAACCTCTGTAGAAACTGGATATTGAAAAACGATCTTTCTCGCCATTTTGTCCAGCTTTTGTTGGTTTCTGGCGCAGAGTATAATGTTAAATCCCTTTTCA
>NZ_CBFCWJ010000013.1:0-40672 GCF_965601605.1 Gilvibacter sp. | reverse complement strand
ACCTGTTTCTGCTTGAATCTTTGCAGCCATAGCTTCACGGGCCTCCAATGTAGGCTCAGAAACAGAAACTTTTCCGCCATAACCGATAACCGCAGTTTTCTTGACTTCTGGCGCAGAGCTGGGCATTACAATATATGCGGGTACACCTAATTCTGCCGCAGCCAAGGAAACAGCCTGTGCAAAGTTTCCGCTGGAATGGGTGACTACCCCTTTGGAACGCTCAGCCTCAGTGAGCTGTGCGATTGCATTGACAGCACCGCGCATTTTAAAAGCGCCCATACGTTGAAAGTTCTCACATTTAAAGTAGATGTCAGCTCCTGAGATATCATTGAGCATGCGCGACTGCAGAACTGCTGTTCTATGAACGATAGGCCTTACCGTATCAACGGCCGCTTGAAGGTCTTGTTGAGTTGGAATTTTTTTCACTCCTTAAAAATACAACAGGGCGCATTAATTTGAAAAGTGAATTCCACATTCTCTTTTGGACAAGGCTTTGATTGGATCTTGATAATCCAAATTGAGTTTCAAACCGTGCTTTTGGGCATAGGCTTCCAGTTCATCATCAGTCCAGTGAAAAAATGGACTCACCTTTAAGATCCCTTGTGGACTCAAACTGAGCACATCCAATTGATCGCGAAACTGTGTTTGCCCTTTGCGGATATTGGTAAACCAAAGATCTGGCTTTAATTCCTCAAAAGCTCGATTGATCGGCTCCAACTTGAGAATTTCGGTCAATTTAAGATGATTAGGGTTTTGCAAACCTGGTTCACCCCAAAGGTATTCACTATGTGCTCTAGTATATTCTGGTCTTGCCGTATACAGATTCAATTGATACTTATCACAAAGACGGCTACAATGCTCATAAGTTGTTTGAGTGTTATAGCCAGTATCTGCCCAAAGGACGCTAATCTGTGGGGCCTTTTGAAGTACTTGATGCAAAAGCAGTTCTGAGTACTTCCCAAAACTGGTGGTGAGTACCGGGTTGCTGCTTAATCCCAGAACAAACTCCACAATGGCCTCTGGAGATTCATGCAATAGATTCTGATTGAACAAAGCCAGTTTATCTGGGGATATTAAACTCATAAATATAATTACCCTATCGGATTAGTAGAGTTTACAAAATTAAACCTATTTACGAGAATAAAAAATCTTAAATGGATTCTTCTGAAATTAAGTCGGCCAAGGTAGTATTTTCCAAAATTGACAAGGTATTGTCACGGACTTGAATCATGAGTCTGTGTACGCTACAGGCCTCTTCATCTGGGCAATCGTCACATTTTTCATAGAAGTTCAAACTCACGCATGGAACCATGGCAATGGGGCCTTCCAATATTCTATACACACTGGCGATCTTGATCTCGCTGGCCTCTTTAAGCAAATAATAACCTCCGCCCTTACCTTTCTTAGAACTGAGAAATCCTGCTTTGCGCAAAGTGAGTAAAATACTCTCTAAAAATTTCTGCGAAATATTCTCAGATTCAGAAATAACCGAAATCTGAACAGGAGAATCGTCCTGCCATTTCGCTAAAAAAGCGAGCGCCTTGAGTCCGTATTTGGTTTTTCTAGAGAGCATCTTGTACTCTCAAAGGTAAATTTTATTCTTGAATTGGACTTCCGTTGAGTTCCACACGATAACTCACGGGCACCTGCGGCTCAAAGGTCAGAGAAACAGAACAGTATTTAGTAAAGCTCAATTCTGCCGCGCGCAAGGCTTTGGCTGGGTCAATATCACCTTTAAGCTTGATCACTACTTCCATGGCTTTGAAAGGCTTAGCACCTTCCACCTCATGGCGAGTACCGTTTACCTCCATAGAATAATCATCAATTTGCTGGCGCTGCTTCTTTAAAATAGCAACCACATCAATAGCGCTGCAGGCACCAACACCCATAAGTAGTAATTCCATCGGACTCGCTCCTTGGGCATTCTCTTCTGAAGTATTATCGATTGGGATCGCCACACCAGCCTTTCCAATTCCGTGAAATAAATAGTCGTCGTTCTTGCGTTGAAGAGTTACTTGCATACCGTTATAAATTTAAAAAACAAAGTTACGCAGAAACTCGCTCGCTTATACGCAGAATATCACCAAAGACCCCGCGAGCAGTTACCTTAGGTCCCGCTCCTGCTCCTTGAATCACAATTGGGTGTTCTCCATAGCTTTCTGTATAGATCTCAAAAATAGAATCGCTTCCGCCCAATTGCCCTAAAATGCTCTGCTTAGGTACGGCCTCCAAACGCACGTGCATTTGAGCGCCAAAATCATCGGCTAAATCTCCTTCTAAAGTAGCCACATAGCGGAGAACCTCATCCGGAGCACAACAAGATTTAACCCCTTCAAAATGGGCGTTCAAAGCTTTGAGTTTTGACAAGAATTTATCGGTCTCTATTTCTCTGAGATGTCCAGGAATTAGATTTTCAACAGCCACCTCTTCAAACTCACAATGCAAGGCAAGTTCTCTGGCCAAGATCAATAGTTTTCGCGCCACGTCATTTCCGCAAAGATCTTCCCTCGGATCAGGCTCCGTATAACCTTGATCTATTGCAGCCTGAAGTACCTTGTCAAATGGAACTTTCTCTGCACTAAATCGATTAAAAATATAGCTGAGCGAACCTGAGAAAACTCCGCGAATTCGCGTGATATTCTCTCCCGAAAGATGCAATAGTTTTATAGTATCTATCAACGGTAAACCTGCACCTACATTGGTTTCATAAAGATAGTCCTGCTGGCGTTTGGCCAGGCGTTCTCTCAAGGAGGTATAAAAATCCATTCCCAAAGTATTGGCCACCTTATTGGAAGAAACCAAAGAAAATCCAGCCTCTATAAAGGGCAGATAATTCAAAACAAAACTCGGACTAGCCGTGTTGTCTACCATGACAGTATTGTACAAGCCGTGGTTATGGGCTTTCTGGATCAATTTTGGAATGGTATAGCCAGTTCCTTCGGCTGCCTTGCGCTCTCGCCAATCTTCCTGTAATCCTTGCTTGTCAAAGATCACGGTTGTAGAATTCGCAACGGCCACAACAGAAAGGTCAATGCGTCTGCGTTTTTTCAGGTTTTCTCGTTCAGCGATCAATTGATCAATCAACAAACTCCCTACTTGACCGTGTCCTATGATGAATAAATGAATTTGTTTATTTCTGATGTTATCCAGATCGATCTTTGCCGTCGGGATCAATATATTTTCGGGGGCATTAACTAAGCTCATAACTGTTTTCTTTTAAGGATGCGGATGCAAATACTGAAGCTAGCAAACCACCGAGCTGGGTTTGTTCTATCAAAAATGCATCGTGCCCTTGATCTGAAATCAAGGTGTAATGATGTACTGGAGTGCCCAATTCTCGAGCCACCCAAAAGGTCTGCTTAATGTCTCGCTGGACATAGAGTAGATCTTCATGAATCCCAACCAAATGCAAGGTTCCTGTAAAGGCTTTAAGGGTTTGTTCCAAAGAAGTACCGCCTGCAGTAATATCATGAGTGGTTAACAACCAATTCATGAATTTATAGGCTGCTAGAGCAAAACGATTCTCCAAAGTCTTCCCGTGATAATTCAACCAGTCGTAGACAGAGGCGGCCGCTTCTAAGCTATCCTCTTGATTGAACTTGACAGTAAAGGCATTCGGATTTCTATAAAAGGTCATCGCATGGGCTCTCGCATCTGCAATTGGCTCCTTAGAATTTGACAAGATTCTGTCTTGAATCATCCCTTGCGCAACCACCCAGGGGCTGGCCTTCCAATGCGCTGCCACAGGAATCAAATGTTTGGCATAATCCGGACGTAAAGCAACGATCTGCCAAGCCAAACATCCGCCTAAAGAACCACCAACCAAGGCATATACCTCTTGCAACTCCAAAGCATCTAAAGCTTCTAAAACCCAAGCAGCCACATTCTTTAAGCGATAGGCGTATGGGTTATCCATCAACTGATCGTCATAACCATTGCCTGGAATATTGAAAGCCAATACCGTGAATTTAGAGGTATCTATTCCCTTTTGTTCACCGATAAAACCATTCCACCAACCCTTGGAACCGGCAACTTCAGAATTACCAGTCAATGCGTGAAGCACTACTACCACGGGAGCCGTGTGCAGCGGTTGTCCAAATTCCTGATAGCTGATAAAGTCAAAGGTGGCATCTTTGGCCTTGCGCGCATGGCGCAGTTGAATCTTTTTTAGTTCACTCATAGCTTTAAAATGGAACTCCGACGACGACTATATCGCCGGAGTTCGCCTAACATTAAACACTAATAATTCAAACAAAAATTTTAATGGGTCGCGGCAGGCTGCGGACTGTGAACCTGAGCAAACGCTTGGGTCAGATCTCCGATGAGATCTTCCACATTTTCTAGGCCAACAGAGAGTCTGATCAAATCTTGGCTCACACCAGTAGACTGTTGTTCTGCTTCAGACAACTGCTGATGTGTGGTACTTGCGGGATGGATGATCAAAGATTTCGTATCTCCAATATTGGCCAAAAGCGAAAAGATCTGAGTGGCATCTACCGCCTTTTTTGCAGCTTCATAACCTCCTTTAAGTCCAAAGGTCACAATACCGCTCTGCCCCTCTGGCAGATACTTTTGACCTAAAGCGTAATAGTCGCTTTCTTGAAGTCCTGGATAATTAACCCAAGCGACTTCTTCTTGACTTTGGAGCCATTTGGCCAGCGCCAAAGCATTGGATGAATGTTTCTTGATTCTGATCTCCAGCGTTTCCAATCCCTGTAAGATCTGGAAGGCGTTGAACGGGCTCAATGCTGCGCCAAAATCGCGCAGGCCTTCTATTCGAAGTTTGGCAATGAAGGATGCTTCTTTGAGCACCTCAGCATAAACCAAACCATGATAACCTGGAGACGGCTCCGTAAATTCTGGAAATTTTCCATTGGTCCAATCAAAGGTTCCTGCATCAACAACTACACCACCTAGAGCGGTTCCGTTACCGTTGATATACTTGGTCAAAGAGTGGATCACAATGTTGGCTCCATGAGCAATTGGATTCAGCAAATAAGGCGTCGCAACAGTATTATCCACAATCAATGGCACTTTAGCAGCTTTAGCCTGATCGGCGATCTTTTCAATATCCAAAACATCCAGCTTAGGGTTTCCTAAGGACTCAATGAATATTGCTCGGGTATTTTCTTGTACCGCTGTGGTAAAACTGTCTGGCTCCGACGGGTCCACAAAAGTGGTAGTGATACCCAAACGAGGCAGGGTAACATTGAGCAAATTGAAGGTCCCGCCGTAAAGACTGTTAGAAGCTACAATGTGATCTCCGGCGCGAAGGAGCGTTTGTAGAGTGGTGGCAATAGCTGCAGTACCTGAGGCAGTAGTTACCGCAGCGATCCCACCTTCTAGAGCAGCCAATCGCTGTTCTAGAATATCGCAGGTTGGGTTGTTGATTCGGGTGTAAATGTAACCGGTCTCGCTCAAGTTGAACAAGTTGGCTGCATGGTCACTGTTGTCAAAAACGTAACTGGTAGATTGGTAAATTGGCACGGCTCTGGTTCCTCCGTGATTCGTTGTGTCATGACCGGCATGTAAAGCTGCGGTCGCAAATTTTGATGTACTCATTTTTCTTTCTTTTCGAGTTAAACTGAATTAATCCAAAAGTCAAATGCGCTTTAAAAAAGCGTACTTACAGAAAAATGTTAAAAAGAAATTGATCCCCACTTCCCGGAACGGGAAACTGGGTCTTGAGTTATCTATCCAAAATTAATCGGTAGAATTTAGCACCTTCTTTGTATAAAGACACAAAGGGTTGCTAAGGCTTCACAGGGTCTAATCCCTCCACCTTTCTTGATAACATTTCAATAAGTGTTTGAACTTTATGAGCACAAATATTGCGACACAAAATTGACAAATCCAAAAAAAGCCCAAAATTTTTGAAAATTTTAGGCTTTTAAGTTTTGTGTTTTATGCGAATTTAATCCAGTTCGCGCACCCATATATTTCGGTAGCTCACCCCACTCATATCTTGGTGATCCTGTAATTTTATTGGGGCTTTGCCATGGGCATCATTTTTTGGCCAGCCGATATATTCGGTAGTTCCTTGGATCTCAAAATGATCTTGAATTAAAACCCCATTGTGAAGCACGGTAATGGTGGCTGATTTGGTTTTTTTACCGTCAGCATCAAATTCCGGTGCTCTAAAAATGATATCATAGGTGTTCCATTCTCCGGTAGGAACAGCCGCTTTAACAAGTGGTGGAGATTGTTTGTAAATGGAACCTGCTTGTCCGTTCACATAAGTCGGATTTTCGTTGTTGTCCAATACCTGAACCTCATAACGGTTTTGCAAGAATACTCCCGAGTTGGAACGGGCTTGCCCGTCGGCTTTGTTGTCGGGATTGGATCGCCATTCTAAATGCAACTGAACGCTACCAAAGGACTGTTTGGTCTGAATATCACCGGTCTTGTCTTTAACGGTCATACTTCCATCACCGTTAAGCACCCATTGGGCTGCAGAGCCATCATTGGCAGACTCCCAATTATCCAAACTCGAACCGTCAAAAAGCACTATGGCATCAGAGGGCACTCCATTATTACCAACAGGATCGATCTCAGCAGGAACAGGCTCCCATTGCTCAGTTTCTTTAGGGTCTGTCGGTTCTTGCTCCACTTCAGTCACGGTCTCTTCTTGGACAGCTTCTGTATCGGTTTGGGCCTCTGCGTTTTGGTTACAAGCTACAGCGAATCCGCAGTAAACAAGCAATACACTTAATCGGTATATACGTTTCATAAGGATGGTTTTTATAGTCCTAAAATCTTTTTGAGTTTTTCTTTATCGATCTCAGCTCCTGCAAAGTCATCAAAGCGTTTTGTAGTAGCTTCTATGATGTGATCACTAATGAATTTGGCGCCTTCACGCGCCCCTTGTTCTGGGCTTTTGATCACACATTCCCACTCCATTACAGCCCAAACGTCACAGCCGTATTCCGTGAGTTTGCTAAAGACTGTTTTGTAGTCGATCTGACCGTCTCCTAGGGAGCGGTATCGACCTGCGCGGTCTTTCCAATCACCGTATCCGCCGTAGGCTCCTTTCTTTCCAGTCGGGTTGAATTCTGAATCCTTTACATGGAAGGCTTTGATGAATTCATGGTAGTGGTCTATATAAGTGATATAGTCCAGCTGTTGCAAAACAAAATGCGATGGATCATACAAAATGTTCACCGCTTCATGATTGCCTGTGGCGGCTAAAAAGCGTTCAAAAGTGACTCCGTCATGCAAGTCTTCTCCGGGGTGGATCTCGTAACAAACCGCAACGCCATTGTCTTTAAATTCATCCAATAAAGGAAGCCAGCGGTCGGCCAATTCTTTAAAGCCCATCTCTACCAAACCTGTTGGTAATTGTGGCCAAGGATGCCACATATGCCACATTAAAGCACCACTAAAAGTAGCGTGTGCCTTGAGACCCAAATGTTTACTTGCTCGTGCTGCAGACATTAGCTGCTGACGCGCCCATTCGGTACGTTTGGCAGGATTGTTCTTGCAATCATCTGGAGCGAAATTATCAAACATCAAATCATAGGCAGGATGCACAGCGACCAGTTGTCCTTGCAAATGCGTAGAGAGTTCGGTGATCTCCAAACCGTAATCGGCGATCTTTCCTTTGAGTTCGTCACAATAGGTTTTGCTTTCACCCGCGAGTTTTAAGTCGATTAATCGGCTTTCCCAAGTCGGAATCTGAATCCCTTTATAACCTAAGTCTCGGGCCCATCCGCAGAGTCCATCCAAAGAATTGAACGGCGGCTTATCATCCATGAACTGTGCTAGAAAAACAGCAGGTCCTTTTATAGTTTTCATTGGTTTATGCGTTTAAATCGATCCAAACATTACCTTGACTGTGGGAAGCCACGGCTTGCTCAATAAAGTACATACCTCGCACTCCGTCTTCCATTCCCGGAAACTCTCCCGGATGATGCTCTTGTCCACGCACTGCCTTGGCCATGCCTTTGTAAATATTACCCATAGCATCAAAAATCCCTTCTGGGTGACCTGGAGGGAGTTTGGTTCCATCTAAAGAAAGGGCGTCATTGTATTCATGTCCTGGCTTTAGGGTTCGCATAGGCTGACCATCTTCTAACCAATACACGTAGTTTGGATTCTCTTGTTCCCATTTGAGGGAACCTTTGTCTCCGTAAACGGCAACTGTAAAATTGTTTTCTTCTGCGGTGGCGATCTGACTGGCACGCAACACCCCTTTGACGTATTTGTCCAAACGCAATAAGACCGTGCCGTCTATATCCATTTGATTGTCTTCATACAGGTGGTTCAGATCTGCTAGGATGGATTGTACTTTAAGTCCAGTAACAAACTCCAGCATTTGGTAAGCGTGCACACCAATATCTCCCATACAGCAGGAGATTCCAGATTTCTCCGGATCCAAGCGCCAAGTTGTTTTTCTCAGCTGCGGATCGTGGATGATTGGATTGATCCAACCTTGATAGTATTGCACATCTACCTTTTGAATCTTACCAATAACACCTTGGGCGATCATCTGCTTCATTTGACGCACCATTGGATATCCCGTGTAGGTATGCGTTAAAGCAAATTGTTTTCCACTGGCACGTTGCACTGCTTGAAGCTCTAAAGCCTCCGCATAACTCATGGTCATTGGCTTTTCGCAGATCACGTGGAAACCGCTTTCTAAAAGCTGCTTGGCCATAGGGAAATGCAGAAAGTTAGGCGTTAATACAGATACCACTTGAATACGATCGGATTCTGGCAGAGCCAGTTCTCCAGCAACGAATGCATCGAGATCGGCATAAATACGATCAGTGGGTATTCCTAATTCTTCTGCAAAAGCAATACTCTTTTGCAATTCCGGATTAAAAACCGCTCCGGTCAGCGCGTAGGCATCGAACATACTGGCTGCTACGCGGTGCAAAACTCCAATTAAGGAATCACCACCACCGCCAAGTACGCCCCATTTAATTTTTTGAGCCATAGATTAATCTTGGTATTCTACTTTTTCATTTTTAAAGAGCACAGCAAACAGTACCATTACTACCGCTGCGAATCCAGCTGGGAACAACCAGATCTGTTTCCAATCGTGACTGCTTTCACCTAGCAAGTTGGCATCTACAACCTTTCCGGCAATATAGAATCCGACCAACATACCCACTCCGTAAGTGGCTAAAGTGATTAATCCTTGCGCAGCACTCTTGGCCTTATCACCTGCTTTGCTATCGGTATAAATCTGACCAGATACAAAGAAGAAATCGTAACATATTCCGTGCAAGACCACACCTGTAATAACCATAAAGAACAGGCCATCCATATCACCAAAGGCGAACAATAGATATCGTACTGCCCAAGCCAGCATCCCAACTAGAATGGTTTTCTTGAAACCGTATTTTTTAAAGAAGAAGGGTAATAACAGAATAAATACCGCTTCTGAGATCTGTCCAACAGTGGTCATTGCTGTGGAATTTTCCACACCACCCTCAGTTAAAAATGGACTTAGGTTTTGGTAGTAAAAAGCCAAGGGGATACAGATCAATACACTTGACAAGAAAAACACTAGGAAGTTTCTATCCTTAAGTAGCTTTAAAGCTTCCAGACCTAGAATGTCAGATAAGCTTACCTTTTGATCTTTACCTACTGATGGAGGTGTTTTAGGCAAGGCAAAACTGAAAACCCCTAAAATCGCAGAGGCAATTCCTACCATTAGGAAGGTATTTTGCAACATTCCTGCAGCGATATTTTCTGCCGAATCCCAAGCAAAAACAAAACTGATCACCAAACCAGCAACGATCCAACCTATGGTTCCAAAAACACGTACACGCGGAAATTCCTTAGATGGGTCGTTCATTTGATTGAACGCCACAGAATTCACCAAGGCCAGTGTTGGCATATAGGCAATCATGTATCCTAAGGTATAAGGATAGAAAGATGCTACGTCATCTGCGGTGTACATCATATACATCAGACCAGCTCCTACTAAGTGGAGGATTCCTAAAATTCGTTCTGCATTAAAAAAGCGATCCGCAATGAGTCCAATAATAAAAGGAGCAATGATCGCTCCCCAAGATTGGGTAGAGAACGCTTGTGCAATTTCCCCGCCACTTGCAGAAAGGTTATTACCCATAAAGGTTCCTAAGGTCACAAACCAACCGCCCCAAATAAAAAATTCGAGGAACATCATAAAGGAGAGTTGGAAATAGGTGGATTTTTTCATTGTTCGTTAGTTTGGTTGTTATTACATGCTGCTACCCAAAGCAATGAGTAGGTCACGCGTGGCTTCAATTCCTTCTTGTTCTGAAAGATTATTCCCTTCATATTCTACACCAATATATCCAGTATATCCTGCCTCCTTAACAATACGAAGCATTTTAGCGTAGTCAATTTTGGTCTCGTTGCCGTCTTCATCAAAGTCATAAGACTTTGCGCTTACTGCCTTAGCGGCAGGCATCATGAGTTGAACTCCTTCATAAATGTCTGGGTATTCCATTTCACACTCGCCCCATTTTGCTCCGTCTTTACGCTTCACACAAAAGTTTCCGAAGTCTGGAAGGGTTCCGCAGTTATCCATTCCCACAGCATTGATTACCTCCATTAGAAGTGGTGCATTAGACGATTGCCATCCGTGGTTTTCCACCAAAACATTCACGCCTTTGGTCTTGGCATAAGCTCCTAATTTTGAAAGTCCATCAATACTGTTGGCTTTCCATTCCTCATCATTCAAAGAACCGAACAGATTGATTCTGATAGAATGACAACCCAATTCTGCAGCAGCATCAACCCAACGTTTGTGGTTCTCTACCGCCTGATCACGAGCAGCCTCGTCATTAACAGATAGGTCACCCTCACCGTCAATCATGATGATGAGATTCTCCATTCCCGCTTCTTCACTCTCTGCCTTGAGTCTTTGGGTGATAGCTTTAATGGCTTCGTCCTTGGTGTCGTATTCTTCCATGGCAGAATTGTACAACTGACTCACGTATTCTAATCCGGCAAAACCGTTGTCTCTGGCATAAACTGCAAAGTCAAAAGGATCCATCCCGTCCTCCAAAATCATACGGTGGATAGACCATTGCGCGAGCGATAGTTTGAAGAAAGGATCACTGGTCTTTTCGGCGGTGGTTTCTGCTGCGGTTTCGGCCTGATTTTCAGGTTCTTTTTCAGCTTTTTCAGACTTACAACTGCCTAGCGTAAAGGCAGTTAATAACAATATTAAAAGTGTAAACTTTTGACGAGTTAGTTGCATTTTCATTAGAAAAATTTTAGAAGAGGCATCAAATTAACAATAATAAATTTGATTTATTACAGATAAGATAATTAATTTAGTTGCTCTGTAAAAATAACACCTTAAGGTTAATCTTACCAAAACTAAACAGTATAATGACAAGTTGTTTTCTCCCAAATCCTGATGCTGAATACGATGCGATCGTAGTAGGTACAGGAATTTCTGGCGGATGGGCCGCCAAAGAACTCTGCGAGAACGGACTCAAGACCTTGGTCTTGGAACGCGGTCGCATGGTTGAACACCCTCAAGATTACACCACGGCAAATTTAGACCCCTGGGACCTTCCCAATGGTGGAACTCCGAGCCGTGAGACTCGACTAAAAAAACACAAACAACACCGTACCGGTTATGTGACCAATGAAGCGCATCAACACTTTTTTGTGGATGATAAAAAACACCCTTATAATGAGGATCGCCGCTTTGATTGGATCCGTGGATATCACGTTGGTGGTCGTTCCCTAATGTGGGGACGTCAAAGTTACCGCATGGGTGACATTGATTTTGAAGCCAACAAGAAAGAAGGTATCGCAGTAGATTGGCCAGTGCGTTATGCTGATGTAAAAGAGTGGTATGATTATGTAGAGGAGTATATTGGTGTAAGTGGAACCAACCTTGGCTTAGACATTTTGCCAGATGGAAAATTCCTCAAGCCGATGGAGCTCAACTGTGTGGAGGAGCACCTGCAGGGCAAGATCAACGAAAGCTTTGATGATGGACGTGTATTGACCATTGGTCGTGCCGCACACATCACAGAAGGAACCAAGCCTGGTAAAGGTCGTTCTCAATGTTTATATAGGAACCGCTGTATGCGTGGATGTCCTTATGGTGCCTATTTTAGCTCCAACAGTAGTACACTTCCTGCTGCGGAGGCTACCGGAAATATGACCCTGAGACCAAACTCGATTGCTTATGAGGTAATCTATGACGATGCCACTCAACAAGCAACTGGAGTTCGTGTTATTGATACGGAGACCAAAGAGAAGATGGAATTCAAAGCACAAATCATTTTCTTGTGTGCTTCTGCTGTTGCATCGACTTCAATTTTACTACAATCCAAATCAGATCGCTTCCCGAACGGACTCGGAAACGACTCTGGAGAGCTGGGCCATAACCTGATGGACCACCACTTTAGAGTTGGAGCTCGTGGAAAAGCGGTTGGATTTGACGATAAATACTTTAAAGGTCGCCGTGCGAACGGAATCTATATTCCTCGATTCAGAAACCTTGGAGGAAATACGGACGTAGATACCTTTAAGCGTGGTTACGGATATCAAGGAGGAGCCAATCGCGGTGCTTACGGCGATATGGTTGCCGAACTTAAATACGGTCCGGAGCTAAAAGAAGCTATCTTAAAGCCAGGCGAATGGAGTATGAACTTGCTCGCATTTGGAGAGACTTTGCCAGATCACAGCAACCGCATGTACCTGGATTACGACAAATTGGATGAATGGGGCTTACCTACCGTAACTTTTGATGCGGACTTTGGTGAGAACGAACTCGCCATGCGCAAGGACATGAAAGAGCAAGCGGTTAAAATGCTAGAAGCTGGTGGATTTACAGACATTACTACCTATGATGACATTGGCGGTATGGGTCTTGGAATCCACGAGATGGGAACTGCACGTATGGGGCGCGATCCTAAAACTTCGGTCTTGAATAAATGGAACCAGGTTCATGCATGTAAAAATGTTTATGTGACTGATGGATCCTTCATGACCTCAGCCGGATGCCACAATCCTTCCTTAGGATATATGGCCTTCACGGCTCGCGCAGCAAACCACGCAGCAGAGCAATTCAAAAAAATGAAAGAAGCATAAACACTATAAACCATGGATAGAAGACAAGCACTTAAGAATATTGGACTTACTACAGGTTTTGTAGTGGCTTCACCAGCACTTTTCAGCTTGCTGGAAAGTTGCACCAGTTCAGATCCAAAATGGGTTCCAGCATTTATGGATGAAACCCAAGCGATGGTTGTAGGCCGATTGGCAGATGTATTCTTGCCAAAGACAGAGCCTACACCAGCTGCTTCAGAATTGAACGTGGTTCAATTTATTGACACTTATTGGAACGATGTTTCCACAGTGAAATACCAAGGAAAGATCAAAACGGTCTTTGGAGAAGTTATTGGAAAGATGAAAGCCGAGCATGGTGAGGACCTTTCTGTAATGACCGATGAAAACTATATGGCTTTCTTGGATGCCAATATGCTGCACCCAAGAGACGAAAAACCAGACCCACCAGGAACCAATCAAGGCTTTGAAGACTTTGAAGACGATACACCAGTTTCGGTTTCGAAGTTCCTAAACGGACTTAAATGGATGTGTATCAACGCCTATTTAGGAACCCAACAGATTGGAGAGGATTATCTGGTTTATGAACCTGTACCGGGAACCTATGTTTGTGATGACCTGCAAACACTCACCGGAGGAAAACGTTATTCACTTTAGTAGCGAATCCAAAGATGAAAAGAAGACAATTCATAAATAATGTAGCGCTCGCCTCGGTGGGCGCTTCGTTTTTAGGGGGAAGCCTTGAGGCACAAGCTGCCAACGCCTTTACACCCGCAAAGAACAAATTTCCTTTGCATTTTGCGCCGCATGACGGCATGTTCAAAGCACATGCAGGAACAGACATTCTGGATCAGATCCAGTTTATGGCAGACCAAGGTTTCACCGCTTTTGAAGACAATGAACTCAAGGGACGTTCACTGGCAACCCAAGAGGCTATGGCCGCTTTGCTTAAAAAGCACCAAATGACCATGGGCGTTTTTGTGGCGCACAAAATCTATTGGAAGGAGCCCAACTTGGCAAGTGGTAATGAAGATTACCTCAACGAGTTCTTGGCAGACATAAAAGATTCTGTAGCCGTTGCCAAACGCATCGGAGCTAAATGGATGACCGTAGTACCTGGCCATGTAGACCTGAGACTTTCTAAAGACTATCAAACCGCCAATGTGGTAAACGCTTTGCGCAAAGCCTGTGAAATTTTGGAGCCTCACGGTTTGGTCATGGTTTTAGAACCTTTGAACTTTAGAAACCATCCTGGATTGTTTTTGACAGAATCGCCTCAGGCCTATCAGATCTGCAAAGCAGTGAATAGTCCTTCCTGCAAAATTCTCTTTGACATTTATCACCAACAAATTCAAGAGGGAAATTTGATTCCAAATATAGAAGCCTGTTGGGATGAGATCGCCTATTTCCAGATCGGGGACAACCCAGGACGCAACGAACCTGGTACCGGAGAGATCAATTACAGAAATGTATTTAAGTACATTCACGACCGCGGATTCCAAGGTGTTCTGGGAATGGAGCACGGAAATTCTATGCCTGATAAGGCTGGAGAACAAGCGGTAATTAATGCTTACCTATCCGCCTCTAACTTCGATTAAGGAAATCGTAAAAATTATCACATAAATTAAATACCCCTAATTTTTTAGGGGTATTTTTTATTATGTTGATAAAAATTAATTACTACCCCCTATTTTTTAGGGGGTATACTATTTAAAATTATATTTTTGAAGCATCAACTCACAGATTATGAAGAAAATCGAGGCGATCATCAGGAAATCAAAGTTCGAAGCAGTTAAACAAGCCCTGCATGAAGTGGAGGTCAACTTTTTCTCCTATTGGGATGTTTCCGGTCAAGGAAATGAAAAGCACGGCTCCGTTTATAGAGGCGTACCCTACAAGACCAGCGATATTCAACGCCGATGGCTTTCTATTGTAGTCAATGACGATTTTGAAGAGCGCACCATTCAAGCAATCATCGAATCGGCAAAAACGGGCAGTGTAGGAGACGGAAAGATCTTTGTAAGCCCAATTGAAGAAGTTTATAGAATTCGCACCGGAGAAAGCGGTGGACAAACCTTATAGAAATTACCATGGAGCACGCAGTATTTACCATCAACAATGTATGGATGATGATCTCAATAGGCTTGGTATTCATCATGCACTTGGGCTTTGCTTCCCTGGAATCGGGATTGACTCGTTCTAAAAATACCATCAACATATTGTTTAAGAATGTCATGATATTGGCCATTGGCCTTTCTACTTATGCCTTCTTTGGGTTCAGCCTCATGTATCCCGGAGAAGCCTTTGCTGGCGAATACTTTGGTTTTAAAGGGTTCGGGCTGCCACTCCCCAATGGCGGCCTGACCGAAACCTATAATATGGGCTATACCTTTTACACGGAATTCTTATTTCAAGCCATGTTTGCCGCGACGGCCGCAACCATAGTTTCTGGAGCCGTTGCAGAACGCATCAAGATCAACAGCTTTTTGATCTTCTCCTTATTTTATGTCGGCTTGATCTACCCGATTGTTGGCATGTGGCATTGGGGAGGTGGATTCCTTGCAGCCATGAACTTCCATGATTTTGCTGGCTCTACCCTAGTGCATTCTGTGGGTGGATGGGCTGCGCTCATCGCTGTGATCTTGTTAGGCCCTAGAATTGGAAAATATACTGCAGATGGTATAAAACCCATCTTCGGACACAATGTACCCTTAGCGACGCTGGGCGTATTTTTACTTTGGTTTGGATGGTTTGGATTTAATGGCGGATCCGTACTGAGTGCGGATCCTGCCACAGTATCTTTAGTACTGGTGACCACATCCTTAGCCGCTGCTACCGGAGCTGTAGGTGCATTTTTTACTTCCTATATTAAGTTTAGATCTTATGACGTGACAATGATCCTTAACGGCGTCCTTGCTGGTTTGGTTGGAATAACTGCGGGCGCCGATGTCATGTCGCCAAATGAAGCCATGATCATAGGAGCCATCTCTGGCGGCTTGTGCGTATTGGCTATTAGTATGATCGACAGACTCAAACTTGACGATCCTGTTGGAGCCATCTCCGTACATTTAGTGTGTGGAGTCTTTGGAACTCTGGCCGTAGGCATGTTTGGAGATAAAGCAGGAATGGGTCAGTTGTGGATTCAATTCAAGGCCATTGCGATCATCGCGGGATTCTGCTGCTTGACCTCGTTCATCATCCTGTATACCATTAAACGCACTATGGGTCTGCGTGTTACTGCAAGAGAAGAGATTGAAGGATTAGACACTCACGAACACGGCATGACCGCCTATCCAGATTTTCGGTTGAACGAGCACTAAGCCGGCGTTTTTAAGAAGTATTTTTTCGTATTTTTGAGGCCGATTAGGCGCAGCTGGGCATACCTTGTAATGTTATTGAGGTATTGACGACCAAGTGCGCATTACAGACACGACAAGATTCCTGTTTATGGCCTATTTATTTACCTCTGAAAGTGTTTCAGAAGGACACCCAGATAAAATTTCCGATCAAATCAGTGACGCACTGCTGGATCATTTCTTAGCCTTTGACCCAGAAGCTAAAGTTGCTTGTGAGACCTTGGTAACCACAGGACAAGTGGTTCTTGCTGGAGAGGTCAAAAGCAATACCTATTTGGACGTACAACAAATTGCCAGAGATGTGATCAATAAGATTGGTTACACCAAAGGAGCCTATCAGTTTAGTGGTGATTCCTGCGGAGTTATCTCCTTGATTCACGAACAATCTCAGGACATCAACCAAGGAGTTGATCGTGCGAGCAAAGAAGAGCAAGGTGCCGGAGATCAGGGAATGATGTTTGGTTACGCCACTAGTGAGACCGAAAACTATATGCCATTGGCCTTAGAGATCTCACATTCTATTCTACAGGAACTGGCTGCCATCCGTAGAGAAAACGACCAGATCACTTATTTAAGACCTGACAGTAAAAGCCAGGTAACCATCGAATACAGTGACGACAACGTACCTCAGCGCATTGATGCCATTGTGATCTCTACCCAACACGATGATTTTGACAGCGATGACGACCGCATGTTGGCCAAGATCAAAAAAGACTTGGTTGAAATTTTGATTCCAAGAGTAAAAAGCAAATTGCCTGCTTATGCACAGGCGCTTTTCAATGACGATATTGTATACCACATTAACCCAACCGGGAAATTTGTAATTGGTGGACCACACGGAGACACCGGACTTACCGGACGTAAAATCATTGTAGATACTTACGGTGGTAAAGGAGCACACGGTGGAGGTGCCTTTAGCGGAAAAGATCCTTCTAAAGTGGATCGTTCTGCAGCCTATGCCGCAAGACATATTGCAAAAAATCTGGTTGCCGCTGGAGTAGCTAAAGAAGTATTGGTACAAGTTTCTTATGCCATTGGAGTAGTAGAACCTACCTCCATTTTTGTGGATACATATGGAACTGCTTTAGTTGATTTGACCGATGGAGAGATTGCACGCCGAGTAGCGGAGATTTTTGATATGCGTCCTGCTGCAATTGAAAGCCGACTCAAATTGCGCAGCCCAATGTATTCAGAGACGGCTGCCTACGGACATATGGGAAGAAAACCACAAACCGTAAATAAAGTATTTGAAAGTCCATACTCTGGACGGGTTGAAAAAGCGGTAGAGCTTTTCACCTGGGAAAAACTCGATTATGTTGACCAGGTAAAATCAGCCTTCAACTTATAGCATAAAAAAAGGGAACTCGTTAAAGTTCCCTTTTCTTTTTCATTGCATCAATCAACACTACAATTCGTAGCGCACTATCAACATCACTATTCGAGGCAGTACAAAGAACTGCGAAGTGTTGTTGAAGTTTTCGTTAAAGCTGTCGTTGTTTAAAAAGTCAACATCCAAAAGGTTTGTAGCTTGTAATTGGTATTCCCACTTGCTGTCTTTTTCTCGGTAATACAGATTGGCATCTAAGAACGAATAGGTGTTCTCAATAGTTCCTGCCGCGTCCGTATAGTTGAAGTAACTCCACTCTGCATTGAAAGTGAAATTCTGCAAGAATACCGCGTCAAAATTCACAAAAGGCTGATGGGTCGTAAAAGTAGACTCCACCCCTGCGTTGTCATAGTTGTTCAGTGTAAGGCGATACCCCAACTCAATGTTTGGCCACTCACGGAAGCTAGTTCTCAAACTGGTGTTATAGCTCTGAGTAAAGTTGATACTCTCACGAATATCTTCATTAATGATATTATTGAATTTACCCCAACTCACGTTTCCTCCTAAAGAAAAACGCAGACGCTTGATATTCTTGGTAAACCTCGCAAAGGCAGACAGGGTCTCGTCTGCAAAGTTACTGTTCAAGTTGATCGGACTAGAGATCTGTGTAATTCCAGCCAAAGCTGTATTGTTCTTGATCGCTTCAATTCTACGAGTATAATTGATGTTCGCACTCACATTGGTGTAATTGAACATATTGAAGCTGAAGTAAGTCAAATTGTAATTGTGCACAAAGGCATTCTCCAAGTTGCGATTACCTCTAAACAAACGGTTGTAGTTGTTAAAGATGAATCCTTCTGCAAAGTTGTTTACGTCCGTATACTGCGCTTGAATGGAGTAATTAAAGCGGATATTCTCGCTCTTTTTCAGCTCCACAATGGCATTGAAGTTCGGCAACACCAACCATTCGTTATTCTCAGAAACACTGCCCAACTGTTCGCTTTTTACACGGTAGTTGTGTAGAGTTGCTCCAGGAGTAAAGGTGAAGATCCCTGCCTTGAATTTATAATTAACTCCTAAGAAGTAATCACTAAAATTAAAGGTCACATCGTTATTGAACTCGTCGTCCTCAAAGGCCACAGGAGCACCCGTAAACATAAATTCTTGGAAGATCCCGGAGTTGAAATCTTGACGACTCAAGGTCGCTCCCACATTGATGTTCACATTGCTTTTATTATTGATCACGTAGTAGTAATCCACCTTGGCATCTAACTTATTGGTTTTGATGCGTCGCTGCTGATTCACATCATAACGATCCATGCGTTGCAGCGGATCAAAAGTATCTTGAGAACTATCAAAAGGCGCCGACGGATTCACTTGCGTAAACACCCCGCGGAACGGAATTGAATCTTGGATCACACTGTAAAACGGATCCTCATCTTGATACAAATGCTGCACCTGCCCCGCAAAGATGTTGTTCTCATCTACAGTGTAATAGGCGTTGATGTTTTGATTGATGGAAAAAGGCGTGGTGTTCTCGTCTTCATTGATCTCGTTAGGGTTATTGTTTACCGTCGAGATGATAGAGCTCACTTCGCTTTGATCCGAAGTCTTTCCAAGCACATCATAGTCCAATTGGAAGTTGGAGTTTGGCTTGTAAATAGCACTCAACTTGAGCATCCCCAACTGCGTGCGTTGATCATTCACATTTTTGGTAGTCTCCGTAATTCCGGTGGCCACATAATTTCTAATAGTATTAGTGATATAGCTGGTGCGGTTATCTGATAGAATCGAAAAACCACTTATATCTAATGCCTTGCTGGCATTCCAACTGAAGTTCGCCGCTAAGAACGAGGTCTCAATAGAATTAGCACGGTTGTTCTGCCCAACGGCAAAACCGAGGTCTCCAGTATTGATATTGAAATTGGTTCCACCACCACGGTTAAAGTTTCTAAACCCTCCGGTGAAGTTGAAATAGTCCCTAAAAGTAAACGGCACCTGTCCAATATCATTGAAATCAGTAATGATATTAATGCTGTAATCCGGGCTGTAGTAGAACAATTTAGGATAGATCAAATAACGGTCTTTCTCGTCGCTATCAAATCCAATTCCCCCAGAAACCTCACCAAACCAGAAGTTCTTTTTGCCCTCTTTGAGTTTGATGTTTATGGCTATGTTGTCCTGATCATTCCCAAGTCCTCGCATTTGATCCACCTCGTTATAGTTTCTCAAGACCTCCACCTTATCTACCGCATCTGCTGGGATATTTTTTGTGGCGAGTTTAGAGTCTCCGTCAAAAAAGTCCTTTCCTTCAACCATTACTTTTGAAACGGCTTTCCCTTCTACTTCGATCTCTCCGTCATCGTTGATCTCAACCCCCGGAAGCTGCTTCATGACGTCTTCTAACTTGCGCTCATTACCTGTGGTAAAGGAATCGGCATTGTAAACTATGGTATCCCCTTTCACGGTCACCGGCATTTCATAGACGATCTCCACCCCGTCCAATTGATTGGGCGCAGGGTTCAAGGTTACGTCTCGCGTCATGTCGTCGGATCCTTCTGGAACCGTCACGTCAAACTCTTTAGTCTCTAGTCCTAAAAAGCTCGCTTTAAGCGTGTAGGTATTGTTAGTCGGGAGGTCTAATTGATAGCGACCTTCATAATTGGTGATCGCGTAGGATTCAATTTCCCCAGTTTCTTTTATGGTTGCGATGATGTTCGCTAGCTCTAAAGGTTCTCCAATAGAGTCTTTGATCACCCCTCTTAATTTGATGCTCTGCGCGTCTGCGTCAAAGCTAAATAAAGACAATAGGATGCTTATAAAGAGTAATTTCTTCATGGTTGGCTGCACTGTATTTTGATTGATTGATTATCCTCGGAATCCACCGCGTCGTCCGCCGCGTCCACGGCCCCACATTTCGCGCATTTCTTCCATTTTTTCTGCGACAATCGTTTGGTACTCCTCACGAGAAACCTTCTTTCCTTTAGAAGGTGCTTTGATCTCGATGGAATCCTCCGGATTCATCACAATTTTAGAACATAGAATAGTTGTTCGGTATACGTTGAGTTCAAGGATAAGTCCTGGTAATCCGCCGTATTCTCCCGGTCCGTGTTTCACTGGGATCATTGGAGTGTACCAAGCGGTAACGATCACTTCTTTTGGAATTTCGATTTGACTCATTGGGTCGTCATCGGCACTTGCGGTTGCTGTAGAGTCTTTGGCTTTTTCTTCGTCGGGCTTACCGCCGCGATCTCTGCCACCGCGTCTGCGGGCCATACTCCAATCGTTCTCATCGATCTTTTTAACCGCGGTCACTTTGATGGCCAAATATTGACCTATCATTTTGGACTCTTTGGTCTCTTCCCATTCCAAATTGGCGATCTCGTCTTCAATCAGAAATTGCTTGCCGTAGAATTCTTGCTCTTGGACCAGTTGCCCGGTCTCTAGATTCTTGTACTGATCTCCGGGAGTAAAACTACCCATCATCATTCCCATCCAACGGCTACCCCCGTTAGCATCTGTCTCTAAAACCTCTTCTTCCTTGTAGATAGATTCCTGTCCATTGAAGGTTAGAATGTAGGTTTTCTCGAGGTATCTGCGCATACGCTCAGCGATCATTTTTTTCATCTCCTCCGTCATTTCACGACCGC
This sequence comes from Gilvibacter sp., assembly GCF_965601605.1. Lineage (GTDB taxonomy): Bacteria > Bacteroidota > Bacteroidia > Flavobacteriales > Flavobacteriaceae > Gilvibacter. The sequence continues at coordinate 19,307 of NZ_CBFCWJ010000013.1, read as the reverse complement.
CCCAATCCATATCCACAGTGGTTTTTGATTGGTAATAGGCCTTTCCGCTAAATTCTTGAGCGCTCATGCCGATACTCAGAAGCATCAACATTAAGGGTAGTAATTTCTTCATGTCCTTGACAATTAACAGTTTAGTGGTTTATAGCAAAGCTAATTTAAAGTCTTTAGACTCGCAGAAGTCCTAGAGGTTTATTAAAGCTTTGTTAAAGTTCACTAACCGCCAATTCTGATCTCAAAACTGTTGCCGTCACGGCGACCATTGCTCGGCTGATAACGGTCTTGCATTTCTTTCATCTTCTCCTGCATGATGGCGTTATATTCGTCTTGGGTCACTTCCTTCCCTTTGGTCGGCTCATTGACCTTTACTCCATCTTTAGGATTCATGACGATCTTACTGCAAAGTATGCTCTGGTCTCCGTCAGAGATCTCCAAAATAAGCCCTGGCAAACCGTAATGCCTTCCCGGACCGTGTCCCAGTGGAATTTGAGGAGTATACCATGCGGTAATGGTAATTTCCTCTTCAACAGCTTCACTGCTTGAGTCTTTGCCTTCTTCGGTATCCGAGCTAAAAGAAGTTTGAACTGTTCGGGTTTCTGTGCGCGTTGCTTTGAAACAGGTGTACTGCCCAATGTTTTTGGTTTCTTTAGTCAAAGTCCACTCCAACTCTGGCAAAGAATCCTTGATCAAGAAGGTCTTTCCAAAAATGTCGCTTTTATTGGCCAGGCGATTTTCAGCAATGTTCTTGTAAAGCACATCGGCTTCCCCAGCACCAGCCACAACAATTTGCATTCCCCCTCCGCCAACCGCCGGGGCATCGAGTGATTCCACAACTTTATATAAGGAAGCATCTTTATTAAAGTCTAGCGTGTACTCTTTCTCAAACTGCTTCTTCATCATGGCCATGAGCTGCTCTTGCATTTCTGATGGCACCTGAGTACTGTCTAATTGAATCTCTAATTTAGTTTGTGTTTTGTACGTAGCGATCCCTTGAAAATCCTGAGCGTGTAAGGATCCGACGATCAGCGAAAAGGCTACCGATAAATAAACGAGTGTTTTCATGATTGTTCTTTTTTTGTTTTGATGACACTACAAAGATGCGCAAAGACAATATTAAGGCAAGTTAAGCATTGTTAAGCACTGTTAAGCGATTTGGAAAATGCTAACCAATAGACCTACTTTTGAAACATGAAGCCAAGAAAGTATCAAGGCATATTGTATTTCATCATCACCGCGATTGTGCTCACACTTTCGCTGCAGGCCTATTGGTTCTATCGCAGTTTTAAGGCTGAGCAACGCGAGCTGGTGGCCAATGTACAGGTCAGTCTAAACAAAGCTGTTGATGATTATTACACCCGCTTAGCCCAAAAGCAAAGCATGCTTTTTGCCAGCGACACCCTGACCCTCACCTATGACGCCAACACGATTAGTCTAGGAGACCAATGGACCTTTCTAGACAGTATGCCCAAAGGAACCTTTCAGCGCTTTGAGTTCAATGATTCCACCAATCATTCCACCATGACCGCGATAAGTATTGTTGATTCGATCATCAAAAACAGACCGCCAGAGCGCTTTAGAGACACCATGCGCAGCTTCTTTCAACGTCTGGGAAGAAAGCCTTTTGAGCAATTGACCAATAAGATCGTGATCTCCTTTGCAGAAGAAGAGATGTCTTTACCTGTTTTAGATTCGATCTTTCATGAAGAACTGCACGAGCGTGAACTCTGGATAGATTACAGTTTAAAATACGACACGCCTTGGGGTGAAACCCAAACCTTAGGCACCTTGAATTCCAATCCTTCTGTAAAGTCTTTGCAAGCCAAGTCCAGCTTTTTGATGCAAGACAGCTCCTTGAAGGTCTTCTTTAGAAATACCACTCCGCTGATCTTGCATCGCAACGGCATTAGCTTGGGGCTCTCTTTGATCTTTGTGGGTTGTATCATTGGATGTTTGCTTTATTTGCTCAGAATCATCAGAGAACAAAAACAATTGGCAGAGATCAAGAACGATCTGATCTCTAACATCACCCATGAGTTTAAAACGCCATTAGCCACCATTGGTGTGGCTCTGGAAGGCATCCAAAAGTTCAATGCGGATAACGATCCGGAGAAGAGTAAAAAATACGCAGCTATGTCTCAAGAGCAGGTTAAAAAACTCTCGGGCATGGTAGAAAAATTATTAGAGACTGCAACGCTAGACAGCAACGCACTTGTTTTGAATAAGGAAGAAATTGACCTGGTTGCGCTTTGCACGCGTTTGGCAGTTTTGCCTGAGGCTTATGTGACCTCACAGAAATCCATCAGCCTAAATGCCGCGCCGGAAGATCTAAAAATTCACGCTGACTCCTTTCATTTAGAGAACGTGATCAATACTTTGATAGACAACGCCCTGAAGTATGGCGGAGACATCATCAGCCTGAATATCACTACCGATGCCGCCGGAGTAAAGATCGCGGTGCATGACAACGGAAACTCATTAAGTAAGGCGCAAAGTCAGCGTATTTTTGAAAAGTTCTATCGGGTCCCAAAAGGCGATACCCATGACGTAAAAGGCTTTGGAATTGGCCTATACTACGCCAAGAACATCATTGAAAAGCATGGAGGAGCCATAGGCGTGAATTTAAAAAATGGCACTACATTTACCTTAACCCTTCCGCATGAATAAGCCCATCCACATAGTATTGGCAGAAGATGAACCGGCCTTGGGTCAGATCATCAAAGAGAGCTTGGAAACTCGTGACTTTAAGGTGACCCTTTGTGTCAACGGCCAGGAGGCTTTAAAGGCTTACCAACATGAAAAACCGGAACTCTTGGTTCTGGACGTTATGATGCCGCTTAAAGACGGCTTTACTTTGGCCAAAGAAATTCGCGCAGAAGACACTCAAACACCCATCATCTTTTTAACGGCCAAATCCCAGACAGAAGACGTAGTCAACGGTTTTAATCTAGGTGGAAACGATTACCTAAAAAAACCCTTCAGCATGGAGGAGCTGATCGTTCGGATCAAAAATGCACTCAAGCAGAACGACGACCCGGACAAAAACACCAACTTCCAATTGGGTGCTTTTAACTTTAACGCCAACCGTCAAGAATTGCAGTACAAATCCAAAGAGCCTGTAAAATTGACCCACCGCGAGAGCGAACTGCTCTTTCACCTCTGCGCCAATAAGAATCAGTTGTTGGATCGCTCCTTTATTTTGAAAAAGCTCTGGGGCAGTGACGACTTTTTCAACGCCCGATCTATGGATGTGTTTATCTCCAATTTGCGCAAAAAACTCAAAGCAGATTCCAGCCTTCAAATAGTCAATGTTCGCGGTTACGGATACAAGCTGATATGTGATTAGTTTTTGTATCTTGACTGCATGAAGATGCTGTTGTTTTTACTGTTGCCGGTTTTGGCTTTTGGGCAGTTAAAGCTCGATGACAAAACCCGCTTGGATGCCGATAAGTTTATTGGAGTAGACGCGTACAACAACACCTATTCTGTGGTCAACAACGCATTGATCAAAACCAGTGAAAGAGACCGCTGGAACTACGCAGATTTTACTTTGGGCAGCATAGCCGCGGTAGACATCATTAATCCCTTGCGGATCTTGGTTTATTATGCCGATTTCAATATTGCTGTATTTCTAGACAATACCTTAAATGAAATTGAACGTGTCAATTTCAATGAGGTGGAGGATTATCTGAACATTGAGGCCGTTCGAGTTGCAAACAACAATAGCGTTTGGGTCTTTAACAAAGACGCTCAGCAGTTGGAGCTCTACAATTACAGATCGGGGAAACGAAGTATCATTTCGCAGCCTGTAGAAGGCAACCTTGTGGCTACGGCAAGCGACTTCAATTTTTGCCATCTTTTAACCGATTCTGAGGTGATCACCTATAACGTTTATGGAAGTATTCTACGGATATTTGACAACCCTGGTTTTACGCAGATCTGGACCTCTCCTCAAAGAGGCTTAATTGCTCTGGATGAGCAAGATGTGATCTATTTTACAGAGGCTCCCGAGCAGCAGTTCGAAGCCACTGAATCGGGCACAAAAATTGCCGTAAAAGACTTGCAACTAACTTCAGAATTCCTGTATATTTACGATGGAGAATTCGTGTATTCCTTCAGACTAACCAAACTCTAAACAATCCTAATTTTATGCATGTTGCGATAGCCGGAAACATAGGCTCAGGAAAGACTACGCTCACCAAATTATTGGCAAAGCACTACAAATGGCAACCTCATTTTGAGGATGTGGAAGACAATCCTTATTTGGATGATTTTTACAACCAAATGGAACGTTGGTCTTTCAATCTACAGATCTATTTCTTGAACAGTCGGTTTCGTCAAATTGTGGATATTAGAGAAAGTGGAAAGGACTATATCCAAGACCGCACGATCTATGAAGATGCGTACATCTTTGCTCCTAACCTACACGCGATGGGTCTGATGACCAATCGCGATTATGAAAATTACCGTTCGCTTTTTGATCTGATGGAAAGTGTGACTGAAGCACCTGATCTGTTGATCTATTTGCGCAGTTCCATCCCTAATTTGGTGAGTCAGATCCACAAAAGAGGGCGTGAATATGAGAACTCCATCAGCATTGATTATTTAAGTCGACTCAACGAGCGCTACGAAGCTTGGATTCACGATTACGACAAAAGCAATCTGTTGATCTTTGATGTGGACACCCTTAATTTTGTAGACAATCCGGAAGATCTCGGAAGTGTGATCAGTCGCATTGACGCGGAACTTCACGGACTCTTTTAATACAGACCCCTTAACACCCAAATCGATTATGAAAACTATAAAATTGCTAGCCCTGCTGCTGCTTGTCCCTATGTACATTGCTTGCAGCTCTGATGATGATTCCACTACAACCACGGAAGAAGAAGCCGAAGTTTCCTTAGTAGGAACGTGGACCGCTGAGACCATTGACTTTGACTCTACAATTACTACTGTAATTGAAGGCTTACCTGTGACCGCCACTCAAGAAGGCGAAGGTTTTGATATAGACGCAACTGTTACCTTTTCTGAAGACCCGAATGAAGTAAGCTCAGAAGGACAATTCTCCATGACCGTGACGACAACATTTTTAGGTGTAAGTGAAGAAGAGACTTTAGAAAACCTCGATCTATTAGGAGACGGCACTTGGAGCTTGGAAGACAACACCCTCACAATTACCGGCACTGCAGATGATCAAGATGCTGTGATCACCATTGAATTGCTTACTGCGGATATGCTGCGACTGCGCATTGAGCAAACGGAGATTCTGGATACTCCGGTTGGCAGCGGTGAAGTTGATGCTGTTTTTGTGGCGACTTTCTCGAGATAAACATCTAAATCAAATAGTCTATTTTTGTTTGTAACGAAACCTGTTGATTTTCGTCCTAATTACATGCAAAAATTTTTGATCGTACTGTTTTTACTGGGCTCGAGTCTTAACTTATTCGGACAGTCCCCTAATGCAGATACACTTGCTCAAGACGCCAATATTTGGCAAACCCTAAAGTATGATGCCAAAAGTGCCTTCGGAGGCTTTAAACACAGCATTACAGCGCCTGTGCGTTGGCAGGGAGACGACTTCCTCACGGCAGTGAGTGTGATCACCGCAACTTCCATGTTTACGGCTCTGGATCAATCTGCGCGTAACTATTTTGTAGAACAAGAACCCAACGCCCCTGGCGTACTCAAAGAATTTGGTTGGTACTTTGGAAGTCCTCAGAATTTCTTTATGGTCTCTGGTGGTATCTACGGATTTGGATTGTTGACCAAAAATGAAAAGGTGCGGAAAACTGGAGTGCTCATTATTGCATCCGCAGCCACCTCCGGGCTTTTTCAAACCTTTTTTAAAACCGCTGTTGGTCGTGCGCGACCAGATGATTTTACGGGCCCTTTTGAGTTTGAACCCTTTAAAGGAACCGCACGTTACCACTCCTTCCCTTCTGGACATACCATCCTGTCCATTTCTATGGCGCATTCCATTGCCAAGCAGTTTGACAATATCTGGGTGAAATCTGGAATTTACGCTCTAGGAAGCATTGCGCCAGTTTCTCGTTTATGGGACGATGCCCACTGGGTAACTGATATTGTTCTAGGCGCGGCCATCAGTATTGCTGTTGTAGACAGCGTGGACAACTACCTTTTTGGAAGCCGACGTTATGAAGACAGTTATCAAAACCGCCACAGGATCAGTTGGCGCTTTACTGCGGGATATAATACCGTAGGTTTAGTAGGAACATTTTAAAAACAAAAAAGCCGCTCGATGGAGCGGCTTTTTTTATATCTAAAGGTTTTATTATTTAGACGATCCGTCTACTACCTTTTTCACTTCTTTTACGATCTCAATGTCTACTGAAGCACCTTCTGCCTCTTTGTAAGCTTCCACCTTAGCTTCAACTTCTTCTGGAGTTCCAGTAAAGGTCTCTGTAGTAGTTTCACCGTCTTTAGTGATCTTTACAGTAGCTGTTGCAGTTGCTTGAGCATCTTCGTCCATAGTCACCTCAACAGTGATGTCTTCAGTTCCTTCTGCCAAAGCAGTAGCGTCTCCGTTCATTTTGATGATGGTAGTCGTACCGTCGTCAGAAACGAATTTTACGTTACCCGCTTCAATCACGTTATCGGCATAAGCCTCTTCTCCGTGACCTCCTAAGATCGGAGCAATTACCAATCCAACCAAACAAGTCAATTTGATCAAGATATTCATAGACGGTCCTGAAGTATCTTTAAATGGATCACCAACAGTATCTCCAGTTACTGCCGCTTTGTGCGCGTCAGAACCTTTGTAAGTCATCTCACCGTCGATCTCAACTCCAGCTTCAAATGATTTCTTAGCGTTGTCCCAAGCACCTCCAGCGTTGTTCTGGAAGATCGCCCACATTACACCACTAACACATACACCAGCCATATAACCTCCTAGTGGCTCAGCACCGAAGATCAAACCGATTGCGATAGGAGTCAAAATAGTGATCAATCCAGGAACGATCATCTCTCTCAAAGCAGCTTTAGTAGAAATATCTACACACTTAGCGTACTCTGGAGTACCTGTTCCTTCCATAATTCCAGGAATCTCTTTGAACTGACGACGTACTTCTTTTACCATTTCCATAGCAGCCTTACCTACAGACTTCATAGCCAAGGCAGAGAATACTACAGGAATCATTCCCCCTACGAATAGGGCAGCCAATACATCAGCCTTAAAGATGTTGATCCCTTGGATACCTGTAAAGGTTACATAAGCAGCAAACAATGCCAAAGCAGTCAAGGCTGCAGAAGCAATTGCAAATCCTTTTCCAACAGCAGCAGTTGTGTTACCTACTGAGTCAAGGATGTCTGTACGTTGACGTACGTGCTCTTCTAGTTCACTCATCTCAGCAACACCACCAGCGTTATCTGCGATAGGACCGAATGCATCGATTGCCAACTGCATAGCCGTAGTTGCCATCATTGCAGAAGCAGCAAGTGCTACTCCGTAGAATCCAGCAAGCTCATAAGAACCGTAGATCGCAGCAGCAAAAAGAAGTACTGACCACAGTGTAGATTTCATACCTACAGCAAGACCAGCGATGATGTTTGTTGCAGCACCAGTTCCTGAGTTTTGTACAATATCCAGTACAGGTTTCTTCCCTAGAGAAGTGTAGAATGCAGTAACGAAAGAAATCAAGGCTCCAACAGCCAATCCGATACATGCAGACCAGAATACGTTCATAGAAGCGATCTCCTTAGCCCCTTCCCCGAAGAAGTTCATGGTCAAGGTCTCTGGCAACATCCAACCGATAAGGAAGTAACTAGCGATCAAAGTAATGATGATCGCGAACCAGTTACCCATATCCAAGGCTTTCTGAACCTGCGCTTCTTTAGCATCGTTATTTTTGATACGAACCAAGAAGGTTCCTAAGATAGAAGCCAATACTCCAACCCCAGCAATTACTAGCGGAAGTAAGATAGGCCCCATATTGTTAAATGCGTCTGTGTAAGCAGCTGTTGCGCTCATGTCACGAATAACATAGTTACCCAATACCATGGCAGCCAATACAGTTGCTACATATGAACCAAACAAGTCAGCTCCCATTCCGGCAACGTCTCCTACGTTGTCACCAACGTTATCTGCAATAGTTGCTGGGTTACGTGGATCATCTTCTGGAATACCTGCCTCTACTTTACCTACAAGGTCAGCTCCAACGTCAGCAGCTTTGGTATAGATACCACCACCAACACGAGCAAAAAGTGCAATACTTTCCGCACCAAGAGAGAATCCTGCAAGCGCTTCAAGTACAATGGTCATGTTGTCGTAGAAAGAGCCATCAGCACCCATAAACTGTCCAATGAAGAACATGAATAGTAAGCTCAGACCCAATACCGCAAGACCGGCTACACCTAATCCCATTACTGTACCACCACCAAAGGAAACTTGCAATGCCTGTGGAAGACTAGTCTTAGCTGCCTCTGCAGTACGCGCGTTTGCTTCTGTTGCAACGCGCATCCCGATGTTTCCAGCCAAAGCTGAGAAGAATGCACCAAGGATGAATGCAGGAACGATCATGATGCTTGTGGTCTCAACCATTTGAGACACTCCAAACAAGGCTGCGGATGCTACCACAACAAAGATCAATAACAAACGGTACTCAGCATTCAAAAAGGCCAATGCACCTTCTTTAATACTTTTAGAGATGGATTGCATGCGCTCGTTTCCGGCAGCCTGCTTCTTCACCCAGCTCATCTTTACAAGCATGAATAGAAGACCTAGCACAGCGAGTGCAATAGGTACCCAAATAATGTTTGATTCTAACATATTTCTATTTTTAGTTGACTTTCAATTTGCGACCGCAAAAGTAATGAAATCAGTCGGGATATAAAATTTAGAAACGCAAATATAACCGCCGAAATAAGGCGTTACCTAAAAAATTGAATACTAGTGAATTAAAACCCCTGAACTCAAGGCTAATAAGTAGTGTGAACCCCCTCGTCTAAAAACTGAACCCAAAAGTTCCCGTTACACCAAAGCGGCGCGCATCTGGGTTATCGAGGTAGTTTCCTCTAAAATTAAAGTCTAAACGGAAGATTTTGAAGATGTTCCCGATACCGACACTCCATTCCCAATAGATGTCCTCTGGCGCTTGATAAGGTATGTTGGAGGCATTCAGGGCGATGTTGGCATCGGAGATCTCTCCATAAACTGCTCTAAACCCAATGACCTCTCTCAAGTTGAGCTTTCTCAAGCCTGGAATTCGTGAAAAGAAGCGCCCTCCAAAGTCGTGTTGCAAGTGGAAGGAGGCATAAGTATCACTGACAAACTCGTAAAAATCGAGCTGATTAAAGGTGTTGTAAATACTGAACAACGTTTGGTTTCCTGGAATTGGACTCAATAAACTCAGCGGAACTTCTCCAAAGATCTTCCCAACCTCAATAGTGGTATAAGCGCGGCCAAAACCGCCAATATTCCATGGTTGTGTATAGAGCGCTTGCAGCTTTTGATATTCAAAGTCACTATTAAAGACATCCTTGATTCCAAAGGTTGCTCCCACAAATATGGAGGCAAATCCGCCGTCATTGATTACCGTGCGCTCCACGCCGTAACCGGAAGTCTTGCGCCCAGGAGTGTAAAACAATCCTGTGGAAAGCTCTGCTTGTCTTACTTCGGATTGTATGCCGCCGTTCTCATCAAAATAATCCAGGCTAAAAGTATCCGTGGCCGAGGTCAGTGTTCTAAACGAGCCCGTAGTTCTGAAAATAAAGTTTTTATAAGGCTCAAACTCAAATCCAACGGTACTGAGATTGATCCGAGTCAGTCTATCATTGGCTCCCACAGTAATTAAAGCCGATGAAGCCAAATTCCGCCCAAGCACGTCATTGGTGTTGGTCAAGGATGCTCCGGTCTGCTCGGTGTCCTTCCTATGCCCGCCAAAGATGATGAATCGGGAGCGCCTATCGAGCAGCCACTTTCCAGAGAGTCCAAACTTGAAGCGTTCGTCCCTAAATCCATAGGCACCAAAGCCTTCAATACGCCACTTATCGTTACGGCCAAAATAGGTCCGTCCACCCAGGCGAATCCGTAGTCCTTCTGCCTCATTGAATCCGAAGATGGAAAACACCGGCCCAAAATCAAAGTTTGGGAATTCGTAATAACCACTGGCTAAAACACTACCAATATTATATAAGGTCTTGAATCTCGGAACTGTCTTTAAGGTATCTAAGAGGGTGTAGATCTGCTTTTCATCCTTGTTGAGATCCTCCATGCGGTTCTCATCCCAAAAATCATCTGGCCTATTGTAGACCTCGTAATCATAAGGATCTACTTGTTGTTTATAAAAGTCGCGCTCTTTGGGGATGTCAAATTCGTAATTGTCGTAAAGCGTGGTACGCTTCCCATAGATACCTCGAGCCCCCTCCTTTTTACGCAGACTAAAATCACTCAGAAAATAATCTCGGGTGATCAAAAAGATGGAATCGTTGAGCACATCAAACTCCTGTTCAATATAAACCTCCCGCACCCAGTTCAAATTGGCACTCTTGGTGGCCTGCATATTGATCTCCTTAATGGCCCAAGTGGTATCGTTCACCCAAAAATCTCCTTTAAAGGTCAGCTCGTTCTTACGCCGCGGGTAGTATACAATATTATAACACCACTTATCTCCGATATACGCAGAGTCTAAAAGGACGTAATTGTAAACATTGATCCCGGTTCTGGAGAGCGGACTGGTAAAGGCCTTATCAAAGAACTTGATGTAATTGTCGTAAACGTCGTACTCTGAATAGAGGTCCTTGACAAATTCAATGATGGTCTGATTATTACTAAAACCAGAATTCTTATTCCCTTCCAGAATCTCTTTTTGTAAGTTTTGGAGGTTATCTCCAAAGACTCTAGAAAAGGCCTCATTGATAAAGATGGGCAGATAGGTATTTCCCGTGATCTTAGAAGTATCGGTTTGATCAAAGATGAACTCCATGCCTTTAAAGATCTTACTCTTTATCAAGGCGGAGTCGATCGTGTTTAGGTCAAACTCGAGCTTCTCATACTTCTCGTATTGATACTGATTGAATTTTTTGACACCGTTCTCCCGACGATTCTCCCAGATCTTTCTAAGGATATCAATGGCGGGATTGTTCTTTTTGGATTGCTTTCCTGTGAATACAACTACCTCTCCCAAGCTCGAGGCTTCTTCAGCCAGCTCGATCTTCATATTATAAGTGGTACGGCTGGTAAGAGGAACCTCCTTGGTGGTATACCCTAAAAAGGAAACTACGGCAGTGTCATAGCTAGTATCGGATTCCAAATAGAACCGACCATTCTCATTGGTAATGGTTCCTTCTGAAGAATCTTTGAAAATTACATTGGCAAAGGGAACAGGATCTCCAAACTCGTCAAACACTTCTCCACTGATCTTCGTCTGAGCAAAGCTCAAAGAGGTAAAGAGTAAGAGGAAGACAAGTAGTTGTTCTCTCATAGACAATGGGGGCCAGGGCCGCTTCTGTTCTGAAGCAGTTAGAACGCAAAAATTGCGCCTAGATTTTATTTGTAAAGCACTTTTTTGACGGCTTTAACAACATCTTCACTATTGGGAAGCCATTCTTCCAATAATGCAGGAGAATACGGAGCCGGTGTATCGGCCGTATTGATCTTTACTATAGGAGCGTCCAAATAGTCGAAGGCCTGACTCTGTACTTGATAAGTGATCTCTGTAGCGATATTACCAAATGGCCAAGCTTCTTCTAGAATTACCAAACGATTGGTTTTCTTAACAGACTCTAAAATAGCGTTGTGATCCATTGGGCGTACAGTACGCAAGTCAATGATCTCACAAGAGATTCCTTCTTTCTCAAGGGCATCCGCGGCTTTATATGCCTCTTTGATAATCTTTCCAAAAGAGACGATAGTAACGTCGTCACCACTTCGCTTAATGTCAGCAACTCCTAAAGGAATAAGGTATTCGCCCTCTGGCACCTCACCTTTATCTCCATACATCTGCTCGGACTCCATAAAGATCACAGGATCGTCATCACGGATAGCTGCTTTGAGCAATCCTTTCGCATCGGCTGGATTGGAAGGAACAACCACTTTAAGACCTGGACAGTTGGCGTACCAACTTTCAAAAGCCTGCGAGTGTGTTGCAGCAAGCTGTCCTGCAGAAGCAGTTGGCCCACGGAAAACCATAGGAACGTTGATCTGACCACCACTCATTTGACGCATCTTAGCGGCGTTGTTGATAATCTGGTCAATACCTACTAAAGAGAAGTTGAAGGTCATGAATTCAATGATCGGACGGTTGCCGTTCATTGCACTCCCTACTCCAATCCCAGCAAAACCGAGTTCCGAAATTGGTGTATCAATAATACGCTTCGGTCCAAATTCGTCCAACATACCTTTTGAGGCCTTGTAAGCCCCGTTGTATTCGGCAACTTCCTCTCCCATTAAGTAAATAGATTCATCGCGACGCATTTCTTCGCTCATCGCTTCTGCTATTGCTTCTCTAAATTGTATGGTTTTCATAATTATCGCTTTGGATTTCAAGTCGATCTCAGATCGAACATCTCCTTCATTTTTTGAGAAAAACAAAAATACTATTTATTCGTCTCCACCACCACAAGAAAATGGAAATAAGTGCATTTTTTTTGAAAATTTATTATGCGTGCATAGTAAATATTCGAAATTATAGTGGTAACTTTGACGACAGTAAAAACAGCTTAAAAAAAGTCTGAACTATGAAGATTTTAGTGTGTATTAGTCACGTTCCAGACACTACATCCAAAATTAACTTTACCGATAACGATACGCAATTTGACACCAACGGTGTTCAATTTGTGATCAACCCTAATGACGAATTTGGTTTGACCCGCGCCATGTGGTTCAAAGAGAAGCAAGGTGCTACTGTGCACGTTGCCAACGTTGGAGATGCGAGTGCAGAACCAACTTTGCGAAAAGCCCTAGCCATTGGAGCTGATGAAGCCATCCGTGTGGATGCTCCAGCGACTGATGGATTCTTTGTGGCCAAGCAATTGACCAAAGTGGCTCAAGATGGAGGTTACGACCTTATTATTGCCGGTCGAGAAAGTATTGATTACAACGGCGGAATGGTACCGGGAATGATGGCAGCCATGTTGGGCGCCAATTTTGTTAACACCTGTATCAATTTAGAAGTTGACGGTAGCAATGCTACTGCAGTTCGTGAGATTGACGGAGGAAAGGAATCTGTAAAGACCAGCCTTCCTTTGGTTATTGGTGGTCAAAAAGGATTAGTGGAAGAAAGTGACCTTCGCATTCCAAACATGCGTGGGATCATGATGGCGAGAAAGAAACCTTTACATGTAGTTGCTGCGGATGCTGCAGACGCTCATGCTGCGACCGCTGCTTTTGAAAAGCCAGCACCTAAAGGAGCCGTAACCATGGTAGATCCTGAAAACTTGGATCAGTTAATCGAATTGTTACACAACGAAGCCAAGGTGATTTAATCACCTGTAAAAAGAAGAATTATGTCAGTATTAGTATATACCGAATCAGAAGGAGGAGCCTTTAAGAAAGTAGCCCTTGAATTGACTTCTTACGCCAAAGGTGTTGCAAACGCCATGGGCGGAGAGGTAACTGCTGTTAGTATTAATGGTGGAAACGCTGCCGATCTAGGCAACTACGGAGCCGATAAGGTGATGGAGATCAACGATGCGGCTTTGGAGACCTTCAATGCAAAGAACTACGCTGCGGCCCTAGCGCAAGCAGCAAAAGCCGCTGGTGCGAAGACCGTTGTGGTTTCTTCCAGCGCAAACAGTAAATATTTGGCGCCGCTTTTGGCCGTGGAACTCGGAGCTGCTTATGCTCCTAACGTTGTTGCACTTCCAGAAAGCACCAGCCCAATGAAAGTTAAATCTACAGTTTACACCAACAAGGCCTTTGCTATTAACGAGCTAAAGACCGATGTTGCTGTGATCGGTTTGGCTAAAAATGCCTACGGATTACACGAGAACAGTGGTGCTGCAGCTGCTTCAGCCTTTGATGTGGAGCTTGCAGGAGACAATGGCGTAGAAGTAACCTCTATTGATAAAGCTACAGATAAGGTAACGATCGCCGATGCAGAAGTAGTAGTTTCTGGTGGACGCGGTTTAAAAGGACCTGAAAACTGGAATCTAATTGAAGACCTGGCAGACACCCTTGGTGCTGCTACTGCTTGCTCTAAGCCAGTAAGTGATATGGGTTGGAGACCGCACAGTGAACACGTTGGTCAAACTGGAAAACCAGTAGCGTCGAACTTGTATATCGCTATTGGAATCTCTGGAGCTATTCAGCATTTGGCCGGAATCAACTCCTCTAAAGTAAAGGTAGTGATCAATACAGATCCTGAAGCACCTTTCTTTAAAGCGGCAGATTATGGGATCGTTGGAGACGCCTTTGATGTGGTTCCACGATTGACCGAAAAATTAAAGCAATTTAAAGCCAATAACGCGTAATTTTTGCTAAATTGGCACCCGAATAAAGGGCTGTTAAACATGGGTAAAGTCCTGTTTTTAACAGCCTTTCTTTATTCTTCTATTTCATGAGTCTGGTCCGTTTAAATATCAAAGGAATTTCATACAGTCAAACCCAGAATGGTGCTTATGCACTCATCCTGAGTGAAGTGGACGGACAGCGCAAGCTTCCAATTGTAATCGGAGCCTTTGAAGCCCAGTCCATTGCGATTGCTTTGGAAAAGGAAATCAAACCACCAAGACCACTCACCCACGACCTCTTTAAGAATTTTGCCGACCGTTTTGACATCCAAGTCAAGCAGGTAATCATTCATAAATTGGTGGATGGCGTCTTTTATTCGAGCATTATTTGTGAGCGCGATAAGATTGAAGAGATCATCGATGCGCGAACCAGTGATGCCATTGCCCTAGCGCTGCGATTCAAAGCGCCTATTTTCACCTACAAGAACATCCTAGATAAAGCTGGAATCTTCCTCAAAGGAACTTCTCAAGAAGAAGAAACCGAAGAAGGACCTTCTTTAGTTGAACAGCTGATCGCCGATGAGCCCTCAAGCGCTCAAAGCGAAGACTACACGGGCTACACTCTAAAAGAGCTCAATGAAATGTTGGACCAAGCCGTAGCTAATGAAGACTACGAAAAAGCGGCCCGCATTCGCGACGAGATCTCCAAACGTTCCTAACTAATGTTGAAAAAACTTTTCCTGTTGCTGATTGGCCTAGCGGCTATAACTCAAACTGTTGCTCAACAGTCAGAAGAAGGAACTTGGCAATTTGATGCCATTGAAAAAACTTCAGGAGAGTCTCTATTTTCAATAGACAAAGACCTAGATAGCCTTGTTTTAACGGGCAATAGATTTCACTACAGCCTTTTGGCCAAAGACACTCTAGTAGCTAGTGGAGACTATACCCGTCAAAACGATCTACTCGTATTCTTTTACGAAAAACCATTTGACACTATTAGAAGGTATCGAATTGAAACCCTTAACGACTCCGTTTTCAACTTCACAGAAAATGGAGTGCGCTACAGTTTCACTCAGGAAATAATCCAAGAAAAGACCGAATCTTTAGCATTAGACACGGACCAAGGCGTAGGCCTAAGCCTGAACAGCCTTTGGCGCGGTGCTTTAGGAATGGTCTTTTTATTAAGCGTTTGTTATTTGATTTCCAGTAATCGGCGCAAGATCAATTGGCGTTTGGTTTTCAGCGGACTCAGTCTGCAGCTGATCTTTGCCGTATTGGTCTTAAAAGTAGACGCCGTAGCCGATGCCTTTGACTGGCTTTCTGCCAAAGTGGTTCAGTTTTTAAATTTCAGTGAAGCAGGAGCCGAATTCCTTTTTGGAGGCTTAGTAAGCGACACAGAAACCTTTGGATATATCTTCTCTTTCAAGGTATTGCCTACCATAGTGTTCTTTTCTGCCTTTACTTCTTTGCTTTATTATTTGGGCGTGCTACAGCGTTTGGTAAAAGGATTTGCTTGGGTAATGAGCAAAACCATGCGCCTATCTGGTGCAGAGAGTCTGGCAGCAGCAGCCAATATCTTTATTGGACAAACAGAGGCGCCTTTAGTGGTGAAGCCTTACTTGGATAAAATGACCAAGTCTGAAATGCTCTGTCTGATGGTTGGAGGTATGACCACCATTGCTGGTGGCGTACTTGCCGCTTATATTGCATTTTTAGGTGGAGAAAGTGATGCCGAAAAAGCCATTTTTGCCAAGCACTTATTGACGGCTTCCATAATGTCTGCCCCTGCGGCGATCATCATTGCTAAAATGCTGTATCCTGAGACGGAAGAAGTTAACCGCAGATTGGACATCTCCAAAGATAAAATTGGTAGTAACCTTTTGGACGCTATTAGCAGAGGGACTACAGAAGGGCTTAAACTCGCAGTAAATGTGGGTGCCATGCTTTTGGTCTTTACCGCTGTAATGGCTGTTTTCAATTGGATCACTATGGATATGATTGGAGCACCAACAGGTCTTAACGATACTATAGTTGCTGCCACGAACGGTCGTTATGACGGACTCTCCATGCAGTTCCTTTTGGGTAATGTCTTTGCTCCTGTTGCTTGGATCATTGGTGTTCCTGCGGAGGATATGGTTGCGGTGGGACAACTTTTAGGCGAAAAGACCATTCTGAACGAATTCTTTGCTTACGCTTCTTTAAGTGAACTTAAGAATTCAGGGGCTTTGTCTAACTACCGCTCTATTGTAATTGCCACTTACGCCCTTTGTGGATTTGCCAACTTCGCCTCTATTGGTATCCAAATTGGAGGAATCGGAGTATTGGCCCCGTCTCAACGGAAAACCCTTGCAGCCTTTGGAATCAAAGCGCTAATTGGAGGTACTGTTGCCGCCTTACTTACGGCTACTATTGCCGGAATGCTGATCGGTTAATAACTATTGGAAATCCACTAAAAAGCGCGGTGCAATTTGCTCCCTTTTTTGCTATTTTAGAGCCAGTTTTAGCCCGAATTTTATGAAGCAATATCACGACTTGGTGCGCCACGTAATGCAAGAAGGTGTAACCAAAACAGACAGAACGGGAACCGGAACAAAAAGTGTTTTTGGTTACCAAATGCGATTTGATCTCAGCGAAGGATTCCCAATGGTGACTACCAAAAAGCTTCATTTAAAATCCATTATTTACGAACTGCTTTGGTTTTTAAAAGGCGATACCAATATTGACTATCTCAAAGAAAATGGTGTGCGTATTTGGAACGAATGGGCCGATGAGAACGGAGACCTCGGACCCGTCTACGGACACCAATGGAGAAACTGGAATTCTGACGGCATCGATCAGATCACGGCCGTGATAGAAGGTTTAAAGACCAATCCAGACAGCCGCAGAATGTTGGTTAGCGCGTGGAACCCAAGCGTGATGCCAGACACCTCCGTGAGCTTCTCAGAAAATGTGGCTAATGGAAAAGCAGCTTTGCCGCCGTGTCACGCATTCTTTCAATTTTATGTTGCAGATGGCAAGCTGTCTTGTCAGTTATATCAACGCTCTGCGGATATCTTTCTTGGAGTACCTTTTAATATTGCGTCTTACGCTCTATTAACTATGATGGTTGCTCAAGTATGCGGATACGAGGCTGGAGACTTTATTCACACCTTTGGTGATGCCCATATTTACAGCAATCACTTTGAACAATTGGAGCTGCAACTTTCCAGAGATATTCGTCCACTCCCCAAAATGGTGATCAATCCTGAGGTCAAAAATATTTTTGACTTTCAGTTTGAAGACTTTACCTTAGTTGATTATAATCCACACCCGCACATCAAAGGCGCGGTTGCGGTATAATTTTTGATCCCAACTGAGCGTTAAACAGATACCGACTGTCAGGCAGATCGGCAAAAACAACTTACCTATGACTAAAAAACTGCTACTGACCTTTGCTTTGGTCCTCACCTTTAGTGTTTCATTTGCCCAAGAAGAATGGGGAACTGTAGATAAGAATAAAGTTACTATGAGAGAGCTTCCACCGGTTTGGCCGGGCTGTGAAGATACTTCCGGTGATCCTGCCGCGATGAACAAATGCTTCACGACAATGCTCTCCAAACACATCGCTAAAAACTTTAAATACCCACCAGAAGCTTACAAGAACAACGATCAAGGTCGTGTTATCGTTGATTTTCAAATCAACACCGAAGGAAAAGTAGAGATCATCTCAACTAGTGGCGGAAGCGAGGCACTGCAAGCAGAAGCTCGTAGAAACATCCTTCAAATTCCACAAATGAAACCAGGCATGTTGGCCGGTAAGCCCAAGGCAATATCCTATAAAGTGCCATTTACTTTTAAAACCGGGAAGTAATGCGTCAATTGTTAATTTTATTGGTCTTGGCCTGCAGTGGTTTGACTACGGCGCAAGAGGCCAAAACCGTTCCTTTTGCAGGAGTTGAACAAGTACCTGTTTATCCAGATTGCAAAGGAGACAACGATAAACAGAGAAAATGCCTTAGCGAAAGCATTTCAAAGTTCATCAATAAAAACTTTGACATGGAGCTAATCGGTAATTTGGGATTGCCTGCAGGACAACACCGACTGGCTGCTCAATTTGAGATCAGCTCAGAAGGCACTATTCAAAATGTACTGATTCGCGGAGATTACTTACAAGTGAACCAAGAGCTGGAACGTGTAATTAACGCGCTACCAAAAATGCAGCCTGGATATACCAATGGAGAGGCCGTTAATGTGACTTATGCACTTCCTGTGATCTTTGCCCTTGCAGCGGATCCTGATGATAAGAAAAAGAAGAAAAAACGCAAGAAAAAGAACAGCTAGCTATGAAAGCCATTTGGAATGATCAAATCATCGCTGAAAGCGACAATACGGTAGTCGTTGAAGGAAATCACTACTTCCCACCCAGTGCCATCAAAAGTGAGTTTTTCAAAGACAGTCAAACACATACTACTTGCCCTTGGAAGGGAGAAGCCAGTTATTACAGCTTAAGTGTAAATGGAGCAGAGAATCCAGATGCCGCTTGGTTTTATCCAAATCCAAAAGACGCTGCCTCTGAGATCAAAGATCACGTTGCTTTTTGGAAAGGGGTAAGCGTTGTTGACTAAGCTTGGCCAATAAGCTGCAACAAGCTATCCAAATCTTGGGTGGAGTTGTAAAAATGAAAACTTACGCGTACACCATCTCCTCGTAAAGAGGTCAGCACTCCAGCATCTCTTAAGCGATAGTAATCGTCTGAATTCAATTTCAAATTAAAGATCGACGAATGCATTTCACGATCGCCCAGATGTTGGTCAATTAAACCGCGCTCTAAAAAGGCATCCATCGCATTCGCCTTAATGGCTTGCAAGGCATTGAAGCAATTTTCAGCTCCCAATTCTTGAATAAATTCAATGGCTTTAGCCACACTG
>NZ_CBFCWJ010000012.1:0-195469 GCF_965601605.1 Gilvibacter sp. | reverse complement strand
ATCGGATGCTCAAATGTCAAAAGAGATAGCCTTGGATAGAATTGCAGTGTTCTGCGGAAGCAGTAGCGGAAACGATATGGCCATCACTGACGCGGCTCAGAAGTTGGGACAGCTCCTGGTAGCTCAACAAATTGAGTTGGTCTATGGCGCTGCCAAGATCGGTGTCATGGGAGAAATAGCCAAAGCAGTTTTGGATCAGGGAGGTCGTGTTACTGGGGTTATTCCAGAATTTCTCAAACGCAAGGAAGTGGTTCACCTTGGACTTTCGGAGCTTATTACTACAGAAAATATGCACCAGCGAAAGCTCATCATGAGTGAACGCAGTGATGGTTTTATCGCCTTACCCGGAGGGTTCGGAACCTTAGAAGAACTCTTTGAGATCATCACCTGGTCGCAGTTAGGTTTGCATCAAAAACCCGTAGGTCTCTTAAACGTCAATGGGTTTTATGATCCTTTAATTAATCTTCTCGAAGGAATGGTGCGCAAGGGGTTTCTCAAAATGGACAACTTTGAGATCCTTTTGGTGGACACTGACCCAACCAAGCTTTTGGAAAAGATGCGCAGCTTTGTGCCTAAAAATGTTCCAAAATGGTTGACTCAAGACCGAACCTAGTCGTTAAAGTGTAATATTTTATCGACTAAATACAAAGTCCGACTTTTTTTGTATTTTTATGCTTATTTCATCAGCCGTCCGAATACATTTGGATCGTAAACAAATCACAGGGGTGTGATTTTAAGTTTCGCATTTAAAGACGACAAGTCTTTATAAATATTGTTTGGTTGTGGGACGGCCACAATTTCCAAGAGATGTTGATGCGCGTTAAGGATTAGGAATTTTAAAGCAATTCATATTTTGGAGTCAACGGTTGTGGCTAGTCTCACTTTTTTTAAACCGACAATTTAGAAACACTACATACGATCTTTATATAGCCATCAATTCACAAATATTAATGCCGAGTTCAGCTTTTATTGGTTGGATGAACTCAGCGCAGGAGACATGGAGTAGAATGTATTTGTGAACTTGACTTTGAAAGGGCCTTTTTAAGCAGTAGTCTTCTTTCCGTATTCAGCCTCGCGGCTATCCTCGCGGTTAAGGAGTTATCACCATGATTTTTGCGTTAGTTATCTTTGGAACTACTCTTTTAAAGGCCCTTTCTGTGTTCTTTTATTACCGTTGATAAATACTGCAAAACTCCCAAATTTAGCCTCCTTTTCACTAGGCGAAAACCGCAGAGCTTTATTATTTTTGGAGAAAGCAGAACTCCATGGAAATCGAGCAGCAGATCCAAAGCTTACGAGAAGAACTCAGACAACACAATTACAACTACTATGTGTTGGACGCTCCTGTAATTTCTGATTTTGAATTTGACACCAAATTAAAGCAACTTCAAGAGTTAGAAGCTGCGCATCCAGAGTTTCACGATCCCAATTCTCCAACCTTGCGTGTTGGTGGACAAGTCACCAAGAATTTCAACACTTTGGTACATGAACACCGCATGTATTCCTTGGACAATTCCTATTCAAAAGAAGATCTATTGGATTGGGAAAAGCGCATCAAAAAGGCTGTAGATGGTCCTGTGGAGTATACCTGTGAATTGAAGTACGACGGCGCTTCCATGAGCCTCACATACCAAGACGGACAGTTAGAGAAGGCCGTGACTCGCGGTGATGGTGTTCAAGGAGATGAGGTTACCACCAACATTAGAACCATTAAGTCAGTACCCTTACAACTAAAAGGAGATTTCCCTTCGCGCTTTGATATTCGTGGAGAGATCGTTTTGCCTTTTGCGGGTTTTGAAGCCATGAATGCTGCGCGTGTGGCTGCGGGCGAGGAACCTTATCGCAATCCCAGAAATACCGCCAGCGGGAGTTTGAAGTTACAAGACAGCTCAGAAGTTGCTAAGCGTCCATTAGAGTGTTTGCTTTACAGTGTGGTAGGTAACAATCTAGGTCTTACCACTCAATTTGAAAGTTTAGAGAAAGCCGCTTCCTGGGGATTCAAAGTGCCCAAGCACGCCGTCTTGGCTAAAAGCATTGATGAGGTTTTGGAATATATCAATCATTGGGATGTGGCTCGTCACGAGCTTCCTTATGAAACCGATGGTGTGGTTATCAAAGTCAACAACCTGCGTCAACAAGAAGAGCTTGGATTTACTGCCAAAGCACCGCGTTGGGCCATGGCTTATAAATTCCAGGCAGAGCAGGCCTCCGCGGTACTACACACCATAACCTATCAAGTGGGACGAACCGGTGCTATAACGCCCGTAGCGAATTTGGAACCTGTATCATTAGCTGGAACTATTGTAAAAAGAGCGTCTTTGCACAATGCCGATCAGATTGCGAAGTTGGATATTCGTGAGGGTGATACCGTCTATGTGGAGAAAGGCGGGGAGATCATTCCAAAGATCGTTGGAGTGGATCTGAGTCAGCGTCCTGCAGATTCTCAGCCAACAAAATACATCACCCATTGTCCCGAATGTCAAACGGAATTGGTGCGCGCGGCTGATGAAGCCTTGCACTATTGCCCGAATGAAACAGGTTGCTTCCCGCAGATCGTAGGGAGGATACAGCACTATATCTCCAGAAAGGCCATGGATATTGAAGGGCTTGGTGGAGAGACTGTGGCGCTTTTGGTCAAAGAAGGTTTGATTACCAACTACGCTGATCTATATGAATTGCGCGTGGATCAACTTTTGCCTTTAGAGCGTATGGCTCAAAAGAGTGCAGAGAATTTGGTTGAAGGAGTGGCTAAGAGTCGGGAGATTCCTTTTGAGCGCGTTTTATTTGCTTTAGGGATCCGATACGTTGGCGAGACGGTAGCTAAAAAATTAGCACGTCATTACAAATCGATTGAGGCGCTTTCACAAGCTTCAGAAGATGATTTGATTGGTGTGGATGAGATCGGTTCAGCGATAGCGCAAAGTGTGGTCCAGTGGTTTATGGAAGAGAAACATCAGCAGCTGGTAAGCCGATTGCAAGCAGCTGGTGTACAATTACAACTCTCTGAAGAAGTATTGGCCAATCAGACCGATACCTTGAAGGGAGATGTCGTGGTAGTGAGTGGCGTGTTTCATCGCGTTTCACGTACGGAACTTAAAAAGCTCATTGAAGATAACGGCGGAAAGGTTTCCAGTTCTATCTCGTCCAAGACCACTTATGTTGTGGCTGGAGATAAAATGGGGCCGAGCAAGCGCACCAAGGCAGAATCTTTGGGCGTAGCTCTGATTACTGAAGATGAATTTTTGGCGAAGCTAGGGCAATAAGCGATGATTGGAGCGTTAAAACATAAAAGTGTCCTCAAGCAATTGCGAAAAAGTATTGCTGCTCAGCAGCGTGAATTACCCAAAACTGCTGTGAATTCGCTATTGGTGCTTACTCAAGGGGATTCGCCCGAGGTTAGATCCGCAGTAATGAAGCTCGCTGAAAGGCTTGGAATAAAGCAGGAGGCTGTTTATTATCGTGAATTTGTCACCGGACTTAAACCCGATCAATTGCAGCCTGATCAATGGTGTAAAAAGCATTTTGGCTGGCAAGGGAAGTTGCAGCACGACGATGCCACAACCTTTGCTCAAAAGAACTTTGATTTGATCATCGGCTATTATTGGGAACCTAATGCGCTTTTGGATAATCTGATTGCAAGTAAACCGAATGGGTTTCGCGTGGGGCCCATGGGCAGCCATGAAGAACTCTTTGACCTAACTATAGCAACCCCAAAGAACGACTGGGATGCTTTTGAATTTGAATTGATAAAATACCTTACCCTTTTGAAACTGTGCCGATAAGGCCTTTAGAATTATGCAAGAATTAATTGGAACCGGAGTGGCCTTGATCACTCCTTTTGATGCCCAAGGAAATCCAGATCTCAATGCGCTGACCGCTTTGGTGGATTTTAATATTGAAAATGGTGTGGATTATTTGGTCGTGCTGGGTACGACTGCGGAATCAGCCACCTTAACTGCTGCGGAGAAATCGGCGGTTAAAGCTTGTATTACTGCTGCCAATAAAGGGCGTGTTCCAGAAGTGCTCGGTATTGGAGGGAACAATACGGCTGCCGTGGTTGAAGAACTTAAGACTACGGACCTCAGCAATTATACGGCTGTACTTTCTGTATCGCCATACTACAACAAGCCTACGCAAGAAGGTATCTATCAACATTTCAAAGCTGTTGCTACGGCTACGGACAAACCCATCATTCTGTATAATGTGCCTGGGAGAACCTCTTCCAATATGGCTCCAGAGACCGTGGCTCGATTGGCTGCGGACTTTGACCATGTGGTTGCCATAAAAGAGGCTGCTGGCGATATGGTTCAAGCTATGGAGCTCATCAGACAGCTTCCGGAAGACTTTTTGGTCATTTCTGGAGATGATATGATCACTTTGCCAATGGTACTTGCCGGAGGTGCAGGAGTGATTTCTGTGATTGGTGAAGGTATGCCGGCGGAGTTTTCTGCTATGGTGCGTTTGGCCAGAGCAGGACATAACGATCAAGCCAGAGCTTTGCAATATCAGCTTATGCCTGTGATTGATATGATCTTTGAAGAGGGCAATCCTGCTGGGGTCAAAGCCCTTTTAGAGCATCGAAATATTTGCAGCGCAAACGTCCGATTGCCATTGGTAGAAGCCAGCACTGGACTCAAAGCGCGTATCGGCGAATTTTTAAGGGAATTTTAGAACCGAGTTAAACTTTTCACAATCCGCATGGCACAAGGGCTGGAGTGTTTTAGCTTCGTGCAGAGAAGTGTTTTGAATTCTCGAAGAATTAACTAATTTTGCAGGATGTTTTTAAACAAAAACAAATATTACCTTTTAGCCCTTGGGGCGCTTCTTTTGGTAGGGGCTTGTTCTCCGTTCCAAAAAGTGTATAAATCAGACGACGTAGCTGCTAAGTATCGTTTTGCAGATTCCTTGTATCAAGTAGGGAAGTATCGCAAGGCTTTAAAACTTATGGAGGAGATCGTTCCGGCTTACCGTGGAAAGCCACAAGCAGAACGTTTGATGTTCTTCTATGCTGATACCTATTACCAGTTGGGAGATTTCTATTTATCCGGCTATCAGTTTGAGCGTTTTGTGCGTTCTTATCCGAGCAGTGACCGCGTACAAGAGGCCGCCTACAAAGGTGCAAAGAGTTATTACGAGCTATCGCCGCGTTATTCTTTAGACCAAGAAGACACCTACACAGCCTTAGAGAAGTTGCAAGGATTTATCGACCAATTTCCAGAGTCCGATTACTTGCAAGAGGCCAACGGCTTGGTAGACGAGCTCAACTCTAAGTTAGAATACAAAGCGATTCGCATCGCTAAATCATACTATCACCGCGAAGATTACAAATCAGCCATTGAGGCTTATGACAACTTCGCCACTGACTTCCCGGGAAGCGAATACAGAGCAGAAGCGTTCTTTATGCGACTCGAGTCAGAATACAAACTTGCGATCAATAGTTTTGAGACCTTAGTGCCAGAACGTTTAGCAGCGGCCAAGGAATATTACGACAGCTTTATGAAGTATTTTTCGGATTCCGAATACCGAGAAGCTGCCGATGAGATCAATCAAGACATTGAAGCGCGCATGGAATCCTTGAACACTGAAACAAAATCTTAAGGTTAGCAGATATGATGAATTTAAAGAAATTGGACGCACCTATCAACACGACTACTATTGATAAGAACTTGGTAGATGCTCCAACTGACAACATTTACGAGGCGATCTCTATTATTTCAAAGCGTGCTACGCAGATCAATGCAGAGATCAAAAAAGAGTTGTTGGAGAAGCTGGATGAGTTCGCGACCTACAACGATTCTTTAGAAGAGATCTTTGAGAATAAAGAGCAGATCGAAGTATCTAAGTTCTACGAAAAGCTTCCGAAGCCACACGCTTTAGCCGTGCAAGAGTGGTTGGAAGATAAGATCTACCACCGCAACACTCAGGAAGACGAGGCCTAATTAGTTCCGCCATGTCTGTTTTAAAAGGAAAGCGCATATTACTGGGGGTAACCGCCGGTATTGCCGCCTATAAAACAGCCTGGTTGGTGCGACTTTTGGTCAAAGCAGGAGCTGAGGTTCGGGTGGTAATGACCCCGTCCTCCAAAGAATTTGTCACTCCGCTTACCCTTTCTACACTCTCTAAAAACGAAGTTTATTCTTCCTTTACCGATGAGGAGGATGAGAATGCTCGTTGGAACAATCACGTGGAACTCGGACTTTGGGCCGACTATCTACTGATCGCTCCGGCAACCGCAAATACTTTAGCTAAAATGGCTACAGGAGTTTGTGACAACCTCTTATTGGCGGTTTATCTCTCTGCCAAATGTCCAGTGCTGTATGCACCTGCTATGGATCTGGATATGTATAAGCATCCTTCTACAGCAGAAACTTTTCAAAAACTGGAGCAATTCGGGAACATACAAATCCCTGCAGCACATGGCGAATTGGCCAGTGGCCTAGTTGGGCAGGGTCGTATGGCCGAGCCTGAGGAGATTCTTCATTTCTTAGAACAACACATTGCTGAAGGGCTTCCGTTGCGTGGCAAGAAGGTTTTGATTACTGCTGGCCCTACTTATGAAGCCATTGATCCCGTGCGTTTTGTTGGAAACCACTCCAGCGGCTTGATGGGCTACAAGATCGCAGAAAGAGCTGCAGACCTAGGAGCCCAGGTGACCTTGGTTAGTGGTCCGTCTCATTTGCAATTGGAACACACTTCTGTGGAATTGATCCGTGTGACCTCTGCGCAAGAAATGCTGGAGGCTGTTCAGGCACATTATGCAGCCGCGGATATCGGTGTTTTCGCTGCGGCGGTAGCAGACTATAGGCCAGTAGCCCCTGCTAAGGAAAAGATCAAGAAGACGGGAGATTCCTTAAACATACAACTGGAAAAGACTCAAGATATTCTGGGATGGGCCGGAGCTGAGAAACAACAGCAGTTTTTGGTCGGTTTCGCCTTGGAGACTCAGAATGAATTGGCTAACGCAAAAAAGAAGCTCGAGAAAAAGAATTTAGATTTAATTATACTAAATTCGCTCAGAGACGAAGGGGCCGGTTTTAAATCAAAAACCAATAAAGTTACCTTCATAGATAAGAATGGTAGTGTTTTACCGTTTGAACTAAAAGATAAGGCAGCTGTGGCTGTAGACATCTTGGATTACATTATAGGGCAGCAATGAGAAGATTACTAGTTTTAATGTGTGTTTTAGTCGGTTTGAGCGCTTCTGCTCAAGAGATCCGTTGTACCGTAACGGTTAATGCGGAACAGACCGCCAGAGCCGATTTACAGATCTTTAGAACCCTAAAGAATCAGATCGAAGAATTTGTCAATGAATACCAGTGGACCAATATGAAGATGACCACTCAGGAACGCATTGATATGAACCTGGTAATCATTGTGACTGACTACGATGGCGATGACTTTACGGCAACTTTGCAGGTACAATCATCTCGTCCAGCGTATGGCTCCTCATACAATTCACCGGTTTACAACTACAACGACAAGCAGTTTTCCTTTACCTATCGCGAGTTTCAACCCTTGAATTTCAACCCGAACAGTTTTGATTCCAATTTGATCTCGGTGATTGCTTTTCATGTATACACGGTAATTGGGTTGGATGCAGATACCTTCAGTCGCAACGGAGGAGATCCTTACTTTCAGGTGGCTAAGCAGATCGTGAACACCGCGGCTTCCAGCAACTTCTTAGGTTGGAAAGCGACAGATGGAGCGCAGTCGCGTTTCCGTTATAACGACGCCTTATTGTCTAATGTGTTTAGTGAGTTTCACAACGTGATGTATGACTACCACCGTTTAGGTTTGGACATCATGCATGAGAACCCTAAAGAGGCTAAACAGATCATGTCTACTAGTTTGAGTCGCCTGCGAATGATCAACGACAGACGTCCAAATTCATTTTTGTTGCGCACCTTTTTTGACGCTAAGGAGAATGAGATCAGTCGCGTTTTTAGCGGAGGTCCTCAGGTGGATATCGCTAAGTTGATTGAAGACTTGAATCGCATGGCGCCTACCAAAAGAGCCAGCTGGGAAGATATCCGATATTAAACGCTTTAATTTCTTTTTTTAAGCGGAGTCTTTCTTATCTTTATTTTTCTGATTTCGATTACATTCCGAAGGCTTGATTAAATCCCTTTCCATAAAGAATTATGCCTTGATTGACCATTTAGCGGTTGATTTTGGCCCTGGTTTTACAGTGATCACTGGAGAAACTGGTGCGGGTAAATCCATTGTGCTTGGAGCATTAGGCTTGCTTTTAGGACAGCGCGCCGATCTGGACAGTATTAAGGACAAGACCACTAAAAGTGTCATTGAAGGACATTTTGATTTGAGCAAGTTTAAACTCCAAGAGTTCTTTAAAGAAAACGATCTGGATTTTGACCTGCACACCATTATAAGACGCGAGTTGCTGCCCTCGGGAAAATCAAGAGCTTTTGTCAACGATACTCCGGTCAATTTAAGTGTCCTCAGCATTCTGGGTGAACAGTTGATCGACATTCACAGTCAAGGTCAGCAACTGGAGGTTAATACCACGGCCTTCAAGTTTAATTTGGTGGATCTCATCGCCGATAATAAAAACTTACTGTCGGACTACCGCGAAGCCTTTAGACAATACAAACAAGCCCAGAAAGACTTGGCTTCATTAAAAGAAACTCAGGCCTCGGCTAACAAAGAGTTTGACTACAACAAATTCCTGTGGACAGAACTCCACGAACTTCAATTAGACAAGCTGGACGAGGCAGCAATTGATGAGGAATATGAAACCCTCTCTAATGTAGAGCGCATTCAAGATCTGCTGGCTGAGGTGATGCAACAATTGAGTGCGGAACAAGTAGGAGCTTCAGAACAGTTGGGGCATGCCAATCAGCAACTCGGGCAATTGGCGCGTATTTCGCCATTGTTCAAGGAGCTTTCTGAACGCATGCAATCCATACACATTGAGTTGACAGATCTAGAATCTCAGCTCTTTGAGCAACAAGAGCAGATAGAAAGTGATCCGGACCGCTTGGCGAGTTTGGAAGAGCTCACGCGGAGTTTATACGACTTAAAACGCAAGCACGCAGCCAGCTCTTTAGAAGAACTCATCGCTAAACGCGATGCCTTGGAGAAACTTGTAGTCATGGTAGAAGACCAATCGGAACAACTTCTGGCTGCTGAGCAAGCGCTTGTAAAGGCAGAACAAAAAATGGAATCCTTAGCCCGAGAGCTTCAGTCGGCACGTGCTGCAGTCATTCCGCAGTTGTGTGAGACCATAAATGCTCAGTTGCGAATGTTGGAATTACCAGCAGCGCAGTTTGTGATACAACAAAATAATAGTGAGGCTAACCCTTACGGCCAAGAGACTTTGGAGTTTCTTTTTAGCGCTAACAAAGGTGTCACTCCTGGACCTTTGCAAAAAGTGGCCTCAGGAGGAGAGCTTTCACGAGTGATGTTAGCCTTGAAGGCCTTAATGGCACAACACACCAATTTAGCTACCTTGATTTTTGATGAGATCGATACAGGGGTTTCTGGAGAAGTGGCCAATCGTATAGGAGATATAATGAGACAAATGTCCCGTTCTATGCAACTGCTCAGTATAACGCATTTGCCACAAGTGGCTGCCAAGGGCAATCATCATTTTAAAGTATTCAAAGAAGATACCGCACAGGGAGCTGCTACACGAATGCGCGCATTGTCTTCAGAAGAACGCGTTGTGGAGATCGCGCAAATGCTTGGCGGACAACAACTGTCCGAAACTGCATTAAACCACGCAAAAGAATTATTGAATTAACTATTTTTGACCGCATAAAACACCAACCTATGTCATACAATTTATTAGCTGGAAAGAAAGGAATCATTTTTGGCGCTTTAGACGAGAACTCTATTGCTTGGAAAACCGCAGAGCGCGTTCATGAAGAAGGAGGTCAATTTGTTTTAACCAACGCACCGATTGCAATGCGTATGGGACAGATTAATCAACTAGCAGAAAAGACCAATTCTCAGATTATTCCTGCAGATGCTACCTCATTAGAGGATCTTGAAAAATTAGTGGATGGCGCTATGGAAGCCTTAGGCGGAAAAATAGACTTCGTTTTACATTCCATTGGTATGTCTGTTAATGTGCGTAAAGGCAAAGCTTATACGGATCAAAAATACGATTGGACCCACAAAGGTTGGGATGTTTCGGCACTTTCATTTCACAAAGTGATGCAAACCCTCTACAAAAAGGACGCGATGAACGAGTGGGGGAGTATTGTTGCTTTGAGTTATATGGCTGCTCAACGCGTTTTTCCGGATTATAACGATATGGCGGACAACAAGGCTTATTTAGAGTCTATTGCTCGCAGTTTTGGTTATTTCTTTGGAAAAGACAAAAAAGTTCGCGTGAATACAATTTCTCAATCTCCAACGCCAACTACAGCGGGTCAAGGGGTAAAAGGTTTTGATGGGTTTATCGCTTATGCAGAGAAAATGTCACCGCTCGGGAATGCTACGGCCATGGATTGCGCAAACTATACGGTTTCTCTCTTTAGCGATCTTACAAAACGTGTTACTCTCCAAAACTTGTACAATGACGGTGGATTCTCCAATACGGGGGTAAGCAATGAGGTTATGGAAGCCTTCATTAAGGAGGAATAAATAGATATTTCTAATTACATATAGAATTTGGTTATATTAAATATTAGTGTAACTTTGAGTTTAAGTTTAAACTAAATCATGTGATATGAAAAAAATTACTTTATTGTTATGTGCAGGATTATTCTCATTAGGAATGAATGCACAGTTTGCATCAGAAGACTTTGATGCGGGATTACCAGCTGATTGGATGACCGTAATCAACACTGGTTCTTGTGACTGGTTCAACGGTGCTGACTTGCCAACTGGACCAGACTTTGCATCTCCAGGTATGTACTTTGATGATGATGCTTGTGGAAATGGAGCTGATCCATCTAACACTACTCTTATGTCTGCTGTTTATGACCTTTCTGGTACTACAGGAGATATCACTATCGCTTACGACGTTGCTTTCCAAGAAGTTGCTTCTGGTGAGACTTTTGTAACAGAGTGGTATGATGGTGCTGCATGGAACGTTCTTGCTACTTATGATGTAGATCTTCCAGAGATTCTTTCTGAGTCTTTCAGCCCAACTGGTATCACTAACCCTGATTTCCAATTGCGTTGGACTTATGATGATGCTGCTGGTGCTTGGGGATGGCACGGAGGAATTGATAACTTCTCTTTAGATGCTGTACTTAGCACTGATGACAACCAGATCGCTGGTTTCAGCATGTATCCTAACCCAGCTAACGATGTTGTAACTGTAAAGGCTCAAAACGAGATCCAAAACGTTACTTTCTTCAACATCCTAGGTCAAAAGGTTCTTGAGGTTGCTCCTAACGCACTTTCTCAAGAAATCAACGTTGCTACTTTGAAAGCAGGTGTTTACGTTGTAAACGTTACTTCAGACGCGCAAGTAGGTTCTTACCGTTTGATCAAGCAATAAGCTGATTCGGACAACAAAGAAATTTGTAAAAGCCACCCATTGGGTGGCTTTTTTGTTTTTGGAGTCTTTTAGACTTTTCCCGATGGTTAAAAAATTGTTTTTTTGCAATTGAGTTTTGCCTGTTCTCCAACCTTTGCTTACTATGCATTTAAAGAAGGCTTAATTCAGATATGAAAGCCTAAATGACTTCGCTTATTTTATGAAAAGGGAATACAGCTTTATTATACCCGTTTACAACAGACCGGATGAGGTTGATGAGCTCTTGGCCAGTATGACTGCCTTTGAGAGCGACATTCCTTTTGAGGTGTGTATAATTGAAGACGGTTCTAGCCAAGATTGCAAGGAAGTTGTTGCTCTATACGCAGATAGACTAAATATCAGTTACCACTACAAAGACAATTCCGGGCCAGGTCCTTCTAGGAACTACGGAATGAATAAGGCTAAAGGGAATTACTTTATCATTTTAGATTCTGATGTGATTATGCCTGCGGATTATCTATCGGTCGTAGATAAGGCATTAAACGAAAATTACTTGGATTGCTTTGGAGGAGCTGATGCGGCGCACGAATCATTTTCAGATCTGCAGAAAGCCATCAATTACAGCATGACCAGTTTATTGACTACGGGTGGTATTCGCGGAAACAAGAAAGCTGTACAACAGTTTGAACCTCGTAGCTTTAATATGGGGATTTCTAAAGAAACTTTTTTAGCTACAGAAGGTTTTGGGAAAATTCATCCTGGAGAAGATCCTGATTTATCCTGGCGTATTAAAAAAGCAGGATTCAAGACCGGCTTCATTGCTGGTGCAGCCGTTTATCACAAAAGAAGAATCTCTTGGTCCAAGTTCAAGCAACAAGTCACTAAGTTTGGCTTGGTGAGGCCCATTCTCAATAGTTGGCATCCGGAGTCTAGAAAGATCACCTTTTGGTTTCCGAGCCTATTTGTTTTAGGTTTTGTAGCTTCTATTGTCTTTGCTATCGTTGGTGTTTGGTGGTTTTTAACGCTTTACGGTCTTTACTTTTCGATTTTGCTCATACACGCTATAATGACTACTAAAAGCCTTAAGATCGGGTTTATGGCATTGTGGGCTACTGTGGTTCAGTTCTATAGTTATGGAACTGCTTTTTTGAAAAGCAACTGGTATACAGGTCTATTGAAGAAAGATCCTAAGGCCGTTTTTCCGCATCTTTTTTTTAAGTAACTTCTACCCATGACCGCTGCAGAGAAACAAAAGCGAAAATCTGGGAAAGGGAACATTAATTCCTTTGTGTTTTTTCTTATTCTTGCCACCTTGTTTTGGGTACTGACCAAGTTCTCCAAACAATATGAGCAGGATGTGGATGCCCAATTGGAGTATACTAACATTCCTGCAAATGCGGTGATCAGTGAGGATGGCGTAAATTCCGTTCCATTGCGGTTAAAGGCTTCAGGGTTTGAATTCTTATATTATAAGCTCAGCAAACCTAAAATCACTTTAGATCTTACCAGATTAGAACCAGATACTAGCGCACGTTGGATGATTTCTAAACAAGGCCTTGAAAATTTAGCCACACTACAGCTCAAGCATCAAGTAGAGTTGCAAATGGAGAAATCCAATATAGAACTGCCCATTCGAACCTTAGGGCAGAAGCGTGTGCCGGTTATTGCTAATATTTCTTACACCTTTAAAGAAGGTTATTCCTATACGGAGCCGCTTGGTATAACTCCTGATTCTGTCACGGTCATTGGCCCTGAAAATAGTTTGAAGCAAGTCACCGCTTTAGAAACGGCAGCGGCTAGCTTTGATGAGGTTGATGAGGCCATTTCTGGCAGTTTAGAGATCTTGTTGCCCGACACGGTGGACAAACTAAAAGTGGATCCTGGTGAGGTCAATTATTCCATGGAGGTGCAAGAGTTTATAGAAAATCAAGTGACTGTACCAATAACCTTGATCGGTAGTGATGAGGTGCGCGGAATACAATTGTTCCCCTCAGCAGTTACAGTGAGATACACCATTAACTTCTCCGATTATAAAAACGTACAGGCCAGTGATTTTAAAGTCATTTGCGACTTGTCTAAAATAGAAGAAGGAGCGAACTTTTTGGTTCCAGAACTCGTCGAGGCTCCCGCAGGGGCCCGTCGATTGAGCCTGAGTCCGAATCAGGTTGAATTCATAGCCATTCAGTAATCATGATCAGCGTTGGATTAACAGGAGGTATTGGTAGTGGAAAGACCACAGTGGCTCGGTTTTTTGAAGCCTTAGGCATTCCAATTTATTTTGCCGATGATCGCGCTAAAGCTTTAATGGTTGAGGATCAAGAGCTTATTGCGAATATCAAGGCTCTTCTGGGCGATCAGGCCTATACCGAAGACGGCAGGCTCAACAGAGCCTATATAGCGAGTCAAGTGTTTAATGATGCTGAGCTTTTAGAAGCGCTGAATGCCTTGGTTCACCCAGCTGTTGGTAAAGACTTCAAACAATGGGCCCAGGCACAGCAAAGCCCTTATGTGATCAAAGAAGCCGCAATTCTTTTTGAGAACGGCAGTTATACCCGTTCTGATGCAAACATTTTAGTAACTGCACCAGAATCCATCCGACTAAAACGCGTCATGTCAAGAGACGGAGCCAGTGAAGAAGCAGTACGTGCACGCATGCAACACCAATGGCCTGACGAGCAGAAAATTCCGCTTGCGGACTATGTTATTGAAAACATTGATCTTGAGGCAACTAGAAAGCAAGTAATTTCTCTCCACGAGCAGCTTATTTCCTTAAAAAAATAGACGAACGGACATTTCTGTTAACATTTGGTTAAACGGAATCCGCCCGCGGGCTAAAAAAGGTACTTTTGAACAATGAACAAAAGACTGTTTGTCATACTCATTGTACTTATGAGCGTTGCACTGTTGGGGATAATCTTCGTGCAGGCTTATTGGATCAATAATTCCTTTCAAACCAAGCAGGAACAATTCACCAAGGACATTCGTCAGGTGATGATTGCGGTTTCTCAGGACATTCAGTTGTTTGAACAAGAGCAGATCTACGATGCTATTGTAGCTACAGAGCAGGATTTTGTTGAACCTGACACCAGCAAAATTACCGAGATTGTTTACCGTCGTGTGGATGAAGACAAGAACGAAGTATTCATCTTCAGTAATGGAATTACCCAACGCGATTATAAACTTTCACCGAGCTTCTTGGATATCGGGATGGATTCCATCGCCTTTAAACGTTTGGTTAATGAGCAAGTAACTACCACCATAACTCCAGGTATTGATGGCGGTGCTCCGATCAAATCAGAGAACAAGACCTATAAGCGTATGGACGAACTGGAACGCGCCATATTCTCGACGGTTGCCTTAAAGATCTCTGAAAAGATTCCAATTCACCAAAGGGTGAGCCCAGAACTTATCGAAAAGATGATCGATAAAGAACTGCGCAAAAAAGGCCTGACCACCAGCTATGAATACGGCATTTACAGCAATCAATTAGCAACCAAGGTACGCTCCAGAGATTTTGACATCAACGCACCTTCTACCTTTGGGGTTCCGATGTTCATTGATCAGGATGATAATTTTAACTACCAGCTTTTTGTGACTTTTGGCAATACCCGTAAGGAGCTATTCAGTTCCATTGTGGGGATCTCTATTTTATCCATTCTTTTTACGGCCATTATCATTTTGGCTTATTGGTATGCCATTTCACAGTTGATCCGTCAAAGACAGATCTCACAGATCAAAACGGATTTCATCAACAATATGACCCACGAATTCAAAACGCCTATTGCAACGATCAACCTAGCGTTAGATGCGCTTAAGAATCCTAAGGTTGCTCAGGACGATGAATTCAAACAGCGTTATCTGCGCATGATCCGTGATGAGAACAAACGCATGCACGCTCAAGTAGAGAATGTACTGCGTATCTCCCGATTGGAGAATAAATCCATCAACCTCAAAAAGGAACGCATCAAACTCCACGACGTTGTAGAGGATGCCATTACTAGTGTTTCACTTATGGTGGAAGACAAAGGTGGATATATCAAAACACATTTTGACGCTCAGAAATCCTCCATTTTGGGTAATGAGTTTCACTTGACAAACGTCTTTGTGAATATGCTGGACAACGCCATTAAGTATTCAGAAGAGGCACCTAAGATCGATATCTATACGGAATTGGCTAAGAATTCCATCATTGTAAAGATCAGTGATCAAGGTATCGGAATGTCTAAAACAGCACAGAAACAAATCTTTGAAAAATTCTACCGGGAACATACCGGAAACATTCATAACGTAAAAGGGCACGGTCTTGGATTGGCTTATGTGAAACGTATTTTGGATGATCATCATGCGTCCGTATACGTGGATAGTGAGCGCGGCAAGGGAAGTACCTTTAGTATAAAATTTCAATTAATCTCTTAATTATGGAAACGGAAAATAAAAAAATCTTATTGGTCGAAGACGACCCGAATTTTGGAACAGTCCTGAAGGACTATTTAGCCATGAACGAATACGATGTCACCCATGCTAAAAACGGTATGGAAGGCTTCGAAAAGTTTAAAAAAGACAATTTTGACCTGTGTATCCTCGATGTGATGATGCCTTATAAAGACGGATTCACCTTAGCCAAGGAGATTCGCGAGAAGAATAAGGATGTGCCGATCATCTTCCTTACGGCTAAGGCCTTAAAAGAAGATGTACTTAAAGGATATAAGGTAGGAGCAGATGATTATTTGAACAAGCCTTTTGATTCTGAGGTGCTTTTGATGAAGATCAAAGCCATCATCCAACGCAAAGCGACAGATTCCTTGTCAGACAGCAAACAGTTTGAATTCCAGATCGGCAAATTCCACTTGAATTCTAAACTTCGCTTTTTGTCTTACAACAAAGAAGAGCCGAGCAAACTATCTCCAAAAGAGAATGATCTTTTGCGTTTGCTAGCATTACACAAAAATGATCTAATGCCACGTGAATTGGCGCTTACCAAGATCTGGAGAGACGACAATTACTTTACTTCTCGCTCTATGGATGTATATATTGCCAAATTGCGTAAGTACCTGAGTAAGGACGATGGAGTTGAGATCTTGAACATCCACGGAGAAGGATTCCGTTTGGTGGTCAAAGACGAAGTAGAAAACTAATTCCGCTTTAAGAGTACACCGTATTTTGCCTCTAGTTGGGCGATGATGGTGTCTGATGGAGTTTGATAGTCAAACCAATGGATCTGCGGATCCTTTCTAAGCCAAGTGAGTTGCCTTTTGGCAAAGCGTCTTGTGTTCTGTTTGATGGCGTCTACTGCGTCCTGCAACGGTAAATCCGTTTCCAAATGACCGATCAGTTCGCGATAACCCACAGTTTGTAGCGCATTGAGCTCTTTATATGATAATAGGCCTTTTACCTCGTGTAAGAGGCCTTCTTGCATCATAAGGTCAACGCGTTGATTTATTCGATCGTAGATCACGGCTCTATCTGCGGTGAGTCCAATTTTAATGGTTTGGAAAGCACGCGACTTTGGCGCTTGGTTTCTATAGCTGCTAAACGTATTTCCACTGCTTCTAATGACTTCCAAAGCACGGATTAAGCGGTGTGGATTCTGCAGGTCAACCTGCTCATAGTATTCAGGATCCTTAGCCAAGAGTTCTTCCTGTAAGCTGGCTATACCTTCTTGTTCTAATTGCTCAGTGAGTGCTGCTCTAACTCCTTCAGATACTTCTGGGAAAGAATCCAGGCCTCGGGTGACCGCATCCACATAAAGTCCAGAGCCTCCTGCCATAA
This sequence comes from Gilvibacter sp., assembly GCF_965601605.1. GTDB lineage: Bacteria > Bacteroidota > Bacteroidia > Flavobacteriales > Flavobacteriaceae > Gilvibacter. Next base: position 178,245 of record NZ_CBFCWJ010000012.1, on the reverse strand, counting down.
CCACCACATCCTGTTCTTTGTAAAGCTCCTCCAAGCGAGCTAGGGCATCGCGCTCAAAATCACCTACACTGTAGGGATCTTCTACGGATAAATGCTGAATGAAGTGATGCGGCGCTGCGGCCAGTTCTTCAGCTGTAGGCACGGCAGTCCCTATGCGCATTTCTTTAAAGAACTGTCGGGAATCCGCAGAAATGATCTGGGTATTAAAGTGTTGGGCCAGTTTAATGGCTAAAGCTGTTTTACCAATAGCTGTGGGCCCTACAACAGTGAGTAAAACCTTTTGATCGTTCATCAATTAGTTGTCGTTGGGGTGAAGGTCTTCTCCGCAGTTAAAGCAGTGTTTTGCACCATCTCTGTGGTCTGATTTTCCGCAATATCTACAACTTTGTGTGTTGGTGTTGACTACCTTGGTATTGCGGGCGTATTCCGCACTTATTATACCGGTAGGCACTGCGATGATGCCGTATCCCATGATCATAATGATAGCAGATAGTAATTGGCCTAAAGGAGTCACCGGGGCAATATCGCCATAACCTACTGTGGTTAGTGTTACGATACACCAGTAGATGCTTATCGGAATGTTTCTAAAACCGCTTTCCTCGCCTTCTATAAAATACATCAGGGTCCCGGCAATGATAGAAACGATCAACACTGCAAATAGAAAGATGGAGATCTTGGCCCAACTGTGTTTTATGGCGCGAACCAGTTTGTTGGATTCACCCACATAGCGGGTCACCTTGAGGATTCTAAAGATTCGTAACAAACGCAAAGCGCGCACGGTTACCAAGGCTTGGGTTCCTCCCAAAAAAAGCGATAAATACAAGGGTATCGTTGCCAAGAAATCAATAATCCCATAAAAACTGAAAATATAATGGGAAGGTTTCTTGATGCTGACAATCCGCAATATGTATTCAATGGTAAAGAAAATGGTCAATATCCATTCTCCAATTAAAAGTAAGTCGTGGTATTTGGCGTCAATTGAGGCGACGCTTTCCATCATGACAAAGACAATGCTCAGTACAATCAGGATCAATAAGATCACGTCAAAAGTCTTTCCAGCCGGCGTATCGGCCTCATAGATCACCTCGTGGATACGGCTGCGCCAGGATCCACTTTTGTTGGGTTTTAGCTCCTTCACCCTGTAAATTTAAAAGAAAATTTAAGCTAGTTAAAATTAGAGCCGTTTTGTAGTTGCTCTAGGGGTATTACTTTGAGTACTTTTTTGCGTCTTAAAAAAGAGTGGATGATGTGTTGGGCATCTCTATTGTCCTCCATAGGAGAGATGATAGAACGCAGTATTTCCAAGTTGTTGATCTGATAATTCAGATTAAAAAACCCAAAGCCTTTATAGCTTCCCTCTTCAATGAGAATTACCGACCGCTCATCAACTTCACGGCCGTGGTCAATGATCACCATATTCTGATTTTCATAACTGTGCATCGCCAAAAAGCGTTCTACACGAGCGTTGTAGTCTGCTACAGGTTCTTCACCTATGCAGGCCCCATAACACTCTTTTATGGTTTGCAAGAAGCAGGGCCCTGCTGTCTTGTGGAGGCCTGTATGTTTCTGACACAATTGGTGCTGTTCGGTAATTTTGAAAAGTTGGGACTTGGCTTGTTGGTAATTGGTAAAGGTGGTTATGGCCGGTTTGTTCAAATTGGTCTTTTCAATTTTGAACTGCAAATAACCCGCTTCATCTTTAGTGAGTCCTAATTGGTAATTGTAGATCGTTTTGCGCAAAGCCCGGTTGTAAACGGGTTTGTTGCGTTTGATCTCTTCGGATTCTTTGAGTTGGGCGATGAGATCACTTCCTGTTGCCTCGTAAGTAACGGCCGCTACTTCCAATTGGATCTTTTTGGATTTTCTGTTGTCTGAGGTGAAATGCTGATTCAGCCGCTTTTTGATGTTGCGACTCTTTCCAATGTAAATGATGCTTCCGTCCTCCCGATGCATATAGTAGACCCCGGTCACAGAAGGAGTAGCCTCGATCATATCGAGCAATTTGGGCTCCAACTGCCGTTTGGCTTCCATTCTCACTGTCTGACTGATGATCTCTTTTTTCTGATCCTTGGTGAGCAGGAGTTTAAAAAGACTCACCGTAGCCTTGGCATCACCTGCCGCACGGTGCCTATCGCTTAAAGGAATCCCTAAAGAGCGCACCAATTTCCCCAAACTGTAAGAAGGCATGTCTGGGATCAGTTTTTTGGACAATTCCACAGTACAAAGGGACTCGCGCTGATAGTCATAACCCAAACGATCAAACTCTGTTCTGAGGATACGCGTATCAAACTGCGCGTTGTGAGCTACTAAAATACAGCCTTCCGTGATCTCAATGATACGCTTAGCAACTTCATAGAATTTAGGCGCATTGCGGAGCATCTCGTTATTAATACCCGTAAGGTTGACCACAAAAGGTTGGATCTTGCGCTCTGGATTCACCAAGCTGATAAACTGATCCACCACCTCATGGCCGTCAAATTTATAGATAGCGATCTCGGTAATACCTTCTTCGTTGTATTTTCCGCCCGTGGTTTCTATGTCTAAAATCGCGTACATTAATGATAATTGCGGGCACCGAATATAGCACTACCCACTCGAACCATGGTGCTCCCTGCTGCAATGGCAATAGGGTAGTCGCCACTCATTCCCATGGAGAGAACGTTCCAAGATTCAGATTGTTGGTGTGCGTCGTACTTTTCTTTTAAGATTTTGAATTCGCGCTGCAATTGTAGCTCATCGTTGGTAAAGGTGGCCATTCCCATCAATCCTACAATTTGAACATTATCGAGTGCTAATGATTTTTTCTGATCGATCAATTCTGATAGTTCCTGTGGAGGAAGTCCGAATTTACTATCCTCCTCAGCGATCTTGAGTTGGATCAAACAGTTGATCACCCGATCGTGCTTTTTTGCCTGCTTATTGATCTCTTTAAGCAATTTGATACTGTCTACAGCGTGGATCAGACTCACAAAAGGCGCCATATACTTGACCTTGTTGGTCTGCACATGCCCGATCATATGCCACTGAATATCCTTGGGCAATTCCTCCCATTTTGTGGCCATTTCCTGGATCTTGTTCTCACCAAAGATTCGTTGCCCGGCATCATAGGCTTCCTGCAGATCTTCCACAGGTTTGGTCTTAGATACTGCAACTAGCGTGACCTGCTCTGGGAGCTTTTCCTTGAATTGCTTTATGTTTTCTGATATACTCATTTAGAATTCGTAAACCGTAATGCCCGATCGTAATTTAGGCAGAATATAAGTACTCTTTGGTGGCATAGTCAATTGCTCATCTGCTACGGCTTTGAGTTCATCGACATTAACGGCGACCATACTAAAACCTAAGGCGTATTTCCCGGAGTCCACGGCGTCTTTTATGTTGAATTGTCCTTCACGCTCGCTGTGGTAGCCCAAACGTTTGTCGGTCCTTGGATCCTTGATCCCTAAAATTGGCTGTAAAATAGTATCCAATAGCAATTGAGAATCCAAGGCCTGCAAGGCATCTTTAAATTCCACTTTGAATTTACGCAAATAGAGTGAATAATATTCGCCATCTAAATACATCCCAAAGTGATGTTTCTTGCTCGGCTCGTATGGACTCACCCCGCGATTTTCTATGCGGAAGTATTCGTCTAGTTTTATGAGTAAAGCCTCTTTGCTCAACCCGTTGAGATCCTTGATCATGCGATAAAAGGCTTCAATACGCAGATCGCTCTCTGGGATCAAATAGCTCATAAAATAGTTGTAGCTATCCCTGCCTTCTCCTAAAGGACTTCCTTCCATCTGTTTTGCCAAGCGCACTGAACTCGCGCAGCGGTGGTGTCCGTCCGCAATGTAGATCTGAGACATTTCTGCAAAACAAGCCTTAATGCCTTTCACTAGCTCAGGATCACTTACGGGCCAGAGGTAGTGGGTGTCTCTAAAGGTAGTAGTGAATTCATATTCGGCCCGCACTTGAACCACGGCATGCATAATGTCTTCTAGCGGATCATTGGCCGGATAGGTGAGCAGGACCGGTTCTGCATTGAATCCTACGGTATGTAGGTATTGGGTGAATAAGGTCTCGCGCTGTGCTAGAGTATCCTCATGTCTTTTGACAATATTGTTTTGGTAATCTTCGGTGCTGACAGCAGCGATGATTCCACGGTAGGTGTGTCCATCTCGATCAATAATCTGATACACATAATAGCAAGCTTGCGGATCTTGGATCAGATTGCCTTCTTCTTTAAACTCCAAATACCGATTGCGCACCATCTCAAAACGCTCTTTCCCGGAGAGTTTCTTTTGGTATTTAAAACCGGGATTGATGATGTGCAAAAAAGAGAAGGGATTGGCCTTCATACGCGCGTTGCGCTCGCTAGGCAGGTAGGTGTCGTAAGACCTACTGACCATTATACTGACCAGTTCGCGTGCCGGTCTTACTGCGGCAAAAGGACGAACATCAGCCATAGACTATGCGAACATTGCCGCAACCTTTTCGGCCTTGCGACTTTCTGAATAATCGTAGAATCCTTCTCCGCTCTTAACGCCGAGTTTCCCTGCCATTACCATATTGACAAGCAATGGGCAAGGAGCGTACTTAGGATTCTTAAAACCTTCATACATCACATTTAGAATAGAAAGACATACATCGAGCCCTATAAAATCTGCCAATTGCAAAGGTCCCATTGGGTGGGCCATTCCGAGCTTCATTACCGTATCGATCTCCTGAACTCCGGCAACGCCATTGTAAAGGGTTTCAATAGCCTCATTGATCATCGGCATCAAAATACGGTTAGCCACAAATCCAGGATAGTCATTCACTTCTACTGGAACCTTGTTGAGTTTCTTAGAAATCTCTGCCACCGTAGTGTAGGTTTCTTGGCTGGTATTATATCCTTTGATGATCTCTACCAATTTCATGATCGGCACAGGGTTCATAAAGTGCATTCCAATGACCATTTCTGGGCGAGAGGTTACTGCCGCGATCTGTGTGATGGAGATGGACGAGGTGTTGGTAGCCAAGATCGTATCGTCCGGACAAAGCTTGTCCAAATCTTCAAAGATCTTGAGCTTTAGGTTTACGTTTTCTGTAGCCGCTTCTACTACCAAGCTCGCGTATTCCACACCTTCTTCCAAACTGGTGTAGGTGGTGATATTACCCAGGGTACGCGCTTTGTCTTCTTCACTGATCTTTTCTTTAGCTACCATACGGTCCAAATTCTTAGTGATGGTGGCCATTCCTCGGTCTAAAGAGGCCTGAGAGATATCAATCAGCTGTACTTTATAATCGAATTGGGCAAAAGTGTGGGCAATTCCATTACCCATAGTTCCTGCACCGATTACGGCTACATTCTTCATATATACTGTATTCTAGTTGTTAAAGTTTTCAATGACTTGCATGGCCAGGCGCAAAGCCTCTGTTCCTTGATGCAAGCTTACAATTGGTGTTTTATCATCTTTGATGGCCTGTGCAAAAGTATTGAGTTCATCCAAGATGGCATTGTTAGGAGTCACCTCCGGATTATCAAAATAGATCTGCTTTTTAAGCCCATCAGCATTGGTAAGGATCATGGCAAAGTCATCTGGAGTCTCTGGGGCGTCCATCATTTTAACCACCTCACATTTCTTTTCCAAAAAGTCTACAGAGATATAAGCATCTTTTTGGAAGAAACGACTCTTACGCATATTCTTGAGTGAAATCCTACTGGCTGTTAGATTGGCGATACAACCGTTTTCAAATTCGATACGAGCGTTAGCAATATCTGGAGTAGAGCTGATCACAGAAACGCCGTTAGAGGTCACACTCTTTACCGGTGATTTTACCACACTCAAGATCACATCAATATCGTGGATCATCAAGTCGAGCACTACAGAAACGTCTGTACCTCTAGGGTTGAATTCTGCCAAGCGATGACTTTCAATGAACATAGGATTGTCAAATCGATCCACAACCGCTCTAAAGGCTGGATTGAAACGTTCTACCTGTCCAACTTGTCCACGCACCTTGTGTTTTTTTGCTAAAGCTCTTAAGGCTTCAGCTTCTTCAACGGTGGTGGTGATTGGTTTTTCAATAAACAAATGCTTTCCGGCTTCAATGACTTTTTTAGCAGTGTCAAAGTGATAGAGGGTAGGCGTTACTACATCCACCATATCGCAGTCGGCGATAAGAGCGTCTAACGAAGGATAGGCTTTGTAGCCAAATTCTTCCGCGATGGCAGCAGCCTGCTTCGGGTCTGCATCGTAGAATCCCATCAACTCGTATTGATTGGATTCTTGCAATAGTTTTAAATGGATCTTTCCCAGATGCCCAGCACCTGCAACACCGGCTTTAAGCATAGTTTTTGATTGTTGATTTTGACGGCAATTAGAGCAGATTTGATAGCCCTATTTGCCTTAACAAAAATAGCATTTATTCCCCGAACTACACAGGATAAATCGGTCGCGATTTTTGCAGGAAAGCTTTTTGTTCGTTTTCTTTGTGAGACTCAAATTAACCGTGAAAGATTCCTTCAAACATCAAGGCAAACGCAAGCAATTGGTCGATGTGATCAAGGCCAAAGGCATTACCGATCCAGCAGTATTAAATGCTATTGGCAAGATCCCGAGACATTTATTCATGGATTCCAGCTTTTTAGATCACGCATATGCCGATAAGGCTTTTCCTATTGCTGCGGATCAAACCATTTCACAACCTTATACCGTAGCGCGTCAAAGCGAGCTTTTGCAAGTCAAGCCTGGAGATAAGATCTTGGAAATTGGCACGGGCAGTGGTTATCAAACTGCTGTACTTATGGAAATGGGCGCTACGGTCTTCACCATTGAGCGTCAAAATGAACTGTTCAAAAAAACGCAGCTCTTCCTGCCTAAATTGGGCTATCGCCCCAAACGACTGATTTTTGGAGACGGTTATAAAGGCTTGCCGGAATTCGCTCCTTTTAACGGAGTGATCGTTACCGCTGGAGCTCCTTTTGTACCTAAACCACTTATGGCACAGCTCGCCATTGGAGGCCGCTTGGTGATTCCTGTAGGCGAGAAGGTACAGATCATGACGGTATACACCCGCGAATCAGAAACTAAGTTCGTGAAGAAAGAATACGGCGAGTTCCGTTTTGTGCCGCTTTTGGAGGATAAGAACTAGTATTATCTCAAACTCTGCAATTCCACTTGCAATTCGGTAAGCATCTGTGCAATGCTGCTTATTTTTAGTTCTTGAGCGTCGTATTCCTGAGTGTTGATGGAACAAGTGAATTCCCAAAGTTCAACGATCTCTACGGCTGGAACCTCAAAGGCCTCATAGGCTTTGTTGTCAGAGACTAAACGAATGCTCCCTTGAGTCTTTAAATTGTTCTCTACACGTTTATAGGTGATCCCGTTGTTTAGGGTTACTACCACATAAGTGGTTCCGTTTTTAATGTCATCCAGGCTTTCCACAAAACGCGCCACGACATAAGATCCGTCTTTAAGCGGCAGCATGGAATCTCCTTTAATAGGGAAGGCGCGGTGCTTTCCGGTAGGCAAGAAGGGCAGTTTGATCTTTTCCAGCTGTTCTATGTATTCCGGGTCATCATAGCCCAACAAATAACCCGCAGAAGCCTTTACCGGCACTACTTCAATGACGTTTTCGTTGGCCTCGTCCACCTGAATGGGAAACAGTACCCGTTGCTGCCCGATCTCAATAAAGGAGTGGTCTTGGGCACTGGTCAAGTCGTTCTTGATCAAGATATCCACGGGAATCTTAAAGAAGTCAGATAAAGCTACCAACATAGCAATGGGCGGTTCCGAACGGCCTTCTTCATAAGAGCCGATACGCGAACGCGGTACTTGCAGCTCTTCCGCGAACTGTTCTTGAGTGAGTCCGCGGAGCTTGCGCAGGTGTCTGATGTTTTTGTGAATAATTTTATTCATTTACTACAAATATAAGCAATAATTACTACAAATGATAGCTAATTTTGAAATGTGTTTCTCAATACCCATACATACTACAGTTTGCGCTACGGTACTTTTGCTCCGGAACCCTTGCTGGAAGCGGCTTCCAGTCTAGGAATACAGCAAATGGCCTTTACGGACATCAACAGTGTTTCGGCCTGCTTTGACCTGCTCAGATTGGGTCATAAATACGGTATCAGACCGGTAGTTGGCGTGGATTTTAGAAACGGAGCCGAACAGCAATTCATCGCCTTGGCCAAAAGCCACAAAGGCTTTGCGCAGATCAACTGCTATTTATCTCATTTTTTGCATGAAGATCTACAGATTCCTGCACGGGCAGCTACACTTGAAGACAGTTTTATAATCTACCCTTTTGCGAGTTTTAAGGGAACCAAATTAGCCGAGCACGAGTTTTTAGGCGTCTGCCCTCAGGATCTGAATCGATTGAAATTCTCCCCCTGGCTCAAGCGCAAACACAAGTTGGTTGCTCTTTATACGGTGAGCTTTGCAGGTAAACGCAGTTTCAATACTCACAGACTTTTGCGAGCCATAGACAACAATACGCTTTTAAGCAAGTTACCAGAATCTGAGCAAGGTCTGGAGACACATATTTTGTGTGCGCCTCAGGCTTTACAGCAGCAATATGCAGCCTTTCCGTTTTTGTTGGACAATGCCACAGCTTTGTTAGAGGCTTGCCGTTTTGAGTTTGATTTTTCTAACGAGACGCCCAACAACCAAAGGACCTATACGGGCAATGCCGAGTTGGATTTTAGACTGCTCAAAAAACTGACCTATCAAGGTTTGGCCTACCGATACGAATCCGCGGACGATAAGATCTTAGACCGTATTCAGAAGGAACTGAAAATAGTTCGCGAGATGGGCTTTGTCTCGTATTTCTTGATCAATTGGAAGATCCTAAAATACGCCCGTTCTAAAGGCTATTTCTATGTGGGTCGAGGCAGTGGTGCCAACAGTATAGTTGCCTATTTGCTGCGGATCACAGACGTAGACCCCATTGAGTTGGATCTCTACTTTGAACGATTCATAAATCTGTACCGCAAAAACCCACCCGATTTTGATATTGATTTCTCTTGGAGTGATCGGGACGATGTGACTCAGTTCATCTTTAAACGTTTCCCGAACTGTGCTTTGCTCACGGTTTACAACACCTTTAAATACAAGGCCGCTGTCCGTGAATTGGGGAAGGTCTTTGGTTTGCCCAAGGCGGAGATCGACCTGCTTTCTGCGGGCAGCTATGTCTTTGAACAATTGGATTCCCTTTCTCGTTTGGTGGTGACCTACAGCAAGCGTATTCAGGGCTTTCCTAACTATCTGGGAATCCACGCCGGAGGCATTCTCATTGCGGAAAAGCCCATACATTATTACACCGCTACTTTCATGCCGCCCAAGGGTTTTCCCACCACCCAGTTCGATATGGTAGTTGCAGAAGATGTTGGCCTGTATAAGTTTGACATTCTGAGTCAGCGCGGGCTGGGTAAGATCAAGGAGACCGTAGGTATTGTGGCTTACAATCGCCCCAAACAAAAGCCCATAGATATTCACGACATCAAAGGTTTTAAAGAGGACGAACGCATCAAATACCTGCTGCGCAATGCCAAGGCCATTGGGTGTTTCTATGTGGAATCTCCAGCCATGCGGATGCTGCTTAAAAAGCTTCGGGTGGATGATTATTTAGGATTGGTTGCTGCCAGTTCAGTGATCCGTCCCGGGGTTTCCAAATCTGGAATGATGCGGGAATACATACTGCGCTACCGTTTTCCGGAAAGGCGTAAGGATGCCCATCCGATCTTACTAGACATCATGCCAGAGACCTACGGAGTTATGGTATATCAAGAAGACGTGATCAAGGTGGCGCACTATTTTGGTGGGTTGACTTTAGGTGAGGCCGATATGCTGCGCCGCGGAATGTCTGGGAAATTCCGTTCCCGGGAAGAGTTTGCCAAGGTAAAGGATCAATTCTTTATGAACTGCCGCAATGCCGGTAAACCCGATGCTTTAATCGCAGAGATCTGGCGACAGATAGAGAGTTTTGCTGGTTATGCTTTTGCAAAAGGACACTCAGCTTCTTATGCAGTGGAGAGCTATCAGAGTCTGTATCTCAAGGCCTATTTTCCTTTGGAGTATATGGTGGCGACCATCAACAATTTTGGCGGTTTTTACCGTACGGAATTCTATGTGCACGAGGCGCGTTTGCACGGCGGAATCATTGAGCCGCCCTGCGTGAACACCAGCAAACACGAGACCATCATCAAAGGCAAGCATATTTATTTGGGCTTTATGTTTTTGCACGCCTTTGAGAGCAATACAGCTAAGGCCTTACTCAGTGAACGCGCAGCTAATGGCCCTTTTAAAAGTCTGGATGATTTTATAGAACGGGTGCCAGTAGGTATGGAGCAGCTCGCCATTTTGATCAAAATAGATGCCTTTCGTTTTACAGGAGTCAACAAACGGGAACTGCTTTGGGAAGCTCATATGAAACTGGGTAAAACGGCAGTAGCAGAACCCATGCCTTCACTCTTTAAGGCAGAGAAGGTCAACTATCAAACCCCGGAGCTCAGCACCACGGTTTTAGAAGATGCTTTTGATCAGATGGAGCTTTTGGGCTTTCCGCTGTGTTCGCCTTTTTTCTTACTGCTGAATCCGGGTGGGAATACTTTGAGGGCCCGACAACTAATGGCCTACATCAGCAAGACCATAACCATAGAAGGCTATTTGGTGACCACCAAACGCACCAACACCACAGGTGGAAAGGGGATGTTCTTTGGCAACTTCTTAGACCGTGATGGCGATTTTATTGACACCGTACATTTCCCGCCGGTGGCCAAAAGATACCCCTTTAGGGGCAAGGGAATTTACCGAATCACGGGCGTAGTGATGGAAGAATTTGGATGTGTATCGGTAGAGGTGAGTAGGATGGAGCGATTGCCCATCATTGCGGATCCGCGTTATGCCGATTCTAAAAAAGGATTGCGAATATGAACAGTGAACGCGCGATAGTACATATGGATCTGGACACCTTTTTTGTGTCCTGTGAGCGGCTATTAGACAGCCGATTGGAAGGAAAACCGGTATTGATTGGTGGAACCACAGACCGCGGAGTAGTGGCCTCTTGCAGTTATGAGGCCCGTACTTTTGGAATACATTCGGCCATGCCCATGCGGATGGCCAAACAACTTTGCCCGGAGGCGATAGTGCTGCGGGGAAATTCTGGGGTCTATTCTAAATTCTCTGATATGGTTACCGATGTGATCAAAGAGAGTGTCCCGCTTTACGAGAAGACCTCTGTAGATGAGTTTTACATTGACCTTACGGGAACAGACCGCTTTTTTGGATGTCATAAAATGGCTTCGGAGCTGCGGGATCGGATCATCAAAGAGACGGGGCTGCCCATTTCCTTTGGGCTTTCTACCAACAAAACCGTTTCTAAGATTGCTACCGGAGAGGCCAAACCCAACAATAAGATCCGCATAAAGAAAGGCAATGAAAAACCTTTCCTCTCGCCGCTTTCTGTGCGGAAGATCCCGATGGTTGGAGAGGTGACCTACCGTTCGCTTTGCGATCTGGGGATCAAGCGGATTCAAACCATTCAAGAGATGCCTTTGGATATGATGGCCAGGGTCTTTGGCAAGAACGGACAGGTGATCTGGCGCAAGGCCAATGGGATAGACCCTTCACCAGTGGTGCAATACCACGAACGCAAATCCATTTCTACAGAACGCACCTTTGATCGGGACACCACAGATCCGCAGAAATTAAAAGGAATACTGACCGCCATGGCGGAGAATCTCATCTACCAACTGCGTCGGGGGGATAAGCTTACGGCTTGTGTTACGGTAAAGATTCGCTATTCAGACTTTCAAACCTATACCATGCAAAAGCGCATTCCCTATAGTGCAGCAGACCACAAGATATTGCCGGTGATCATGGAGCTGTACAAAAAGCTCTATCAACGCAGACTTTTGGTGCGTTTGATTGGTGTGCGATTCAGCCATTTGGTCTCTGGTGGACAACAGATCGACCTGTTTCAAGACAATGACAAGATCATCAACCTCTACCAGGCCATGGATAAAATGCGTGCCCGATATGGCGATCGGGCGGTGATCAAAGCTGCTGGGATGAATGCAAAGAGTATTGGGCGCTGGAATCCTTTTACTGGGGAACCGCCGCCGCTACTAGCCAACAGAAGGCAATAGTATTTAGAGATCTTAATCCAAGAAGTCTAAGAACTTCAGGCCAAAGACGAAAATACCGTCATTAACTCCGTTAAGACTGGAGCGTACGTAATCGATCCGCAGCAAACGATACTTGCCCCAACCAATATTATCCAAACCAAAAGAATACTCGTAATAAGGCTTGTTGCCCACGGTGCTCAGTACGTGTCCGCCTACCACTAAATTAAAGTTGAGTTGATTCAAACCTGGGATCTTTCCTAAAAGCCAACCGTTAAAATGATGCTCGGCATGGAATTCCATATACGAATCGTTAGTGCTCAAAGCGTAATAGGGCAGGTTGTTGAATACATTGGTATACACCCCACCATCATTGACTCGGGTCTGATTGCCGTTAAAGTGTTGGAAGTCTACAAAGGAGATATCTTCTCCATTGACAAAGGTTCCTCCTTTTAGGTTGTAACGGAATCGGCCTTTGTTGCCAATTCTAAAGCTCTGATACAAGCCCGCACTGAATTGGTGAAAGTTGTAATTCTCATTAGAAGCCGAGAATCCGCCTTCATAGTTCAGCTGAATTCGTGGAAAACGATTGTCACCACCCACATTGAACTTAAAGTCTGGGTAGCTCATGTATTTCTGCCCAATGGTGATAAAAGCGCTCACCCCAGCCTTGACAATATTGTGTTTATCAATCGCGGCATTTTCAAAGTCTGTGGGGTCTAGCGGATTGTTGGAGGTATATGAAACTCCAGAATTCCTAAACCAAACCTGATCGGAATTATTGAACAGCGGTACCCGTTCTTCATAAGCCAAGCGGCTGGTCAAAAATAAACCGTTCACCACTTCTTGTCCGTAGTTTATGGCTCCCGAGCGCAGCTCATAGGCTTTTAAGAAGTTACGTTCAAAGGCCAAACTGCTAATCGCGTTTACAAAGGGTGAAATGGGTTCACTGCCGTTAAACTGTTCTACGGTGACACCTCCGCTCACACTGAGTCGGGCGCGGTTTTTGGCGTTGAATCTATAAGTAGCCCTGGCGTTGAATCGGAAGCGGTCATCATCTATGCCGTAATTAAAGCGCGAATTAAAACTCAACCAGCGGGTATAATTCTCATCAAAGCCTTTAAAAAAGCTCAAGCCTACTTCCGGTGCATAACCTTGAATGGTATTGAATTGAAAGCTTGGGCCATCATAAGTGACGTTCCAACGCTTATAGCTGTTTCTATAAGTATAACCCGTAAGCGGTGCTAATAGTGAAGGCCTATTGTTGCCGGCGTCAATAGAATCTAAATAGGTTTTGGATTTGCGTAAGGTCTGAATGCTGTCTTTACGCACATAGTCGGAGATCTCTTCTGGCGTTAAAGGCACAGGTCTAACTTGATTCCAATACAAAGAATCCTTTTCATTGGCATTGTCCACAAAGGTGAGTACCTCATTGGTAAAGCTGGATCTGGTGAAGCCAGGGTCAAAGTTGTAATTGCTGTAAACTGCCGTAAAACGTCCGTCTCCATTCAAACCAAAGAGTCCAAAGCTAAAGTCAATGGTTTGGGATATCTTCACCCAAAACTCCTTTTGCTTATCATAGGTGAAGTTTTGTTTGAAGACCAATTCTTTGACAAAGGGAATTTGAATGGCCGTGCCTGAGGTGGTCAAATCAATTCCGTAGAACTCCCAATCGTCCTCAACAATGTAGACGTAACCTTGCCAAACCCGGTCCTGACTGCGTTTTGGAGTCACCAAGATCTTATTGATCAGTTTCCCATCTTCATAAAAAACACCTTCTAATTTATAGCGATAGTATTCCAAAGCATTACTGGCAATGGGTGATACCAATTGCGCGTTGATCTCAATGGTGTTGTTGTAAAAGGAGAAGTTCGCATCTCCGGCGCTGTTAAAACTAAAGCCATTATCGTTACCGCTCACTTTAGAAGCGATGATCTTTTCTTTAAAGTCCTTCGGTTCTTGATAGGCAATCTCGGAGATGGTCTCAGAAAGATAAATGATTCCGGTGCGCGTAGAATCCAAAGCGCCGCCAAAGTCGCCGACTTCCTCTCCCATGATCCGCTCAGGGGCTTCAGTAACCTTCCAAAGGCCTTTGGAGTAGAAATCTGCGGTATATGCGGAAATGCGTTGACTGTTCTGTTTTCTATTGGCAATAGCAGCTCTTATAATTCGATAGGCCGGATCTTCACTGGCATCGATCACTACTTCATCCAAACTCAAACTGGTCGCCTCCAAACTCACATCCAGCGTCTGAGATCCTCCTTTATAGTTCACGGTTTTGCTCAAGGTTTCAAATCCCAAATATTGGAACACTAAAGTGTAATCTCCAGAATTAGGGAGTTCTAAGACATAATTCCCCAATTCATTAGAAGTAGTTCCCAGATAGCTGTCTTGGACAAAGATGTTTACAAAGGGCAGGGGTTCTCCGGCTTTATCAGTTACCCGTCCCTTGATTTGTGCTTGGGATAAGGTGGTGACTAAAAATAGGAGTAGGAGTAGCGGTTTTTGCATGGTCAATGTTTTGAGGCAAATAAAATCAATGGCGCGCTATACACTTCTTAAAAAAGTGTTAGCTAACATAAATTTACCATTAATTGTTAAAGTTCTTCTTGATCCTGCTAAGGTTACGCTTGTTGTCTCTGTCTTTTATAGTATCGCGTTTGTCGTAGAGTTTTTTACCTCGACATAGGGCGATCTCTAACTTGGCAAGCCCACGATCGTTAGTGAACAATAATAGGGGGATGATCGTAAGTCCAGAGTTCTTCACCTCTTTTTCGAGCTTTTTGAGCTCGTTTCTGTTTAAAAGGAGCTTGCGCTCGCTCTTGGGTTTGTGATTGAAGTGCGTCGCATGCGAATATTCCTCTATGGTCATATTGATCGCAAACAACTCTCCATGGTCATTGAACTCACAGAAACTCTCCGCAATAGAGGCTCGCCCTTCACGAATCGCTTTGATCTCCGTACCAGCCAGAACTATCCCAGCGGTATACCGATCCAAGATCTCGTATTCAAAGCGCGCTTTGCGGTTTTTGATTTGTACTTGCTTCTGTAAACTCATGCGGCAAATTTAACACTAAATCTAATTTCTAGGGGTCTTATCAAAATTTTAAGAGCGGGGAACTGCGGCAGATTGCGTGTTCTGTGTATTTTGTTTAATGACCACATCAAGAATATTCCTTTTGCTCTGTTTTGTAAGTCTGATGAGTTGCAATCAGGGCGCGAAGAATCGAGAAGAACAACAACCCGATCCCAGAACGGTTAAGCCGAATTTTACTGCCCAACAATTGGTGGATCGTGCTATTGAGTTTCACGGAGGTGACAAGTTTGAAAGTGCGGAGATGACCTTTAAATTCAGGGATTACGAGTATCGTTCCCTTCAAGAGGGAGGACAGTTTACTTTAGATCGGATTTCATACAACAAGGCCATCGGCAAGATCACGGACCGCGTCACTAATGCGGGTTATACCCAAGTTCTGAATGATGAGTTTGAGATGAATATAGTCGATTCCATGAAGGTTAAATTTACCAACAGCGTGAATTCTGTACACTATTTTGCTCGTTTGCCTTATGGCTTAAACGATGCTGCGGTTCAGAAAAAACTCCTCGGAACGGATTCAATTAAAGGGAAGACCTATCACGAAGTAGAAGTTCGCTTTAAGCAAGAAGGTGGTGGTGTGGATTTTCAGGATGTATTTGTCTACTGGTTTGATACCGAGACCGGTTCTATGGACTATTTGGCATATTCCTATGAGACCGAGGGAGGAGGAATTCGTTTTAGAGCGGCAACGAATCCTCGTGAGATCAATGGTATCCGCGTTCAAGATTATATCAACTACAAGCCAAAAGGCCTCGATGTAGCTTTAGAAGACCTGGATTACCTTTACGAGCAAGGAAGCTTAATAGAAGTGTCTAAGATCGAATTGGAAAATGTAACTGTACAAATTACGGATGAAGCAAATTAAACTTTTTATAGCAGCCCTAATTACAATGGCAGCAATGGTAAGCTGCCAAGAGGTAGAGCCCCCAACAACAAATTCAGCCCAGAGCTTTATTGGATAGCGCAATAGCTGCCCATGGGGGAGGACATTATGACGGAGCTACCATTAGTTTTGGTTTGAACAATTACGATTTTAAACTCAAGCGAGAAGGTTATACTTATGACTATGAGATGTCTCAGGAAAAAGATGGCGTCTTACACAAGGTGAATACTTATAACGGCGGATTGACCTATAAAATGGGCGATAGTCTGGTTGATCATGGCGGCCGCCAAATGACTTTGATCAGAGAGCGCGTTAATAATGTAGCCTATGACTTCTACATTCCCTATTCGCTTACAGGGAATGATGTGATCCTAGAGTACATGGGGATGGAGGACATGCGTTTAAAGCCTTATCACAAGCTAAAGGTGAGTTATAAGCAGATTCCTGGAGGCGATCCTGATCACAGAGCTTATGTGCTTTGGATCAATGAAGATACCTATGAGATCGATTTCATCGCTAAACAAAATGATGAAGCCAGTGGCAGAAAGCAATTCATGGCCGCTGCTTATAAGCGTCGTGTAAACGGCATGCTCTTTTCAGATTTTGAACTTTATCAGACCGCAGGTCGCAATAAAGACGTGCGTATTGACTCTTTAGGAATTGCTTATAATACTGGAAATATGCAACGCAAAGCGGTCACTACCTATATGGATGTGGCAGTAAGTCTTCCAGAAAACTAATTGATCTGTACTATTTGCACAGACACCGTTTCTCCAACCTTGGTGACAATATAAAGGCCGCCGTTGTTGTTGTCTGCCATCCAAGGATACTTTTCTTCTCCTAAAACAGCATTGACAAATACGGGTGTGGTATTGCTATGCCCCACAACTAGGACCGTTTTGCCGGCTGTAGCTGTGGCAAAATCATCATTGTACAGATCACTTGGGTCATAGGACAATACTTCAAGCCCTTTAGAAGCTGCTGTAGGAGCCGCTGTTTGCTGGGTTCGGTTATAATCGGTGCTGTAAACGGCATCAAAATCAACCGTAGAAAAGACTTTGGCCCAATTTTCAGAACGTAGAAGGCCTGCTTGAGTTAAGTCTGGATTTTTATTGTTTGCGTTGGAGCGGTCCTTTTCTGCGTGTCTAATGCAGTAATAAACGGTTGTGGATTCCTCTTGAGCGGATTGCATCTGCGCGCTTAAAGGGCTGCAGAGCGTCAAAAAGAGAATTAGAGAGGCAATAGATTTCATACAGTTTGCTTTACAGCATTGGAAGGTATAAAATAAAATTGCCTAAAAGAAGCGCTGTGCTTCCTTTAGGCAACCACCAATTCAGGTTCTTTCTTACAACATGCTGACAGAAAGTGAGTAGAATAGTGTTACTAGTGTAACAACCCCAACGTAAACGGCTAAGGCGTGATTGCGTCTAGGTTGTATCTTTTTGCTGATTGTAGTTTCCATGATCTTCATTTTTTGGCGTTTCGTTTTTTAATTTGATACACCCATATGACGACCGAGAAAAATCTTTGTTACACCTTTTGCGACCGAAATGTCGAAATTCGCTGCTCAAATGTCGTTTCAGGCAGCGGATTTGCTACTGCTTCGAAAAGATTCATAAATTTTTCAGAATGTTGCTCTTTTTTCTGTGTTAAGAGGTTGAAATGCACAAAGTTACTCCACATGAAGGCTTTGAGGTCTCCTTTTTTCAATCCGCTCATCCGCATCTCAACTAGCAGTGAATTGTCTGAAAATTGCAACAATTGACTGCTTATTTTGACTTCCTCCATGGTAAAGGCAGGTTTGATATAAGCGATCTGTGTGCTACCTACAACCCAGCTCTTTCCTTCTTTGCGTCCCATTTCATAAATATCGATCCCGTAATGCTCTATGAGTTGATCCTCACGAGCGTTGATCATATAGTTGAGGTATTCGGCATTGTTGAGGTGATTGAAGGGATCACAATCTTGAAATCGGATCTTACTTACACTTTCGAGTACTTTAGGTAATTTCTCCATAATAAAATACCAATCGGTATATTTTTAGTTAAAAAAATTAGGTTTCGTAGTTTTTTATCAATTGATCCAAGGCATCTACAGCAGCAACCACATAACTGTGATCGTCCATAGTTTGCATCATAAAAATTGCGCCTTGAATTCGCGTATACATGAGTTTGCCAAATTCCATTTGGGCAAATTCTTCTTTAAGATCGCCTTCAGCAACAGCTAGTTCAACCAGGCCTTGTATGTGCTGCTGACTTTTTGAGATCACGCGCTGTACTTGTGCCATAAGTGGACTCTCATTGTGATGGGCATCCACGCCAATATTTAAAATAGGGCAACCGCCTAACTTTCTGCTAAACTGATAGTAAGAACGGTAAAATTCGGTGATCTTATAAAGCGCACCCAAAGCGGAATCACTTTCTTGTTGGTGTAAACTGATCTGTTTAAACAGCTCGTTTACGTTGTATTTAAAGGCAGCAATAGCCAAGGCCTCCTTGGATTCAAAGTTGCCGTAAATGGCGCCTTTGGTCAAGCCCGTGGCTTTGGTCAAGTCGTTCATAGAAGTAGCTGCATAGCCCTGTTGATTGAAAATAGGAGCTACAGTTTCAACAATGAATTTGGACGTTCGTTCTGCCTTGGTAAGCATAATTACTGTTAATTATACTACCAAAGATAATAAAAAATACCAAACGGTATATTTTATTCTTTTAAAGGCTTCAATGTATAGCCAGCTTCACGAAGTAAATTGATCACGCCATTTTCACCACCTAAATGTCCTGCACCAACTGCGTAGAACACACTTTGATCCTTGGAAAGCATTCCCATTTTAGGAATCCAATCCATGTTTCTGTCATCTATTATGAGGGGTAAATACTCTGCCGGAAAGATTGCAGGATCATTTATGGTGTATTCATACATCCCTTGTATGTCCTGAGCATTGTAAAGCTCCACCATAGTATAAAAATCTTTCTTACAACGTTCAACGCCACGCTCAGCCATAACTAAAAGGCAACGGGCCTGATCCGCGTAAGGAATTTCATCAAAAAGATCATTTTGAAAATCGAAGGTTTCCAAACCTTCAATCTCTTTTCTTCCTCCCAGATGGTTCATCAGTTTAACTTCTACGCCTTCTATATTACAAGAGAGTAGGGCCGTGATCAAAGCAAATTGGGTGTAATAGGGCTTTACATTTTTCAGCTGCTCATAATTTAGGCCTTCAAAACCATTTACAAAGTTTTTCACTTTGGCTTCTTCTTCCTCGGAAAAGAAATCGCTTAAACTCTGATTGTCAGCCATTATAAGACTGGCTGGATCAATTTGAGCGTATGCTGGATCGTCCATGTCAACTTCAAGGACTAAAAGGTCTGTATTGTCCATGGTGTTGTAGACAAGCTCAGGGAGCTGTAGTTTACAGCCTATATGAATGGTTCCTAGTAGGTAAGAAGGTTCTTCTAGACCATTTCCAGTGATCTCCCAGAGGTTAGAATTTTCAAGATTTTGTGTTTTACAACTAGATAGAATAGTGACCGCTAGACCAAGGCCAAGTAGAAATTTTTGCATACGATGAATTTACTATGGGTTGTATATGCATAGGGGTTGTTACAAAAAAGCCCCCCATTTTGGGAGGCTTTTAACGTTCAGGTCTCATTAAGAATTGACCAAATCGTTTTGATTTCTAAAGACCAATTTGCCGTCAAAACTGTCCAACAGGATGATACTTTCTGCGGATACAGTTCCGGCTAAGATCTCTTTAGATAGCGCATTGAGCACCTCTCTTTGAATAACTCGCTTTACCGGTCGGGCTCCGAACTGCGGATCAAATCCACGTTCGGCCAAAAAGGCGATGGCCTCATCGGTAGCATCTAAAGTGATGTTTTGCTTATTGAGCATTTTGATCACTGCTTTGAGCTGCAGTCCCACAATTTGAGCAATATCAATCTTTGTAAGTGGTGTGAATAAAATGATGTCATCAATTCGATTCAAGAATTCAGGTCGCACAGCTTGTTTTAAGAGACCGAGCACATCTACCTTGGCCGCTTCCATAGCACTGTCCAGATCTTTGATCGCTTCAAATCGCTCCTGAATAATAGTACTACCCATATTGGAGGTCATGATGATAATGGTGTTCTTAAAATCAGCGACGCGCCCTTTATTATCTGTTAAACGGCCTTCATCCAACACTTGTAATAAAATGTTGAAGGTGTCGGGATGTGCCTTTTCAATTTCATCCAAAAGGACTACGGAGTAAGGTCTGCGTCTCACAGCTTCCGTGAGCTGTCCGCCTTCATCATAGCCTACATATCCTGGAGGTGCTCCCACCAAACGGCTCACGCTGTGTCTCTCCTGATATTCACTCATGTCTATTCGTGTCATGGCATTTTCATCATTGAAGAGATACTCGGCCAAAGCCTTGGCGAGCTCGGTTTTACCAACTCCTGTGGTTCCTAGAAATAAGAAGGATCCAATCGGCTTTTTAGCATCCTGAAGCCCTGCGCGTGAACGTCTAATAGCATCACTTACCGCGGTAATGGCTTCTTGCTGTCCTACCACACGTTTGTGCAGTTCTTGCTCCAATTGCAGCAGTTTTTCGCGTTCACTTTGCAGCATCTTGGTCACGGGAACTCCCGTCCATTTAGCCACTACTTCAGCGATGTCCTCATGAGTGACCTCTTCTTTGATCAAAGCAGAACCTTGCTGGGCAGCCAATTCAGCTTGTTTGATGTCTAAAGCTTCTTGGGCTTCTTTGATCTTTCCATACCGCAGTTCAGCAACCTTTCCGTAATCGCCTTCGCGTTCGGCGCGTTCGGCTTCTAACTTATAGGCTTCAATTTCAGTTTTGATCTGCTGCACGCTATCGACCACCTCTTTCTCTTGCTTCCATTTGGCGTGGATCTCGTTGCGCTCTTCTTTGAGGTTGGCCAGATCTGCTCTTAGGATCTTAAGCTTGGCTTCATCCTTTTCGCGTTTAATGGCTTCAATCTCAATTTCCAACTGCATGATCTTACGGTCGAGTACATCCAACTCTTCAGGTTTGGAGTTGATCTCCATCCGTAGCTTTGAAGCCGCTTCATCCATAAGGTCAATGGCTTTGTCCGGTAAGAATCTATTAGTGATGTAGCGTTGAGAAAGTTCCACAGCACCTATAATGGCGTCGTCTTTGATACGCACCTTGTGGTGATTTTCATATTTCTCTTTGATCCCTCTGAGGATGGAAATAGCACTCTCGGTATCGGGCTCATCTACTTGTACCTTTTGGAATCGACGCTCTAGAGCCTTGTCCTTTTCAAAATACTTTTGGTACTCATCAAGGGTAGTGGCTCCAATGGCGCGCAATTCTCCGCGGGCCAAAGCCGGTTTGAGAAT
Source organism: Gilvibacter sp. (assembly GCF_965601605.1). GTDB lineage: Bacteria > Bacteroidota > Bacteroidia > Flavobacteriales > Flavobacteriaceae > Gilvibacter. The sequence continues at coordinate 156,804 of NZ_CBFCWJ010000012.1, read as the reverse complement.
ATTGGCTGCATCCATGGCTCCTTGACCACCTCCGGCACCTACCAGGGTGTGAATCTCATCAATGAATAGCACGATATCGCCGTCACTAGAGGTCACTTCTTTAATAACCGCTTTGAGGCGCTCTTCAAATTCTCCTTTGAATTTGGCCCCTGCAATTAAGGCTCCCATATCCAGGCTGTAGATCTGCTTTTGTTGCAAATTCTCAGGCACATCGCCGTCCACAATGCGGTGAGCAAGGCCTTCTGCTATGGCTGTTTTACCCGTACCGGGTTCTCCAACCAACATGGGGTTGTTTTTGGTTCGACGGGAGAGGATCTGCAGAATACGTCTAATCTCTTCATCACGACCAATTACCGGGTCCAATTTACCCTCTTGAGCCAACTGATTGAGGTTTTTGGCGTATTTGGCCAAGGAATTATAGGATTCCTCTGCGGAGGCAGAGGTTACGCGTTCTCCTTTGCGCAGCTCTTCTATGGCGGCTTCTAAAGTTTTAGTTGTCACGCCTTGATCTTTCAAGGCCTGAGCTATGGTGTTTTTGCTCTCAAAAATGGCGAGCAATAAATGTTCTATAGAGACGAACTCATCATCACGCTTTTTGGCGGTGATGGATGCATCATTGAGGATCTTGGCAGTTTCTCTGCCGAGCATAATGTCGGCTCCGCTCACCTTGGCTTTTCTCTGTAATTCTTTGTCCAGAATCTGCTCCAAGGCAGTGGGATTGACATTGAGCTTTTTAAGCAGGTAAGGCAGCACGTTCTCATCCACTTCAAGCATGGCCTTAAAAAGGTGCTCGGGCTCAATATGCTGCTGCGACAACTCTTGGGTAAGTTGATGTGCTTGCTGCACGGCCTCCTGCGATTTTATAGTGTAATTATTAAAATTCATTGTCTTTCCTTTGATTTGGATTCGCAACTATAGAATCAAAACTCAGACCAGAGTGAAAAACCGTCAAATTGACGTAAAGTCCTGCATTTTAGTACGACAGAATGGCAAGATCAGCCTTATAACCACTATGGAATCCTGATCTAAAACCTTTATTTTTGTGCTATGAGTCTGTTTAAAAAAATCTTCAATAGTGAATCGACCCCAAAAGAACCTCAATTTGAGATTCCTTGGATTCCACTAACCGACATCAAACAATTGGATGAGTTGGTTGAACTTTCAAAAACAAAACCCGTATTGATCTTCAAGCATTCTACACGATGTGGAATTAGCAGTATGACCATGCGCCAGTTCACAGGTTCCTATAAATACGAGGCTGCTCAGATCCAACCTTATTATCTAGACCTATTGTCTTACAGAGACCTCTCTAATGAGATCGCTATTCGATTTCAAGTGCTTCACCAAAGCCCACAGCTCATAGTGATCAAAAACGGATCAACGGTACACGCCGCTTCCCATTATGAGATTCAAGCTGCTAGTTTAGAGCGATTTATTTAAGAGTTACTGTAACAATTTTTTACTCGTAAGCTCTGTAGGGTAACACTATCCTTATGAGTAACTATTTTCTAGCACTACTATTTTTCATTTCGATTTCCGCCAAAGGACAAACCTCTGTAGCTGACTTAAATCTCGATTATGGCCCTTTTGAAGTAGGCTACCGCTACACAGAAATTGTGGACAATAGCCGGAGCTACAGCGTTAAAGGGAATTGGACCACAACAATGGTCGCACGTCCTATCCCTCTTAGTATTTGGTATCCAGCAAAGTCAACTGCCGCTTCAACTCCTATGAAGGTAATGGATTATATGCGTGTTCTCAAGTTGGAAGAAGAATGGGAACACTTACCAGATTCTCTAATCTTGAATTGGTTCTACTATGCACCAAATGCGCAGAACAAAGCCCATCTTTTGGAAGAAGTCAAGGCCGTAAACGATCAAACTGTGCGTCAAGGGAAGTACCCAGTAGTAGTATATGCCCCAAGTTATGGTGCGGCCTCATCGGAAAATTTTGCGCTCTGCGAGTATTTAGCCAGTCATGGTTATGTGGTTATTGCCAGTCCAAGCCGTGGTGCCTACAATCGCAGTTTCACGGGAGGTACGCTACTTGATTTGGAAACTCAGGCTCGTGATATTGAGTTTATCATTGACGCTTTGGATGATTTCAGTTATATAGATACAAGTAGAATTGCAACCATGGGCTTCAGTTTTGGGGGGATGTCTAATGTACTGGCAAGTATAAGAAACAAGCAGATCAAGGCAAATGTTAGTCTAGACGGAAGTGTAAAATATCAGTTTAAAACATTAGCAGCATCTCCTTTTTATCGTCAGGATGAATTCGCCATTCCTTTCATCCATTTTTCTCAAAAGGATATACCTGCGTTGGTTTTGGAGCAAGATGGAATTGATCCTGCATTGAATACAGATTTTGAGTTCTACGACCGTTTGAGCAAGGCTCCAGCCTATCAACTCAAGATGTTGGATTTGACACATGGCAATTTTAGCAGCTTTGGGGTCTTGTTTGCTAATCGCGATCAGCGACAAGACAAATCAGATCAACTCATTATGGAGTCTTATAGTATTCTTGCAGAGTACAGTCGCTATTTTTTGGATGCTTATTTAAAGACACAGGATGCAACAACAACAAACTTTGACGAGATTTTAAATAGTACCTCTCTCAGCTCCGAGCGGTTTACCTATCAAGCTAAGGCCAAGCAGTCTCCAAAAATGAACTTAGCGCAATTCAATGAACTTGCGGCAAAGCAGAATTACTCGGATCTTTTGAATTTATACACAAGCTTAAATCTCGAACAGAAATTTCACCAAGGAGATTTAAACAATTTAGGTCTACATTTATTTTTTAATCCAGAATTCCAGCAATCGGGAATCGCAGTACTCAAGTTTGCAACCGAGTTGTACCCAGAATCTGCCAATCTCTTTGACAGTCTTGGAGAAGCCTATTTCTTATCGAATCAATATCCCGAGGCCATTACTGCCTTTGAGCGTTCTTTGGTTCTGTATCCAGAGAATGTCAATGCAAAAAATAGACTTAAGGCCATGAAGCAGTAAGTTTCTATAAAGCTGGAAGTAACTTAGTACGGCATTCGCCAAAGCCAATGCGTACCTCACTATTCTGGCAATATCCTTTAAGGATCACAGTATCGTGATCTTCAATGAAAGATCGAGTAGTGCCGTCTGGCATTTCTAGTGGGTTTTTACCACCCCAAGAAAGTTCTAACATAGACCCGTAAGAGTCTGGAGTAGGACCAGAGATGGTTCCACTTCCCATCATATCACCACTGACTACATTACAACCGTTCACTGTGTGGTGAGCCAATTGTTGTGCCATATTCCAATACATATACTTGAAGTTGGACGTAGACACTTTGTGTTCACTTCCGCCTTCAGGTTGCAGGTAAACCTCTAAGTTAATGTCGTAGCTTTTCGGGCCGGTATATTGCAAATACGGCAATTGCGGTTTCTCTGGTTTTGGACCTTCCACTTTAAAAGGTTGCAAGGCATCTAAAGTGACTATCCACGGAGAAATACTAGAGGCAAAATTCTTAGCTAAGAAGGGTCCTAGCGGTACATACTCCCACTTTTGGATATCTCGTGCACTCCAGTCATTGAATAACACCAATCCGAAGATATAATCCTCGGCTTCATCCACAGCGATTGGTTCTCCCAAATGATTGGCATCCGTAGTGATAAAAGCCATTTCCAACTCAAAGTCAACACGTTTAGAAGGACCAAAAATAGGTGTTTCTGCTCCCGGAGGCATGGTCTGGCCATTAGGTCTTCTTATGTTGATGCCACTTGGGATAATGGAGGAGCTACGTCCGTGGTAACCCACAGGAATGTGCATCCAGTTGGGTAAAAGTGCCTTGTCCGGATCGCGGAACATACTGCCCACGTTCGTGGCGTGTTCCTTACTGCTGTAAAAATCGGTGTAATCCCCAATGCTTACGGGTAATTGCATCTCGATCTCATCCATGGTGAAAATAATTACATCACGATGCTCTGCATTGTCACGAAGTTTAGGATTGCGAGATTCAAACACTTCAGAAATCCGATTGCGAACCAAACGCCAGGTCTTTCTACCGTCAGAAATAAAATCGTTCAAACTGTCTTGCAGAAAGATATCGTCCGTAAGATCGATCCCCTCAAAATAGCCCAATTGATGCATCGCACCAAGGTCAATGGCGTAGTCACCAATGCGCGTTCCAATGGTAATGATATCGTCACGCGTTAAGAAAACTCCAAAAGGAATGTTTTGGATCGGAAAATCCGTTTGTGGTGAATGATCGAGCCAAGTAGTAAGCTCTGGGTTATTTGCTGATAAAGGCATGGTTGATTCTTAATAAAGTGTTGGTAAATCGTCTAATCAAAGATATGATTTTAGATGGTGCAAAAGCATCTAAGTTGTATTTTTGGTTTCGTAATTTTTAAGCTGATCAAATGCAACGCGATACCGAGATTTTTTCACTGATTCAAGAAGAAGAACAACGTCAATTAAACGGATTGGAACTCATTGCTTCTGAGAACTTTGCAAGCCCTCAAGTGATGGAGGCTACCGGTTCTGTACTCACCAATAAATACGCAGAAGGTTATCCTGGGAAGCGTTATTACGGAGGTTGCGAAGTAGTGGATAAAGTAGAGCGTCTGGCCATTGAACGCGCCAAGGAACTTTTCGGTGCAGAATACGCCAATGTTCAGCCGCACTCAGGATCACAAGCAAACACCGCTGTTTTTGCAGCTTGCTTAAAACCAGGAGACACTTTTATGGGCTTTGATTTGGCTCATGGAGGGCATTTGACCCACGGTTCTCCAGTAAACTTTTCTGGGAAGCTTTACCGACCTGTTTTCTACGGAGTGGATAAAGAGACTGGACTTTTGAATTACGATACCATTTTGGAGATCGCCAAGCGTGAGAAACCTAAGATGATAATTGCAGGTGCCAGTGCTTATTCACGAGAGATCGATTACGCGCGATTTAGAGAGATTGCTGATGAGGTAGGAGCGCTTTTAATGGCGGACATTGCCCACCCAGCAGGTTTGATCGCTAAAGGCCTTATTGCAGATCCGGTACCGCATTGCCATGTGATCACCACCACTACCCATAAAACTCTAAGAGGACCGCGTGGCGGACTCATCATGATGGGGAAAGACTTTGAAAATCCTTTCGGGATCACTCTTAAGAATGGAAACTTGAGAAAAATGTCTTCTTTACTGGACAGTGGAATCTTCCCAGGAAACCAAGGAGGTCCTTTAGAACACGTGATCGCCGCGAAAGCGATTGCCTTTGGAGAAGCCCTTTCTGATGATTTCTTACACTATATGGTCCAGGTTAAAAAGAATGCGAGTGTTATGGCACAAGCTTTTGTAGACCGAGGCTATGAAGTGATCTCTGGAGGAACAGACAATCATATGATGCTCATTGACTTGCGCAACAAAGGAATAACCGGAAAGCTTGCAGAAGAAGCGCTTGGTCGAGCTGAGATCACTGTAAACAAAAACATGGTTCCTTTTGATACGCAATCTCCATTTGTAACTTCTGGAATCCGCATTGGAACCCCAGCGATTACTACCCGTGGTTTGAAAGAAGGGGATATGGAAGCGATCGTGACGTTGATTGATCGCGTAATTCAAGCACCAGAAGATACTGCTGAACTTGAAGCTGTTGCTAAAGCTGTAAATGAAATGATGGCCGGACGCCCATTATTTAATGCATAGGCACTCGGTTCACTAAACCTTAATCGTCATCGGGAATTACCGCGCTTTCATAAGCTCCAGCATCAAATGGAGCCGTTCGGGCTACATTCAGAATATCAAAAGGTACAATCGGCGTTCCTGAAGTATCTAGGCCATTGGCCCCAGATTCGTCCGGAATATTGAGCTCATTTTCAAAAGGCGCCTTGAATAAAGGATCTTCATTCACCACAAGGTTGTTGTAGCGCGCCGTATTGCTGAAGTCATAAAGCGGGTTATCATCAAACACCCCTTGGGTATCGTTGAAGCGCAGTAGGGTATTGGTAAAGTTGAAGTTAAAGGCAGCTTCATCACTACCTAACAAACCGAGTTCAATGTTCTCGTTTCCGTAAATGATGCAATTGGTGAAATTCGCCTCAATGAGATCCATGGTTTGAATCTCTGTTTCACTCACTACGAAGATATTGTCTAGTTGTACGGCCGGGAAGCTTCTAAAGCTGTCATTCCAATAGTTCACAAAGGTACAGTGGCGGAAGTTATATCGCCCACCAAAGGTCAATGCTAAGGCCGATTGCCCTGCATTATTGATCACGACGTTCTGTCCGTCTACAAAGCCTGTGCGCGCCAAAAGCCCTACATTAGAACTGTTGTAAATCTGTACATTATTCAAACTCAAAGTAGGCGAGGAGGAACCGTCATTGCTGTCCATCAAAATACCTACGGTGGCGTTCTTAATAGTTGTATTGGTAAAGGTGTGGCCGGAACTTCCTTGGGTTAGCCAAATAGCGCCCCATTGACCTGGTACGTCAGAAAAACCAGGTTCCAAACGATCACCTTCAAAAATGACCTCATTTTCAAGGGCCACTGGATCTGAACTCGGAGCTCCGTTTACGATCATGGTCGCGGTATTGGCCACGAGAATCCCACTGTTGGCGTGAAAGTGTACACGCGCTCCCGGATTGACTGTCAAGACATCCCCTGCATTAACGGCTGCATAGCCGTAGATCACATAAGGCTTTTCATTGGTGAAAGTCAGCTCGTCGTCCTCCAAAATAAAACCTTCAATCAAAATCGGTTCTCCATCGGCATCAGTGCCTAGATTCAGCGTTTCAACTACGCCATCCGCATCGCGTTCAGGAAAAAGGAAAACTGCATCTTGAACCAAGGTGACGAGTTCCACGTCTTGCTGATTGCCTCCGCTGTCAAATTCAATCTGATCCGTATATAAAAACTGAGTGGCCGTAGCTGAGAATTCGGCGATATCAATAGTAGTCTCTACAAAGACAAAGATGCTGTCTTTGGCTCTGATCACTACATCTTCAAAGGTCTTGCCTGGAATTCCATCTACGTTCAAACGATATAGCGAGCTCTCTCCTTGTCCCAAACGCACTGTTGGAATGTTGATGTCTTCATCTCCTCGGTTATACACTTTAAGGTTATAGGTGCTGGAACCAATATTGGTGAAGACCGTGTCCAAAAAGACAGTGTCTCTAGAAAATTCCAATTGGCCCGTATTGGGTACGGTTTCAAAATCGTTACGACAACTGGAAAGGAGAACAACAAAGCCCAAGATAGTCAGGGCAAGTAAGCTTCGCATAAAGATCTATTTTGTGTAAAAATATAACTTTTTGCATAGCATCTTATTGTGCTGAGCGCCTTATTTGCGTTTTTTCCGCGCTTTGCGCTGCGCCCTTCTTTGCTCTTGCTGTAAACGTTGAAAGGTCACCGTGTTCTCATAACGGGCGCGGTCTCTTTGGAGCTGAGGATTTCCATTAAAATTGGTTGATGGATTGTAAGACGATCTAAAATCTACGGGTCTGCTGGGTTCATGCCATATCGGGATCCCAACAGTAATGTATTGGTAGAGTTCTTCGATCTCAGTATCCAATTGCATTTCAATGGTCTTTTCCTGCTCCACTACAGTCACTTCTTGAGTGACGAAGCCCACATAGCTGAGTTCTAGTTTTTGTCCTTGAGTAGCCTCGATTTCAAAATTACCGTCAAAGTCTGATTGTATGCCTTTGTCTGTTCCTTTTACTAGGATATTAACTCCTGGTAATGGCAGGCCTGTATCGTCTAAAACAGTGCCTTTAAACTTAATCACAGCAGTGCTGTCTACTGGTTTTTCTACAATAGGCTCCGGAGCAATTCTTCCCAGGATCATAGACTCGCGCTTAATTCCTGTAGCACAAACCACAACTTCAGGCATATGCTGTGGATTGTAAACCAGCGTGAAATTATAGAGGTCTTGATCTTGGTGTACTTGAATTTCTTCTGTGAGGTGTAGGTAATACGTAAATCTTAAAGTATGCCCGACACGTGCGCGCATGCGGTAAGTTCCATTGCTGTCGGTTTGAATTTGATCATTGGTCTCAACGATGGTCACGCGTACACCCGGTAAAGGATTCCCGGCAGTGTCTTTAACCACCCCTTTGATGTCTTTATAGTCTTGTTGCTGACTTCCAATGTTTAAGGAAACATAGGATTTATTGCTGACAGGCAGCGGCTCACCTTGGGAATAAGCAGAAGTACTGGCCAAAAGCGCCAATGGCAAAATAAAACTCGCCGCCAAGGGCGGAATGAGTGAATAGCTTTTGGTGCTGTATTCCATAGGTCGATTGAGTTGATCGTTCCTAAAACGACCACAAAGGTTGGAGTCACTCTTTAGCGCTTTAACAATGAAGGCGTCGGTTTTATTGGTGAAGTCCATAACGGTCTTTTCACAAACCTGACAATGGCGTCCGCGCTCTTGTGGGCTCATTTGGTTCCAATCTTCATGACAGGGTTCCGGAATTTGAATGCTGATCTTTTTTCCCATGATGCTTTGTTTTATTGCTGATTGTTTTTACGCGCTTGCTTTTTCTTTTCTCTTTGGATCCGTTCAAAGGCCACTGTGTTGGCGTTGCGCGCTTTTTCTGCCTGCAACCTTGGGTTCCCATTAAAGTTCTCTGAATGATTGTACCCAATACGATACCAAGGAATAACCCCTTCATAAGTGATCTCAATACCATGAATAACCCCACCCATGATCATTTTCTCCCATTTGCGGTCCAAGACGGTCTCGGCCTGAATTTCTGAAGCTTTAAGGGTTACAGACTTGAAGTTCGCTACCTCAAAGACGAGTTCATCAGTAGGGCGGAGGTCGGTTCTAAAGTGACCGTCTGCATCCGTATAAACTGCCGCCTGCGTGCCGGCAATAGCAATTTTAGCAAAGGGAATGACCGTGCCCTCCGCATCCATTAGAATGCTTTCTACTTTGATGATCTTTGCAGAAGGAGTGATTAGTAAACTGTCTTTGGCAATGGGTGCTACGAGATCAACCTCAGTGGGGGTTTCGTTTAATCCGCACACAGCCGCCTTGTTTTCCAATACTTCTTCTACCGTCGTTGTAGTTTCTGTCTTGGTGGAAACAACGGTGAACCCATTAATTGCCCGTACTTCACGTTTATAAGCTTGAGCTACAACAACTACTTCGGGTAAATGCTCAGGGCTGTATTGCAGGGCAAAACTATAAATGTCTTGATGCTCGTGTACTTGAATTTCTTCTGTGAGATAGAGGTAAGAGCTAAAGCGCAAAGTATGCCCTACTTGAGCCTTTAAGCGATAAGTTCCTTTATTGTCTGTTTGGATCTGATCGTTGGTTTCTAATATGGTGACTCTAACTCCGGGCATAGGATTTCCCGCGGTATCAGTAACAACGCCTTTAATGTCTTTATAGACTTGCTGTTTTTGACTGCCGATGTTTAGCGATACGTAATTGGAATTGATATTATTTGAGCTATGCTGCTGACTGTAAGCTGATCCTGCTGCGAGCATGGCCAAGGGCAAGATAAAAGATGCCGCTAGCGGAGGCAGAATGGAGTTTCTACGTACAGAGAGATCAATAGGTCTGTTGAGCTGGTCTGGTCTAAAGCGTCCGCAGATATTGTCGTGCTCTTTAAAATAAGAAGCGATGAATTTATCGGTGCGTGCCGTGAAGTCGACGACAGTCTTGGCACAGCTGCCGCAATGCCTGCCCAGTCCATTAGGAGACATTTGGTTCCAGTCTTCGTGACAAGGCTCGGGAATCTGAATAGTAATCTTCTTGGCCATAAGGTTGATTTAAGTGTTACTCAAATCACCTGCTTTTACAAGAGATTTAAAAGATAGAACGAGGGAACAGACCCTCTGAATGAGGGAACAGGACTATTGTACTTCCGCGATAGCGACTTTAAAGAGTTTTTCCCAACGCTTCCCAGTCAAATAAAGGATGTTCTCTTCGCCTTTATAGGCGATTCCGTTGAGTACGTTCTCATCTTCAGCCTCGGCGTATTGGGTTACCTGTTCTTTGAGAGAACTGGTGTTGATCACCCCTTCAACCACTCCAGTTTGTGGATTGATGATCGCAATGGCGTCACGCTGCCAAACATTAGCGTAGATCTTTCCGTTGATGAACTCAAGCTCGTTGATATTATCAATCTTAGCGCTGTGGGTGTATACCTCAATATAGTCTTCTTCCATAAGCGTCTCCGGATTGAGAATCCAGATACGAGAACTTCCGTCGCTTTTATAGATCTTCTCGCCATCATTGCAAAGACCCCAACCTTGTAGGCTGTTTCCATAATTGAAAAAGCCTTGCTTTTCCATACTGTCTCGGTCATAGATCAATCCAATACCGCGTTGCCAGGTAAGTTGGTAGATCTTGTTGTCTTTTACAGTAAGACCTTCTCCAAACTGATTTCCAGGCAGGGCTACAGAATTCCAAACTTCTCCCGTTTGATAATTCACCTTGCGCAATGTGCTTTGACCGTATTGCCCGGTACTTTCATAAAGAGTATCTCCAACAAATTCGATCCCTTGTGTAAAGGCTTTTATATCGTGTGGATAGGTCTCCAGGATTTCATAAGAATAGCCTTTGGGTGGATTCGCAGCCAAAACAGTAATGGATTTTTGAGTCACATAACGATTTTCACCACTATAAACTCGGGCCAAAATATTGCGTGTGCCAACCTTTCCATCCTCAATAGTAATGGAAGCATTGCCGTCTGTAGAAGCAGCAAAACGTACATCGTCTATAAAGTAAGCCACCGAATCAACTTGCTTTTGATTGGCGTTGTATAGGCTTACATCCATGCTGCCGTCTGCTTTCATGGTGGCTTTAGCATCTGAGAAGTTCAAATTGAATCCGTGAGCTTCTTTTATAGTAGGTTCTGCGCAAGCCCCTAACAATAAGGCGGTTGAAATAGGCAGAAAGAGCGTCTTGAAAAAGTTCATTCCAAATTTTTTGGCAAGTTATTTAATTTAGGTCAAAATCAACAGAAACAGATTTTAAATTCAACTTAAAATTCGTTGCAAATATTAAGAATGAGCGTATCTTTGCAGCGGCAAGTCCTACACAACCAGCTCCTGTTGAATCCCCCAGGGTGGGAACACAGCAAGGGTAGACGGTCGTAGCGGTGTGATGTAGGTAGCTTGCCATTTTTTTTTGCCCTTTGGTCAAGGATTTTTCATTTGCTATTTTTGACCGCAACATCTATGAGTAAGGTAGTTTTTATAACAGGAGCGTCGTCGGGTATTGGTAGAGCCATTGGTGAGCTATTGCACAGCAAAGGCATGGTGGTTTACGGAACCAGCAGAAATCCGTCCAAAGTTAAAGACTCGCCATTTCCTTTAATCCCTTTAGATGTAAACCAACCCGAGACCATTGAGCAGGCTGTAAACTGGATCCTTGCAGAAAAAGGTCGTATTGATGTTTTGGTCAACAACGCGGGCGTTGGAATCACCGGGCCAGTAGAAGAAACTCCAGACGATCAGATCCACCAAAATTTTGACACTAATTTCTACGGACCTATCCGTGTGATCAAGGCTGTTTTGCCCGCCATGCGAGAAGCAGGGCGAGGGCGCGTCATCAATATTACCTCGATTGCGGGTTATATGGGCTTGCCTTACCGCGGAATTTATTCGGCTAGCAAAGCTGCTCTAGGAGTTGTAACGGAAACCTTACGTATGGAGGCTCGTGAGTTCGGTATTTCTTTTACCACGGTTGCTCCGGGTGATTTTGCTACCAATATTGCAGCAGGCCGTTATCACGCTCCTTTAAAAGAAGATTCTCCCTATTACAAGAACTATAAGGTGTCTTTGGATCTGATGAATGAACACGTTAATGCCGGAGAAGATCCTGTAGCTATGGCAAATTTTGTTCACAGGTTGATCAATAAAAAGAAGGTCAAAGTACATTATCGTGTAGGCGCACCGCTACAGCGACTCTCTATAGTACTTAAACGTTTACTTCCGGATACTTGGTACGAGTCTATGCTAAGAAAGCACTACAAGCTCTAGCAGTTATTAACAGTTTTGGTCAATAATTTCTTGGTGCTATCGCTTTGCAGCGGGTAGAGGTTGCTTATTTTTGTACCCATAATCACTTCATCAGGAATTTTATGAAATTTTTTATCGATACTGCCAACCTTGATCAGATCCGTGAAGCCCAAGAATTGGGAATCCTTGACGGTGTTACTACCAACCCATCGCTAATGGCCAAAGAAGGCATTACCGGGGAGGCGAACATTCGTCAACACTATGTAGATATTTGTAATATCGTAGACGGAGATGTATCCGCAGAAGTTATTTCTACCAACTATCAAGACATGATAGAAGAGGGGAAAGCACTTGCAGCTTTGCACGAGCAGATCGTAGTTAAGGTTCCGATGATCAAAGACGGTGTTAAAGCCATTAAATACTTCAGTGATAACGGAATCCGTACCAACTGTACGCTAGTATTCTCTGCTGGTCAAGCCCTTTTGGCGGCTAAGGCCGGAGCTACTTATGTTTCTCCGTTTATTGGACGTTTGGACGATATCTCTACAGACGGTCTTAACTTGATCAACGAGATCCGTTTGATCTATGACAACTACGCTTTTGAAACGCAAATCCTTGCAGCTTCTGTACGTCACACCATGCACGTTATTGATTGTGCTAAGATTGGTGCTGATGTAATGACCGGGCCGTTGAAGTCCATTGAAGGTTTGCTCAAACATCCTTTGACTGACATCGGATTGGAGAAATTCTTAGCAGATTACCGCAAGGGTAACTAATCGTTTAAAATCCTATTGGAAAGGTGTTCTATTGAGGTAGCCTAAAAGCTGAACCTCAAAGTTAGAACCAAAGATGTTCGTGTTGTTTTCTATGATTACACCACGAGCATCTATTATAATTGCCTTATTAGGTGAGTTGAGAACAAGTGCACGTTCGGCAGTGGATGCGTCGTTGAAGCGGTACTCCGTCTTTTCATTGAATGTACGCAGTGCCATGGTCTTTAACCACTTTTCATGGTTTTGATCCACGCTGATCCCGATGAAGTCGAACTCTGGATATTTAGCGCGCATTTCTGCAGCCTTCTTGTGGATGCGTTTATTGTGAGAAGATGAACCTGCAGACCAGAAGAACAAGACAGTAGGTCTGTTGATCAAGCTGTGCAAATCCTTGATGGTATTGTCTGTAGTGACTACCATTTGATTAGGCAATGGATTTCCAGGGATCATTTTGTCGCAGGCAGACTGCAACATTTTCATCTCTTTTTGTTGTTTACCGCTGCTGTTCTTGTCCAAGAACAATTTATAGATCTCCCTGCTGCTTTCCTGATCCTTAGAGTTGATCAAATAGCGACGCGTAGTTGCATAGAGCAGATTGTTCTTTAAAGAGTCGTGGGTGATCACACTGTCAATGAGTCGAAGCTTGGCTTTGGTGTGCTCCGGAGAGGTACGGTCAAAGCGAGCAGCATTCATATAGGTTGTGTAGCTTACATTGTCTAAGTAAGAGGTAATGTAGCGGTAGTACGGATAATAAGTGTACAAATGCGCATCTCCATAGTTTACCTGATTGCGAAACGCATAAAAGTCCGCAGGTAATGAGTTTATATTTTCCAAGTGGTTGCTGCCGTAATGCGCAAATGGATACAACTCTTTTTTGGAATAGTAGTCAAAGTCGATACTGGCCTGGGCTACGGTATTGAATCCTGCCGAGGTCTCGTATTTTTCTTTGAATCGATTCAAAACCTCTAAACGGATATTTCGCATGCTGTCTAAAGATGCGTTAAATTCCTCAGGAGACTTTTGATAGAAACTCGGCATGAGTTTTTGCTCCTTCTCATTGTGCAAGAACATATCTATCAAATAATTATTTTTTGCCGCTCCTGTACCAGAATACGCCAAGGACTCATCAAAGTCCAAAGTGTTTACACGAAGCATGATGCTGTCTCCCGGTTCAATATAGACCAGTTGGTATTCCTTGTGAATAAAACTGTAAAGGCCAGGTACAAGACTGTCAAAACGGTACTTAAAGAAATTGTTCTTATCCAGGTAGATGGTATCTACCAAAAGAGAGTTCTTGGTCAACAAGACATAATCGTCCTTGGGGTTGATGATCTCGCCACCAAACCAAGTCGCTGTTTGCTCTTGTTTGTCCGTCTTACAGCCGGTTAAAAGTAAGGGGAGTAACAGGCCTAGGGGATACAAGTATTTTGTAAGAATATGCTCCATATACAATTCCATACAAAAATAAGCTCCTGCTGCAGAGAACAGTGTTAAGCGCTCGTTAAAATAATTGGGTTATAAAACCTTTATAAAGCCCGCATTTATGCCTATTTTTGCGGCGCATTTTAAGACGAGAATCATGCTTTCAGTATCTAATCTTTCTGTTCAATTTGGTAAGCGCGTTTTGTTTGATGAGGTAAACACCACCTTTGTCAACGGTAACTGCTACGGGATCATCGGTGCCAACGGTGCTGGTAAATCTACTTTTTTAAAGATCCTTTCTGGGAAAATGGAACCTACTTCTGGACAGGTTCACTTAGAGCCTGGTAAGCGTATGTCTGTCTTGGAACAGAACCACAATGTATTTGATGAGCAAACGGTTTTGGAGACTGTGATCATGGGAAATAAGCCCCTTTACGAGGTTAAGACGGAGATGGATCAGATCTATGCTAAGCCTGATTTTAATGATGCTGACGGAGAACGAGTTGGTGAGCTACAGGTGATCTTTGAGGAGATGAACGGCTGGAATGCAGACAGCGATGCTGCGGCCTTGCTTTCTAACTTAGGGATCAAAGAAGAATTTCACTACACGCCCATGGCGGATATGGATGGAAAACTAAAAGTACGTGTGCTTTTGGCGCAGGCACTTTTTGGAAATCCAGATGTATTGATCATGGATGAGCCTACCAACGACCTGGATTATGAAACAATTTCTTGGTTGGAGAATTTCTTGGCGAATTACGACAACTGCGTGATCGTGGTATCTCACGACCGTCACTTCTTGGACGCGGTATGTACACACATCAGTGATATTGACTTTGGTAAGATCAATCATTACTCGGGGAATTATACGTTCTGGTACGAATCCAGTCAGCTAGCGGCGCGTCAGCGTGCGCAGCAAAACAAAAAAGCGGAAGAGAAAAAGAAGGAGCTTCAGGAGTTTATTGCGCGTTTTAGCGCAAACGTTGCGAAGTCTAAGCAGGCTACCTCGCGTAAAAAGATGATCGACAAACTCAATATTGAAGATATTAAACCGTCTAGTCGTCGTTATCCTGCCATCATTTTTGAGCGCGAACGCGAAGCGGGAGATCAGATCCTAAACATTGAGAATCTATCGGCATCCATTGAAGGAGAAACTCTTTTTACTAATATCGATCTAAACCTCGCTAAAGGAGATAAAGTAGTGGTTTACGCGAAAGACTCTCGTGCGACCTCTGCATTCTATCAGATCATTAACGGTGAACAAGACGCAGATAGCGGAAAGTATCAGTGGGGAGTGACTACTACCCAAAGTTATTTGCCAGCGGATAACGATTCGTACTTTTCTGAGAAGATCTCTTTGGTAGATTGGTTGCGTCAATGGGCCACCACAGAAGAAGAGCGTGAGGAGGTTTACATTCGTGGATTCCTAGGGAAAATGCTTTTCAGTGGAGAAGAGGCTTTAAAGAACTCCGATGTGCTTTCCGGAGGTGAAAAAGTGCGTTGTATGCTCAGTAGAATGATGATGCTCCGTGCGAACGTGGTGATGTTGGACGAGCCAACCAACCACTTGGATCTGGAATCCATTACGGCCTTCAACAACTCGCTTAAGAATTTTAAAGGAACGGTTTTATTCACCACTCATGACCACGAGTTTGCTCAAACGGTGGGTAATCGTGTTATTGAACTGACACCAAAAGGCATCATAGATCGTTACACTACTTTTGATGAGTATATGTCAGATCCAAAGATCAAAGAACTGCGTGAAAAAATGTACGCGGTAAACGCTTAGGCGTTGTAGTATTTGGAATTCCAGATTGCCGTATTGAAGTTCTTTCCGGCAGCAAATCCGTAGTACAAGACAACAGCAGCTACAGCCTTGAACATAAAGAGGAACAGCATGACGTATTCTGGCATGCCTACTTCTTTATTGGTGAAAACACCCATTGGTGAGATCGCTGTAAGCAGGATACTCGCCACAAAGATGCTGAAGATCATATTGTCAAAGTTCTTCACAGGCCAGACCAATAGTTTTCTCAATCCGCTGAGGTCATTCCCCCATTTGTGGATCAAATAGTAGTAGCCGTTTCCAATAGGCGCAAAGAGTAATGGGTCGTCCGCATTCTCTAGTTTAAAGAGCTTGGATGGCGCCATCATCATAAAACCATTGAGGGCTGTGTCGTGGGTATCTTCTAATTCACGGATTTTACTGATCGCCTCCTCCGGAAACTCGCTTTTGAACAAAGCTGCATTCAAGAAACGCAAACGGTAGTCTACGCAAATTGATTTTATGGTATCGATATGATAGATCCGATCTGTCTCGAGTTGATCCAGATCAAAGGCATTCGCATCGCTGGTCGCTCTGCTTCTAAGACGGGTGTGGATATCCTGTCTTTGATCCTCGTTTGCAGTTAAAATGCCTTGAATTTGATCTAAAATAGATCCTTCTGGTGCATCTTTAGCTCTTCTTTTATTTAGTTCGCGCTCAATATTGGTGCTTAGTCTCATCCGATCAAATTTTTATAATTCTTAAAACGAATCAATCAAAATTGTGCTGCACTTTCTAGAGTTCGCTAAAGGATTTTTGAATTAGGTGGGTAAGGTGGTAAATCCTTTTTAGCTTAGCTCATACCCAATTTTTACTCAAAGTTACACGCTAAATGGCTACATTCCAAATGGCTGTATTGTTAAATTTTATTTTTTAGAACGTTGTTTAAGGATATCCTCTATATCTGCCAAAGAATGCCCTTTAACGTTCAACAAAATAAGCAGGTGATAGAGCAGATCTGCCGCTTCATTCTTAAAAAGCTCCTCATTATTGTCCTTGGCCTCTATGACCAATTCCACAGCTTCTTCACCAACTTTTTGAGCCACTTTATTGATCCCGCGCTGTACTAGAGCTCGGGTATAGGATTCCGCTTCATCACTGGATATCTTCTTTTCAATAGTTGCTTCCAATTGGCGCAAGAAGCCCAAGGCGCTATCGTTATTAAAACAACTTTGATTTCCCAAGTGACAGGTCGGTCCTGCAGGTTCACAAAGGAATAGCAAAGCATCTTGGTCGCAATCAATGAAATGTTCTTTGAGTTCTAAATAATTTTGAGAGCTTTCTCCTTTGGTCCATAGACGTCCTTTAGATCGGCTGTAAAAAGTTATGCGATCTTCAGCTATGGTCTTCTCGTAAGCTTCCGCATTCATATACCCCACCATAAGAACTTGGCGGGTATTGTAATCTTGTATTACTGCTGGCAATAAGCCGTCAGCAGGTTTTTGAAAATTTGGTGTCATCGTATGGCGATGTTTTTTGTTTTTAAAGCTGATTTTAATTCGGGTACTGGGATCTCTCCATAGTGGAAAATACTGGCAGCTAAGCCCGCACTCGCAGTGGTCTGCTCAAAGAGCGTTGCAAAGTGATCTACAGTTCCAGCGCCGCCAGAAGCGATCACTGGAATTTGAACACTGCTTGCAACGGCTTCGGTAATATCTAAGGCAAAGCCTGCTTTGGTTCCGTCATTGTTCATTGAGGTCAACAGGATTTCTCCGGCTCCCAGAGCTTCCATTTGCTTTACCCAGTCTAATGTTTTTATTCCTGTCGGAGTTCTGCCGCCACTGACAAATACGGTCCAGTCCGGATCTTCATATTTGGTGTCTATGGCTACCACTACGCATTGAGATCCAAATTCTGCGGCTAATTCCTGAACCAATTCCGGCCGTTTTACCGCTGCTGAATTCACACTGACCTTATCGGCCCCAGCTCTAATTAGCGCTTTGGCCTGAGCAACAGAGGTGATCCCGCCACCTACGGTAAATGGAATGTTGATATTCGCAGCGATCTCTTCTACCAATTGAATAAGCGTAGCACGGGCTTCGATTGTTGCGGTAATATCCAAGAATACCAGTTCATCGGCGCCTTGAAGCGCGTACTGTCTGGCAAGTGCAACAGGATCACCAGCATCTTGAATGTCAACAAAATTGACTCCTTTAACGGTGCGACCGTTCTTAATATCCAAGCAAGGTATGATGCGTTTTTTTAGCATAGTTTCTCTAAATCTTTTAATGCGATGGTACCTTCATAAATAGCCTTACCAACAATAGCACCTTCACAGCCCATTGCTAAGAGCTGCTCTAATTCCGATAGGGTGGTGACCCCGCCACTGGCAATTAACTTGATACCTTCTAATTCTAAAAGTTCGCGGTACAGATCAAAGCTCGGCCCTTGTAACATGCCATCTTTGGCAATGTCTGTACAGATTACATATTGCACGCCTTTTTTCAAGTATTGATTGATGAACTCCATGACCTCTAAACTAGAAGCTTGCTGCCAGCCGTGAGTGGCGATCATGCGATCTTTACAATCGGCCCCTAGAATAAGGCGCTCACTGCCGTAACGGTTTAGCCAACTTGAAAAGAGTTCTGGAGCACTTACGGCTATACTGCCTCCGGTGACCTGTTGGGCCCCGCTTTCAAAGGCAATACGAATGTCTTCGTCGGATTTAACTCCTCCACCAAAATCAATTTTTAAAGATGTTTTGGTGGCGATACGCTCCAAAACCTTGTGATTTACAATTTGTTTGCTCTTGGCTCCGTCTAAATCTACCAAGTGCAAATATTGAATGCCGTGTGCCTCAAACTCCTTGGCGACTTCCAAGGATCTTCATTGTAGACGGTCTTTTGGTTGTAATCTCCTTGAGTCAGGCGAACGCATTTGCCTTCAATCAGGTCTATGGCTGGTATGATTCTCATACGGTGGGTAATTTTAAAAAGTTGGCCAAGATCTGTTCTCCCACATCTGCTGATTTTTCAGGGTGAAACTGCGTGGCGTAAAAATTTCCTTTGGATAATGCTGCGGAGAAGGGCAGGATATAGTCACAGGCAGCAACAGTATCCGGGCCACTTTCTGCATAAAAGCTGTGGACAAAATAGACATCACTATTGGCCTGTACTCCTTCAAACAACGGGCCTTTCAATGCTGTGAGCTCGTTCCAACCCATATGCGGCACCTTTTCTTCTGGTGGAAAACGTTTTACGACCTCTGGGAATATCCCGAGGCATTCGGTATTTCCCTCTTCAGACCGAGCGCAAAAGAGTTGCAATCCTAAACAGATGCCAAGCGTAGGTTTAGTGCGCTCTTTGATCACTTGGTCCAAACCGCGCTCCCGCAAATAAGCCATGGCAGAAGAAGCTTCACCTACTCCGGGCAGGATCAGCTTATCGGCCGCGCTCAAGACCTCAGGATCATCACTGATCACACAGTCGGCTCCCAAGCGTTTTAAGGCGTTTTCTACGGAGCGAATATTGCCTGCATTGTATTTTACTATTGCGATCATAAACTTCCTTTCGTGCTTGGAATATCGTTAGAACCGCTTCTAGACACTGCCATGCGCAAGGCTCGAGCAAATCCTTTAAAGATCGCTTCAATCTTGTGGTGCTCGTTGTCTCCTTCCGCTTTAATGTTCAGATTGCATTGTGCTGTATCGCTAAAGGATTTGAAAAAGTGGAAGAACATTTCCGTAGGCAGATCACCAACCTTTTCGCGCTGAAATTCAGCATCCCATTCCAGCCAAGGTCGGCCTCCAAAATCAACAGCAACTTGAGCCAAAGCGTCATCCATGGGTAAAAGAAAGCCATAACGCATAATACCCTTCTTACTTCCCAAAGCTTCTTTAAAAGCAGAACCCAAGGCAAGCGCTGTATCTTCTATGGTGTGGTGCTCATCAATATGCAGATCTCCCTGTACGCGAATGTCCAAGTCAAATCCACCGTGTTTGGCAATTTGCTCCAACATATGATCGTAGAAGCCTAAGCCAGTTTGGATCACACTTTCACCTTTTCCGTCTAGGTTTAAGGCAATACTGATTTGCGTTTCTGAGGTGTTTCGGTTCACCTCAGCCTTGCGGTCTTGTCCTTTTAAAAAGCGGTAGATATCTTCCCAACTTTTGGTGGTGAGTGCTGCGTCGTCAAAGGGCTCATCAGCAATAAGAATCCCTTGACTCCCTAAGTTTTGAGCCAGCACAACATCAGATGTTCTGTCTCCAATTACAAAGGACTTTTCTAGGTCAAAATCTCCGTGAATGTATTCCATAAGCATCCCCGTACCTGGTTTGCGCGTCGGAGCGTTGTCTTCCGGAAGCGTTGGGTCAATATGCACACCGTAGAACTCGATCCCTTCATTAGAGAAGGCTTGCATTACCTTGTTGTGTGCAGGCCAAAAGGTGTCTTCTGGAAAAGAGTCCGTACCCAATCCGTCTTGATTGGTTACCATGACTAAGGTGTAGTCCAATTCTTGATTGATCTTAGCGAGCCATTGAAAAACTCCTGGATAGAATTCCAGCTTTTCCAAGCTGTCCAATTGATAATCTACAGGCGGCTCAATGACGAGTGTCCCGTCTCGGTCAATAAATAATACTTTCTTGCTCATAAGTTGTTCAATGCGTTGATGAGTATGTCGTTTTCTTCTGGCGTTCCAACAGTGATGCGCAAGGAATCTGCGATCACCGAACTTCTGTTTCTGGTTATAATTTGTTGCTCAATAAGTTGCTCGTAAAGGGCTGTTGCTTGAGGCACCTTTATCAAGATAAAGTTCGCCTGCGTAGGATATACCTTTTGCACCCAATCCAATTGTTCAAAATAGCTGATCAAGCGTTCTTTTTCTTTGAGGATAGCGTTCTTACGTTGGGCAAAACCTTCACGATCCTTTAAAGCCTCAATTGCTGCGGCTTGGTTGAGTCCACTTACGTTATAGGGAGGTTTGATATTATTCAACCATCCGATCAAAGCTTCAGAACTGTAGGCGACACCAACTCGTGCCGCTGCCAAGCCCCATGCTTTACTGAAAGTCTGTGAGATTATCAAATTGTCTAATTCCTCAAGTAAACGGATACAGCTCTCTGAATCGGCAAAGTCAATATAGGCTTCATCCACGATAACCAAGCCCTTAGTAGCTTGGGCAAGGCTTCTAATGATCGCTTTATCAATCAGATTCCCCGTTGGGTTATTTGGCGAACAGATAAAGATCAATTTGGGTTGCTGGCTTTCAATAATTTTTAATGCGGATGCTAGATCAATCTGAAAATCGGTAGTTAAAGGGCAATCCAACAATTCAATATTGTTGATAGCGGCCGATACCTTGTACATGCCATAGGTCGGGCTGAATTGCAGCGCTTTGTCAAATCCCGGCCTGCAAAAAAGTCTAAAGCACAGATCAATTACCTCGTCACTTCCATTACCCACAAAGATCCGGTTTGAGTCAATATCTCGGAGCTTTGCCAATTCGGCTTTGAGTGCTCTTTGATAAGGATCGGGATATCTATTTAGCGTTCCGTAAGGGTTCTCGTTGGCATCCAAGAAAACCCCATCTTTTCCCGTGTATTCGTCACGGGCGCTTGAATAGGGCTTTAATGCCAGCAGATCAGGTCTAATTACCTCTTTAATTTTCATTCTTCAAAGCATTAAGTCGTACCGTTACTGCATTCTTGTGTGCCTGAAGGCCTTCTGCCTCTGACATGGCTTCAATTACAGGTCCAAGGTTTTGAATGCCTTGGGCACTGATCTGTTGAAAGGTGACCTTATTGACAAAACTGTCTAAAGAGACTCCGCTGTATTGTCTAGCATAACCATTGGTCGGTAAGGTGTGATTGGTGCCTGAGGCATAATCACCAGCGCTTTCTGGAGTGAAATTCCCCATAAATACCGAACCTGCTACAGTGACCTTTTCTGCCCAATAGTCGTCTTCTCTTAAAGCGAGAATGAGGTGCTCCGGGGCGTACTTATTACTGAATTCCATACAGGTGTCTATATCGTCAAAAACAAGGGCTTTGCTGTTCTTTAGTGCTTCTTTGGCTAAAGCGACTCTTGGCAGTTTTTCTACCTGTTCATTGACGATCACTAAAACATCGCCTATAGTCTTTAGATCATCGCCTAAAAGAATAACTTGGCTATCACTGCCGTGTTCTGCTTGCGAGAGTAGGTCTGCAGCGACAAATTCTGGATTGGCATATCTATCTGCTACTACAAGTACTTCACTCGGTCCTGCAGGCATGTCAATGGCTAGGCCGTAATTGAGACTCATCTCCTTAGCTCGGGTTACGTATTGATTCCCGGGTCCAAAGATCTTATCCACTTTGGGAATCGATTCCGTTCCAAAAGTCATCGCTGCAACAGCCTGTGCACCACCAACCTTAAAAACCTGCTCTAAGCCCAATAACTGGCAGCAATAGGCAATCTCAGCGGCAATGCTCCCTTCTTGATTTGGAGGTGTACACACCACAATGGTCTTACAGCCTGCTAATTTGGCTGGAATGGCCAGCATCAACAAACTTGAGAAAAGTGGTGCCGTTCCACCAGGAACATACAGTCCTACCCGTTGAATGGGCAATTGCTTTCTCCAACACACGACACCGGCTGTAGTAGTGATCTTTTCTGGTTTGCTGCCTTGGGCTTTGTGAAACTTCTCAATATTTGCCGCAGCCTGCTGAATGGCCTCTTGCAAAGCTGGGGCTACAGTTGCCGCTTGTTGTTCTATTTCTGAAGGAGTAACCGATACCTCGTTTAGTTCAGCCTTATCAAATTCAAGTGCATAAGCCAACAATTGAGCGTCACCATTTTCTTTTACAGCCGACATGATGCTGCCCACAGTGCTGCTTAGATCTTCACGATCAATACTGGGCCGCTCACAAAGCTTGGCCCAGCGGTTTCTTGGAGGGTTAACATAGACTTTCATTAGCGTACAATTTTGTCAATAGGAACTACTAGGATGTCTTCCGCACCAGCGGCTTTGAGCTCTTCAATGACATCCCAGAACTGAGATTCGTCAATAACTGTGTGTAGGGAACTCCAACCTTCTTCAGCTAAAGGAAGAATAGTTGGGCTTTTTAAAACAGGCAACAGCGCAGAGACTGCTTCGATTTTGTCATTAGGAACATTGAGCAATACGTATTTTGAAGCTTTTCCACGTAAAACCGCATCCATTCTAAAACTCAGCTTATCTAAGATGGCTTCCTTTTCGGGGCTGAGGTCAGGTGATTTAGCTAATACGGCTTCGGAGCGCAAGATCACTTGAGTCTCGCGCAGACCATTTTTAAAGAGTGTGCTCCCAGAACTCACAATGTCACAAACACCGTCTGCCAAGCCTATGTTTGGAGCGATCTCCACAGATCCGGCAATTTGGTGAATGTCTGCTTGTATCCCTTCCGCATCCAAAAAGCGTTTTAAGGTATTGGGGTAAGAGGTTGCAATGCGTTTACCGTTGAAGTAGCTTAGATCATCTGTAGCCACTGACTTCGGTACGGCAAGGGAGACACGACACTTGGAAAACCCTAGTGGTCGGATCACGCTTACATTCTTTTGCTTTTCGATCAGTAAGTTCTCTCCAACAATGGCAATATCCGCAACGCCATCTTCCAAGTATTTTGGAATATCAGAGTTTCGCAAATACAAAATATCCAAGGGGAAGTTTGCAGCGCGGACCTTGAGTTGATCTTTTCCATTTTGAACGGAAACGCCACAATCTTTTAGTAATTCGATGGATTTGTCGTGAAGTCTACCGCTCTTTTGAATCGCAATTTTTAATCTGCTCATTTTTTTAAATAATGGTCTGAGCAATTAGCGGTAAAAAAATACCCGTCTGATTGCTCAGACGGGTTATATGGTTTTAAACAGTTTACAATACCATACTAGCTCGCCTGAAGGCCAGAGTGTGCATGGTGATGATGTAACTGTACTAAATTCATTGTTTCGTTATTGATTGCAAAGTTGAAACCTTTTTTTAATTCAGACAAATATATGCTTTGAAAATTAACAAATAATTAAATCCCGCAACTTGGAAGCCCTTTGATTCCTCTTTAGAATTGATATCTTAGCGTAAATTACTTTGCTATGAAAAAATTGCTTTCTATCCTTTTAATCGCCTTGGCAGTCAGTCCTTTAGTTGGGCAAGACTACCAAGCAGGAGTCGCTTCAAAATCCTATCAACTCATAGGGAATGATACCATCTTTCCCACCAAGAGTATTTATGAGAATATCAAAAACACCAGTCAATTTACGGTGCTTACTCAGATCTTTGAGCTTACCAATGCGCAAGAGGAGATCGATAAATTGGGTATGGTAACGGTATTTTTGCCAACGGACGCTGCTTTTTCTGCCTATGATGAAAAAGCGCTTAAAAAAATGTTGAATGCTTCTAACGCAGAAGCCCTCAAGGCAGCTTTGATGCGTCACGTCATCATTGGACGCGTAGATCAAAACAGTCTACAGCGCAACCTGCAGCAAAACGGAGGTTCCGCCTATTTTAGATCTCCCGCAGATATTGATCCAGAATTTAAAACGGGTGGGAGTCAGATCCAATTGCGGATCCCGAATGCGGCTGCAGCAACAATAACGGCAACGAATTACTATCACAAACTAGGCTTTATCCACGTGGTAGATGCCTTTTTAATGGAACAATGAATTTAAACCAACTGCTAATCGCACTGCTTTTGTGTTGCTCCGGATGGATGACAGCACAGACCAATTATACTTCTTATTTCACGGGTAATCCAACAGATGCTGAGGTTATAGGCGATGGAGGAACGGTCCTCATGGGTGGTGCAGGAGAGAACGATCCGGCCATGATTTGGTTTTTAGAGAGAGCCAATGGCGGTGATGTTTTGGTGCTTCGCGCGAGTGGTGCAGATGGTTATAACGACTATTTCTATTCAGAGCTGGGGGTAACGGTCAATTCCGTAGAAACCATTGTTTTCAATGATTGGACTGCGGCCAGTGAGCCTTATGTGTTAGACAAAATCAATCGTGCAGAAGCCATTTGGTTCGCGGGTGGTAATCAATGGGACTATGTGTCTTTCTGGCGCGGAACCGGCGTTGCTACTGGAATTAATAATGCTATCTCAGAACGCGGGGCAGTTGTTGGTGGTATCAGTGCAGGGATGGCTATTTTAGGCAGCATTTATTTCACTGCGGAAAACGGAACGGTCACTTCAGAAGAGGCCACTGCTAATCCCTATCATCCAAACATAACTTTAAGCGGAGCTCCCTTTTTAGATATTGATTATCTCTCAGGTGTGATCACCGATACCCATTATGATGACCCTGATCGGCGCGCACGCCACAGTGTGTTTTTAGCCCGCGCAATGGTGGATATGGGGGTGAACGCCCGTGGCATTGCTTGTGATGAATTTACAGCGGTTTGTATTGCTCCGGATGGTATTGCGCGCATTTTTGGAGAATATCCAAGTTTTGATGATAACGTCTATTTCATTCATTCCAACTGTAATCTAGACGTTCCAGGTCCAGAAATTATTGGAGCGGGCAACCCGATTACCTGGTCAAGAGGTGGGGAAGCCCTTTACGCTTACCGAGTGAAGGGAACTGAAACTGGAGAGCATACTTTTGATCTCAACGATTGGCAAACCGCCAGCGGAGGGGAGTGGCTCAATTGGAGCATAGAAGAAGGAGTCTTCAACGAAGCTTCGGGTAGTGATCCAGCCTGTAATCCCTTAAGTGTGGATGAGTTTGCTCAGGCCAATATCAGCCTCTATCCAAACCCTGTTCAAGATCAGGTCCAATTAAATACCAACGGTCTTGAAATCCAGAACCTCGCTATTTATAATCAGTTGGGACAGCAAGTAATGCAAGAGACAGTAACTACTGCTGTCAATCTACAAATAGATGCTGCGAATTGGTCAGCAGGGATCTTCTACCTGCGTGTAGTGACAGCAGGCGGGGAAGTACTGATCAAAAAGATCATTAAGAAGTAGGCTTAACGCAGCTGGGCTTCAAACTTCGTTTCAAAAGCTTGCTGCAAGCGTCCCATGATCTTATCGATCTGCTTATCCGTTAAGGTTTTGTTCTCATCAGCCAGAGTGAAACTCAAGGCATAGGACTTCTTTCCTTTTGGTAAGGATTTCCCGGTATACACATCAAAGAGTTGCACTTCTTTAAGCAATTTACGCTCTGTAGCAAAGGCCGTAGCGTGAAGCGCTTCAAAACTTACTCCTTCATCCAGAAGCAAAGCAAAGTCGCGCTTTACCGCAGGATATTTAGAAATGTTTTTGAAAAGAATTTCTCCAGTCGAAAGTGCTGCTAAGACAGCATCCCAATTAAAATCAGCATAGAAAACAGGACTGCTTATGGCAAAGTGTCCTGTGATCTTAGGATGCACAACACCAAGAGCTACCAGCTCTGTATCTCCCATTTTTAGGCTGATTCCTTCCGAGAAAATATCTGCAGAGTTAGGTTGTTCGGTATACTTTGTAAGGCCTAATCGCTCTAAAATCCCACTGACAACTCCCTTTAAATAAAAGAAGTCAATCTCTGTAGAACCGTTATGCGCCCAGTGGTCTGGATAAACCGTTCCCTCTGCAATAACCGCTAAATGTTTATGCTCTATACGGCTGTCACCTTCTTGGTGATAGGTCTTCCCAAACTCATAAAGTTTTATGCTTCCCGCCTTGCGATTCTTGTTGTACGCAACAGCCTCAAGCGTGGTGAACAACATGGATTGACGCAAAACAGAAAGGTCGTTGCTCAATGGGTTGAGCATAGCCACG
Organism: Gilvibacter sp.; assembly: GCF_965601605.1. Taxonomy (GTDB): domain Bacteria; phylum Bacteroidota; class Bacteroidia; order Flavobacteriales; family Flavobacteriaceae; genus Gilvibacter. The sequence continues at coordinate 130,125 of NZ_CBFCWJ010000012.1, read as the reverse complement.
TTTTGCTCCTCATCCAAAGTTGCCGTTAGATTGATATAATCTGGCTTGGTCAGGGAGTTGGCCAACATCTCATTAAAACCAATGGCAGTGAGCTGATTGGCCGTGATGTTTTGTATGCGGTAATCTTCAATGCGCTTGTTCTCCGAGATCGAGGCATTGAGTTTTTTGCCAAAGTCAATATTGTTATAACCGTAAACACGCAGCACTTCTTCCACCACATCGGCTTCACGAGTTACGTCATTGCGGTAAGCAGGAATAGTCATCCCAATACCGGTTTCGGTTACATTATTGATCTTGATGTCCAAAGAGGTCAAAATGGATTTAATGGTCTCTCTTGGTATTTCTTGTCCGATCAAGCGCGCTGCATTGTCAAAGTTCAATACTACTTGATGGTCTTCAATTTTCTTCGGATAGATATCGATCACATCACTGGTGATCTCTCCGCCCGCTAACTCTTTGATCAAGATGGCCGCACGCATCAAAGCGTATTCGGTGATATTCGGGTCAATGCCACGTTCAAAACGGAAGGAGGCATCTGTGTTTAGTCCGTGTCGCTTTGCAGTCTTACGAACGCTTACCGGATCAAAATAAGCCGATTCTAAGAAGATGGCCGTAGTTTGATCAGTCACGCCGCTTACCAATCCACCAAAAACCCCAGCGATACACATCGGTTTCTCTGCATCACAGATCATTAGATCGTCTTGGTGCAAACTGCGCTCTTCTCCGTCTAGAGTAGTGAATTTAGTTCCAGCTTCAAGGGTCTTAACTTCAACTACACCTCCTTGGATCTTTGCCACGTCAAAAGCGTGCAGCGGCTGTCCAAGATCGTGTAGCACATAGTTGGTAATGTCTACCACATTATTCTTTGGCGTGAGTCCAATCGCCTTTAAACGGTTTTGCAACCACTTTGGAGAAGGGGCTACTTGTAAACCGCTGATGGTAACCCCGCAGTAACGCGGAGCAAGTTCGTTATTATCAACCTTTACGTCAATCTTGTTGGAACGGTTGTCCACTCTAAAGTTGGTGTTAGAGGGCGTAATAAGTTCAATATTGATCTCTTGCTGTAACAGTCCAGCACGCAGGTCGCGAGCTGTTCCCCAGTGACTCATAGCATCTGCTCGGTTTGGCGTAAGGCCTATCTCAAACACATGGTCGATCTCAACGTCAACTACTGTATTCATTGGAGTTCCAGGAGTAAGCGCTTCATCCAGAACCATAATGCCGTCATGAGAGTCTCCTAGGCCGAGTTCGTCTTCAGCACAGATCATCCCCATGCTTACCTCGCCGCGGATCTTTCCTTTTTTGATCTTCCAAGGTTTTCCTTCAGCGTCATATAGGGTAGTGCCTACCGTAGCTACAGGTACCTTTTGTCCTTTGTCCACGTTTGGTGCACCACAAACAATTTGTACGGGCTCTTCTGCGCCGATATCTACTTTGGTGAGTTTAAGTCTGTCTGCATTAGGATGCTGGCCACATTCCAAAACGTGTCCAACCACAACCCCTTCCAAACCTCCAAGTACGGATTCAAAGCGGTCAATTCCTTCGATCTCAAGTCCGAGATCAGTCAATAAAGCTCCTGTTTTTTCAGGATCCCAATCAATATTGATAAACTGTTTAAGCCAGTTGTAAGATATCTTCATGCCCCTTAGCGCTGTTTAAGCTGCAAAGATAGCATTTACCCGTTGAAGTCATAGCGATTTCAAGCTTTGCTGCGTATTTTTTGTATTAATCCGATGGCCGGCTTTAGTTCATTGAAATTTGTAAGTACTTTTACATCTTTCGACCAATAGCTAAAATTTCAATATTATGCGTTTTTTGCTTCCCTTCTTTTGTGCTTTGATCCTTGTGTCTTGTGGTGATACCGAACCTCAAATAAAAACTGGAGATTGGCGCGCTACTTTAGAATTGGAAGACCAAATATTATTGCCATTCAATCTTGAATTTAAGGCAGATGGGACCGCAGTGATTCGCAACGCTGAAGAGCGCATTACTATTACAGACATTAGTATTCAAGGCGATACCGTTACCCTTGCGCATCCTGTATTTGCTGGAGTGTTTGAAGGAATTTTAAGCGATGATGTGATTGAAGGCGACTTTGTGATTGCCAATATGGAGCGTTCCATTCCTTTTCAAATGGTCTATGGAGATAGCCAACGCTTTAAGGAGCCTACGGCAGCGGTCGCTGATGTATCCGGTACTTGGGAGATTACTTTTATTGAAGACGATTGGAGCACTTATCCAGCTCAAGGGGTATTTGAGCAAAAAGACAATAGTGTAACAGGTACAATTCGCACAGAAACTGGTGATTATAGATATTTAGAGGGAGTGGTAGACGGCAGTGATCTCAAACTCTCCACCTTTGACGGAGCCCATTCCTTTTTGTTCACAGCCAAGGTAACGGACAGCACTTTGAAGGCTGGAACCTTTTACAGTGGAAATCACTATAAAGCAGGATTCAACGGTAAATTGAATCCGCAGTACGAATTGACAGATCCAGATTCTTTGACTTTTTTAAAGCCAGGCTATGATCGCTTTAATTTTGCCTTTCCAGATGCAGCTGGCAAGACCTGGACCTTGGATGATCCGCAGTTCAAGGATAAAGTAGTGGTCGTGCAGCTTATGGGAACTTGGTGTCCAAACTGTTTGGATGAAACGGAATACTTTGCAGATTATATTTCCAGAAACCCAGACTCTGAGGTTGAATTTATTGCTTTGGCCATTGACTTTTCAAAGACTCCGGAGCCTGCTTTTAAGGCTATTGATCGTTTGAAATCACGTTTTGACTTAAAGTATCCCATTGTTTTGGCGCAGTATGGAACGGATTCTAAAAGTGAGGCTAGCGAAAAACTTCCTATGCTCAATGCTGTACTCAGTTATCCGACTACCATTGTTGTGGATAAAAAAGGGGAGGTGCGTAAAATTCACACAGGCTTTAACGGTCCCGCAACGGGTGATAAGTATACGGAGTTCGTCACTTCTTTTGAGGCCTTCTTAGACGATCTAATCGCTGAGTAAGTGACATTAACAATCGTTTAGCTGTTAATTAACAGGTCCCTAACACCCTTGCTTTTGGGATGCCATTACCTTGGTGTCAACTAATTAAACAAAAGCAAAATGTCAAAGATCGTTACCCACCTGGTCATTGGGCTTACCTTATTGCTTATAGGTTCTGCTCAGGCTCAAATTCAAACTCCAAGAGCTGCCAGTCCTCAAGCTACACTTAGCCAAACCATAGGACTTACTGAAATACATGTTAATTACTCCAGACCAAGCGTACGCGGTCGTGAGATCTACGGAACACCTATAGCCCACTACGGTTTTCAAAATTTAGGTTTTGGAACCTCAAAGGCTGCACCTTGGCGTGCAGGTGCCAATGAAAATACAAAGATCAGTTTTACTCATGATGTGATCATTGGCGGAGGAGTAGTACCAGCAGGAACTTATGGCTACTTTATTGCTTTGGAAGAGAACGGTCCTGCGACGATTATACTTTCGAGTAATTCAAGTGCTTGGGGAAGCTTTTTTTACGATCCTAGTGAAGATATTGCTCGTATCCGCATCACCCCAGAAGCTATTACTCATCAAGAAACACTCGTTTTTGAGTTTAATGAAATCACTGCGAATTCCACGGTTTTAACCCTTAAGTGGGAAAAGATGGCTTTTCCTTTAAAGATAGAAGTTGATGTGGCTGATATAGTTTTAGCAGAGGCGCGTAAAGCCATGCAGGACCAACCGGGCTTTAACCGTCAAACCTGGGAGCAGGCCGCCGGTTACGCTTTGCAGAACAATACAGATCTAGAAGAAGCCCTTGGGTGGATAGATAACGCTATAGCAGGGAAATTTTATAGCCAAAAGACGTACACCAATTTACAGATCAAAGCGCAATTGTTGACTGCTTTAGGGCGTGGAGCAGAGGCAGAGGCTGTTATGGCAGATGCTTTGAATTTGGCTACAGTATTAGAAATGCACCAATACGGCCGTCAACTCATTGCTGCCGGACAAGTGGATAAAGCCATGGAGGTCTTTAAGCGTAATGCAAAAGAAAACCCCAACACCTGGCCTGTTCATTACGGTTTGGCAAGGGGTTATTCCGCTCAAGGTGATTACAAGCAAGCCGCTAAACACTTAGAGAAAGCCTTAGCCAATGCGCCTAATGACGCCAGTAGAGGAAGGGTAGCGGCTAATTTGGAGAAGCTTAAAAACAATCAAGACATCAATTAATTCTTTCTTTATATTTCTCGAAAAGCGCCTGTGGACCTCGGTTTGCAGGCGTTTTTTAATGCTAAGAGATAAAATTCCAAATGTTCCCGTACTTAGCCAATTCAATGTAGGTGCGGCGTACCGGCTCGTTTAACGGATGCTCTAAGTTAGGGTCATTCTTGAGTAGTTCCATTGCAAAAGAGCGCGCCATTGCCAAAATATCACGGTCTCGGACTACATCTGCTATGCGCAAGTTGAGAATTCCGCTTTGTTGTGTGCCCATCAAATCTCCAGGGCCGCGAAGTTTTAGATCGACCTCTGCTATTTCAAAACCATCGTTAGTGGCACACATGGTCTCTAAGCGGGTCTTGGCTTCATTGGAAACCTTTTGCCCGGTCATTAGAATACAGTAAGATTGATCGGCACCTCTTCCTACACGTCCACGCAGCTGGTGGAGTTGAGAAAGTCCAAAGCGTTCAGCACTCTCAATGACCATCACTGAGGCGTTGGGTACATTCACTCCAACTTCAATAACTGTGGTGGCGATCATGATCTGAGTTTCCCCTTTGACAAATCGATCCATTTCATAATCCTTGTCCGCAGGTTTCATTTTGCCATGGACAATGGAGATCTGAAATTCGGGCATTGGGAATGACCTGGAAATGGACTCGTGTCCATCCATCAAATCCTTGTAGTCTAAAGCCTCACTTTCTTGTATTAACGGATACACAATATAGACCTGTCTACCGAGCCTAATTTGGTCCTTTAAAAAGGCAAACATTTTGAGCCTGTTTGCGTCACTTCTCAAGACCGTTTTTACGGGCTTTCTTCCAGGGGGTAATTCGTCAATTACAGAGAGGTCCAGATCGCCGTATAAACTCATGGCTAATGTTCTTGGAATAGGAGTGGCGGTCATTACCAAAATATGGGGAGGGCGTTCGTTCTTTTTCCAGAGTTGAGCGCGTTGTGCAACTCCAAAACGGTGCTGCTCATCTATTACAGCAAGCCCTAAATTCTTAAAAACAACCTTCTTTTCCAAGACGGCATGGGTGCCAATTAGCAGGTCTAGTTCGCCATTTTCGAGCTTTTCGTGTATTTCTTTACGTTTTGAAGCTTTAGTTGAACCAGTTAGCAAAAAAACACTGATATTGAGTTTTTTACACCAAGGTAGTAATCCATTATAGTGTTGGACTGACAAAATTTCAGTCGGCGCCATTAAGCAAGCTTGAAAACCGTTGTCAAGCCCTATTAACATTGACATGAAGGCGACTATGGTCTTTCCGGAACCTACATCTCCTTGTAATAAGCGATTCATTTGAGCATTACTGCCCATGTCGTTGCGGATTTCTTTGATCACTCTTTTTTGGGCATCGGTCAAATCAAAGGGTAAATGGTCTTTGAAAAAAGTGTTAAAATAATCCCCTACCCGATCAAAGGTGTAGCCCTTGATTTTTTGTTTGCGCTGATAATTCTTGCGCAAAAGTTGTAATTGAATGTAGAATAATTCTTCAAATTTTAGACGATATTGAGCCGCTGCTAAAACCTTCTGATTCTTGGGAAAATGAACTGCAAAAAGGGCCTGTTTTTTAGTGGGCAATTTAAGGTGTTCTAAAAGGGGTTTTGGCAAGCTTTCTTGGAACTCATTTTTAGCCCCTAAAAAGAGCTGCTCAACCATGTTAATTATTGCCCGATTTGTAACCCCTTTTGTGCTTAACTTTTCGGTAGAAGGATAGACGGCTTGCATGCCAGATCGGAGCTTTTTTTCGTGCTCTGTGAGCAACTCAAGTTCGGGATGTGGCATGGAAAACTGCTGTTGAAATTTGTTGACGCGACCAAATGCGACATACTTTTTACCGAGTTTAAGACGCTCCTTCATCCACTTTTGACCTCTAAACCAAACCAGTTTCATGCTTCCAGTTTCATCTTCAAAAGTGGCTTCTAAACGATTGCCTTTTTTCTGAGAAACTGTTTTTAAGTGGGTGAGCATTCCTACAATTTGGACTTCGGCTCCAGTGTCCTGTAATTGTCCAATTTTGAAATATTGGGTACGGTCAATGTACTTTCTCGGGAAAAGATGGAGTAGATCTTGGTAGGTGTGTATGCCCAATTCAGAACGCAGTGAATCGGCCCGATTGGGTCCAACACCCTTCAAGTAAGCAATAGGAGTCTGTAGGTAACTCTCGTTCATTATTTAAAAATAATTGTTTCCATAGCCACAGCCTACCATTGTTAAAAAGTTCATAGGATTGTTAATGTTTCCTGCGTTAACTGTTGTTTGTGTTGGCTTTTGGTTAATTTGCAGTTATGCGTATTTCTCTTTGTATTTTTTTATTGTTCATCGGTTTTATCGGCTATGGTCAACAACAATCAGTTGCTGATTTTACTCGTATTGCAGCGAATTTGAAACCTGCTGTAAACTCAGCATACATCAGTGTGAACGCGCGTATAGAGTTCGATGTTCTAAAGGATACGGATTCCATTTTTATGAATGCGCATGAAATAGAGATTGGATCTTTTAGTAGTGAAGGAACTTTTAAGGCTGAGACTACTAAAGATAAGCTTTGGTTTGTCGGAGACTTCAAAGCAGGGAACAGTTATGCTGCTGATATCTATTATTTAGCCGCGCCTCAACAAACGATGTATTTCTTTAACGATCAGGTTTGGACCCAAGGTCAAGGTAAATATACCAGTCACTGGTTGCCGAGTTTAGATGATATGACCGATAAGATCATCTTTGATTTGTATGTAATGCTGAAGGATGAAGAGTATACCGCAATCTCTAATGGTCGTCTTGTTTCCAAGGACACTTTAAATGGAAGCACGCAGTGGGGTTTTGATATGACCCAGCCCATGTCGAGTTATCTAGCGATGATTGCCGTTGGGAAGTATGAAAAACAAGAGTTGCACTCCAGTTCTGGAGTGCCTCTTGAGAATTATTATTTTAAAGGGGACGAAGCCTACGTAGAGCCTACCTACCGCTATACCAAGGAGATCTTTGACTATTTTGAAAGAAAGATAGGCGTGCCTTATCCTTGGCAGAATTACAAACAAGTTCCGGTGCGTGATTTTCTCTATGCAGGAATGGAGAACACTACAGCAACGGTATTTTCAACGGCCTTTGTAGTGGATAGCATTGGCTTTAATGATAAGAATTATGTGAATGTAAATGCGCATGAGTTGGCGCATCAATGGTTTGGCAACTACGTCACAGAGGTCTCTGCTGCCGATCATTGGCTGCATGAGGGCTTTGCCAGTTATTATGCGCTTTTGGCGGAACGCGAACTTTTTGGGGATGATTATTACTACTGGAAACTCTTCAACACCGCAGAACAGCTGCGCAGTCGTAGCGATAATGGAAAAGGGGAGGCCTTGTCCAATCCCAAGGCGAGCTCGCTAACCTTTTATGAAAAAGGAACTTGGGCTTTAATTGCGTTGGATCAATTGTTAGGTACCTTTGATTTTGATCGGGTTATTAAGACCTATTTGGAGCGCTTTGCTTTTGATAACGCTACTTTAGACGACTTCTTTGGCGTGGTTACGGAGGTGACCGGAAAAGACATGACCGAATTCCGAAAGCAATGGATTGACCAGACTTCTTTTAAATCTGCCTGGGCGCTGGATTATTTGACACAGTCAGAATTTATAACTGCTTATCTATCTTTAGAAGCTTTGCGTACGCAAGAACTATCCGCTAAACAAAAACAGATCGCTACTGCTTTAAACAGTGATAACGAATACTTAGGGCAGGAGGCCGTTTTTCAACTTTCTGGAGAACCGATGAACCTTAGTTTGCCTTTATATATGGTAGCTTTGGCCGATGAGCATGTGTTGGTCCGTCAGGCTGTGGCGCAGAGTTTGGACAATATTCCTCTGGCCATTAAAGGAGATTTTGAAGCTTTGCTGAGGGATGATTCCTATGTAACGCAAGAGTTGGCGCTCTATCGTTTGTGGAGTAGTTTTCCGCAGGATAGATCGAAGTATTTAGACCGAATGGCCTCCGCCGTAGGCTTTAAAGAGAAAAATGTGAGACAACTGTGGCTAACCCTGGCTATAGTGACTCCAAACTACAGGGAGGCTCAAAAACGTGACTATATAGGTGAATTGATGGAGTACGCTTCAGACACCTATAGTTTTGAGGTCCGTGAATTGGCGCTCAATTATTTATCGGAGATTCAGATCATCAACGAGCAAGTCTTAAAATCCATGATCAATGCTTGTGTACATCCCAACTGGAGGTTCCGCAATCAGGCGCGAGAACTCTTAAAGCGACAATTGGACAACCCAATCGCTTTGCAATCCATTCAATCCTTTAAATCAGATTTACCCCAAAAGGAGCAAGATTATTTGCAGCGTGTTTTAGAATAGTTCAGAAACCTCTTTTCTGATATAGGCCAAAGCCTTTTGAGATGGAGTTACATCGTCCATAAAATTGGTCAATAAATACTGACGCAAATTGTCTGGAGAGCTGTCTTTTTCATGCATTACCCCTTGGCGAATCACGTGAATGGTTGCATTTTTAGCGGCATTGATCAAATTCCAGCATTCCTGAGAGACATAGATCTGCTGGGAGATGTTGTGATCAAATTCCTGCTCAATATTGCGAATCAACAGACTTTCGTAGTTCTCCAGGCTATTTCCAGCAGGTTTAACGCGTGTTAAAAGACGGTTTGGGTCTATGCGCTCCAAGAACAAGGTTAGACGCTCATAGGCTTGCAAACGCATAGGAATAGTGTTCTTCTGCGCTTCTTGCTGAATGAGGTAGCGTCTGCGACCTTCTTCATTGGCCGTATGACCTTTAAAAAAGTAATAGGCAACGATTCCAACCAAAATGGCGGGCAGTAAGTAGGCAACATAACCTAAGACCTGTTCAATTTCCATAGTATTAATTTGATGTTTGGTAGCTTCCTCCCAAATGTATGCAATCTTTTAAAGACTGCATTCCTTCAAAAGGAACGGGTTGTTTGATGTATTTAAAGGTGGATCGCATGTCTTGCGATAGATTTTTGTCGTCCATATTGAGTTCCACGTCCTCCATGGTAAACTGGCAGGGATGCTCATAGCCTGAGGCATGTGTGATCTCAATAAGTTCTTTTCTAAAGGTTTTAAAGTATTGATCCAGTCGATCTGATTTTAAAGGAACGTCTATACCGCGTTGTAACCACTTGGACTGCGTTGCCACACCACTCGGACAGCGATTGGTGTGACAGATCTGCGCCTGAATACAACCAATACTCATCATGGCCTCGCGGGCTACATTGATCACATCCACACCCATAGAAAAGGCCATAGCCGCTTTAGCTGGGAAGCCGAGTTTTCCACTTCCAACAAACACAATGCGTTCGGTGAGACCTGCATTTTGGAAGAGTTTATAGAGGTCTGCAAAACCGTAGATCCAAGGCAAGGAAACGTGGTCTGCAAAACTAGGAGGCGCTGCCCCGGTTCCTCCTTCACCACCATCAATGGTAATAAAGTCCGGGCCTGTGCCGCGTTCTTTCATCTCACGGGCCAATTCCTTCCATTGATCCAATTTCCCAATGGCAGCCTTGATGCCTACAGGAAGGCCTGTGTTTTGAGCAATATCCTCTACAAAATCTAAAAGTTCGGGAACCGTAGAAAAAGCAGAGTGGGTAGGAGGGGAGAGTACATCTTTCCCAATTTCAACCCCACGGATCTCTGAGATCTCTTTGGATATCTTTTTGCCGGGAAGCACGCCTCCTTTTCCCGGCTTGGCTCCTTGCGAGAGTTTGACCTCAATAGCTCTAACGTGTGGGTTGTCTGCAACCAGCTGCCTCATTTTCTCCATGGAGAAGGTCCCGTCAGGATTGCGAACGCCAAAATAACCCGTCCCAAAGTGGAAGACTACATCAGCGCCTTTACAGTGATACGGAGACAGTCCGCCTTCTCCAGTGTTGTGGTACGCATGTGCCTTATGCGCTCCAATATTAAGCGATTCCACGGCCTTAGCTGAGAGAGAACCAAAGCTCATTGCGCTGATGTTGATCACTGACCCTGGGCGGAACGGACGCTTGCGTTTGTTGTACGCTCCCATCACCTTGGCGCAAGGCAAGAAGCTTTTGTCAGTTTTGTTGGGATGATCTTTACCAATTTTATAGGGGATCATCGCATTATTAATAAACAAATGCTGATAGGCGTAGATATCTCTATCGGTTCCGAAGCCTTCATAATTGTTCTCCTTTTTAGCCGAGGCATAGATCCAGCCCCGTTCAATTCGGTTAAACGGGAGCTCTTCTCGGTTGTTGGCGACTAAATACTGCCGTAATTCAGGACCAATACTTTCCAACATATATCGGATATGCCCAATAACTGGAAAGTTGTGGCTTATGGTATGCTTGCGCTGTAAAACATCGCGTAAGGCAATCAATCCCAAAACGATTAAAACCCACGCCCACCAAGGGATTCCTCCTAAAAAATCTAAAAGAGCATCCATGTTTTTAATTGTTCAAATAGTCCATGCTGAGTTGAACAAAGGTCTTAACCCCCAACAACATTCCAGATTCATCAATTTGAAAGTCCGGTGTGTGATGCGGATAGGCTTGTTGATTGCCAGGTGCCTTTCCACCTAAAAAGAAATACAGGCCAGGAACTTCCTGAGCAAAGAAAGAGAAATCTTCTGCTCCAGTTACAGCTTTGGTCTCAATGACATTAGCCGCTCCTGCCGCCTCTTTCAGTGATGGTAGCATCTGCGCTGTTAAAGCTGGATCATTATAAGTGATCGGATAGCCGGTGGCGATCTCTATGCTGGCTTCCGCGCGATAAGCCGCAGCAATGGCTGGGACCATTTCCTTCATGCGTTTGTTGATGAAGGCTTGCATGTTTTTATCCAAGGTTCTCAAGGTCCCGACAATTTGAACTTCTTCTGGAATAATATTACTACGTACACCACCAGTGATCTTCCCAATGGAGAGTACTGCCGCTTCTTGGGTCAGTGGAGATTCTCTAGAGATGATGGTTTGCAGTCCGTCAATGATCTTTACGGCTGCCATGATCGGGTCCACGCCACCCCAAGGTTGGGAACCGTGAGTTTGTTTTCCTTTTACCGTGATCTCAAAACTTTGTGAAGCCGCCATGATTCCTCCAGGCTTATAGGAAATTAAGCCTACTGGTTGTTGGGAGGATATGTGCAATCCAAAAATTGCATCTACATCAGGATTTTTTAAGACTCCTTCTTTTACCATGAGTTCTGCACCGCCTTCTTCGCCAGGAGGAGCTCCTTCTTCTGCCGGTTGAAAAATAAATTTAATAGTGCCAGCAAAGTCATTGTTTTTTGCGAATACCTCCGCTACACCCATTAAAATGGCGATATGCGTATCGTGTCCACAAGCGTGCATGACTCCAGTTTCAACGCCTCTAAAGGTTGTGGTGACGGTACTTTTAAAATCCAGGTCATTGCGCTCAGTAACTGGAAGTGCATCAATATCTGCGCGCAGCGCCAAGACTTTTCCTGGACGATTACCCTTAAGAATTCCTACCACACCAGTTATTGCGATATCTGTCTGAACTTCCATACCTATGCTTGTGAGGTGTTCTGCAATTTTCTTAGCCGTGTTAAACTCTCTGTTGGAGAGCTCCGGATTTTCGTGGAAATAACGACGCCACTCGATCACTTTGCTTTCTATGGCTGCAATATCTGCATCCAAACTAGCCTGTGAAAAGCTTGGTAAAACGCTCGCAAGAGCCACTAGGGATAGAATTAAGCTACGCATATGATGGTGTTTTAATAATTGAGTTTTAATTGAAATTTATTATGGTATAGCCCTGTTGTTGCAATTGAATCATGGCCGTCATTGTAGAGAGTGCCATTTGGACGCCCGGGATTCGGCGGTCATCAGATAGGTTTCGGTGTCCGGCAGTCTGTCCACAGAGAATAATGTCCACATCGGCAGCCTGTAATGCCTGTATTAATTCCAAGTTTGGATTGTCTACACCAAATTTTTCTTTGTAGAGGTCATTTCGCAAAAGACTGTAACTCGCATTTCCGTGAAATACTGCAGCTACTTGCAACTGGTTTTGCGGTTTACCTGCCCCGACATGCATATTGATAAAACGGGCTACAGTGTTGATATAGCCGCTGAGTTGTCCGGGATCTTCTGGAGCTGCGCTTAAATCAAATAGCACTTTAAAGGTTTGCGTTGTATCCAAAGGAATATCGAGCTTGGGTACATTATAGGTGCTTCCAAACTCTGAAATGACAACACCTTCAATACGCGTATTCTGAGCTACAGCCAGAGTTAATCCGAACAAAAAGAAGATTAAAAACGATTTCATTTAGTATGATAGGATGCTTAAATATACGGATATCTCAGAACTCCAAAAAAGGAATCGAGCAGCTGCTAATTCATTCATAAATTACTGCGGTTATGTTTATAAATATTATCTTATCTCATTTAGAATTTGTCCCGAAATGCCTATTTTCACATTCCTGAAATTAGGACTTCCAAAGCGAGTATTTTGCAAGACTTTTTAAACGAATTGAATGATGCGCAGCGCGCGCCAGTGCTGCAGAAGGATGGAGCTATGATTGTGATTGCAGGCGCGGGGTCTGGAAAGACGCGGGTACTGACTTTTCGCATTGCTTACCTGATGCAACAGGGCGTTGATCCGTTCAATATTTTGGCTTTGACTTTTACCAATAAGGCCGCTCGTGAAATGAAATCGCGTATTGCCAAGATTGTCGGTGCTAGTGAGGCTAAGAATCTGTGGATGGGAACCTTTCACTCCATCTTTGCAAAGATCTTGCGCTTTGAGGCGGACAAGTTGGGTTATCCATCAAATTTCACCATTTACGATACTCAAGACTCGCAGAGTGTGATCCGAAGCATCATTAAAGAGATGCAACTGGATAAGGACATTTATAAATACAAGCAGGTTTATAACCGCATCAGTAGTTATAAGAACAGTTTGATCACTGTAAAGGCCTATTTTCAGAATCCAGAGCTGCAGGAATCAGATGCCATGGCCAAAATGCCGCGTTTAGGTGAGATCTATAAGGCCTATGTGGACAAATGCTTTAAGGCAGGCGCCATGGATTTTGACGATTTACTGCTTCGCACCAATGAGTTGTTGACGCGCTTTCCGGAGGTCTTGGCGAAGTATCAGGATAGATTCCGATACATTTTGGTGGATGAGTACCAGGATACCAACCACAGCCAGTATTTGATCGTTCGGGCCTTGTCCGATCGTTTTCAAAACATCTGCGTGGTAGGAGATGATGCCCAGAGTATCTATGCCTTTAGAGGGGCCAATATCAACAACATCCTCAACTTCCAAAAGGACTACGACGACGTCAAAGTATATCGTTTGGAACAAAACTATCGATCCACAAAAAACATAGTAGAAGCGGCTAATAGCATTATTGATAAAAATAAAACCAAGCTTGAAAAGACAGTTTGGACCGCCAATGAGGATGGCCCAAAGATCATGGTGAATCGCACCATGACCGATGGGGACGAAGGGCGGTTTGTGGCCAGTTCCATCTTTGAGCAAAAGATGCAGCACCAGTTGGCCAACAGAGATTTCGCCATTCTGTACCGCACCAATGCGCAATCTCGTGCTATGGAAGATGCGTTGCGCAAAAAAGATATTCCTTATCGTATTTACGGCGGATTGAGTTTTTACCAGCGCAAAGAGATCAAGGATGTCTTGGCGTATTTGCGTTTGATCCTCAACCCGAAGGATGAGGAATCGCTTAAACGTGTGATCAATTACCCAGCCAGAGGTATTGGACAAACTACTATCGACCGATTGATCGTTGCGGCCAATCACTACAACCGTTCGGTTTTTGAAGTGATGGAAAATATTGAAAAGCTGGAATTAAAGATCAATCGCGGTACGCAGCAGAAACTTTTGGATTTCTGTACCATGATCAGAAGCTTTCAAGTATTGAATGAATCGTATGACGCATTCCAGATCACTGAACACGTCACTAAAAAGACCGGTTTGGTACAAGAGCTTAAAAAAGATGGAACCCCTGAGGGGATTGCTCGGATTGAGAATGTAGAGGAATTGCTCAACGGTATTCGTGATTTTGTGGAAGAGCAAAAGGAACTGGCTGACGCCACCGGCGCTTTGAGTGAATTTATGGAAGATGTTGCCCTGGCTACGGATCTGGATCAGGACAACACCAATGAAGACCGCGTCTCTCTGATGACGGTACATTTAGCCAAAGGTCTAGAATTTCCATACGTATACATTGTTGGAATGGAGGAGGAGTTGTTTCCTTCAGGAATGAGTATGAATACCCGTGCGGAACTGGAAGAAGAGCGTAGGCTGTTCTATGTGGCTGTAACACGAGCAGAGAAGCAGGCCTATTTGACCTATACCCAATCGCGCTATCGCTGGGGAAAACTGATCGATGCAGAGCCCAGTCGTTTTATTGAAGAGATTGACGATCAATACCTCGAGTATTTGACGCCAATTACCGAGCATCGTTTTAAACCACTTATCGATGCTGATATTTTTGGGGAAGTTGATAAAAGTAAACTCCGTTTGCGTAAACCTACTGCAGGGGCACCGCCCAAAGGTCCAACTCAGCAGCAACTGGAAAAGCTACGCCGATTAAAACCTATGAGTAGAGCCACCTCAAACCCCGGAACAAATCTCAGCGATTCCGAGGTTCAGGTAGGGTCTATAGTGGAACATATCAAATTTGGTAAAGGTGAAGTCCTAAAACTTGAGGGAATAGGCAGCGACACCAAAGCTGAGATTCGTTTTGAACACGGCGGACTCAAAAAGCTTTTACTTCGCTTTGCAAAGCTGAAGCTGCTTTCTTAGAGCCGTGGCTTACAAGTACGTTTACTTTAGGTATAGTTTAACACCCTTTTCTATCTGTAGAAATGCCTCGTCCCATTGCTCATCATTCCAAGCATTGGAGTGACCAGCGTCAAATTCTTTTAAATGACTGTCAATACCTGCACGCTGTAGGGCTTCTAGGTAGTTCTCGCCATTAGTTAAAGGCACTTTCTTGTCGTCTTGTCCATAGATCAACAGTCGGGGAGAAGTAAAGATGTTGATGTTGTAAATTGGACTCAGACTTTCTAAAGGATCAGTTCCATAAGCTTCTGGATCAACCAAAAGCTCAAAGAGTAGTTCAAAGTTGTCAGCTCTGTTGAGGTAAGGGTCTGTAAAGTCTGTTGGACCAGCGATACTGGTTACGAACTTCACTCGATCATCAGTATCAAAGACACTGTCATACATGAGGCCAAGGTGTCCGCCAGAACTGCGTCCAATGATTCCAAACTCGGGCATAACGTCAAAACTTCCAGAAAGAGAAGTAACGTGGTCAATAACCTTTCCGATGTCATGGAATTGCGTAGGGAACGCAAAATTGTCCGCACTAGCTAAGGTATAGTTCATGTTTACGATAGCTACGTTTGGCATACGCTCTAACATAGCGGATACCATGTCGTTTAGATTTAGTTTGTCGCCGTGCATCCAGCTACCACCGTGCAACAAGATCAAGACTTTTGTCTTGCGTTGATCTCTGTTGATCGGTAAGTAAATGTCGTAACGTTGGTGTTCATTGTCGCCATAACTAATGTCACTAAACATTACTGATCGTTCATCATAAGCTGCTGAATTTTCAATGTCGGCGAAACTGATTTCCTCATAGCCTCTGAAGCTTGAGTTGATGGGTGCGTACCCAGTTAAAAGTAAAATTGCGGTAAGAACATACAGGATCGGGGTTTTGTAATTGAACATATGTAGGTTCTTTAGATTAGGTAGACCTAAAATAGTATTATTCCTACATAAAGACGATTAAACGCATATTAAATCGTTTAAATGCATAAAATATTAACATTTAAGCAAAAATGCGTTAAAATGTTACGGATTTACCGGAAGGTGTTCTAGTATGTATGCGATCAATTGCTGTTGTAAATTCTCATAATTCTCTGGACTCCAATCATCTCCGTGGCCACCATCGTATATAGTGAAGCTGTGAGAGATACTGGCGTCAGCCAACGCGGCTTCTAAATTGGTACCATTACTTATAGGGACCAATGGATCTTCATTTCCATAAAACATGATGGTCGGTGCGCTATTGGAATTGACCTGGAACACCGGGGACGTGGCTACTGCATAATCGGTATCAGCGGCATAAGCCGATTCATCAACTAAGAAATTAAAGAATATTTGGTATTCTGGATCGTCACTGTAGAACGGATCGGTAAAATCTGTTGGGCCAACTATACTGCACACCATCTTTACCCAATCTTCATCATCATAGACATAATCCATCATTAAGGATAGATGAGCCCCCGCGCTAGTGCCTATCAAAGCAAACTCAGGTACTATTTGTAGCTCATTGGCTTGCGCTTTAATCTGTGCTAAAGCTGCTTTTACATCCAAGAATTGATTTGGGAAGGCCGGATTCTCGAGATCTGCCAGTTTATAGTTAAGATTAACTATGGCGTATTGTGGAAGTTCAGTTTGAATGAGATCAATAAATGGAGTCATATCCTCCTTATCACCAGAAACCCATCCGCCGCCGTGTACTAAAACGATCACTTTAGTGGTTAGCGCAGTTCGTCCTGCAGGTAAATAAAGATCGTATCGCTGTAAAGGATCTTCACCATAACTAACTTCTAATTGAACAGAGGCCTCAAGAGGAAGCTCAATGGTTACCTCGTCATCTGTTGGGGTATCATTGGTCTGCTCATCAGATGAACATGCCCATAAAAGAAGCAGGGCTAAAACAAAGGGTATGTAGTTTTTCAAGCGCATTTTTTTCTCCACAGGGGCCGAAATAAATTCGGACTGTTTAATAAAAGACGCCTGATTTAAGAATTTATTACACTTTTATTAAGATTTTTTTTAGTTGGCTGCTGATTTTTTTTGCTGTAACTTTAATTCAACACTCAGAAAATGGCCACTTTTTTAAAGATATATCCAGAGAACCCGAACCCTAAGCATGTCGCTCAGGCAGTAGATATCATACGTCAGGGCGGTTTGGTGATCTATCCGTCGGACACGGTTTACGCCTTGGGATGTGATATAAATAATAAGTCGGCTTTAGAAAAGGTTGCTCGAATAAAAGGGGTGAAGTTGGAAAAGGCCAATTTCTCTTTTGTGTGCAAGGACCTATCGCACCTGTCTGATTTTGTAAAGCAAATTGACACCAGTACGTTTAAATTACTCAAACGTGCATTACCGGGTCCTTATACATTTATCTTACCCGCAGGGAATAACTTGCCTGCTGCATTTAAGAAAAAGAAAGAGGTGGGTATTCGGGTGCCTGATAACTCGATAGCGCAGGCGTTGATAGATCAATTGGGCAATCCCATCGTTTCAACTTCTATTCGCGATGAGGACGAGATCATTGAATACACTACAGATCCCGAACTCATTTATGAAAAGTGGCAGGACCAAGTAGATCTGGTTATTGACGGTGGCTACGGAGGAAATGTAGCCAGTACCATTATAGACTTAACCTCCGGAGAGCCGGAGCTCATCAGAGAAGGTAAGGGAAGTCTAGAGATCTAGAATTGGAAGTAAATAAACTGTTCGCCAGTTCCTTGAGCGATACAGATCAGAAACACCATTACGGCCCAAAATACCCCTAAAACTAGCGGATTTTGTTTGCTTGCCATTTCTTTAACGCTGCTGTTTCTCATGATCCAATGACAAACAAAAAGGCCTAAAATGACCATTCCTACTTTAAAGATCTCAAAGTAATTGAGCAGCTCTTTTCCTTCAGCATCCATAAAGAACATCGAAGCCAATAGCTGTTTTGCAGTACTGAATTCCCTCGCCCTAAAAAACACCCAGCTAATATTTACGCAGAAATAGGTGAGTAGTGCTAACGCAATTCCCGATGCGGTATTGATCTTAATGGATATAAATTTTTTGAGGATGCGTTCTACGACCAAATACAGCCCGTGAAGTGCTCCCCAAATTACAAAGGTCCAGGCGGCTCCGTGCCAGAGGCCTCCTAAGAGCATGGTGAGCATTAAGGCGACATACATGCGTGTGATCCCATGTCTATTCCCTCCTAGAGGAATGTATAGGTAATCTCTCAACCAACTGGAGAGTGAGATGTGCCAACGTCTCCATAGATCGGAAAAACCAATTGAGGCGTAGGGATAACGGAAGTTATCGGGAAGAATTATTCCCAACATCAAGGCAATACCTATGGCACAGGTGGAATAACCCGCAAAGTCAAAGAAGATCTGTCCGGAGAAGGCCAAGGTTCCTGTCCATGCATCAATGGTGGTCAAGAGTTCTTTTTGCTCAAAGACATAATCTGCTGTGCCAGAAAGCAAGCTGTCTGCCAATACGACTTTTTGAAATAAGCCTAGGGTCAATAAAAAACCGCCCCAATAGAACTGCTCAGCGGTGGCGCGTTTTTCTTCATAAAATTGGGTGATCAAGTTCTTAGCCCTTACAATAGGTCCTGCTACCAGTTGCGGGAAGAAAGTCACGTAGAGTGCAAAGTCAAAAAAGGTTCTAGCGGGTTCAGTTTCTCTTTTGTACACGTCTATGGTATACGACATGGTCTGAAAGGTATAAAACGATATTCCCATAGGAAGAATGATGTCCATAGGTTGAGCCTGAAACTCCATTCCAAGGGCATTGACCAAACTCACAAAGTTCTCCAAAAGAAAATCTCCGTATTTAAAGAAAGCCAGAAAGCCGAGATTTACGCACAAACTCAGCATGAGCCAGGCTTTACGCTTGCCAGCAGCCATGTCGGGTTTGAACAATTGTTTGGCAGCGGTCCAATCCACAACCGTAGAGATCCACAAAAGGATAACCAAGGGAGGATTCCAGAATCCGTAAAAGACATAACTGGCCAAAAGCAACATGCGTTTTTTGTTGGTCCAGTTTAAAAAGTTCGAATAATACAAGGCCAATACCACAGCCAAGAACACAAAGAACGTCAGTGAGTTGAATAACATGGCTGTTTATTTATTGGTTTGTAAAATGCCGTCAGCGATCATTTGATCTACCAAGGCTGCGGTGAATATATCGGCGTCCGGTCCACTTAGATGCGACCATTCCGGGCAATCAAATCCACTCAGTGCCGGATAGTCCTCAAAGTGATAAGCAGGTGCTTTGGTTTTAATGACCAAAGAATCCCAAGCAATAGTTCTGGGTAAGCGTTCATTTTCTTTTGCTCTAACGGGTCCCGTTGAAGGCGATCTAAGCAGTATAATTTTCCCGCCACGAGCGGTGAATTTCTCGAGATCTTTTAAAAAGAAGTTTGTGGTTCCATTGATATCCGGCGGACGAGTATCGTCCCCTTTCATAATTGCTGCCCAAAAGTTCTTAATGGTTCTAGCGTTTGCCGTGTCCGTAGCGCATAGCTGGGTCATTCGCAAATTTCTATCAGCTTCTATGTCTCCAAAGTTTCCGGTAGTCGGGAAGCTATCAATGGCCCGAGTTCCCCAAGTTTGACGATCTATAATGGCCTTGAGATCAACACTGTCATCACCGCTGTCTTCCTCCGCAGAGATAAAATAGAACGACTTTTGAAGCGGCATGGATAACCAGTGATTACTGCGTTGTGCATAGGTTCTCTTGTGGTAATGATCTACACGTGATTGCGGCCATTCCCAGGGCATGGCCTGAGGGAAGGTTGTCGAGAAGAACAAGCCCGGAGATACTCCAACCAGTATAGTGCCGTTGAAATCTGTATTGTTAACCAAGTCGTGGAATACAGGCAGTGGGGAGGAGCCTACATTGGCCAATTGTAAAGGTCTGCGGCCTATTTTTTCTTCCCAAACATCTAGTTGGATGTTAAACAAGACTCGGGAAGAGCCTGTGAGAATTACGTCATCTTGAGTGAGGTCTTGAACTCTATGGCGTTGCACTGCCCAAAGGTGCTGATTGTCGTCAATCACCATGACACTTTTCATGGTGCTTCTAAGGTATATCTCCCAGGCAGCAAGAAAGATCAAGGCCAAAGAAATAGCTAGAAGAAAAGATTTCTTCAAATTCATAATTGGTTGATTAGTCTACACTGCTAAACAACCGAAGCGCGATCATTTTGAAATAACAAAGTTTGGGGGAACATCTGACAACAGCCAGATATGAGTGAGTTTTGGTTAGTTAGCGATTTAAATATACTAAAAATCAGCAATTTGCATTAACGGTTGTGAAAGTCTCGATCCTTAACCGCTGTCCCCTCAGGAACCATATAGTCTACGATGGTTCGCTCCTTATTTCCAAACTGCTTGTGTTTGTAAGAAATTACCAAGGAATCGGGATTGAGAGTGATAATCCTGAAGTATTTATGGTCTTCTTCAATTCCCATGAGTTCGGGTAATTGCGCGCTTTCCCATTTTACAAAACTGCCGTTATCATTTTGAAAGGCTTTCCAACGCCCTTTTAAGGTGGGACCACAACTGCTACTGCTTCCATTGTTGTCATTAAACAGGCTGTCGCGTCTATAGGTAATTCTGTAGCGAAGAAAACAATCTCCCATATTCATTCGGTGACCGTCGTTGTAACGACTGGCCAGCATCCAAGTTTTGGCAGAATCTCCCGCGATAAGCGCATCCGCATTAGCGGGCAGGCTAAGTTTTACAGGGCCTTCTTCCCCACAACTCAGCAATACTATACCTAAAAGTGCTACGGTGACAAATTTGATCAAACGCATACTAAGCAAGCATCTTTTTAAGCATGACGATCTGCCCCAAATGATAATGGGTATGCTCTACCAAACCTGAAAAGTTGCGGTAGTAGGTACCGTATTTGGGATCGACAAAATCGGAACCCAGTTTTTCATCAGGGAATTCTTCCATAAGCGCTGCCAAGGTTTCACCTTGTTGCAAAGAATTCTGGATCATAGCTTGCCATTCGGCTTCTGTATTTAAAGGCGGATGATCAAAACTCAAAGCATCCTTACCGTTGAGTGGACCTCCTTTCATTACAGGTATCACCACCTCGTAGAAGTAATTGATATGAAACACCAGGGTGGCAATAGTATTGTAGCCGTCCTTTTTTTTAAGTGCTAAGGCAAGATCAACATCAGCCAGCGTATCTTTAATATTTACAGCAGTCCAATTACCACCCGTATGAACTTGACGAATTTGATTGGCGAGATTTTTCGCGATAGGATTCGTCACGATTTATTGATTTAAGTAGGCCGAATACATCCAAACCAATTTTTCCTGTTCGCGGATGTAATCGCTCATTAAAGCATTGGTTCCCTCATCTTCTGAATCTCCAGACATGCTGAGCAGTTCGCGTTCTAACGGAAGTAAAACTTCATATCCGGCCAGCACTGCCTTGAGCGCCTCTGCGCCGTCTGATACGTTTTTGGCTTCAGGAATCTTTGCCACCTTTAGAAAATCTGTATAGGTATGTAAAGGAGCAAAACCTAAGGTGAGGATACGTTCTGCGATCTCATCGATCTTGATCAACGAATCGTTGTAGAGTTCTTCAAATTTGAGGTGAAGCTCAAAAAACTTATCGCCTTTAATATTCCAATGAAACCCACGGGAGTTCATGTAGAAGACCTGATAATTGGCCAAAAGTTCGTTCAGTTTATTAGCGGTTTCTTCTGATGCAGCTCTGTTTAAGCCTATGCGCGTGGTATTCATAGTAGTGTATTTATTGACTTAAAGATACTTCAAATTTTGTGATCATAGCGGAATATAAGTCGTCCATTAAACATAAACATCGCTTATTCATTTCATAAAAAACATAAATAAAATTAAATGAAGATCATTTCTCAACTTTGCATAAATCAAATGAACAGCTATGCAAAATCAATTGCTAAATAAGAACAGTATTGCCCTTCAAACAACCACTCGCACACGAGTAGCAGTCGCCAAAGGAGACGGTATTGGTCCAGAGATTATGGACGCAACTCTAAAAATCATGGAGGCCGCTGGGGCCCAGATCGACGTGGATTTCATTGAGATCGGGGAGCAGCAATATTTGTCTGGGAATACTTCGGGTATTTCACCTCAAGCTTGGGAAGCTATCAAAAACAATAAGATCATCCTTAAGGCACCTATCACCACGCCACAAGGCAAAGGTTACAAGAGTCTCAATGTGACATTGAGAAAGTCCTTGGGCCTTTTTGCCAATGTACGCCCGGTAACTGCCTTACACCCCTATATACATACACCTTATCCAGAGATGGATGTGGTGATCATTCGTGAGAATGAAGAAGACCTTTACGCAGGTATAGAGCACCAACAAACCGATGATGTGGTACAGTGTTTAAAACTGATCACCCGTCCGGGTTGTGAGCGTATCATTCGATACGCTTTTGAGTACGCTAAGGCATACGGTCGCAAAAAAGTGACCTGTATGGTCAAAGATAATATCATGAAGTTGACAGACGGTTTGTTCCACCGGGTGTTTAAAGAGATCGCTGAGGAGTACCCTCAGATTGAAAGCAATTCGCAGATCATTGATATCGGATCTGCACGTTTGGCAGCACGTCCGGAGCAGTATGACGTAATTGTGACAGCCAACCTCTACGGAGATATCATTTCTGATATCGCTGCGGAGATCGCCGGTTCTGTTGGAATGGCAGGCTCTGCCAACGTTGGGAGGGAAGTGGCCATGTTTGAAGCCATCCACGGTTCTGCACCAGATATCGCAGGGAAGAAAATTGCTAACCCATCAGGCTTGATCAACGGTGCAGTGCTCATGCTCGCGCACCTGGGTCAAACCGAAGTAGCTGACAACATTAAGAATGCACTCTTGGCTACTATTGAAGCGGGAATTCACACCGCAGATATTTACAACGAAGGAACTTCAGCGCGTTTGGTTAACACCAGTGAATTTGCTGAAGCTGTGATTGCCCGATTGGGAGAAACACCAAAATCTTTAAAAGCGAGTAAGCTTTCTGAAGGAGCTGGAACCATTCAAATTCCTGAGTATGTGCGCAAGACTCGTAAAAAGGAATTGGTTGGTGTTGATGTATTCATCGATTGGAAAGGAGAGGACCCGAATCAGATCGGCGACGCTTTGACGGCCATTGATGCCTTTAAACTCAAATTAAAAATGATCACCAACCGCGGGGTTAAAGTGTACCCTAAAGGTTTAAAAGAAACTTATAAAACTGATCACTGGAGATGCCGTTTTGTGGCTATGGATGCCACGACTGATGGAACTCCAGTGTATCAACCGGTAGACTATGAGCAAGTGGTAGCGCTCTTGTCTAAACTGCACGCCCAAGGTTTTGATGTCATCAAAACAGAAAACCTGTATGAATTCGATGGTACACGCGGATTCTCACTAGGTCAGGGAGAGTAGTGTTTCATTTCCACAGTTAATTGTTTAGTTAGTTGATGCAAAACCTCCGCTCAATCCTTTATGAGCGGGGGTTTTCGCTTTATAAGGTGTTTAAGAAATCTACCAGGTCAGTCTCTTTGTCCAAGGCCAATTTTTGTTTGAGTCGGTACTTTGATTTCAGCACACTGTCTGGCAATACATTCAGCATAGAAGCAATTTCCTTAGTGCTTAGACGCATCCGCAGAAAGGAGGCCAAACGCATTTCTTTTTCCGTAATGGAATCGTTGATCTCTTTGATCTTATCATCAAAGTTGTTGTGTACTTCTGAGAAGTAAGATTTAAATACCTCCCAATCCTTGTCTTCTGCGCGTTCCTTTTTAAGCAATAGGATCAGCCTTCGGAATTCAATTTTAAAGAGCTCCGGGGAGCTTTTGATCTTCTCTAAGTTTTCTTTAAGCTCTTGAATAAAGGTGCTCTTTTGTACCAAATGCAGGGTCTGACTGGCCAGTTCCTTCTTTTTAAATTCGATTTCCTGACGCAGTATAGCTTCTTGTTTTTCGCGTTCGATCTTATTTTTACGCATGCGCTGCCTGAGTCCGAAGATCACCAAAAGACCAATGATCACTGTAGCAGCGAGGCCCAAACCGTAGAGCAATTTTGCCAACTTATCAGACTCTGCTTGTGCGTCTAGTGCTATGATCTCTTGTTCCTGCAAGGCCAAACGCGCTTCTTTTTTCTCCAGATCAAACTGCGCCCGCAGGTTTTCAATATTGTCTGAAGTCTCCGTATTGATGATGGAATCACTCAAAACCTTAAAGTTCTTGTGATGTTCTAAAGCCTTCACGTAATTACCGAGTTGCTCGTAAGCCTGACTTTTTACCCGTTGGGATACTCTTTGGAAAGAGATGGTGTTGTTAGGCACCGAATAGGTCAGCGAACGCTCTGCCAAGCGCATTGCCTGATTGGGTTGGCGTAGTGCTAAATAAGCTCCTGCCATTTTGTTTTGCGCCAGAGCGACCTTCCGTTTAGAATTAAGACTTTCTCCTAAGGCAATGGACTTTTCATAGTAGGAGATGCTGCGCTCCAATTGGTTTTGTTCGAAATAAACATCGCCAATGGTAGTAAAGGATGAGATCATGACCTCATTGGCTTTGGCCTTTTCACTAATATCGACCGCTTGGTTTAAATATTCCAAGGCTTTGTCATACTCCTTGAGGATCTTATACATGACCCCAATGTCGTTTAAGGCTTGGGCTTGGTAGAAGACATCGTTCTCTTTTTGATAAACCTTTAAGGCGATCAAATTGTAATCTATGGCCTTTTGCGTATTACCAATATTACTCTCTAAAGTGGCTAAGTGGGTATAGGTATCTGCAATTCGGATGGAATCTCCAAGGGCTTCAAAATATTTCAAGCCTTTTTGCACATTGGCTAAGGCGATATCGTAATACCCTTTGTTCTGATTGATCGTCCCTTTAAAATCATAAGCCAAGGCAATGCCCATACTGTCTTGATATTTCAGACTGTTGGCCAGATCCAGATCATTGATACTGTCTGCCGCGGCCATATTCCCCTGGCTGAACTCAATAATGGTCAAACCTCTATAGTTCGAGGAGATGCGCGGAACGTCTTCATCTGCTAAAGCGATCTTTAAGCTTTGATTGTAGTAGCTACTTGCAGAATCGGCTTCAAAAGTGGTGTAATAGTAAACCCCCAATTGATATAAGGCCAATGATTCTCCTTTGACGTTTTTTAGCTTCCGAGCCAATGCGAGCATTTCATCTGCATAAGGTTTTACTTCCGGAGTATTCCTATACATATAATAGTTGATGAGATTATTGATCGTTTTGAGTTTTAATGTGTCTTCTTTATGCTGATTGTATGCAGTAAGTAAACTGTCAATAGGGCTTTGGTTTTGTCCAAAGCTTATACCGCTGGATACTATAAATAGGACAAGAATTAGTCTTTTTGTGCTCATAATGTTGGCCTTAGTTGTTAGGTCTAAGATAGTTAGAATGAAGATGCAATCCATGACCCTTAAGGTGTCAGTCCATGAAAATCCGCACTGTAAATTCATGATTTTAACTAAATGAGAGGTCACGATTATGTTTTTAATTATCTTATTTTCAACCTATTGAGTGTTCTTTGGGAGAAGGTGATGTAGTCGAGCAGGATGATCTTATTGTCCATGTTTTTTACAGGCTGTCCATGCTTTGTCCATGCCCCTTTTTAGAAATTCCGTGCTTTTGACCCTAGGTTTGTGCTGTCCTTAAAATATGGGCAACACATTAACTAAAATTCTAAGTCATGAAATGCAATTCACTTTTTCTTTCCTTGCTGATGGTCTTCACGCTGATGGCCTGTAGCTCTGAAAATAACGACGACACTAACGACGACCCTGATCCTTTTGAAACTACGAATGATATTGCGCGTTCTATAGCGGAGTATCCCAACAGCGGAACCTTACTTTCTAGTTTAACTAGTGATCTTAGTGGTGAGGTCAATTACACCTTAACCTTTGAATCTGTCCCGGGAGCCTTTGCCATAACTACTGCTGGACTTACCGTAGCCGATTGGCTGGTCTATGATTATGAATCGCGCACAAACATTACCGGAACCATTGAAGCCAGTAATGGGACAGAAACAGAGATTTTGAGCATAGATATTGAGATTGACAATGTAGATGATATTTGGGCCTTCTTACACACTTCTGGGGACGCTTACTTAGATGCTGAACCGGGAGAATGGGTTCCAATTTTAGAAAGCGAATACAACGATCTGGCGAATTACTTGGCTATGACTACTAAAAGCGGAGCTTTAGATAGTGATTTGATCAGCCCGAGCTCAATCAGTTCTTCTGCGGGTAATGTGACTATTAGTACCGTAAATGACCAAATTATGCCTGACGGGAGCTATTTGTTCGCTTTTAAATACTACAGCTGGGTAAACAACTCCAACAATGTACAGGTAAAATTGTCTGAAGGAAACTTTAGCGGTCCTTTTGAGGATGTTGGAATGGCTTTCCCAGAACACGATGACGAATTCAACCATTTTGTGATCAAAGGTGCTGATACGCCTACAGACGGAGAAGGCTACTTGGGTATGTACGCGCCAAACAATTACGGCTCCAAGTCCAAATCAGGTGCCCAGTGGCTCTTCGGAACGGGTAATACATCAATACTTCCTAATTCAGGTACAAATTTCGTCCCCTTATACCAAGGAATCAGTACCACTTTAAAACAGTGGGACTAACAAAAAAAGCAGCTCAATGAGCTGCTTTTTTATGCTCTTCTATGGATATTAATCATCCAAGAATAAGGCAGGCAAGTCCAAAGACTTATAGAGTGTATTGTACTCTTGCATTTCATTGTTGATGATCGCATCGCGTTCGTCTTGATAGACTTTCCAATCATCCATAAGGTCCTTGAAACGCTGCTTTGCCCCAGCAGTTAAAGTAGGATCATCTTGATCAATATACCCCGCCAATACTCTAAACTGTGCATTGAGTTTGTTGTTGAAATTGATCACATCTTGGAAGGTCTTTTGCTTGGCTTGAATCAAATTCTCTTCCCATTGGGTAATACGCTTGCTGATCTCCTTTCCTTTTTCTATCAAGGTTGCTGCGGATTCATTGTCGGCTAAATAATCTGCGTAACGCGCAATCTGAGATTTGGCGGAACGCATTTTGGTCACGGACTCATGCATCTCGGTCACCACTGCTTCGATTTCATTGAGCATTTGCTGTTGAGCCGCCCAATCAGATGCTGTTGCTTTCACAGCTGGGTTTGGCAAAATGGTAGCCTGTGTTTCGCTTACCTTTCCATTATAGCTCATGCGTAGCGTATAAATCCCAGGGGCAACGCTACCGCCGTTCAAACCACCAAAGACAAAGACCTTGTCGACTCCAGGTATAGGATCTCTATCAAAGCCCCATGTAAAACGGTTGTATCCTGCTTTTTTAGGTAGCACCTGTGGTGGAGGTGGTCCACCTGGCCAGCTTTTAAATCCTTTAGGTCTGCTACTGCTGAAGCTACGGACCACTTTGTTGTCTTGCAAGATTTCCAATTTAATGTCTAAGCTGTCTACAACTTGATCTATATAATAGTCAAATGTTACTCCCATTCTCGGGTTTCTACCTTGTCCCGGAGCTCTGGAAACACCCCCAAACAGTCGATAAGTATCTTTAGGTTTAAAGATCTGGAAACTTGCATTACTTAAATCCAGTTGTTGTAGCGGACTCAAATCGTCCAAGATCCAAAAGGCGCGTCCAGAGGTCGCTGCAATCAAATCGTTTTGACGGATGTAAAGGTCATTGATTGCCACAACAGGCAAATTCAAATTAAATCGTTGCCAGTTCGCTCCATCGTCAAAGGAGACGTACATTCCAGTTTCGGTACCCGCATACAAGAGCCCTTTGCGTTTTTTATCAGCGCGTACTACTCGCGCAAAACCGTTAGCATCGTCTAAACCATTGACAATGCGGGTCCAACTTGCGCCATAATTATTCGTTTTAAATACATGGGATTTCAGATCCATAGATTTATAACGCATCACCACCACATAGGCCGTAGCTGGGTCGTGTTCAGAAATATCAATACTATTAATGATACCATCCTTGATACCCGGAGGCGTAATATTGCTCCAGTCTTGACCGCCGTTTCTGGTAATGTGCAGCAGTCCATCATCGGTTCCGGCATACAAGACGCCTTGTTCGTGTTGAGACTCCATAAGCGAAGTGATGGTGTTGTAATTTTCACCACCCGCTGCTTCATTAGTGTAGGGGCCACCACCAGGGCCGTGTTTGTCTTCTTCATTTTTGGTCAGATCTGGACTGATCTCCGTCCAGCTCATGCCTTGATCTGTACTCTTAAATACTACATTTCCCACGTGGTAGATCACCGAGCGATCATGAGGGGATGTAATGATCGGTGCATTCCAGTTGTAACGGTATTTGGCATCCTTAGGTGCAATACTCAGCCCGAGTTCTGGATATTGCTTGATCGATTTTTGAGCGCGCGAATCACGATCCCATTTGCTGAGATTCCCTTGATAAGTTCCGCCAAAAACTGTTTGCGGATCGTCTGGATCAAAAGCAATAAAGGCACTTTCACCACCAGCCACAGAATACCAATCTTTCCAATCGATTCCACCATCATTGGTTCTACTGGCAATACCAATGGCAGAATTGTCCTGTTGTCCTCCATAAACGTGATAAGGAACCTGATTGTCTGCAATTACACGATAGAACTGCGCCGTAGGTTGATTTTGTTGAGAGCTCCATGATTTCCCTCCGTTGAAAGAGATGTTGGCACCTCCGTCGTTGGAATTGATCATGTTCTTATTGTCTGCTGGATTGATCCACAAATGGTGGTTGTCTCCATGGGGTACGGGAATATTGCTAAAGCTACGTCCACCGTCAATGGATTTCATAACAGGAGCATTGAGTACATAAACCACATTTTCGTTTACAGGATCGGCAAAGATCTCCATATAATACCAAGAGCGTGCGATGTTCACACGATCTTTATTGACTTGTTTCCAACTCTTACCCGCATTGTCCGAACGATACACTCCGCCTTGAGTACCTTCTGCCTCAATGACTGCAAAGACGCGCTCAGAGTTTGCGCGTGAAACAGAAATTCCAGCTTTTCCAAAGGCCGCTGGCAGACCTGATTTCATTTTATCCCAAGTCTCACCGCCGTCCACAGATTTATACAATCCTGATTTTGGACCCCCAGATTGCATGATCCAAGGATAGCGTTCGTGTTCCCACATCGCCGCATAAAGGATACGCGGGTTGTTCATATCCATACTCAGAGAAGCCGCTCCAACACGGTCGTCTACATATAAAATACGATCCCAGCTCTTACCGCCATCAGTAGTGCGATACACACCACGCTCGCTTGAAGCGCCGTATTGTGCTCCTTGAGCGGTAACGTAAATAACATCTGGGTTATGCGGATGGATAATGACATCAGAAATATGACGCGACTTTTCCAAACCGATGTGTTTCCAAGTTTTTCCAGCGTCGTGGGAGATATAAACACCATCACCCATGGAGGTCATCACTCCACGAGCAGCGTGTTCTCCCATCCCGACAACCACTACATTCGGGTCACTCTCTGCAACGGCAATAGCACCCACAGAGCCCATTTTAAAATATCCGTCAGAGACGTTATTCCAGCTTATGCCGCGGTCAGTGGTCTTCCATACTCCACCACCGGTAGAGCCCATATAATAGGTGTTGGGATCGCCAATCACCCCAGTACTGGTCACGGAACGTCCTCCTCTAAAAGGGCCAATATTGCGCCATTCAAAGCCGTGGAACAGGCTGTCTTCTATTTTCGGGGACTTGGCTTTCTTATTGCGCTGTGCGTACCCGGAGATAGGAAGTAGCAGTGCACATAAAATCAAAATTTTTAAGGATTTCATCGGTTGGAATTTAGTATTGTTGGTTGTCTTCTAAGGTACGAAAAACCTTCGTTTCTTTTTTGATGTTTTGAGCAAGATAAACTCTGCATTACCACAGATGCTGTGGTTTAGATCGATTCAGCTCCGCAGTTAAAATCAGCTTAAGGATATCTATTATTCCGATATAAACATTACTGATAGCTTCCCAAAAGAAATAAGAGATGCTTATGGTAAATTTGAAGAAACAAAATCAAAAATCATCGAAAAATGGGAAATAACGATCATCCGGATATCAATGGAATGGACGCCAGCCAATGTCCTTTCTTGAGCGGAAAACAAAACACCGTAGGAGGTGGCGGGGTTAAAAACCGCGACTGGTGGCCTAACGAATTAAAGCTGAACATTCTGCGTCAGCACGCTACAAAATCAAACCCAATGGGTCCTGATTTTAATTATGCCGAAGCTTTTGCGAGCATCGATTATGATGGCTTAAAGAAAGACTTGGAAAAACTAATGACTGATTCTCAAGATTGGTGGCCGGCAGATTACGGACACTACGGAGGATTGATGATCCGTATGGCTTGGCACAGTGCAGGAACCTACCGAGTAGGGGATGGACGTGGTGGAGCCGGAACGGGTAACCAGCGTTTTGCACCAATCAACAGTTGGCCAGACAACGGAAACTTAGATAAGGCGCGTCTTTTGTTGTGGCCGATCAAAAAGAAATACGGAAATAAACTCTCTTGGGCTGACCTTATGATTCTTGCTGGAAACGTGGCTTTGGAATCTATGGGCTTCCCAACTTTTGGTTTTGCTGGAGGTAGAGAAGACATCTGGGAGCCAGAACAAGACGTATACTGGGGAAGTGAAACCGAATGGGGTGCAAATGAAGATCGTTATGAAGGCGGTAAGTTAGAGGACCCTCTAGCGGCTGTGATGATGGGTTGGATCTATGTAAACCCAGAAGGTCCAAACGGTAATCCAGACCCGATGGGATCTGCTGCAGACGTACGCGAGACCTTTGGACGTATGGCTATGAACGATGAAGAAACTGTTGCTTTGGTTGCTGGAGGGCACACCTTTGGTAAAGCACATGGTGCTGCGGATCCAGGACAATATGTTGGACCTGAACCACACGGAGCCACAATGCAAGAAATGAGTACCGGTTGGAAGAACACCTATAAGTCTGGAGTTTTAGAAGATACTATTACCAGTGGTATTGAAGGAGCTTGGACGCCAAACCCAACGCAATGGGATGCCGATTATTTTGATGTACTGTTAAACTACGACTGGGAGCTTACTAAGAGTCCTGCTGGAGCCCACCAATGGACACCAACAGCCGAGTCTAAAGCGAGAATGGCACCAACTGCTGGAGATCCGAACGGGCAACAAGCCTTGATGATGACCACTGCGGATATTGCCTTAAAGACAGATCCATCTTATTTGGAGATTTCTAAGCGCTTCCACGAAGATCACAAAGCTTTTGAAGATGCTTTTGCTCGTGCTTGGTTCAAATTGACGCACCGAGATATGGGGCCTAAAGTTCGCTATGTAGGACCAGAGGTTCCTGCAGAAGATCTTCTTTGGCAAGACCCGATCCCTGCTGGATCTAACAGCCTTAGCAAGGACGATGAGACTTCATTGAAAAAAATGATCTTGGCTTCTGGCTTGAGCATTCCTGAATTGGTGAGAACTGCTTGGGCTTCTGCATCTACGTACAGAGATACCGACAAGCGCGGAGGAGCCAACGGAGCACGTGTTCGTTTGGAACCGCAACGCAGCTGGCCAGTAAACCGCCCGGAGGAATTGAATAAAGTTCTTGGCGTCTTAGAAGCGATCCAAAGCGAGTTTAGCGGATCTGTTTCTATGGCGGATTTGATCGTACTTGCTGGAAACGCAGCCATTGAAGAAGCGGCTCGTAATGCTGGATATGAGGTGAGTGTTCCTTTCCACGGAGGACGAGGAGACGCTACCCAAGAGCAGACAGACATTGAGCAATTCAACTACTTGAAGCCTCTAGGTGATGGGTTCAGAAACTACGTAAATCCAAACATCGATGTAAAAGCAGAAGATCTGCTTGTAGACAAAGCCAACTTGATGGCGCTTTCAATTCCAGAGATGACTGTTTTGGTTGGAGGAATGCGCGTATTAGGAGCTAACTATGACGGATCTGCTCACGGCGTATTTACAGACAATGTAGGTGCTTTGACCAATGACTTCTTTAAGAACTTGGTGGACATGACCTATACTTGGAGTGTTGCAGATGCTGACGAGAAGACCTTTGAAGGACGTGACCGCAGAACCGGACAGGTTCGATTCACAGGAACACGCGCTGATCTGATCTTTGGATCAAATACCGAGTTGAGAGCCGTCGCTGAGGTTTATGCCACAGATGATGCTACTGAGAAGTTTGTAAACGACTTTGTAGCTGCTTGGACTAAAGTGATGAATGCAGATCGATTTGATCTAGCATAAAGGATTAGACCTTATAAATTCAAAAAGCGATCTCCCAAAGAGGTCGCTTTTTTTATAATCCGAATTTCTCATTGATCTTGCGCGCCTGACGGGCAATAAATTCTGGAGGATCTAATCGGATGCCTACAAATACTCGTGCGTAAACTTGATCATTCAGAAGAGAACTGCCACCGCCATTATTGGTAAAGGTGGATTCAAAATTTAGAAAGGCACCTGCAATGAAGCGTTCAGAACTGTAACCCAATTGAA
Organism: Gilvibacter sp.; assembly: GCF_965601605.1. Classification (GTDB taxonomy): domain Bacteria; phylum Bacteroidota; class Bacteroidia; order Flavobacteriales; family Flavobacteriaceae; genus Gilvibacter. Next base: position 97,575 of record NZ_CBFCWJ010000012.1, on the reverse strand, counting down.
GCCCTCCATCTAAGGCAATAGGGTAGCGGGTGTCTGTTTCTCTAATGCCAGTAAACTCCTGAGTGGATTCGCTGAATTGAATTCCAATTCCGGGCGAAAGCTGCGGTGAGATAAACCAATGCTCATCAATAACCCAAGTGTAATAATATGCAGCCAGTAACTCAAATTCAAAATTGTTCTCCACTTCCTTGCCTTGATCAAAAGTTCCGGAAACTCTGCGATAGCCGTAGCGAAAGGTCGGCACAAAACTTCCAGCGCTTTTGAGCTGCCATTCCGTATTGTAAACAATATTCCGCAATGAGAATCTATCGTTCAAAACATAGGCCGTAGAAGCGCCCCAGTAGATCGTCCTGAGGTCTGGGAATTGCACAAAGGGGTCTGAATCTGGATCCCAATCGGTAATAAAATCTCCCGTATTGGCGACGTAAAAGCCTTGATTGCTTTGATAGTTGAGCTCTTGAGCCCATTTGCCCAAAAAGAATCGAAAACTAAAATCTGTGAGATCACTTGCTCCTTTGCGCTTGTCGTCTTTATTGGAGTTAAAAAAGCGCGGGGCAAATCCAACGCTAAATCCTAAGAATTCATAGTCCAAAGAAAGTGCGACTCGCAAACTGCTGTTGGTGCTTAAAAAAAGATCGGGCTGCACGCGGTCAAGGACCTGAAAATCCTCATTCTGCGTATCCAGATTGAGTTTTAGGATGATCTTATCCACATAGGATTTGATATAAAGACTGTCAGCTTCTTGAGCAGAGACGCGGCCAAATACAAACAGTAAAAAGAACACCAGAAGCGGCTTGAACTGGTTGCGATATGTCTTTGTTTTTAGAATGCTGAAGGATTAATTAAATCGTACGGATTCTAAAGTTGCCTTGTATTGTGGCAGTCGTTGCAAAGGGTCATCAAAGGCGCTAGAAATAAATACTAAGGCGCTATTGGCTCCGTTGAGAATGGCCGCGTAAAAAACACCACTTCTATCTCCGGAGACCACTGTAGTCTCTAGCACCGTTGCCGGCATACCGTTGATGACAATTTGTTTGGTAGGAGTAGCTGTGATCTTTAGTTGTCCTTGTTGACTTTCTTCAACCAATTGCTCAAAATACTTTTCTTGTGCTTCTACCGGAAGTACAGGGATGGGAGCAAAGTTCATTGAAGTCGGTAGAGCCTTCTCAGATTCTGGATTGCCGTTTTTATTGTAAATGTCTACCTGTTTGCTCAGGACGGCAGGCTTAAAACCGGTAATGTTTGGATCAAAGGTGTAAAAGGGGCCAGAGAGATCTTCAGCGTTTTGCTCCTTATCATGGACCATTGTTTTGAAGATATCCAATACTTCATTTCTTGCCGTTGGGCTATCGCTAGGATATTCTCCAAAGATCAAACAAACAAAGTCATCGTCTCCAAAAACGATTGACGCCTTGCGTTGAGTGGGTAAATTAGAAGGGCCGTCTAGAAAGATTCCGGCATAGGGTCCAAAACGGATGTCGCGCACAATATCAACCTGCGTCCCTCCAGCTTCTATATTCTCACGACTAAAGGCCTTTTTAGCATTTTCAAATTTAGCCGATGGCGTTTCTACGATTTGAATGAAAGTATTCTGATCCTTTTGAATTTGATTCTGTGCACGAACAAACTTGAATTGTTCAGGAAGCAAGGCATAAACCTTAGAACCTGGAATGCGTTTGTGTGCTTCCGTGAGTCTGGAGTTTATGGTGTCTGGAAAACGTGTAGGGTCTGTCTGCGTAGTGACAGTAGTCTGCTTTTCTTCTTTACAAGCAGTAATCATTGTAAAGCAGCTGAGCAGCAGTAGCGTAAAAATCTTGGTGCGCATAGTAGTTCTGAGTTGCCCTCAAAACTAAAGAAAATTGCGCAAACCTTGATTCCTTATCGCTTGAGTTGAGGAATTGGAATATAGGTGGAATCTCCAGGAACTTTAGGGAATTTTTTAGCTTCCCAGTCGGACTTGGCCTGAGCCAGGCGCTCTTTATCTGAAGAGACAAAGTTCCACAGTAAAAAGTGCTCTTGCCCTAAGGGTTCTCCTCCAAATAAGAGCAGCTGCGTATTGGCGTCCATGCAGATCTCGCATTGTTCATCAGTTTTGCTGATCAGCATTTGTCCTGCATCTACTTTTTGTCCATCCACATTGATCTGTCCTTGTACAATCACAAAGGCAACTTCTCCGCGCAATTGTCCAGCCAGTTGCAAGGTGGTTTCTTCTGCGGTGAACACATCGACCATAAATAAAGGCGAGTAGCCCTGTAGTGGTGCTTTTCTGCCGAAAGCCTCTCCGGCTGCTAGTTTAAAGTGTATGGGACCTTCTTGCCAAGTGGGAATTTGATCTGCTGAATAATAATCAAAGCGCGGCTCCATGGTTTCTTTTTCTGGTGGCAGTGCTACCCAGATCTGATAACCGTGCATATCAAACTCGCGGCCGTCTCTTAATGCTTGAGGAGTGCGCTCGGTATGTGTGACACCAATGCCTGAGGTCATAAAGCCAACATCTCCTGGTGAGATCACTTGAACACTTCCCACGCTGTCTCGGTGTTCTATTTGCCCTTTAAAAAGATAGGTGAGGGTACTGAGGCCAATATGCGGATGTTGATCTACATCCATATACCGGCCAGGACCTAATTGAGCCGGTCCCATATGATCAATGAAGGTAAACGGACCTACTTGCCGTTTTTTACGAAAAGGCAGCAGACGCCCGACCATAAAGTTGCCCAGATCTGCTTGCCGCTCATTGACTAAGAGGTCGTTGTTCATATTTATTCTTTTTTGACTGGCTTGTATGATACCGCAGCCTTTGCAATAACTTCAGTGTCAAAATAGATCTCCAGACCTTTGGAAATGATGAGTTCTTGAGTTTGCTCAGGTTTAACGGCAAATTCCTGAAGGATCTCGCCCTCTTTTTGAACGCGAATAGAGAAGGCGCCTTTACCAATATTTGACACCACTATAATGCTGTCTTCATAGACATAAGGGTTAATAGTTGCATCTTGTCCTGGGCCTTTCCCGGTAATAGACATGCTTTGATTTGGATCCAAATCTATAATGGCAGCCTCTTGGCCGGTTGCGTTGAGCATAAATCCAAATAAGGCGATTAGTGTAATTTTTAGTTTCATGATTGAAGTTTTGTTTAAAGATAGTTGCGATCTACAGCTCTGATTGCCAACAATATCACAATTCTTTTATAAAAGCCTCTTAATTCGCCTTGGCAAAGACCATACAATGCTGCCAAGGCAAGTTTCCTATATTCTCAACCAACTTAAAGCCTGCGGCTACCATTTCTTTTACCGCTTGAGCCTCCGTCATTTTATGGGTCTCTTTGATAGGTACAGTTGGGTCTTCTCCGCGGTACTCGATTAAATATAATTTAGCGTCAGGGCGCATAGCCTCATAAATGGAGGCCATCATCTCTACAGGAAAGCTGAATTCGTGATACACATCTACGATTAACACCTTATCTACTGAGTTTTTAGGAAGATTCGCGGTCTTCTCTGTGGACTTGATCAAAGTGACGTTATCTACCTCAAGGGCTTCAATACGGTATTCCATGGCCGCCAACATTTCATTTTGAATGTCTACGCCATAAACCGTTCCCTGACTGGCTAAGGGTGCCATTCTAAAAACGTGGTAACCAGAACCAGCACCTATATCTGCAATATCATCATCCGGGCCGATCTCCATATTGGCAATAAGCGCGGAGACATTCTCTTCCTTTTCACGTTCCGGACGTTCCAGCCAACCCATGCCTTGAAAGCCCATCACAAAGGCAATCTCGCGTCCCATATACCATTTACCGGTCCCGTTGCGGTCACCGGATTTAAAGGTATATGGACCTTCTTGTTTCTCTGTTTGCCCTTGGCAACCCCAGAGCGGAGTCAAAAGTAAGAGCAGTACTATTGTCTTTTTCATAGCTAAATTTTTTACTGCGGACTGCGCTCACTCCAAACCTCGTATAGTGGGTCGCCTTTACTAGAGAACCCTGAATGGTGCCAGTGGCCGTCTACGAGTTTAAAGTCAAATTCCAAAGCGGCTCCCACACGGGATACGTCTCTGGAAAAGAACTCAATATTTTCTGTGTATTTACCATCAACGGTAGTATAGCTGCCGCCACCGGTAGCCATGAACTGTTTGGTCTCTGTGTTGTAAGCGATCCATTGAAAACGCGTCCCAGAAAGAATCTTCATGGTTTTTCTCGGTCGTGAGGTGTCCCGCTCTTGCATTTCTCCGTTGCGCTTGCGTCCAGACATCAGCCAAGCTCCATTTAGCGCTCCCGGACTTCCGTCATCTACGCGCGTAAAAACCCGATCATCACCTACGATCTGCAATTCTTTATCAGTTAAACGGATGTCAAAACTGATGGAGTTTCCAACCGCTTCTGGATTGTCCGAATTGAATTCCACCGTTTCTGTTAGGGTGTTTCCTTTTTTACTCCACAATCCACCATTGGTGTGAATAAACGTACCTGACTTGGCATCGTATATGGTCAGCACTTGAAAGCCATCGGCAAAAATGACCACCTGTCTTACTTCTTGCCCTTGGGGAGTAGTTCCATAATATTCCCAGGCTCCAATGAGCTCTTGCCCTTGCAGACTGAGTGAACTCAGCATAAAACCTACTGCCAAAAGTATATTTCTCATAATCTTTAGTTTGATTTTTTGGAGGGATCCCGACTCAGATATTTTCTCAATATGCCTCCGCGGACGTTGTTTACATCGAACTCAATGACAAAGGCATTGGGATCCAAACTATCAATTAAACGCTGTACGCGCCGAATGTCAATACGATTGATCACCGAATGAATAATCTCTACGTCATCTTTTTCACCGCGACTCCCCACACCTTTGGTGCCTTTATAGACAGTCATCCCAATACCGATCTTTTCTGTGAAAGCTTCTCTTAGAATTTCTGGATGTTCAGAGACAATCATCAGTCCTACATGATCCTCAAATCCTTCTATGGTATAGTCTATGGCCTTGGCGGTAACGATATAGGTCAAAATAGAGTAGAGGGCCACCTCCACAGAAAGCAGGAAAGCTGTGATTCCAAATAGGACAATATTGAACACCAAAATTACCCGTCCAATACTGAGGCCCCATTTTTCATTGATATAGATTCCAAAGATCTCCGAACCGTCCAAAACGGAACCGTTTTTAATGGCTAAGCCAATTCCGGCGCCTAAAAAGAGACCGCCAAAAATGGAGATGATTAGTTTGTCATCCGTGATGGATTGAAAATTCTCAAAGTGAATCACTACGGCTAAAAGCAGCACAGAAAAGATTGATTTGATCAAGATCTTGCGCGCTACAGTGAACCAGCCAATGACAAAGAACGGTATGGTAATGATGGGTAGGGTGTAGGAGAGCTCTACCTGAAACAGCTCAGAAACTAAAATGGCAATACCTGTTACGCCACCATCTAAAAAGCCATTGGGTAATAAAAATGCTTTAAGTCCAATGCTTGCCAAACAAACTGCCAAAGCAATTTGGAGCAATTCAAAAATCAGCGATCGATTCAAACTCATACGGCCTTAGGGTCTGTTTTGAATATATTCCGCTGGGATCGGATTCTCAGGCGTTTCTTGCGTCCAATAGATGTTTACGATCCACCAACGACTGCCGTCAAATTGCAATTGAATACTATTGATGCCGCGCATAAAGGGCTCAGAGTCCTTTTTGGAGCGGAAGGATTCATAGGTACTGAAAACTTGGGCTATGGTCCCAAAACGATCTTCCTGCCTGCCGATCTCTTTTTCGTAAAAGCCGTTTTCTACCAACCAGGCCCCAGAGCGTTTGATATAATCATCAGGACTCATATAAACGACTTGATAACCGCCGTCCTTGGTTTTGGCCGAAAAGATCAATTTAGCCTCCTCTTTAAAAAGATATTTAAAGAGCTCCCAATCACGCGCTTCACCTTTTTCTCCACTGATCACTCCGTAAAGCGTAGCGATCGTTGCATCAATGCTTTCTACTTTAGTGAGCTGATCCGTTTGGTCTTGGGAAAAGCTGGTTTGACATCCAAGTATCAAAGCCAGCAGTAGTAGTGTTTTAAGCTTCATCGGTCTGTTGGTTGTTTATAAAATCTTCCACAATAGCTTTGGCCTTATCAAGATCATCTTGATGTACCTTCAATCTAACAGTGTTTGGAGTACCGCCACCAAATCCAGCAGTGATGCCGGCTTGGTAGTCATTTTGTACCATGGCATCGATTCCTGCTTGCTCTAACAATCCTTTTAGGAGGATCACGCGAACTTCTGTTCCGGAGTAGATGGTTTCAAATTCTTGTTCACTCATGTTGTTATTTTTAAGCCGCGGTTACTTCGAAAAGTGACCTTCCTTAAAGATAAGGTATTCGCATAAAAAAACCGCGCTCGATGGCGCGGTTTATGCTTTGTGTTTGAACGAACTAGTTATTGATCGCAGGATCTTTAAGTCCGTCTTCAATCATGTTGTAGAACTGATCAATCTTAGGCAGTACTACAATACGTGTACGTCGGTTTCTAGCTTTTCCTTCTGGGGAATCATTCGGTGCTACCGGAATGTATTCTGAACGACCTCCTGCAGTCATGCGTTTAGGATCAACTCCGAATTCGTCTTGCAGTAATCTTACTACCGCTGTTGCGCGAAGCACACTCAAATCCCAGTTGTCTTTCACTCCAGAACGACTGATAGGATCAGTATCCGTATGACCTTCTACTAAGAATTCAAAATCAGGTTTGTTATTAACAACCTTAGCCACTTTTCCGAGAACTTCTTTGGCACGCTCGGTAATGGCATAGCTTCCACTCTTGAATAGGAGTTTGTCAGAGATGTTTACGTAAACCACACCTTTCTCTACACTAACTTCGATATCTTCATCATCCAAGTTTCCAAGCACTCCTTTAAGGCTCTGAACCAAAGCGAGGTTTACAGAATCTCTACGAGTAACTGCATCTTGAAGCTTGCGAATGGTCAAATCCTTCTCTTTTAAGCTCTCCAATGATCTTTCCAAGTTAGCAGCACCTTGTTGGGTAAGTGTGGTAAACTCCCCGATCTGCTTGATAAGATCTCCGTTAGTAGCGTTTAAAGAAGCAACTTGTGATTCCAAAGAATTGGCTCGGGCAGTGAGTCCCGCTTTTTCTTCTAGACAGCTGTTGAGTTTAACGGTAGCTGAATTCAATAAATCTTCTGTGTTGCGTTGTTTGGCTTCTAGTTCTGCGTATTGTTTTTTAGATACACAGGATACCGCGGTAAGGGCAATGGCGGCAATTAATGCTATTTTCTTCATAAATCTCAGTTTAGTTACGTAAAATTAGTTGTTATGCAGCTTTGCTAAAAATCCTTAACAATACTTTAGGTAAAGGTAGTTAAAGCTTGCTAAAAGTGCGCAGCCCAGAAACAAAATACTTCCACACTACACTGTTAATAACGTAGTAGTTTTGAGTGTTGTAAGTATCTGGCTTTGTTTTGGTTATATCGCTGTAGTTTCTGTAAAAGTCCATGTGAGCCCTAAAGATCGCGCTCACATGACCAAATTGCCCTTTGATCAAAAACCGCAGGGCAGCAACACCGTCAAGAACCATTCGAACAAAAATGCGCTTTTTAGCTGTGAATCCGTTGAGGTTTTTGGCCAGGCAGTACAGGGAGTTTCTAAAGTTGTAATAGGTCTTTTTGGGATGCATGCTGGGTAAGGTTCCTCCACCTAAATGGTAAACTGAACTCTGAGGAATGCACTTCACTTCTCGGCCTAAATGAAACAAGCGCCAGCAAAGATCAATCTCCTCCATATGAGCAAAAAAGCGCTCGTCAAAACCTCCGGCAGTTTTAAAAGCTTCCTTGGTAATGAATAAGCAAGCACCTGTGGCCCAAAAGATATCGATGGTTGAATTGTATTGACCTTCATCTTTTTCAAGGGTGTCAAAAATACGTCCGCGGCAATACGGATAGCCGTATTTGTCAATAAAGCCACCAGCAGCTCCAGCGTATTCAAAATGGTCGGGATTGCTGTGATCCAAGATCTTGGGCTGTGCAGCGGCGAGTTGGTCGTTGATTTGAAAAGCCTCAATGACAGGGTCGAGCCAATTCGGACTTACTTCCACATCACTGTTGAGCAGTACCCAAAGCGGTTCATCTACCTGCTTTAGGGCTTCATTGTAACCCCCAGCGTAGCCGCTGTTGGTCGGGTTTTGTATTAAAGTGATCTGCGGATACTGTTCCTTTAGAAAAGCCACTGAATCGTCTGTGGAAGCATTGTCGGCCACGTAAATGTGAGCTTCAGCGCTATGCGCCACCACAGAAGGCAAATAGGTCTCCAACAGTTGGCGTCCGTTCCAGTTCAATATGACTACAGCGACTTTCACGTTTGCAAAGTTAGTTATACGAAGGCAGTTCTGGTAGGAAATTATATCGGCTGTTGGTGTAGTCGAGCTGACAGTAATAATGGGATAAGCCATTGGTGACCATCAGTAGGTCTGCACTCAAGGCTAAATTGTATCGCGCTATCTGATCAAAAGTATCTTGATTGATTGCTACAGAAGGCGCTTTACATTCCACCAAAACCCTAATTTTCCCATCGGGATGAAACACCACCACATCGTATCGTTTCTTTAAGCCGCTCACTTCCAGTTGCTTTTCCACATTGATCAAACTCAAAGGGTATCCCTTTTCTTGATGTAAAAAATGAACACAGTGTTGACGCACCCATTCCTCCGGGGTGAGGACCACAAATTTTTTTCGGATCACATCAAATACTCCGGGCTTATTTTTGGTATTTTTGAATCGGAACTCGTATGGAGGAAACGCCAAAGGCTGCATGGAACAAAGGTGCAGTTTTTTTTTGAGATGGATGACGTAAAATGCATAGTGACCGATATTAGAAGCGGTAATTTCAAACCCATTTATTTTTTGATGGGTGAGGAGGCCTATTATATCGATCAGATTGCTGATTTCATTGAAGAGAATGCCTTAGATCCTTCCCAGAGAGACTTCAATCAAATGATCCTCTACGGCCGTGATGTGAGCATTGATGATATTGTGGGGCAGGCCAAACGCTTTCCCATGATGGCAGACCGCCAGGTGGTTATTGTTAAAGAGGCTCAGGACCTTTCACGCACTATCGAGCAGTTGGCTGCCTATGCGGAGAATCCGCAGCCCACAACAGTGCTGGTGATCTGTTATAAATACAAGACACTAGATAAGCGCAAAAAGCTGTACAAGACTCTCGGTAAAAGTGGCGAACTCTTCACGAGTAAAAAACTCTATGAAAATCAAGTTCCAGATTGGATCCGACGAGTACTTAAAGGTCGTGGCTACAGCATAGCTCCAAAGGCGGCGCAAATGCTCGTGGAATTCATTGGTACTGATCTTTCCAAGATCAATAACGAGTTGGAAAAACTACAGCTCATTGTTCCAGTGGGTACAGAGATCAGTCCAGAGATCATTGAGGAAAACATTGGGATCAGCAAGGATTTCAACAATTTTGAGTTGCAAAAAGCCATAGGAGAGCGCAATATTAAAAAGGCCTACCACATTGCCAATCACTTTGCACAGAACCCTAAGAACCATCCGCTGGTAATGACTGTAGCGCTGCTGTACAGTTTTTTCAATAAACTACTCAAATATCACGCTTTGCCCGATCCGTCTGCGGCGCCTAAGGTTTTGGGAGTGAATCCTTATTTCATTCGCGATTACCAAACGGCTGCACGCAACTATCCTATGAAACGCGTCAGCGCAATAATCAAAGGAATTCGCAAAGTGGATATGAAAAGCAAAGGAGTGGGAGCCCACAATATGAGTCAGGCAGATCTTTTAAAAGAACTGCTGATCACTATTTTCGACTAATCTTCTTTTATTCGATAGACTCTGGAAGTAGGCGCTCGTCAATTTTTTCTAAAGCGAGCTTGGCTTGCCCTTTATATTGCTTTAAAGCAGGCAGCAGATTTTTACAAGCAATGACATTAAAGAAGGCTACACGGTTGCGGTATTCAGGGTCATTGGTAATATACTCCAGATACTCTTCGGGTAGTTTTCCGCTTAATATCTCCGCAAACCAGGGTTGGGTGTTACGCCAGTGCTCCAAGGTCTCATAGGTGTCGGCCTCTACGCGTGAAGAGATCTCATCAATGACATCTATAAATCCACTGTAAAACTGTACCAGTTCAATGGCCAGAGAGTCTCTATTCTCTTTACTCTGATTGAAGCTGCGGAGCTGTCCATAGCCTTTATCGTTGAGCTTGAAAGGAACGTAAGTGGTGATTATAGAATGGCAATCATTGCACTCCTCATAATTCTCACGGGTAAACGGTCCTTTTACAATACTGTCGGCAAGTTTTTCACGTGCTTCATAATAAGGAATAATACGCCCCACCAAGGTGGTGTCTATGATCAGATCGGCCTTGACATCAGAAAATATCGCTAAGAGTTCCTCGCGCTCCTTTTTCTTCTCGTTGGCGTTATTGATGGCCAAAGCGATCAAAATACCCGCTACTACTAAGATGATTTCGCCTAAAGCATATAAAAGGTATTTCCCGACTTTGCCTTTGCGCATCGCGTCTAATTTAGAGAGTTTGAATATCCGGCCGCTCAAGGACTAAAAGAGTTGTTTTATGGTGTACTTTCCGCCACCCATCAAGGCAATAGCGGTAAAACCAACCAAGTATAATAAGGCCTTTTCCATATTGGCAAACGGATCGTTACCGTGAACAATAAATGCGGCAACGGCCATTGTGATGATCACTGGAATGGCAGCCAAACGGGTTCTGAGACCAAGAATGATCAATATAGGACAGATCGCCTCAGCAAAAACCGTGAGAATAAAACTCAAGGTAGAACCTATTCCTAAGGGATCGCCAAAGCTCATATCGCCTTGAAACAAATTCATCAGTTTGGGAATTCCGTGAAAGAGCATGAGGGCGGACATACCCACACGCAATACCAAAAGACCAGTTTGGTAGTTTTTAGATACGCTCATAAAAGTCAGTTAAGTTGTTCGATTTAAAGGTACGCAAATTCAGATAACCTTGTTTTTACCATTTCTTAAAAAAAGCGTTGGCAAACTGTTAGTAAGCCAGCCATTAATCACAATAGGGTAATATTCTTCTAAAGTTCAAGCCGCTTTACGGCGGTAATTTTAGGCTGATTTAAATCCAACAATATTTATCAAATTGACATGAAAAAAATTACAACGACCTTATTATTACTCGGCGGGATCTTTGCTTACGGGCAGGATGCTGGCGTAGGTACTGTTATTGCCGGTACCAGTTTTGAAGAGCCTGCCGCTGTTGGCGGTTCATATACAGATACCGGTGATGCTGCTGTGGCTCATGATCTTGTGAACAATGCGGGAGAGCCCTTAGTGGACTATGTAGCGGCAGCTACTGAACTCGGTTTTGACGCCGTTTACGAACCTTACGACACTCCAGGTTCTGGCCTTACAGATGGTGACTTTGTGGGTGTAACTGATTTTACAGGAGCTGTAGGTGCTTACACCGACGGGACTCAAGGCTACCAGATCTCTGATTCCGACGGAAACATGATCACCACTTTTGATCTTGTAGACATGGGTGGATTCACCAACAATGAAGTGTCCTTGGACCTATTTATTAACAGCACCGGTTATGAAGGCGATGGAACTCTGAATGAAAGCGGTTCTGACCGTATCCGAGTTTATGTGGTTGATATGACAGACGGTACCGAGTACGATCTTTTAGATACTACAGGTTCTGACATTAATGACTTAGCCATTGAAGGCGCTTGGCAAAACTTAAGTGTTAGTTTGCCAGACAACGCTCAAGCTGAGTTGGTCTTTGAAGTTCGCACCAACTCTTCTTCAGAAGCGGTTTATATGGACAATGTGGTCTTTACTGGCGAGGAAGTTCCTCCAGCAGCAAGTTTTACCTTGCCTTTTAATTCAGTTCCGGAAGACGGTGGAAGCATTGAAGTAGAAGTAGCAATTGCAGAAGCACCTGCTGCTGATGTGACTGTGGATGTAGTATTGGTTTCTGGTGGAACTGCTGCAGAAGGAGCTGATTTTACTTATGCTGCCACTCAAACTGTAACCTTTCCTTCAGGGATTTCAGCTCCGCAAGCACTCAACATTCCAATTATCAATAATACGGATGACGGAAGTGATGTGTTTTTTGTGCTAGAATTGCAAAATCCATTAGGAGTTTCTATAGATGAGGATGACCTAACCGCGATCTACATTTTAGATGACGACACCGTGGTTCCTAGTGCGGACCCTGCTGTTTTGGACATCAACTTTGTGGACAGTTATTTGGTTGACGGATCTGGAACTGCAGAGATCACTGCTTATGATCCAGATACGCAGCGCTTATTTGTAACCAATTCCAACAGTGTAGAGATCCTAGATTTTAGTGATCCCTCAAATATTTCCTCAATTACCACTGTTGATGTATCTGGTTTTGGCGACGGCGTTCAGTCCGTAGCGGTAAACAACGGAATAGTCGCTGCAGCCATTGCTGCCGATCCTGCCACAGATCCAGGAGTGGTATTATTTATGGACACAGATGGAGGTTCTCAATCTACAGTAACTGTTGGAGCCCTGCCTGATATGTTGACCTTTACCCCTGACGGAACCAAAGTTTTGGTAGCTAATGAAGGAGAGCCCAATGATGATTACTCCATTGACCCAGAAGGGAGCATTGCTGTGATTGATGTTACCGGAGGTCTTGGATCTATTGATGATTCAGATGTGGCGATTATTGACTTCAACGCTTTTGACGGTACGGAAGCGGCTTTAAATGCAGCCAACATTCGTATTTACGGCCCTGGAGCTAATGCTTCTCAAGATTTAGAGCCAGAGTACATTACCGTTGCTAACGACAGCCAGACCGCTTATGTGGTGTGTCAAGAGAACAATGCCTATGCTGTTGTTGATTTGAACACAAATACGGTGACGGATCTATTTAGCTTCGGATTGAAAGATCACAGTTTGCCTCAAAACTCTTTGGACGTTTCTGACGAGACCGATTTTGTATTCAATGCGAGTTGGCCAATTTTTGGAATGTATATGCCAGATGCCATCGATTTCTATGAAGTAGGAGGAACAGGGTATATCGTTACCGCCAATGAAGGTGATGCACGTGAGTATGATACTTACGAAGAAGAATTCAAGATAGACGATGACGAATACACTTTAGATCCAGCAGTATTTAGTGATATTGACATTTTAGAGCTAGAATCTAATTTGGCAGAGATCAATGTTTCTAACGCCTCTGGAGATACAGACGGAGACGGAGAATTTGAAGAGATTCACGTTTACGGAGCGCGTTCTTTCAGTATTTACAATGCAAACACTGGAGCACAGGTCTTTGACAGCGGAAACGACTTTGAAGTGATCACTGCGGCAGATCCAGTATACGGAGGAATCTTTAATGCTAGCAACAGCAATAACAACTTCAAGAACCGTTCAGACAATAAAGGGCCTGAACCAGAAGGTGTAGTTGTTGCAGAGATCGGAACTTCTTTTTACGCCTTTGTTCTATTGGAGCGAATTGGAGGTTTTATGACTTATGACATTACAGACCCTAACAACCCGGTATTCATTGAGTACAATAACTCTCGTGGAGCTGTACCCGGAGATGATGAATCTGGTGATTTAGCACCAGAAGGTGTGGTTTATGTTTCCGGTGAGCAAAGCCCTACGGGTATTGCACATTTAGTGATCTCTAACGAGGAGAGCGCTACTTTGAGCATTTGGTCTCTAGATAATGTTTTGAGTGTGGACGAGTTCCAAACTGCTGACGATAAATTCACCATCCATCCAAATCCTACAACCAGCACGGTTTTCTTTAGCACCCCTGGAGATTACACCATTTACGACATTCAAGGAAGATTGATCGTACAACTTAAGCAACAGGCATACTTTGATGCTTCTGGCTTACAGACTGGCGTTTACCTAATCCAAGATCAAAACGGACAGATACAGCGTTTGCTTAAGAACTAGTTTTACCAAATCTGCTGTTTATTGAATTCGCCTCATCACGAAAGTGTGGGGCGGATTTTTTTTACCGTATTTTTGCAAAAACACCTTATGACTACCACCAAAGCTTGGATCAGTGCTGCGCGCTTGCGCACCTTGCCGCTTTCAGTTGCGGGCATTATTGCAGCGGCTGGTTTGGCGATAAGAGCTGATCTATTTGATCCCATTATTTTTCTCGGTTCACTCTTTACCGCAATTGGGTTTCAGGTACTTTCTAATTTTGCCAATGACTACGGAGACGGCGTAAAAGGAACCGACAATGAAGATCGGGTAGGACCCATGCGCGCCATGCAAAGTGGAGCGCTCACTGCTGCAGCTCTTAAAAAGGGAATGCTCATCACCGCTTTGATTACCTTGGCCTTGGCCGTAGGCTTGATTTATCGTGCCTTTGGGTTGGAGCAACTGCTTTATGGCATTGTGTTTTTGGTCTTAGGTGTAGCGGCAATTATCGCCGCTGTTAAATACACAGTAGGAGATTCTGCCTATGGATATCGAGGTCTGGGCGATGTTTTTGTTTTTTTATTCTTTGGATTGGTGAGTGTGGTTGGGGGTTATTTTCTTTATGCCAAACAATTGGACACTTACGCCTTCTTACCTGCTATTGCAATAGGGCTTTGGAGCGCTGCAGTATTGAATCTCAACAATATGCGAGATCGCGAGAGCGACGCCAAAGTAGGCAAGAATACCTTAGCTGTAAAACTGGGTAAAAGCGGTAGTTTAAACTATCACACCTTTTTGATTTTGGGCGGAAGTCTTGCTGCTGTGGTGGCAATTTACCTCAATTGGGAGCAGTTAAGTTATTGGAGTTTATTGCCCTTTGTTGCTGTGGTTTTGCTCAATAAACATCTAGTTGCTGTAAGAAATACAGCCGATCATAAAAAACTCGATCCACAGTTAAAAGTAGTCGCACTTTCCACCTTTTTATACGCACTGCTTTTACTGATCTCCCACTTGGTTTCCTAAGCCAAGAGTGCGTATCTTTAGGTCAAAACAACAGCCAGCATGCAAATTCAATATTTGGGGCACAACACCTTGGTAATAAAGACCAGTTCGCACAACATCGTGATAGATCCCTTTATTAATGGAAATCCACTCATTGAAGACAAATCCATTCTCGATTCCATAGAAGCAGATTTTATTCTGCTTACTCACGCCCACCAAGACCACGTTTTAGATGCTGAGGCCTTGGCCAATCGCACGGGAGCTACTATTGTATCGAATTATGAAATTGCCATGCACTACGGTGCAAAAGACATTCCTGTTCACCCTATGAATCACGGCGGACATTGGAGTTTTGATTTTGGTCGTGTCAAGTATGTTGCTGCTGTGCATACCAGTGGATTTGCAGATGGTACTTACGGAGGCGAGCCCGGAGGTTTTGTCATTGAGGTTGATGGCAAGACCATTTATGTAGCCGGCGATACTGCCTTGACTATGGACATGAAGCTCATCCCAATGGAATACAAACTAGACTTAGCCATTTTTCCAATAGGGGATAACTTTACCATGGGTTATCACGATGCTGTGCACGCCAGTGACTTTGTGCAGTGTGACCGTGTCTTGGGCGTGCATTACGATACCTTTGGTTATATCGAGATCGATCAGCAAGCAGCTCGTGATGCCTTTGCGGCAGCGAATAAGCAACTGGAACTCTTACCGATTGGCGGATCATTGACTGTTTAAATGAAAGCCAGTTATCAATCCTACATTTTAGATTTTAAAAGGCCTAGCGGGACTTCTCGAGGGATATTGACCCAAAAGCAATCCTATTTTCTTCAGCTTAAAGACGGGGAGCGTTGGGGCATCGGTGAATGCGCATTGCTTCGTGGCTTAAGTATAGATGACCGCCCTGACTATGAAACTAAGCTGGATTGGCTTTGCAAAAACATTAATGAAGATCTGAGTTATCTAATGGCTGAGCTGGTAGAATTTCCGTCCATCCGGTTTGGCTTAGAGATCGCATTGGCGTCGCTCCGCAGTGATAATCCTTATGAACTCTTCCCTTCGGATTTTACACAAAAAGAAACACCTATTCCCATAAATGGACTTATTTGGATGGGTAGCCCGGAATTCATGACCGCGCAGATCGAAGAGAAATTAGAGGCTGGTTTTGACTGTATTAAAATGAAGATCGGCGCTATTGATTTTCAGCAAGAGCTCAATATTCTCAAACACATTAGAGATCGCTTTGATGCGAAGACTATTGAATTGCGCGTTGATGCTAACGGTGCCTTTACTCCTGAACAGGCCTTGGATAAATTGCACCGACTGGTGGAATTTGAACTGCACTCCATCGAACAACCCATAAAGCCTAAACAATGGGAGGCCATGGCAGCCATTTGCGAGCACACTCCGCTACCGATCGCTTTGGATGAAGAACTCATAGGGATGCATGATGCGGCAAAACAAGAGCGAATGCTCGAGATCATCAAACCACAATATTTGATCTTTAAACCGAGTCTGCTGGGTGGTTTTGCGGCCACAGACGGGTGGATCGCTGCTGCAGCAAAGCATGACATTCCCTGGTGGATCACTTCCGCCTTAGAAAGCAATATCGGTTTAAACGCAATTTGTCAATATACCTTTTCAAAAAGAACTATCTTGCCCCAAGGTCTGGGAACGGGCAGCCTGTATACCAACAACACAGAATCCCCATTGGTGGTGGAATCTGGTTTTATCAGATACAGTCAAACCGGAACCTGGAATTTGAACATGTTGAATCTAAAGCCTTTATAAGTCATGTATATCGCACAGGCGTATAAATCACTTTACCAACCGTGGCGCTACCTTTTAGGGGTGGTCATGGTATTTATCGGAACTCAATTGGGTTCTATCCCTTTTGTTGTTGCCATTTTTATGAAACAATCCGCGGAAGGCGGAAGCATGCTGGAACTCACAGACGAGACCGACATGCTCAATATTTTGGATTCCAACAGCACCTTCTTTTTTATGCTCTTAGGCTTTGCAGTAGGGCTTTTGGCCTTATTTCTTTGGGTGAAATACGTTCATAAACAAAGCATTACCAGTTTAACTACTGCCCGCAAGAAGATAGATTGGGGCCGATTTTGGTTCGGCTTCTTACTCATTGGAGTGACAACTACAGTTCTAACAGTTTTAGACTATTACGGCAATCCAGACGATTACGTACTGCAGTTTGACGCGAAGCTTTTTGCCATCTTGGCTTTAATCGCCGTGATCTTTATACCCTTACAAACAAGTATGGAGGAGTACTTATTTAGAGGCTACCTCATGCAGGGAATAGGCGTTATGAGTAGAAATCGCTGGTTGCCACTCTTGATTACCTCCTTTGTTTTTGGAATGCTGCACTATTTCAATCCGGAGGTAGATAAACTCGGAAACATAGTTATGGTGTACTACATCGGGACAGGTTTGTTCTTAGGTATCATCACCCTGATGGATGAAGGGATGGAACTCGCCTTAGGTTTCCATGCCGGCAACAATTTAATTGCGGCCTTACTAGTAACTGCGGATTGGACCGTGATTAAGACCAATTCAGTTTTCTTAGATGTATCAGAGCCTGCTGCAGGATTTGACGTGCTGGTCCCTGTATTGGTGATCTACCCGATATTCATCGCTATAATGGCCTTCCGTTATAAATGGAAAAATTGGTCAGAAAGACTTTTTGGAAAGGTGCCACCACCTCCCGAACGCGATCCACTAGAATTCCTTTAAAACAGTATTCCCCCTAAAACATGGTTGTGCATCCTGATTTTAAACTCAACGGTCTGAGCTACGAGAGTCCTCAGGATCTCTTAGAGTTTACCGCTGTGTTAAAGCAGCAAGGAGCAGCCCATGAAATGGCCTTAGCCAGTTTCTTAAGTGAGTGGGGAAATAGTGAAGATCATATCATTGCCACAACTTCTGGTTCCACTGGAACGCCCAAGCCTGTGAAGCTGTCCAAGGCGGCAATGATTCACAGCGCTAAGACCACTGGTGAGGCTTTAGAACTAGGTCCAAAGACAGAGGCTTTACTCTGTTTGTCTTCAGATTATATTGCTGGGAAAATGATGATTGTCCGGGCCTTGACCTTAGGATGGCATTTACACGTAGTTGCGCCCTCTATGGAAGCATTGACGGAGTATGATTCGGCCTATGACTTTGTGGCCATGGTTCCAGCCCAAGCCATGCATTCTATCACTGCCTTGGAAAAGGTGGGGACCTTGCTTATAGGCGGAGGGATGGTTTCAAATCAATTAGAGCAAGCCCTTCAAGGCGTTGCCACCAAAGCCTATGTTTCTTATGGCATGACCGAGACGGTTAGTCATATTGCGCTTAGAAGATTGAATGGAGCAGCTGCCTCTGAGAATTATAAAACGGTTTCTGGAGTTAGTCTTTCCTTAGATGCTCGTGGCTGTTTGGTTATAGAGGCTCCGGGTATTTCCTCGGTTCCTGTGGTGACCAATGATTTGGTGGATTTGATCAGTGAAACCGAGTTTAAATGGTTGGGGCGTATTGATAACGTGATCAACTCCGGAGGGATAAAGATCTATCCAGAACAAGTGGAATCGGCCTTAGAGGAACAATTGGATGTGCCTTTCTTTGTCGCTGCGGAGCCAGACCCAGTTTTGGGACAACGCGTAGTGCTAGTGGTAGAGAGTCCTTCTCCAGACGGCCGAGCCTCAGGGGTCCATAAAGATCTGTTTGATGGCCTTCCCAAATACTCTCGCCCTAAAAAGATTTACGGCGTTTCTAAATTCAGATACACGGAAACGGGTAAGATCCGTCGCAATGAGATCTTGTCTTTACTGCAGAATTATCCTAAGAAAAGTTAATCCTTGGTATGGTTTTTGACTTTTCTGAGTGAAATTTAAGATATTTGTACTCTAAAAGTTAGACTGATGAAGTTGAAGAATTTACTCCTTATCACTATTTTGATCTTCGGATCGTTAGGTACTGCCGCCGCTCAAAACCTCGGACAGATCCAACGTGGACAACGCGGATATGTACCGCCACCACTTCCAAGGGACCAAGGTGCCATCGCCATTGAAGACACCTTAGAGGATATTGATGAGAAGATGGACCTCTATGAAACGGAGTTTGAACTAGATGCTTTTGAAAAGGCAGTAGTCAAAAACTACATTGTAGAATACGAAAAGGAGAAAATGGGCATTATGGCTGATGAGAGCATCACCTATGATGTCAAACAACAATCCTATAAAAAACTAGACGAGAAGCTTTCTGGCAATCTGGTCACTGTGCTTACAGAAGAGCAGGTGGCGCGTTTTGGAGAATTGCACTTCGGTGACAAAAAGAAGAAAAAGAAGAAAAAACGTCGAAACAGAAATAACTAAAAAAAAAGGGCCTTGAGCCCTTTTTTTTATGCCTTTAGTTACTGATTTGTGGGTAAGCCTTTAACGGGTTTAACGAGCTTTTGCGATATCCTTTGTTTTTTTGAACTTAAGCGGAAGACTGTGGTAACTAAAGAGAATATCAATTATCTTTAGGGGACTGGTACCATTTAATCCGCTTGGACTAACTAACCATTATTGATATGAAAAGACTTGTTCTCCTCTTTACCCTTACGTTATTATGTTTGGCCTATGCTCCAGCTCAAGACACTGCTGGAGAACTTACACTCCTATACGATACTTCCTATGATATGCAAGACAAGGACTTTGCGGCAGAACTGCAGTTCTTGGACTCTTATTTCAATCAAAACCCAGAGATTAAGGTGCGCTATATAGCCTTTAGTAATACCGTCATCCAAGAAGGAAACTATACGATTACAGGAGGAAATTGGACCGGTTTGCGTCGGGAACTGGAACAGAGCATTTACGACGGTGCAGGTAATTATGATAACCTATTTGATGGAGTTAATTCTGACGTGATCTTGGTGACCAACGGACGCGCAGACCTTCAATCATTCCCGTCAAATTTTAAGCATAAGATCAATGTGATCTGCAGTGTGACCAATTCCAATCAAAAAGGCTTGGAGGGCCTTGCACTGCGCACAGGAGGGACTTTTTTCAATGTTTTCGCTACCACTAAGGAAGTTCCCTCAGGAGACGGCATCATCACCGTTAGTGGAACTGTAGCAGATGGAAATGGCGCTTTAGAAGGAGTGTCGGTTTTTAATCGTGAGACTGGAGCGCGTACCCTAACCGATGCCTCAGGGAATTACAGCTTAAATGCTAAGATCAATGGAATCTTAGAGTTTACCTATGTCGGTAAGAACAGTCTTTTGACGCGCGTACCCGAAGACGGCAAAAAGAACGTCCAAATGATCGCTGGGAGCGAGGTTTTGGATGAAGTTATACTGACGGCCACTCTAGAGTCTAACGAGGATGAGGTCAACACAGGCAATATGCGTGTAGCTAAAAAGCGCTTGGGTTATTCTGTAGAAACTATTACAGACGAAGCCATCAGTGATCAGGATATAAATCTTGAGACGGCCATTCAAGGGCAGTTTTCTAACATCAACCTTAAGAACGATCAAGACATCTCTCAGTTCCTCTCTCGTGGAAACAATATGAGTATCTTATTGGACCAAACAGGGCTCATTGTAGTAGATGGCGTGCCCATTGAAAGCAGTCCTGGCGCTTTGAGCGGTGTTACGACAGGGAACAATGGAATTGGAACACTAAACGACCGTTCCATCTTTGGTCAAGGCGGTTTGTTAGATCCGGCAAACATTGCAGACATTACGGTATTGAAAGGCCTTGCCGCAACCAATAAATATGGAACTCTAGGAAGAAACGGAGTGATCTTGGTGACCACTAAAACGGCTGCAGTAAGTAAAGCCACCACTCGTGATAGCGCCATTCCTTTGGGAACCACAGCGACTTATACCGGATCTGCGGAAGATATGGCTGCTTTGCCAGACACGCCTTATATGAAAGCGCTGCAACGCGCCAAAGATATTGATGAGGCTTATAACATTTATTTAGAGCAGCGACAGCGTTATGGACGCAATTCTTCCTTCTTTATTGATGCTGCAAGTTATTTCAAAGATTGGAACAATGCAGTACTCGTCTCTAGAGTTTTATCCAACGCGAAACTGGTTGCAAAAACGGCCAGTGAGTTACGTGCTACGGCCTATCAATATGAGAACTTGGGTCTCTTTAATGAAGCTGTAAGTATCTATCAGGAACTTGTTGAGGCTTGGCCAGAACAGATTCAGAATTACCGCAACTTGGCTTTAGCGCAAGAAGCTGCGGGAATGCCTAAAGAAGCTTTAGAAATTTACAAAGCCATTGACAACAAAACCTTAGCGCAAAACGGTCAGTTGGGGAATTTGCAAACCACTTACGTAAAAGAATATAAGAATCTTTTGTTCCGCCACAGACGCAATTTTGATCTTAGCGGAGTACGCGACTTTTTCAAGAGTAATGTAACCCTTAGAGCACGAGTGATCTTTGAATGGAGCGATTATGATGCCGCCTTTGACTTGCAGATCGTGAATCCGCAGAATCGTTTCTTTACTTGGAAACACGATCAAACCTCCGATGCCTTCCGCTGGGCGGACGAGCAATCTTTAGGTTATGGGTTGGAAGAATTCTTTATGACCAATCAGGACGTGGGCGAGTGGTTGTTCAATGTCAACTATAAAGGCAAGATCACTGGAGATAACGCTTTGCCGACTTATTTGAAGGTCACGGTTATTTATGATTTTGGAACGCCAAACCAAAAGCAGGAAGTTCAATTGGTTCGTCTTGAAGATCTAGGAAAAGAACAGACCGTACTTAAGGTGAATCTATAGGCGTCTCATTTTTTTTGTACCTTGAGCTAAGCTTTCTGAATGTCCCTCCCCGCATAATTTTATACTATGCAAAAATGGTTTCTTAAAGGGCTCAATCCGCTAGTCATTCTGTGGATATTGCTTTCACTGATCCTGCTCTTCTGTACAGCAAAATTTAGACTCAACGATTATATCGCCGCACCGCAACACGGCAAATTTGAGAATTTTGATCTGATCACCAAATACATCGTCAACAACGGTAAACTCCTGTGGTATCGCGCCTTTTTTATTGTCGATTTTATCTGGGCTTTGGTCTTTCTATCACTGCTGGTCAATATAGTGATGAAGATGAACGGTATTAAAAGCAGTGACCTCAGAACCCGCAAATTTGGTCTGATCCACGTATTTACCATCGTAGTTTTCTTTGCCTACGTTTTTGATGTCATTGAAGGCTTTTCTTATCTTTTTTACTGGAAGGGATGGGCTTCCTTCTTTTCCGATGCTAAGTTTGCGGCCTACGGGCTTACTATAGGACTCTTTCTCTATTGGGCCTTAAAACGATATGTTTTTACAGACTTCCGTTCGTGGTTCCGGTTCTTTCAAACCTCTATTCTAAGTATACTCTTTATTGCTATTGTTTACCTCTTACTTACGGCCATGCCGCAAGGAGGAACGCTAATTGTGGATATGTTCAACAATCCTTGGAATATCGTTTTACTGTTCGCGTTGTTGACTTTTCTAGCGATCATTCTGAGTCATTTCCCGGTTTATGTCGATATCTGGCTCCACGGTCATAAAACGGGGATAAAACTATTCATGGCAAAGACCTGGCATCGATTTGCAGGTTGGGGGATCATCTATTACGGAACCCAATTATTGCCTGGAGAAAAGCCAGTGATCAGTTTTGGGAATAAGCGCGTAAGTTCCCTTAGAAGAAGCTTGGGGATTCTCTTGTATATAGCCATGTTCCATATTATTCTCGGAGTGGCAGAAGGTTTTTACGGCCTGTATTTCAACGCTTCGCAGATCACCGCGTTCTTGCTGATTCTATCATTAATCATTTACGCTGCAAAAGGGCAGGAGTACACTTTTTGGAAAGAGACCTTGACAGATCCAGACTGTTCTGATCTACAGAAACAGGAAGTGGTTAAAACCATAGTACGCTATGTGAACCGCTTCCCTAAGTATTTCGCCTTTTGTCTGTTTATGGTTGGATTGACCACGGTTTGTGCCATTTATTTTGGCTGGAGCCGCTGGACCGTACTCTTCTTCTTGGTCACTTTAGGCCTGCAGATGTTCCTGTACATCTACTTCAAACTCTGTCGTACTTATTTTAAGTATGTGTTCTACTCTCAGGCTTTGTATGACTACAATCCGGATATGTATGACGAGAATCGCAGACAGCTCTTTTTAAAGTATCATCCCAAACCAAATCTAGGCAAACAATGGTATCTCAAACAGTATGGGAAACTCAGTGATAACGTGCGTTATTTGATCTTGATGCAGATCAGCGGAGTATCGTCTTTTGTAATCCTGTTAGCCGCCAATTTTAGTTTTGATCTGGCGCAGGCTTTGAATCCACTGGTGATCATTTTGCTGTATATCATCTTGTTCTATTCGATCATCATCATCACCTTTAAGCATATACTATTCTATCAGCGCAGTGCTACCAGCGTTAAAAAGTATCGCGAGTGGTTCCGCTACGGAATACCGGTTTTGGTGATCTTACTTATCGGTTGGGCCTTTTACAGCACCTCATTACCCAATGACTTGCACGAACTCGCCGTAATTGAACGGGAAAAGCCACAGGTCAATTCCGATAAATACTTGGAAAAACGCACTCAGGATATTCCCAATGGCGGCAAACGCAACTTTTTCTTTGTAGGTTCCTACGGAGGAGGTCTTAAGGCCAATTTGTGGAATATGCTGCTGTTCAATGAACTGGACAAGCGCAGTGAGGGTAATTTTAGTGCGGAGACCTTGGTGATGAGTGGGGTGTCCGGAGGTGCTGTGGGAATTGCGAATTACGCTTCCATTGTCAATGAGAACGACGATCCAGCGGCTAGAGCTCGCGCCATTTACAATATTGGCACCTCGAATGTATTGAGTAACGAGCTTGTTTATCTTTTGGGTAAGGATTGGATCAGAGAATACATACCGCTAACCTATAATGGCAAGGATCGCTCGTATAAGAGTATGCAAGACCATGCCCGTTACACAGGCATGGGGGATCGCTACCATACCACAACTTTTTCTGATTACTGGTGGGAATTACAGCAAAAGCGCAAAGGCAAGTTCCCAATTCTGATTATGAATACCACCTCAACCATTGGGCGTCAAGGGGTAGTGAGTACGGTTAATTTTGCGCCAAACACTTTTCCGGCAGCAGACAATCTCTCCGATTTCAAAGACAGCTGCGGGGAATGTGGATTGACCTATTTTGGTGCAGTCTCTACCACCAATCGTTTTCCTTTGTTTAGCCCATCCGCAGAGATCCGTGGCAAAGGAACTTATGTAGACGGAGGATATTTTGAGAATTCGGGCATGCTGAGCACCTTGGAGATCTATGAAACCCTCAAAGCAGAATCTGGGGATTATCACACCAAGATTCAACCGGTCTTTGTGAATATTATAAACTCCTTGGATTATTATGTCGCCTACAAAGTACTTGAGGATTGGAATTTTAAAAAGGTCACTCAAGAGAAGTCGGGTGAACTGGCCGCCATCTTAAATACTGTGGTCTCCATTGATAAATTACCGCGTTACGTTTTTGATAAGATTGAAAAGAAAGGATTTGTGGTGGAGCCAATCATGATGCCGCATCGCATTACGTATGAACGCGTAAAAGCCGTGCTGCGTGGCGACGTGGATGATCCTGTCCGGCTAATGAAGTACATCAAAAGGCATAACGATACCATAAGTTGGGTGCTGCGTGACTATGAAAATTATGACCTGCGTCAATGGGGCGTGGTAGAACCTCCATTAGCGCGTGTTTTAAGCGAACCTGCGGTGCGTTATCAAGAAGCCATGGTGTTCTTTCATCCGGAGGTACAACGGGCGCTGGCGCGTATTGATGCCTATCTGAATACTCCAGAGATCATTGACAATTCCTTCAAGCAACGCATTCAACGTAGCATAAGAACGGACAGTCTGATCAATCCGTATCAGAACATAAAGAAGCAATAGTTGTTTCGTATCTTTAGGCTTTAATCCAGCCATCATGAGAATTTTAGTATTTGTCGCTTTTTTGCTGACACAATCTGTTTTCGGTCAATACGAGATCCTTTCAGAGCGCGAACGTGCCAACCTAAGAGATGAGATCCTTGCGGATCGATTCAACAACCTCTTACCAGAACTCATGGACCGAGCTGGAATCGATATGTGGATCCTAATTTCTAGAGAGTATAATGAAGATCCAGTAATGCGGACCATGTTGCCTGCCAAGTGGTTGAATGCCCGCAGACGGACCATATTGGTTTTTTATCGAGACGCTGCTAATGGAACCATTGATAAATTGGCTGTGGCGCGTTATAATGTGGGCGAGAACATTCAGTCTGCTTGGAATAAAGAAGAGGAGCCTGATCAGTGGAAGGCTTTGGTACGTTTGATCAAAGAGCGCAACCCTAAGAAGATTGGGATCAATACTTCTGATTACTTCGGAATTGCTGATGGTCTTGTCAAGACCGATTATGAGGGACTCTTGGAGGCTCTGCCTCCGGAGGAAGAAGCCAAGTTGGTATCCGCAGAACCTTTAGCGATAAGTTGGATAGAGACCCGCACACAAATGGAGATGGAGCTTTACAATACCTTGGTGCAGATCACTCACGATATTATTGCAGAGGCCTTCTCACGTAAAGTGATCACTCCTGGAGAGACCACTTCTGATGATGTGGTTTGGTGGATGCGTCAAAAGGTGACCGACCTTGGGTTGGAGACCTGGTTTCACCCAACTGTGGATATTCAGCGGAGTGATGAGGCGCTTAAAAGTCATATAGAGTCTTTTTCCAATGGTTATAAGGACAAAACCATTATGCCGGGGGATCTGTTGCACTGCGACTTTGGAATTACTTATGTCGGACTAAATACGGACTGCCAACAACACGCCTACGTATTGAAAGAAGGGGAGACAGAGGTTCCTAGTTATTTGGCAGATGCTTTTAAACTTGGAAATCGCTTGCAGGACATACTCACTGGTAATTTCGTAATCGGGCGCAGCGGGAACGAGATCCTTTTAAAATCCTTAGGAGAGGCCAAAGCAGAAGGTTTGCGTCCGTCCATCTACACACACCCTTTAGGAACTTACGGCCACAGCGGAGGACCGACTATTGGCATGTGGGATTCTCAAGGAGGTGTGCCAGGAACAGGCGATTATCCGCTATATCCCAATACCGTATACGCCATTGAACTCAATACCACAGTCCGTATTGAGCCTTGGGATAAAGACATTCGCGTTATGCTTGAAGAAGCCGGATTTTACGGGCCTAAGGGCTTTAGATACGTCAATGAACGCCAAGAGGCTATCATTACCATTCCAGGCAATTAATCTTTGATTCCAGGCTGCTTTAAGGTAAACCCTTCCGCTTCTTTTGCGGCGTCTACCATGGCTTTTACGTCTGCCAATAAGGCTTTGGCGTCATAGATGATCCCGTCTTTGATGGTGTATTTTACGCCACCTACGCGGACCACTTCATTATCTTCCGTCAGTTTGATCGCGCCTGTGCCGTAAAGTACTTTTAGATTCTCAAGAGGATTTTCTTCTACGATCACAAAATCAGCCAGCTTTCCAATCTGCACAGAGCCAAGGTCTTGATCTGCACCTAAGGCTTCTGCTCCGTTTAAGGTTGCAGATCGGATCACTTCTAAAGGATGAAATCCAGCTTCACGCAACAATTCAAGTTCTCTGACGTAAGCAAAACCGTAGAGTTGAAAGATGAATCCGCTATCAGAACCTGCAGTAACGCGACCTCCACGATTTTTGTATTCGTTAATGAAAGTCATCCAAAGGCGGTAATTCTCCTTCCAAGCAACTTCCTCTTCCGTACCCCAAAAGTGCCAGTAACTTCCATGAGAAATCTTACTGGGTTGGTAAAAACGCCACAGGGAAGGCAAGGTGTAGTCCTCATGCCATTCCGCTCTGCGCGCACGCATCAAATCTCTACTAGCTTCATAAATATTGAAGGTTGGATCTAGTGTAAAGTCTAACGAAAGCAGTTCTTCCATTACTGCGTTCCAGTGATCAGAATAAGGTTCTGCAGCTTGTTGCCATAGTTTCCCGGCTTCACCAAATCGGTGTTGTTCATTCTGATAGTTGTAGTCCAGCGGATAATCCTGTACCGTCCGATCATCAAAGAGCGCTTCAGGTAAGCCGTACCAGTGCTCCATACTGGTCAATCCTGCTCTAGCAGAGTGGAGTACATTCCAACGCGCCACACTCATTTGGGCGTGATGCATGGCAGAACGTAAGCCTAGCTTGCGATTTTCATCCAAGGCCGCTGTCATGATCTCGGGTTCTGCTCCAAAGAATTTAATACCGTCCGCACCGCGTTCTGCATTGGCTCTGACCCAGCGGCGGGCCAATTCTGGAGTTGTAATTGGTACATCATCCAAAGGGTTAAAACTGCTTGAAGTCTGCCCGAAACCTGTATATGCAAATATTCTAGGAGCAATAATGCTGTTTGCTGCTGATCTTTTCTTCAGATCTAAAGCCCAATCAATCCCTCTACCAGAAGGTTCTCGAACCGTGGTGATACCGTGCGCCATCCACAGTTTAAAAACATAGTCCCAATCGGCACCTTGAGCCACACCACCGATATGTCCATGCATATCAATAAAACCAGGAAGCAGATACATGCCTGTGGCGTCTAGTTCCCGCCCACCGGCTTTGAGTTTTGGTCTGCCAGAATCTTTAATCTCCACCCCGGGATATCCGACAACTTGAATTTGGGTAATTCGGTTTCCTTCGACTACAATGTCGATAGGACCTCTTGGCGGAGAACCATCGCCGTTAATAAGGGTTACGCCGCGAATGATAAGTTGGTCGTAAGGCCCTTCACCTTCGGTTTGGGCATAGGAAATGAGTGTGAAGCATAAAGCCATGACAAGGCCAATGCATTTTGTGAATGATTTCATGAATGGTTGTATAGTTGCAACCAAAAAGGTACGGATTTATTTTCGGTTGATCCGCAGCAGTACTAAAGAAGCTAAAAGTCCCACAAGAGCAAAACCTCCCAGCATTAAGAATACGTATCGGTATCCTTGTGCTCCCGGCCAATTGTCAATTAAATAACCCATAGCCGGACTGGTGAAGATATCGGGTGTATATCCGATCAGTGAAATTAAACCTACCGCTGTCCCTGTGAGCAGCACGGGAACCTTACTTTCTTTAAGCGTTGCAAAATAGAGCGCGCGCGCGCCGTAGATGCCGGTTGCACAGAGCAGCACGCCCATGACAAAGAAATAGGTGGCATCGGCCTCAATGAATCCGAAGCCAAACAAAGCAGCACCAATCACGCTCAGAACAAAACTGATAGTCAACCAGCCGGTAACGCGACTACGATCGGCTAAAAAACCAAAGAGCAAGCCCGTAATTGGACGTAAGTAGAGCAGGGTAGCGCCAGTCTTTGCTGCATCTACCTCATTAAAGGCCATAACGTCTCGCGCGTAGCGAGAGAATACATCGGTCAATTTATAACCTACGTAAGCAGATAATATGATGATCATCAAAAGCCAAACCGCAGGAATTTTAAGAACCGTCCAGATATCCTGCCAACTGATCTTGCTGAGTGTGGTTTCGCCTTCCGTATCCGATTTCATAAAAAACCATACCAAAACTCCAATTACACTGACAATGACCGTGGTGGTGTAGATCACGTATGAAAATACCTCTTGACGCTCTGCTGGGCTTATTTCGGTGATATCCGCAGAAGAAAAAGCAGCTAAGATCCAAATGCCCATAGAGGCGAAAAGCGCTCCGACTAAACCGCGTCCACCGTCAAGAATACCAAAGGCGCGGCCTTGACTTTGATTGCCACCCCAAACGCGCGTAGCCTTGATCATGGCAGCCCAAAACAGAAAGATGGTAGTGAAACCCCAATATCCAAATAGGATCTTTAAGCCTGTTATTGAAGGGTAGCTGGCCATATACAAGCCGCCAGCGGCAGTTGCCCACAGAGAAACGGCCATTAATTTTCGAGCGGGATATTTATCGGCTAGCGGTCCGCCAAAAACATAGGCGCCAAAGGCGACAATTCCATAAATGGATTGGGCCGTGCCAATTTGAAAGTTGGTGATCTCAAAGGCATC
Organism: Gilvibacter sp.; assembly: GCF_965601605.1. Classification (GTDB taxonomy): domain Bacteria; phylum Bacteroidota; class Bacteroidia; order Flavobacteriales; family Flavobacteriaceae; genus Gilvibacter. The sequence goes on along the minus strand of NZ_CBFCWJ010000012.1, from coordinate 68,594 downwards.
TAAAAAGGTCTTTCCAAATACGCGGATCAAGACAAAAGGCAAAATAAAGACTGCCTCTCCCGCTAAGATCAATAGCAACAGGTAAACGCTTCTTTTAATGCCTGGAGAAAGGGTAGTGCTCAAATTATTTTAAGAATCGCGCTTGTAAATCGTGTAGTTTGATATCGGCTTCAACTATCGTGCCCGTGCTGTCTATCAAGATGTTGCTCGGAATTGCTAGCAGGTAGAACTGCTCTGCCGTTGGACTGTCAAAGCCTAAGGTATCTGCAACCTGTTGCCAATTGAGTTCATACTTTTCAATGGCAGCTTTCCAGGCCGTGGTATCCTCATCTATGGAAACCCCGAAGATCATGAGGTCTTTGCGTTCGGTATTGGAAAGTAGTTCTACATATTCCGGCATTTTCTCCAAACAAGGTCGGCACCAACTCGCCCAAAAATCTACGAGCGTATACGCACTCTGCGAAGGATCTAAGGCAGTGAGTTCACCTTCTGTGTTGACGAGCTCAATCTTGCCAATTGGCTTTCCGGGAGCGTAACGGGTATCCTTTACGATCTTATTATCAATCAACATCAAATCATCAGGGCTTTGAACGTCCTTGTCCAATACTGCTAAAAGCTCCTCTGTTCTGGCGACTGTCAAGTACTTAGGGCCTAAGGTGAAATCTGCTAATAGTTTGCCTGAGTAAGGATGCGAAGGATTTGCCTTCACAATTTCCACCACCTTGTCAATGATGAGCGTATTGTAATCTGGATTGTCTTGAATGCTTTTGCGATAGGTTTGAAAGTTAGCCGAGAGCTCATCTCCGTAAGATCCCACAATAGAATCCGAAGTAAACATATAATAAGTTTGGTCTCCAGAAGGCTGAGAGGCTGTAGTTAAAAAGATCTCGCTCGCTCCTGGCTCGATATAAAGATAAGCTACACCAGAGGGCGGCTGCATATGCAAATATCCTTGTACTGGGTAAGGTACTTCCCCATTAAAGCTAAAGCGTCCGTTCTCTACTTTCACGGAATCTTTTACCCGATAGGTCGAGTCTCCTGGTTGGGTGTAATTCAAAAAGAGATAACCGTCATAATCACTGATGGTTCCACTAATAGCATAGGTCTTGGGTTCTTCTGCTTCTTGGCAAGCAAAGAAGGTAACTGCCAGTAGAAGTAGGGCAGTCCATTTGTTTGTGCTCATTTAATAGATTGTTTAGCTAGTACTCTAAGATACAAACTAAACTTGAAGCACTCCCATGTTAAAAGGCTTTTCTATAGGCGCGTGGTTCGCTGCTTCAATCCCCATGCTGATCCAGGTTCTGGTGTCCATAGGGTCAATCACCGCATCTGTCCAAAGACGTGCAGCCGCGTAATAGGGAGAGATCTGCTCGTCATAACGCGCTTTGATCTTGTCGTATAGCGCAGACTCTTCTTCTTTGGAGATCTCTTTTCCGGCCTTTTTAAGCGATGCAGTTTCAATCTGCAACAATACTTTAGCCGCCGAGTTTCCGCTCATCACAGCCAGTTCTGCGCTTGGCCAAGCAGCGATGAGTCTTGGATCATATGCTTTCCCACACATGGCGTAGTTTCCGGCTCCGTAAGAGTTTCCAATGACGATGGTGAATTTAGGCACCACACTGTTGCTCACAGCATTCACCATCTTAGCACCGTCCTTAATGATTCCGCCGTGTTCGCTTTTGGATCCCACCATAAAGCCGGTTACATCTTGCAAGAATACCAACGGTATTTTCTTCTGATTGCAATTGGCTATAAAACGCGTGGCTTTATCTGCGGAGTCGCTGTAGATCACTCCCCCGAATTGCATCTCTCCTTTTTTAGTTTTGACGATCTTACGCTGATTGGCAACAATACCAACGGCCCAACCGTCAATTCGAGCATAACCGGTCAAAATGGTTTGCCCGTAACCTGCTTTGTATTCTTCAAATTCTGAATTGTCAACCAAGCGCTCAATGATCTCGCGCATGTCATATTGCTCGGCGCGAGAGGCGGGCAGTAGGCCAAAGATCTCCTCAGCGTCTTTGGCGGGTTTACTTGCGGCTATTCTATTGAAACCAGCTTTGGGATTCTCTCCCAGCTTGCTCATTAAGTTTTTAATAGTTGTAAGAGCGTCAGCATCATCTTTGGATTTGTAATCCGTAACGCCAGAGATCTCGCAATGGGTAGTGGCTCCGCCCAAAGTCTCATTGTCTATGGATTCACCAATGGCTGCTTTAACCAAATAGCTTCCGGCAAGGAATATGCTTCCGGTCTTATCTACGATCAAAGCCTCATCGCTCATGATTGGAAGGTAAGCCCCACCTGCTACGCAACTTCCCATAACTGCAGCGATTTGGACAATACCCATACTGCTCATGACCGCATTGTTTCTAAAGATGCGTCCAAAGTGTTCTTTATCCGGGAAGATCTCGTCTTGCATCGGTAGGTAAACCCCAGCACTATCTACCAAATAGATTATAGGAAGCCGGTTCTCAATAGCAATCTCTTGCGCTCTTAAATTCTTTTTAGCGGTAATGGGGAACCAGGCTCCAGCCTTCACAGTGGCATCATTGGCTACAACCACACATTGCACGCCTTTCACATAACCGATCTTTACCACCACGCCTCCAGAAGGACAGCCACCGTGTTCTTGATACATGCCGTCTGCAACAAAGGCACCGATCTCAATACTTGATTTTTTATCATCTAAGAGGTAGTCAATACGCTCACGGGCAGTCATTTTGCCTTTGGCGTGGAGTTTTTCAATGCGCTTTTCACCACCGCCTAATTTGACTTTTGCCAATCGAGTTCTAAGGTCAGAACGGAGTAATTTATTGTGGTCTTCGTTTTTATTGAAGCTGAGATCCATGAATGTGAATTTTGTCAAAATTACGAAATACCAAGGGATTCCAGAGGTGTGGCAACCATAAATCCTTTTAAAATATTTACATGGAAATAGTTTCCTTGGAAAATAAATATTTTATTCCTAAATTTGTACCATAAACACAATCACATTATGAAGAAGATAATCGCCTTTGGGGCCAGTAACAGTAAAAATTCGATCAATAAACAACTCGCAACTTATACTGCGAATCAATTAGCGGGTGCAGCCGTTGAGGTGCTGGACTTGAACGACTATCCACTTCCGATGTACGGAATAGATCGGGAACAGGAATCAGGAATTCCAGAGAATGCTCAAGCATTTTTGAATAAGATCAAAGCTGCTGACGGAATTGTGATCTCCTTTGCGGAGCATAATGGAGCTTATGCTTCAGTCTTTAAAAACCTCTTTGATTGGATGTCGCGTATTGACGGCAAACTGTGGTCAGAAGTCCCTATGTTTTTGATGGCGACTTCTCCTGGAGGACGTGGAGGACAGACGGTCTTAGATATTGCAGCAGGCCGTTTCCCGTATATGGGTGGAAACATTGTTGCTAAATTCTCGCTACCGAGTTTTGGAGACAATTTTAGTGAAGCAGGTATTGCTGATAATGACTTGGCAGCCACCTTTAACGAGCAGTTGAACTTATTTGAAGCAGCTGTTAAAGGATAGGAGATGGGTGATATTTCTAAAGAAATACAATCAAAATTCAGCTCCGATCGGGTCAAGGCCTTGATCAACGTGATGTATACGGCCAATTGGATCAACAATCACCTAAACACCCGATTTAAGCCCTTTGGCATCTCTCCACAGCAGTACAACATATTGCGGATTTTAAGAGGAGCAGGAGGCCCAATGCCGACGCAAACGGTTAAGGAGCGTATGATCGACCGGGCGCCAAATGCCACAAGACTTATGGACAAACTCTGCGGCAAAGGCCTTATGGAACGCAAACCCTGCGCTACAGACAGACGTGTAGTGCATGTAGAAATTACCAAAGCCGGTTTGGCTTTGTTGGATGAGATCGGAAGCGATCCAAATACTCATCTGCTTAAAAACTTAAGTCAGGCAGAAGCGAAACAGCTCAGCGCACTGCTTGATAAAATTAGATAAGAAAGGAAACAAAAAATGAAACGAGCAAGTGTAAAACAATTAGGGCAAAGTCCTTTTGTAAATATGGGACCTATTGAACTACGGCAACCCATCCCAACGCGCAGTATTGAAATGGTAGACCCATTTGTATTGTTGCATCATTACGGACCCTATGAGATCAGTGCGGAGTCTAATCCCTTTGATCTTGGGCCACACCCACACCGCGGTTTTGAGCCCATTACCTTTTTGATCCAGGGAGAACAGCTCCATCGTGATTCTTTGGGTAATGAAAGTGTTGTGAAAAGTGGAGACGTACAATGGACCACCGCCGGGCGCGGTATTATCCATGCGGAAGGACCCACCAAAGAATTCGTAGAGCGCAGCGGAACCTTAGAAGGAATTCAGCTTTGGCTCAATTTACCGGCCTCCAAAAAGATGATACCAGCGAATTACCAACACGTTCGCGATGAAGATTTTGCAGTCTTTCAAGGTGAGGACGGATTATCTGCCGTACAAGTCATCGCAGGTCAATTGGGAGAGACTCCAGGAAAGATCGAAACCCAAACTCCGGTGAATGCTTATATGATTAAACTCCAAAAAGGCGCTGAATTGAATTTGCCTTTGGCCCAATCACATTATTCGCTTTTGTATCTGTTGCACGGAGCTGTAAACGTCAATGAGCAGTACAATTTGATGGAAAAGGCAGACCAATTAGTCACTTTTGAACAAGACGGTGATGGCTTTTCTTTGAAGGCCACAGCAGACGCTCAACTTTTGTTTTTGAGTGGGGAACCTTTCCATGAGGAGATCGCTAGTTGGGGTCCATATGTGATGAATACACAGACGGAGATCATGGAAGCTCTAAGAGACTATCAAATGGGCAAAATGGGTTACCTGTCTGTAACTGCGGGATAAGGATTAGGAACCTCCGCATCAAAGCAGCCTTCGGGCTGCTTTTTTTGTTAAAAATGTGCGATATTTGTCTTCCTCGCTAAAAAACTAAAAACGTATGGGAATGAACAAGAATACTGTCTTGGCATGGGCCACGACCATCATGATCTTGGTGGGCTTAGGACTAATCGCCATGGGTGCCTTTAAGTATGATGATGTAGCAGGCTGGGGCTTTGCAGCCGTAGGTATAGGATTTTTTTGTATTGCCTGGGTATTCAATGCCCTCAAAGGACGCGTATAACACACCAAATATATGAGTGACGATAAAAAGGTCATCTTTTCGATGTCCGGGGTTTCTAAAACCTACCAATCAACCGGAAAACAAGTATTAAAAGATATTTATTTAAGCTTCTTCTACGGAGCCAAGATCGGGATCTTGGGTCTGAACGGAAGTGGTAAATCCACCTTAATGAAGATCATCGCAGGAACGGAGAAGAACTACCAAGGAGATGTAGTCTTTGCTCCAGGTTTCACTGTGGGTCTGTTGGAACAAGAACCACAACTGGATGAATCCAAAACGGTCATTGATATCGTTAAGGAAGGTGTTCAAGAAGTGGTGGATGTCTTGGATGAGTACAACAAGATCAATGATATGTTTGGTTTGCCAGAGGTTTACGAGAATGCTGATAAGATGCAGGAACTCATGGACAAACAGGCCAAGCTTCAAGATAAGATTGACGCCACCAATGCCTGGGATCTAGATACTAAGCTGGAGATCGCTATGGATGCGCTTAGAACGCCTCCGTCAGATACACCGATCAACGTACTTTCTGGAGGGGAACGTCGCCGTGTTGCTTTGTGTCGATTGCTTTTACAAGAACCAGACGTACTGCTGTTGGATGAACCTACCAACCACTTGGACGCAGAATCTGTGCACTGGTTGGAGCACCATTTGGCGCAGTACAAGGGAACGGTGATCGCGGTAACGCACGACCGCTACTTCTTAGACAATGTTGCCGGATGGATCCTTGAGCTCGACAGAGGTGAGGGTATCCCTTGGAAGGGTAATTACTCTTCTTGGTTGGATCAAAAATCCAAGCGTTTAGCCCAAGAGCAGAAACAGGCCAGCAAGCGTCAGAAGACCTTAGAGCGTGAATTGGAGTGGGTGCGTATGGCGCCAAAAGGACGACAAGCCAAACAAAAGGCACGTCTGAACAATTATGATAAACTGATGAGTCAAGATCAGAAACAACTTGACGAAAAACTAGAGATCTACATTCCTAACGGTCCGCGTTTGGGAACCAACGTTATTGAAGCTTCTGGGGTTTCTAAAGCCTACGGTGAAAAACTGCTTTATGAGGATCTGAACTTCAACTTACCTCAAGCCGGTATTGTCGGGATCATTGGACCTAACGGGGCGGGTAAGACCACCATCTTTAGAATGATCATGGGAGAGGAAAACGCAGACAAAGGAACCTTTAGCGTTGGAGACACCGTAAAACTCGCTTATGTAGACCAAAGCCACTCCAATATTGACCCGGAGCGCAGTATTTGGGAGAATTTCTGTGATGGACAAGAACTCATTATGATGGGCGGAAAGCAAGTGAATTCAAGGGCTTATTTAAGCCGATTCAATTTTGGTGGAAGCGATCAGAATAAAAAGGTGAGCACCTTATCTGGTGGAGAGCGGAACCGCTTGCACTTGGCTATGACTTTAAGAGAGGAAGGCAATGTTTTGCTGCTGGATGAGCCTACCAATGACTTGGACGTTAATACCCTTAGAGCCTTGGAAGAAGGTTTGGAGAACTTTGCGGGTTGTGCCGTAGTGATCTCTCACGACCGTTGGTTCTTGGATAGAATTTGTACACACATCTTAGCCTTTGAAGGAGACAGTCAAGTCTATTTCTTTGAAGGTAGCTTTAGTGATTACGAAGAAAATAAGAAGAAGCGTTTGGGCGGTGATCTGATGCCAAAACGTATCAAATACAAAAAACTGATCCGCTAGTGGATTTGCAAAACCTCAAGGCCATTGCCTTTGATGCAGACGATACCCTTTGGGTGAACGAACCGCTTTTCCGTCAAGCTGAAGAGCGGTTCTGTGAACTCATGGAACCCTTCGCAGACAAGGAAGACTGCAATCGGGAGCTCTTTGGGTATGAGATGCAGAATCTGCCGCTTTACGGTTACGGTATTAAACCTTTTGTGTTATCGCTCATTGAGGCCGCTATGCGTATTTCAGACGACAAAGTTCCGCTTAAAGTGATCGATCAGCTCATTGCGATGGGGAAAGAGATGCTGGAGGCTCCTGTAGAGGTCCTTGATGGGATTGAAGATACCTTAGAAGGCCTGGTGGGCAAATACCGCTTAGTAGTTGCCACCAAAGGAGATCTGTTGGATCAGCAACGCAAACTCATTAAATCAGGTTTGGAGCCGTTCTTCCATCACATTGAGATCGTATCGGACAAAACCCAAAAAGAGTACAATAAATTGGTACGTCATTTAGATGTTCGCAATAAAGAATTCTTAATGGTCGGAAATTCTGTAAAGTCTGATATCCTGCCTGTTTTAGAGATCGGTGCCTATGCCATTCACATTCCTTTTCACACCACTTGGGAACATGAAGTGGTTAGAGAACCCGTGGTTCACCCCAATTTTAAAGAGCTCTATCAAGCGACAGAATTGCTAGAATTACTGTAGCATCAATTAGCTGGCGCGGCCAATAGACCTTTTAGCCGTGTAATGATGCTTTGCAATACGGTAAAGATGGCATCCGAAGAAAATCCGCCCAACAAGGCCAACACGCTTTTGTCAAATAGACTGATGGAATCAGCAGAGCCTCCCGCAGGAACCACAATGATCTCCGAAACTAAAAGCCCGGCAATGACTCCAAGGACAATAAGTGCCATATAGTAAATGGAATCTTCTGCAATTAAGGTCCCGTTTTTAACTGCGGAGCTGACCGTTTTCAGCAAATAAAAGGCAACGCCTAGGCCAGAGATCGAGGCCAAAAAGACCAAGTTTAAAAGCAAACTGCGCCCTTCATTATCTAATACGCCTTTATCCAGTGAATCATTGTTAACCTCTGGAGATAGGGCTGTGAAAACAAAACACGCCAGAAAGACTAAAGCTAGGAGCATTAAGTTTCGCACCAAAGGGAGCCTTCTAAAAATAGACTTTTGCTGCTCGTCTTTATACAGGGCACGCGTATAGCGTATACTTTTTGGCGTGGCAGGACTGATGTTCTTCACCAATACATTATGCGCGTTGATCAGATCTTCTACAGAGCTGTTTTCTATAAGACCTAATAACTGAGTGTCTATGGGAATGGCGTTGCGTGAGGCATAGCCTAACATACAGTTGATATCACTGCTGAGTTGCGCGGTGATCTCTGGGCTGATTCCAGATTTGGTCGTGTTAGTTTTAGTGGTTTTTGGTTTTGCTGCGGATGTGGCTGCGGTGGCGGTAGTCATGGTGATCAGTTAAGGGTTGGCAACTAAAATAGCTCCCAACCCATAACCAAACACGCGTGTTTTTACTCGATTTAACGCTGAACCAAAAGTTGTTTAGATGCAGTCTTGCCGTCTTGCTGCAGTTTTACAATATACTGCCCAACCTGTACATCATCAATGCCAACTTGAACAATTCCGTTTTGCGGAAGCTGCTCAAAGGATTTTACAACTCGACCGTTGAGGTCATAGATCTGTCCCTGAACTTTGGCGCTGGATGGCAAGCGAAGTTCCACCGCCGTACTAGCGGGATTCGGGTAAAGAATCACCTGTGCCTCCAAGGCTTCATCGGGACTACTCAGTACCAACTGATCCAAATCATAGCTGTACATAGAACGCCCAAAGGTCCCTACAAACAAGCGGCTCGTTGGCACGTGTAATTTTAGGTCTCTGATGATCGTTGGAGGTAAATTGGTTCCTAAAACTTCCCAACTTGCGCCATCGTTTTGAGAGTACCAAACCCCCGCGTCTGTTCCCACAAAAAGCACATTGGCTTCATTGTAAATAACAATTTCATTGGTGGGAATACTCGGTAGGTTGCTGGAGATGTTCGTCCAATTTTGACCGCCGTCTGTAGTTTTAAAGACATGTGGATCGTAATCCAGCAAACTAAAGCCAGAAAAGGTGACATAAGCGGTCATATCATCGTCTGGGTCAATGGCAATAGCGGTTACATATCTATTGGGCAAACCGTCATTGATGAGTTCCCAATTGGCACCGCCATCGGTGGTGATGTATACATTACCATCATCGCTTCCCGTATAGATCACATCCAAGTTGTTGTAGGAAGGAGCAATAGCCGTCAAGGTTCCGTAGGAGAAGGCTCCGCTGGGATGCTCTCCATCAGTAAGGTCAGGGCTAATAGGACTCCAACTCACCGCGTTGTCTGAAATGTATAAACGATTGGCTCCGTAATAAACCTTATTAGAATCAAAAGGGGAGAGCACCACAGGTGTGTTCCAGTTTCTTCGGTCTGATGGACTGATTCCAGCAGTAGCAGAAACAAAGGTGAATCCTCCATCAGTAGATCGACCCAAACCTCCAAATTGAGACTCTGCATATACCAACAGATTGTTGTTGGGATCTACATTACAATGGAATCCATCGCCACCCCAAATAGGAGTCCAGTCACTGTCCCCATCGGTCAGGGTTCGTATGGTATTGTTGTCTTGTGTACCTCCGTAAAGACGCGTAGGGTCCGTAAAATCAACCTCAATATTGTAGAATTGTGTGATTGGAAGGTTTAAGAATTTATTCCAGGTGTTTCCTCCGTCTGAGGAGGTATAAGCGCCACCATCGTTACCTGCAAGGATAAAATTCGGATTGGAAGTTGAGAAGGCCATGGCGTGATGGTCTACGTGCATACCAAAGACCTCATTCCAATCGGCTCCGCTATTGTTGGTTCTAAACAAACGCTGTCCCAAGACATAGACCTGATCTGGATCAGTAGGAGAGACCCTTAGGTTTCCAAAATACCAACCAAAGGAAGCATTGATAAACGAAATATCGTCCAAAGCCACTAAGCTCCAGGTATCTCCTGCATCTTCGGATTTATACAGCCCGTCAAAGTTGTTTGTTATGGGATTGGTGGTGTAGGAGGCGTAAATGACGTTTGGATCAGAAGCTGAAATACTCAGCCCGATTCTTCCTGTTTCTGTTGATGTCGCCGGCAGTCCATTGCTAAGCAATTCCCAAGTGTCTCCGCCATCTGTGGATCTGTGAATCCCAGAGGTCACTCCAGCATAATCGCGCTGCCAGGGTTTGCGCGTACGTTCCCACATGGCGGCATAGAGAATGTCTGTATTCACGGGATTCATGGCTACATCGATCGCTGCTGTGGAATCTGTGACAAAAAGCACCTTTTCCCAAGTGTCTCCAGCGTTTAAGCTGCGGTAGATTCCGCGTTCGCTATTGTATCCGTATAATTTCCCTGTAGCGGCCGCGAAGATGCGGTCCGGGTTTGATGGGTCTACCACAATGCGCCCGATGTGATCGGTATTTTCTGGTCCGATGGATTCCCAATTGTCTCCACTGTCTGACGAACGATAGATCCCATCGCCAAAGAACGCACCAGAAGTTGCACTGGCATTGGCTTCTCCCGTACCTACATAAACGCGAGACGCATCACTAGGTGCAATGGCAATGCTTCCAATAGAAGGCTTTCCAATAACGTCAAAAATCGGCGTCCAATTGGCTCCACCATCTACGGTTTTAAAAACGCCGCCCACGGCGGTGGTTATGTACATAATATCGTCGCTGTCTGGTGAGATGGCCGCATCGGTGATCCGTCCTCCTGTGTTGAGCGGGCCTTTAAGCGTCCAAAGGTCGGTGCCTGTAGCAGCTTTATTGACTAAGGCCTCTTGATATTGCTCCACTGCGGCATCCATGGCCTTGGCGTTGATCAAATTGTCTGGATAGGCGCGCTGTAGATACATCCATTCGTTCGGATAGGTCTCTACATCGGGGCCTTGAGCCGTGGGTTCTGTATTTTCAGAACAGCTGATTAGGGTAGCGCCCAGCAAAAAGGCGAGTAGTGTAGGTTTCAAAAGCATCTTTTTTCTTTAAAGATATTAATTCTCAGGAATTTATAAATAGGGGTTTTTCATTGCTTTTACATTGAGTATTTTTATAAAAATTTTAAACTATGCGGATCTTATTAAGCCTCACCCTGTTATTTTTTGTTGCTGATTTCAATGCCCAAGAGGTATTTGAACCTTTAGATGTCTTTGAATTGGAATATGCTGGAGATCCGCAGATCAGTCCAGACGGCAGTCAAATCGTTTACCGACGTACTGGGTTTGATATCATGAAGGACCGCTCCTTTGGTAACCTTTGGATAGTATCTGCCGATGGAAAGACCCATCAAAAGCTTACACCGAATGATGTCAATGAAGGCAGTGCTAGTTGGTCACCTTCAGGAGACCGCTTGGTTTACAGAGGCAGCTCAGATAAGGGTTCCGAGCTTTTTGTGATGTGGATGGACAGCGGCCGTAGTGCCCGTTTGACCCAATTGGAGAAATCGCCTTCTAATTTGAGTTGGTCGCCAGACGGCCAGTGGATCGCCTTTACCATGAAGGTAGATGCAAAAGCGCCGGTAATTGCGCAAATGCCCGCCAAACCAAAAGGTGCGCAATGGGCAGATGCTCCTAGGATTACAGATCGCCTAAAACATGAGGCCGATGGCGCTGGTTACCTCAAACCCGGATTCACTCACATCTTTGTAGTGCCTGCCAGTGGTGGAACTCCGCGACAAATCACTAGCGGAGATTTTAATCACAGCAGTTCACTGAGTTGGACGGCTGATGGAAAGCACATTTTATTTTCAGCCAACAGAAACCCCGATTGGGAGTACGATTTTAGAAACTCAGAAGTATACAGCGTTGCAGTGAGTTCTGGGGCTGTTAAGCAACTGACAGATGCTCCAGGACCTGATAGAAGCCCAATGGCCTCTCCAGACGGTAAGCGCATCGCTTATTTAGGTTATACCGATAAGGTGCAAACTTATCAAACCACCAAACTCCGCATTATGAATGCCGATGGCAGCGGGCAGCAAGATATCTTTCCTGGTTTGGATCGATCGGTAAAAGACATACAATGGAGTAAAGACGGACGCAGTATTTACTTTATGTATGATGAATACGGCGAGACTAAGATCGCGCGCTTTAATCTTAAAGGTTCCTATACTGATTTGGTGGGCTCTGTTGGAGGAACAACCTTAGGACGTCCTTATGCTAGTGGAAGCTACAGCCTGTCTGACGCAGGGAATATTGCCTATACTTTGTCCAAGCCAGACCGACCAGCAGATGTAGGCTTGTTTACTGCAAGTAAAGGAAATACAAAGCAACTGACCACTTTGAATGAAGACCTTTTGGCCAATAAGACCTTGGGCAAGGTAGAAGAGTTGTGGTACAAGGCCTCTACTGATGGTCGTGACCTACAGGCTTGGGTGGTGTACCCTCCCAATTATAATCCGGCGAAAAAGTACCCGATGATGATCGAAAATCACGGTGGACCTATTTTGAATTATGGCGACAGATTCTCTGCAGAGATCCAATTGTATGCCGCTGCTGGATATATTGTGTACTATCCCAATCCGCGTGGTAGTACGGGATACGGAGAAGAGTTTGGAAACCTACTGTTCAACAACTATCCCGGAGACGATTATCAAGACGTAATGGACGGAGTGGACGTATTGATCAGCAAAGGAATTGCTCATGAAGAGCAACTCTTTGTCACTGGCGGAAGTGCCGGTGGAATTATGACGGCTTGGATCATTGGAAAGAACAACCGTTTTGAAGCCGCAGTAGTAGCTAAACCCGTGATGAACTGGATCAGTAAAACCTTAGTGGCCGATAACTATTACGGGTACGCCAACAGCCGTTACCCGGGGCAACCTTGGGAGAACTTTGAAGGTTATTGGAAGTTCTCGCCGCTTTCTCTTGTAGGGAATGTTGAAACCCCAACCATGGTTATGGTGGGCATGAATGACTTGAGAACTCCTCCTAGTGAAGCCAAACAGCTTTATCACGCCTTAAAACTGCGTAAAATAGAAACTGTTTTAGTAGAGATTCCCGAAGCCTCACACGGTATTGCGTCTCGCCCGAGTAATTTGATCACTAAGGTAATGCATACGCTGGCTTGGTTTGATAAGTTTAGAACTAACTAGAAGTAGCCGTTTCTTTCTTTCTGCGGACTCTACTGATGAGTTTGTAGCTCAATACGTGACTGATCGCCAGTAGGGCAGCCGCCCAGGCAAAGGTCTCTTTAAAGTAAGGAGCCAAGTAATTGGTTTGTCCGTCTGTGGCCTTCCACAGCTCAAAGGTGACCAAAAAGGCAACCCAAGACATGAGTCGTATACCTAAGCGTTTATAGCGCTCGTCTACACTAAAGAGCAGAAAATGCACCAGTACCATTATCAGTAAAGAAGGAACACTCACCACAAAGAAGATCCAAAGAAGCAGCAGCCAAATATTCGGGTCAAAGAAATTGGTAGGTGCGTTCACTAAGAGATACACTAAGGAGATCACGAGTACATGGGTGATCCAGAAAACCACCAATCCGTCCGTTGATTTTATTTTGTTAGACATACCAGGCCTGTTGCGTTAAAGAAATTTAGAAGCAATAGCAAACTGACAATTACAATTTACCGTATCCCGAAGCGTGATTTATAGGGATGAATACCCTGGGACCCTTGAAGGTCGATCAAAAGAATTTTCATGCTGTGGGAGTTGATGCTTACTGTAAATATACGCAATATTTAAGCGAGCTGAAATTCAGTTAGTTGAGTGGCAAATACATTTTGATATTGCTGCGCTCATAAGGAGAATCAGATTCTACAGGAATTTCTTCAAAGCCGTATTTACGGTAGATATGAATCGCATTCTCTAAAATGCGGTTGGAGTAGAGCAGGAGTGCTTTCCAATTTTGCTCCTTGGCAAAGCTAATGCAGTGTTGCATAAGTTTTTGTCCTACGCCTTTCCCGCGAGCTTCAGGTGAGACTGCCATTTTAGTAAGTTCAAAAAGATTGTCTTCAATTCTTTTAAGGGCCACAGTACCCAAAACTTTACCGTTTTGCAAGGCGTAGAATATATGACCTCCGGGATCTAAAATGTACTGCTGAGGTTTGCTCAGTACTTCGCGATCAAAATCCTCCACATAAAAGTAAGTTTCCAGCCACTCTATATTCAAATCATAAAAGGCTTGGCTTAAAGAGGGTTCGTGGGTTTTAATTTCGATGGTGAGTTCCTTTTGGATGCGTTCTTTGACGGTTTGCATTAATGTTTCTGATCTAAGCGCTTGTTCAAAATGATCGATATGCGCCAAGAGGCTGTCCGATTGTAGCTGGGTAAATTCTTTAACCGTCCTGTCCAAAATCTCCCAAATTGGACTCAAGCGCTGAAACAATTTAGTTCCAGTAGGAGTAGGGCTGATGGTCTTTTTGCGTTTGTCCTCTGGGTCGAGCTGTAAATGGATCAAACCGCGCTGTTCCAGTTTTTTGATGGTTTGGGTTACGGCAGGCTGACTGGTCTTTAAAGCGTCAATGAGTTCATTGTTGGTGGTCTGTTCCCGCTTGACAATATTGTAGAAGGCAGGGAAGAGGTAAGGATCAAAATCTATGTTTTGATCCGTATACAACTCCTGAGTCTGCTTCATCAAAGTGTCACTAACCCGTTTTAAACGCGATCCAAGACTGATTTCTCCTAAAGAACGAACAATATCCATAACTAATTATATAAGTACTTATGCAAATATATAAAGTTCTATTGAATTGCAATAGGGTAAGTGTATTAAAGTTTCTCGTTGATCAGTGCGATCACTTCACTTTCCGCAGCAGCGGCCTGCTCACAGAGTGCAGCAGCACGAGCCAGAATGTCTTCTGCAAAAGCGCGATCCTTTAAGTCCTTGGCATTGATCTTTACATTGAAATAGGCACCAAAGACAGCCGTTTTAGCACAAAGAATCCCAACAGCAGAATCCGAAAGCGAACTCTGCAAGCCATCTTTAAGCATGGCGTGCATGACTTCCATGGAATCCAAAGCGGTTTGCATCACTTGGAAAGGAACCTCTGTAGCATATTGCGTGGCCGCTTCAATGGCTGCTTTACGCGCCGCCACGTCTGCTTCACTGTCCTTAGGCAATCTAAAGGCATCCATGATCTTGTTGAAGGAGTTGGTGTCTTCATCCACCAAGAAAAGCAGCTTGTCCTTGTAGGCTTGTCCTTTTTCTGCCCATTTGGAATAGAACTCCCATTTATCATCCCAGCCGGCTTTGTGGGCGGATAGGTTAGCAACCATAGTTCCTAAGGCCGCACCGAGTGTACCCACATAGGCAGCAATAGAACCTCCACCGGGAGCCATGGATTCTGAGGCAGTCTCCTCAGCAAAACACACTTACGGTGAGATCGATCAATTTGTCGGCGGAATCATCGGCGAGCATGTATTCAATGATACCGCGCCTTTGGGTCAAAAGGTTTTAGATCGTCCAGCCCTAAGGATTTCACAGCGATCTTGATCTTTTCACTTTCTGAGATTCCTAAGGAACGGCTTTGTTTGGTCAGGTAATAATCCGCAGCATCTAACATGGCCTTAAGCGGCACCAATCCAACCAATTCCGAACCCGTAACACGCAAACCGCGACGATCCGCAGCTTTGCAGGTCTCGTCAAAGGCAATATGCATGGGCGTAATGGAAACATTGGTCAAATTGTAAGAGATCTGCGCAATGCCGTATTCCTCAATATACCAACCAATACCTTTTACAGCCTTTAGCTTTCCAGGGATAAGAACAGGCTCTCCATTCTCATCCAATACTTTCTTGCCTATAATCGGATTGCCCTCGCGCTTTACACGTCCACGCTCGCGAATATCAAAGGCGACAGCATTGGCACGGCGGGTAGAGGTACTGTTGAGGTTTACGTTATAGGCGATCAGAAAATCGCGAGAGGCAATGGCCGTAACTCCTGTCTTGGCTACGTTTTCATTGAACTCCGCAGGGCCAAAATCTGGAGTCCACTCCGGATCTGCCAATTTGGTGGCCAAACCTTCATATTCGCCTTCACGGCAATTGGAGAGGTTTTTACGCTTTTCTTCTTTGGCTGCAGCTTCATAGAAATATCCGGGAATGCCCAACTCTTTCCCAACGCGCTCACCCAAACGGTGGGCATAGGCTGCAGTTTCTTCTAGGCTGATGTTCGCAATAGGCACCAAGGGACAAACGTCTGTAGCACCAAAACGCGGATGCTCCCCGCTGTGTTGGCGCATATCAATGAGTTCACTGGCCTTTTTGATCAAGAGGAACGCAGCTTCAATTACAGGCTCCGGCTCCCCCACAAAGGTGATCACCGTTCTGTTGGTAGCCGCTCCGGGATCAATGTCCAAGAGTTTTACGCCGGGTACGGTCTCTACAATATGAGCGATATCTTGAATTTTGTCTGCATCGCGTCCTTCACTGATATTAGGAACGCATTCAATGAGTTGTTTTTGCATTTTAGTTGGTGGGTTTATAGCTGTAACCGCTAATAAGTACTTCTTGGATATGATTTTGTCCAAACGAATAAGGCAAATAGCCTATGGATGGAATGGGTTCTGTGATGATCAAATTGGCGCGTTTGCCAACAGTAATACTGCCTACTTCTGCTTCAAGGCCCATGGCGTAAGCTCCGTTAATAGTTGCCGCGTTAATCGCTTCTTCTGGCGTCATCTTCATTTTAGAGCAGGCTAAAGCAACTACCAAATTCATGTTTCCACTAGGGGCAGAACCTGGATTGTAGTCTGTGGCCAAAGCCAATGGCAAGCCAGCATCTATGATTCGGCGGGCAGGCGTGTAAGGAATTCCTAAAAACAAACTGCAGCCCGGTAAGGCCACAGGGATGGTTTCACTGCCTTTTAAAGCCTGAATGTCATCTTCGGTAAGTTCTTCCAAATGATCCACACTCAAGGCATTGTGTTTAACGCCCATGGCTACGCCGCCATTAGCCGTGAATTGATTCACGTGGATTTTGGGTTTTAAATTGTACTGAGCTCCTGCCGCCAGCAGCCTGTCTGTATCTTCTAAAGAGAAATATCCGTCCTCACAGAAAATGTCGATATAATCTGCCAAACCGCTGTCTGCAATGGCTGGGAGCATATCACTGATGATGTGATCAATATAGTCTGCGGAGGTTTCAAAGCCAGCTGGAACAGCGTGAGCTGCTAAAAAACTGGTGCGTACTGGAATGTCATAGTCATAGGAAAAGCGCTTGGCGATCTTGAGCATCATGCGCTCGGTCTCCATGGTAAGGCCATAACCGCTTTTGATCTCTATGGCTCCTGTTCCCATTTTGATCACGGCATTCATTCTTTTCACCGCCTGAGCGTAGACCTCCGTAATGTCTGAGGCGCCCATGGCTTTGGCAGAATTTAGGATGCCTCCGCCGGCCTCTGCGATCTCTTGATAGCTGGCTCCTTTGAGGCGCATATCAAATTCCTTTTCACGGTTACCGGCATAAACCAAGTGGGTGTGTGAATCACACCAGGTGGGCAGCACATAGCTTCCTTTGACGTCCTTGACTTCTGTTATGCCTTCAGTAGGGCAGCTGTCCATGGTTCCAAAACCACTGATCTTTCTGTTTTCTATGGTAAGCCAAGCATTTTCCAGTTGAGGAAGCTCTTGCATTTGCGCCCCGCTGAGGTAACGCACACCTTGGTCTCTCACTTGTACCAAGGCTTTGATGTTCTTGATCAGGATCATGAATATTTAGCTGCAGTTGATGGGTAAAGATAACAAAGCTCCCGCGATTTTGAGTCTGACAATTTTCGTAATTTAGAAGCAGAAAATGACAATCCCATGGCTCAAGGAAAATTAGGTTTAAATACCGTTTGTACCCATACCGGAGAAGTGCCAGACGAGCAGTTCCAAGGGGCAATTTCGCCCATCTACCTCAGCAGTTCATACGCCTATGAAGGTGTTGATGTAAAGCGCTATCCGCGTTATTTCAACACGCCCAATCAAGAAGGACTCTCTAAAAAAGTTGCTGCTTTAGAAGGCTGTGAGGCGGGAATGATCTTTGGAAGTGGAATGGCCGCAGTAAGCACCACGCTCATGGCCTTTTTGCAAAAAGGAGATCATGTGGTCTTGCAAGAGGCACTTTACGGCGGAACCTACAATTTAGTAGTGGAGGAATTTGAGAAGTTTGGGATCGAGTACAGCTTTACAGAAGGCTTGAGTGAAGCGGCCTTTGAAGCAGCCGTGCGTGGGAATACTAAAGTGGTTTATGTGGAGACTCCATCCAACCCGCTTATGAAGGTCACGGACCTTGCGATGATAGGCCGATTGGCTAAGAAGCACAATTTGGTCAGCATGATAGACAATACGTTTGCTTCTCCCGTGAATCAAACGCCTAAGGACTTTGGCATTGACATTATGATCCACAGTGCTACCAAATATATGGGTGGACACAGCGATATTTGTGCCGGAGCCGTTGCGGCCTCTCAAGAACATATTGATCGTATTTGGAACCTGGCCAAGAATTTTGGTGGCAGTTTGAGCGATATGACTGTGTGGCTCTTGGAGCGCAGCATGAAAACCATGGCCTTACGCGTGAAGCAACAAAACGCCAATGCTTTAGCCATGGCTGAGTGGTTGGACGGCCGTGAAGAAATTGGGCGCGTCTACTACCCAGGCTTGGCGTCTCACCCCGATCACGAATTGGCCAAAAGCCAAATGCGAGGATTTAGCGGCATGATGTCTTTTGAGTTGGCCGAAGGGATCAACGCAGAAGCATTTTTAGAAGCGTTACAACTGATAAAACCTTCCATGAGTTTGGCGGGTGTGGAATCTACCATGCTATTGCCGAGTAAGACCTCACATTTCCTTTTAGGGGAAGAGGAGCGCGCCAGACAAGGCATTTCTGAGCAGCTCATTAGATTCTCTGTGGGAATTGAAGAAGTGGAAGACCTGCAAGGCGATATTGTGGCCGCTTTAAAACAAACCGCTCAAGTACAACCTGTAAACTAAAGGCATTGAAATTAGATATACTCGCCATTGGGGCGCATCCGGATGATGTAGAATTGGGCTGCGGAGCCACTTTAGCCAAGGAGATCGCTTCTGGAAAAAAGGTCGGTATTCTGGATTTAACAAGAGGAGAACTCGGTACCCGCGGCACGCCGGAGATTAGAGATCAGGAGGCCAAGGCCGCAGCAAAAATATTAGGAGCGGTAGTGCGGGAGAACATTGCCATCCCGGACGGCTTTTTTACCAACTCCAAAGAAAATCAACTCAAGATCATTGAAGTGTTGCGCAAGTATCAACCCGATATTGTGCTTTGCAACGCGGTAGACGACCGACATATTGATCACGGCAAAGGATCTAAACTGGCCAGTGATGCCTGCTTTTTAAGCGGCTTAAGACGTATTGAAACTACGCATAATGGCGAGGCGCAACAAGCCTGGAGGCCTAAACTGGTCTATCATTATATTCAATGGAAGAACCTGGAGCCGGACTTTGTGGTTGATGTGAGCGATTATATAGAAAAGAAGCAGAAAGCTGTTTTTGCCTATACCAGTCAGTTCTTTGACCCGAACAGCGATGACCCGTCTACGCCCATAAGCAGTTCTAACTTTAAAGAGAGTATTTCTTACCGAGCCAGAGACTTAGGACGTTTGATAGGGGTGGAGTACGCTGAAGGATTCACGGTGGAACGCTACGTAGCCGTGGACAGCCTCTTTGATTTGAAATAAATTTTTTTGGCCCGCATATTGCGCTAAGGAATTAAAGTGATTATATTTGCCTCCGCTTATTAGCAAACCAGTATGATAAGCGTTAAATGGTGGTTGTAGCTCAGCTGGTTAGAGCGCTGGATTGTGGTTCCAGAGGTCGCCGGTTCGAACCCGGTCTTCCACCCAGTAAAGCCTTTGCGCATGTGCGCAAGGGCTTTTTTTGTAAGCGTCCGCGAAGCTCGCTTCAGCGGAAAGCGTAAAAAAAAACCCTGCAGTTGCATTGCAACTGAGGCTTTACTAGCAGGTTTCTTTTATCCGGATCACGCCGAGCAGTGCGAGGCGTAACCTTTTTTGAAGCTTTACAGAATGAGTTTCTATAACTGCCGGCGCGGCAGGCTGGCCCCTCGTGTAAAATGTCCACTGGACATTTTATGGTCACTCGGTCCTGAATCACACGCATTTGCAACACAAATGCGTGTAACGCGACCTTTAAACTGCTCCACTTAATGATGTTTTTCCTAACTTTAAAGTCTCCCCGTTAATATTCCCCACGTAATTAAAACTAACAGCGACAAGTAAGCTGCTGACAAAATGAGTACTTCCCCTTCGGGATGCCTCCACCAAATGTCCACCGGACATTTGCTATTGCTTTGCAATAGTTTGTTACAGCAGTATGCGAAGACGTTGTGTGTCATTAAAGAACATTATGAAAAAATTCATTTACTATCCGAATTTAGAACCACCAAATACAGAATGGCTGAAATTTTCAATTCTGTATATGGAAAAGTTCGAAAGTATTGTTCCTTATGATAGACGACATTTGATTTCAGACGAATACAATAGACTTCTGAACGAAACCGACTTGGTAGAAATGTACTCACCTGAATATATGCAAAGTGAAAGAGCTACAATCAAATCAATTGAGGAAGCTCAAAAATTCTTGCAAAATCCATATGGACGTGGACCTTTAATGAATAGAATAAACATTGAGAGAAGTTGGAGGACTGAAAGAAATTGGACGTATCAAATCTTCACAGAAAAGTTTTCACCTCAATTTAGTGAGTTTTGCGAAAGTGAAAGGATAGGAATAAGAAATGGACAAGGTTTGATGTTACCAAAGGAGTTAGCATTCATATTTATGACTCATTTAGCTCAAGAAATTTCCTATGAGAGAAATGGTTCAATAATAACTGACAGCGTTGAATTTGATAATTATTCAAACTTTTCGAGAGTATACAATCCTGGAGTTAGAAATCGGAACAAGTTTATGAAAGGAATTATAAACTTGCTTGTTCCTGCTAATATATCGGAAATAAGCTTTGATAGGTTAATTGAATTCAGGAATAGAAATAGAGAACACATTTCAGCATTTAATAATCAGATTAGTCTTTTAGAAGATTCAATTGGCAATGGGATTACAGAAAGAGAATTCATTAACAGTTTCAATCAAGTTTATTCCGAATTGACAAGAGAAATAATCCTTATGGGAATTGGACTTGCTTCAATTCCTTTTGCAACATATATGCTTATTAATAATCCCCAAGCCTTAACTGCTGAATACACTAAGGAAATATTGGGTGCAATCGGAATAAGTGCTGCTGGAACCTATGCAATAAAAAGAGCTCTTTTTGATACAAGAGAAAGACGACTATGTAAAAAATATTTTACGAATGTTGAACGACTAAAATAACGCCACACAACAATGGCTATAATTCATTGCTAGGTTCTAACTAATTTTAAAACAATTAACTATCAATAAGGCCCGATTTCTTACCGACAATTTCCTACCGGAAATCGCCACAACGAAATCATAGCCGAGACCGTTGTACGCAAGCTGAAAAAAGAGCCGACCGCACGTTCAAGCACATTTCATTTTGCTCGTTCCTCACAAAATAAAAAGAGCTTTCACTTTCCCAACGCTCTTTGACTGAATTTCATTAAAAGTTGATATATTTGCATTAAATGCTAATTAAAATGAATAAAAAGTCAATTAATAGACTGAAAGCTGTTTTGGCTGAAAAAGGTAAAACCAATAAATGGTTAGCTGAAAAGCTTGAAAAGAACGAAACGACAATCTCTCGTTGGTGTACAAACGAAGTACAACCTTCTTTAGATACTTTGGTGTTAATCGCAGAACTATTAGCAGTTGATGTTAAGGATTTAATAAACCCAACTCTTTAAGCAAAATGAAAATTGAAATACAACAAAAAGGAAATCAGATTTTTGCTCCATTAAAGGACAAATGGTTGGTTCAAACTCCAGAAGAGTTAGTTAGACAGGAATATATCAAACGACTTGTGAATGATTATGAATTCCCACTTGACCAAATGGCTCAAGAAGTGCAAGTAAACAACTCACAAAGAGGGCAAGGACGTGCTAGTGCTGATATAGTTATCTGGAAAAGTAAGAAAGATAGACAAGAATCAGTTAGCCCAATTATTGTCATAGAGTGTAAAGCAGAACATATTACTGTTAGAGAAGAAGACTACTTTCAAGGGTATAATTATGCTTCTTGGGCTGGTGCAGATTTCTTTGTAACGACCAACTTAAAAGAAACAAGAATTTTCAAAGTAGTAAAGGGTAAAATTCCTAAAAGACTTGAAGAAATTATCGATATTCCAGACGCTAAAAGTATACAAAGCGATAAGAAAATTGATGAAATTTTAAAGCAAACAAAAGCATTTACGAGAGATGAGTTTTCAAAACTGCTCTTTAATTGTCACAACATAATCAGAAACAATGACAAGCTATCTCCTGAAGCTGCATTTGATGAAATATCAAAAATCCTTTTCATCAAAATCAGATATGAAAGAACAAATTCAGGAAGTCAAATATTCTCAAGAAAACAGTTTTTATCGGATAAAGAAGCTTACGACAGACATAAGTCCAAAGATAGTAGGCCTTTTTACCAACAATTGTTTGAGAGTACGAAAGAAGATTTTAAAAATGATGACCTATTTGCTGAAAACGAAACAATTCGAATTAGAGAGAATAGTTTTGAAGCAATAGTTGAAAAACTTGAAAAGTATAACCTTTCAACGACTTCAGATGATGTAAAAGGTATAGCCTTTGAACAATTTTTAGGAAGAACGTTTCGAGGTGAATTAGGTCAATTCTTTACACCTAGAACAGTTGTTGATTTTATGGTTGATGTGCTTGACCCACAAGAGGGTGAAGTTATTTGCGACCCTTGTTGTGGTTCTGGTGGATTTTTAATCAAAGCTTTTGAATACGTAAGGGCAAAAATTGAAGATGAAATTCAGGAACAAAAAGAAAAAATAAAGGAGAAATATTTCAATCAAGACTTCGAAAAACTAACCGAAAAGAAAAAAGAAGAAGTTGAAGAAAAAGTCAACGAATTATTTAATTATCTGAATCAAGAGTTAGATATAAATAACGAAAAGAGTCGATTACGTGTACTTTCTTATGATTGCATCTTTGGTACGGATGCAAACCCAAGAATGAGTCGAACTGCAAAGATGAATATGATAATGCACGGAGACGGACACGGAGGTGTTCACCATAATGATGGTTTATTAAATGTAAATGGAATTTTTGAAAATCGCTTTGACGTTATTCTAACGAATCCTCCTTTCGGCTCTCGAATCGAAAAAAGCTTAAAAATTACCGAATCTGATAAGTACACTAACGAATCTAGAATTAAAGAATATAAGAAACGATATGGTAAAGCATACGAAGATGCCTTAAAACAAATTAATGACAATATTGGTGAATCATTACTAGGTCTGTACAAAACAGGAAAGATGAGTTCATTGACAGAGGTTTTGTTTATTGAGAGATGCATAAATCTTTTAAAGCCTGGTGGAAGAATGGGAATAGTTTTACCAGAAGGAGTACTCAATAATAGCAATCTTCAAAGAATCAGAGAGTTTGTAGAAAGTAAAGCCAAAATTGTATTGATTACGTCAATCCCGCAAGACGTATTCATTGCAAGCGGAGCAACGGTAAAACCAAGCCTATTATTCTTTAAAAAATTTACTGAAGAAGAAGCAAAGAATTGGAAAAGCATATCTGCCAAGGTTAAGAGAGAAATTGAAACTAAATATGCTCCCGAAATAAAACCAATAAAAGAAAAATTATCATTGAGAGGCAAAGGAGCACCATCAACTGACGAAAAGAAAAAACTACGAGCTTCTTTGAAAGAAATTCAAAATAAAATCAGCATTGAAATAAAAGCTGGAATTAAAAGTGAGTTTGATTATACAATTCCAATAGCGGAGGTTGAAAAGGCAGGTATAAGTACAACAGGCTCAAAAATTGACAATGAATTAGAACCACTTGCAAAGGAGTTTACAAAATATAGGAAGGAAAACCACCTATGGAATAAGAAATTTGACTACATAGATTACGAAGTTGATGATAATCACAATTTCTACCGTATACCATTTGCTGGTAATCCTGCAATTGCACAAGAACCCGAAGTTTTTTATGGAAAGTAGTACAACATTGATTCATACCATACCTTTTTCTGAACTCGATATTTGGGATGTAAAATCCTTTTTCCATCAAGCTGATATTTTCAATAGCAAATATCCAGTTGTTCTTTTTGGCGAATTTCTTAAGAAAGCATCAATTGACAAGATTAGTATTGATAACGACAAAGAATATAAAATACTTGGAGCAAGGGCTTATGGAAAGGGAGCATTTGTTAATAGAATTGTTAAAGGTGATACACTCAAAATGAGAAAGTATCAGAAGGCTAAAAAAGACCATCTTTATTGGTGCAAAGTTGATACTAAAAATGGAGCATTTGGAATCATAACAGAAGATTTGGCTGATGGTGTTGGCTCTTCAAATATGACATTTGCTAGTATAGATACTGAAAAAGCTAATCCAGATTTCGTTCAATTACTTTTTCGCAGCAGAAAGATAAACGAATACATGGACGGTTACGTATCAGGAACTACCAACAGAAAATACATTAAACCAGACCAGCTAAGAAATGAAATAAAAATAGTTTTACCTGACATTAATGAGCAAAACAGGATTGTATCAGAATATGATTCGAAAATAAGAATAGCAGAAGAACAAGAAAAAAAGGCTAAAGAATTAGAGATTGAAATCGAAAAGTATATTCTAGATTCACTAGAATTATCCAAACTCAAAGAACGTAAAAGTAGTAAGGGGTTACAATTTATCAACTATAAGAATATTGAAAGGTGGGACATTTTAGCAAAAGATTTAAGAATTATTAATGGTCTTTCAACTTCTAAATATGAACTCAAGAAATTGGGAGAGGTATTTCAATTTCCTTCTAGGTCTTGGAAAAAGAAAGAATTCAATGGTGATGAATTTCACTACATTGAATTAGGAGCAATAGATGAAATACTTGGAATTACCACTGTAAAAAAGATTGACATTAAAAAAGCACCAAGTAGAGCTACTCAAAAAGTCCAAAAAGGTGATTTAATTATTGGTACAACTAGACCGTATTTAAAGAGATTCGCCATAGTTACAGAGGAAAACGATGGTGATATTTGTTCTTCAGGGTTCTCCATAGTAGCTCCTAATCCAAAATATGATTTGACATACCTTAAAGAATTTCTTTTTTCATATTACGGAATTGAGCAGTTGAAGAATAGAATGACAGGAGCAACCTATCCTGCAATAACAAACTCCGAACTAAAAGAAATTCTCATTCCATTTCCATCTGTACAAATCCAGAGAGAAATTGGGAATCACATAGATAAATTGAAACAAACGATAATCGAATTAAAAAGAAATGCAGAAGAAAATAGGGCAGTTGCGATAAAGGAATTCGAAAGAGAAATATTTAGTAACTAATGAAAATTAAAAAGCTTGAAATAAAAGGTTATAAAAACCTCAAAGTAAGTTTAGAGCATAAGTCTGATGCTATTGCTCTAATAGGTAATAATGGAAGTGGAAAAAGTAACCTTTTAGAGGCTTTGAGTATCATTTTTAAAAATCTTTATGCGGATGAGAATAGCACTCCCTTTGATTACACTATCGAGTATGTTAACAGTGCAAATCAACACATAAAAATTGAAAAGAAAAGCTCACAACTAAACTACTTTGTCGATGATGAAACTCATATTTCGATAAAGGATTATTTACCAAAAAAAGTCATTGCGATTTATAGCGGTGAAGAAGATAGATTATGGAGGAAATGCTTTGAACCATTTTATCTGAACTTTGTAAAGGACATTAACAAGAGTGCACGAGAAGGCATAATGAGTTATAATCAAACTCCTAAAATGCTTTATCTAAATAAATATTACTGGCATCTCTCGTTACTATCCTTGCTCTTATCTGATAATGAAGAGAATCAAAAATTCGTCAAAGAGGTCTTGTCTATTACAAAAGTTAACAAGATTAAATTTGATTTCAATAAATCGAATTATCAAGAATACAAGAAAAGTCTAGTACTTGATTTTATTGATAAAATTGACAACAAGTCAGAATATACTTTAACTCAATTCAAAAAAATCGTGGATGATAACGGATTTAGTGTCGATGATGTTTACAAATACTTGTATTTAGCCTATTCTCCAAAAGACTCCAAAATAGTTAATGACATCAAAATCAAATTCAACGACCATCTTTCAATTGAAAGTTTGAGTGAAGGAGAGAAAAAACTATTACTACTTAAGTCTGCCTTTGAATTTGCAGAACAAGAGGACAGTTTATTTGTACTAGATGAGCCAGACGCTCACATACATATAAATAATAAGGATAAAATAACTGCAATTCTTGACCCATATAAAACCAACCGACAAATAGTAATAACCACACACTCTCCTACTGTCACAAAGGCAATTGAAAATGAGGAATTATTTATGATGGATGATGGTGAAATCATTGAAAGAAGAGAGCAGAAAATTATTGAGAATTTAACGGGTGAGTTTTGGAATAAACACCAACAAAGCACATTCCTTTCTAGTGACAAAAAACTGATATTACTTGTTGAAGGTAAACACGATAAAATTCACATTCGAACAGCTTTTGAAAAGCTATCAGGCGAATTTAATTCTTTGGATTTTGATATTTATTCACTTGGTGGAGAAGGTAAAATTGCACCATTTATGATTGGACTTTATGAAGCCAACTTAAAGAATGATATAACTTATGTCGCGATTTACGACAACGATGGTGCAGGGAACAGTACATTGAATAAGGCAGGTTTTGATAAAGAGGTTGATAATTGTGGTTACAGAAAATTGAAAGAAGATAAAATTAAACACAATCATTTCTTTGCAACTAAGCTTATAAAACCGAAAGACTTTACTGAAGATTGTACCATTGAGACAATGTATGAGCCTTCAAAATATCAGGAAGCATATAAAGAGGCAATGGATAAGACTTTACCATATTTCTCTAACAAATCGATTGATAAAATCAACAAAGAAATAAAGGATGCTTCAAAGAATATTTTGGCGGAAAAATCAAAGACTTTTGATGTTGAGGATTTCAAAAATTTCCGACCTCTTTTTTCTTTGTTGACAAAAATTATTGCCGACAACAAATCTGCTAAAGAAGAAACTACGTTAGAGACTGTGAATTTTAAAAATGCAAAAGGTTACTTTAATTCAGAAGATGAAACTTTAAAGCTGTTAAGTGGAAGTAGAATAAATAAGGATTTTACAGCTGCTACCAAACAATCATACAAAGATTCAAGAACTGAATTGGTGACTTCATTGCAACATTCAGTTGATGGAGATGAAATTGTTATAAACCAAGATTATACTTTCGATTCTCCAAGCGGTGCTGCGAAATTTGTGAATGGAGGAAATAGAAACGGTTGGACTTCTTGGAAATGTGAGGACGGAGAATCACTTAAAGAGAAATATAAAAATGAATAAGCCAACGCAGTGTTCAAGCACATTGCAATCCTCGTTCCTGTGGTTGCAAAGAGCTTTCACGCCAACGCTAACAAACTGAAAAGAAAGAAAGCCAGCGTACAACATTGTGTATAAGTAATAGCGGTTTAAGTGCTAAAACGATATATAAAATATAAAACAAAGGTCAGTACAAAGCTGAAAAGTTAGTGAGTAGAAATCCGCTACTACTCATACACGAGACCGTTAGCCACAAGTTGAAAAAACAGACACTATGGAAAATCAACCGAAATTTTTACCTGAAGATGAAGATGCTTATGAGCCAAGTCAATCAAAACCAGCAAAACCTGAAAGCGACAAATCATTTTTACTCTATTTTATAATTGCAGTTATTGTAATCATTATAATCGGTCAAACGTTTGGTTAAATGAGATACGAAGTACCAAATTCATATAATTGGTTTGCTAAACTGAATTTGACCCAATTCATTCCGTGGAATTTTGAATCAGAAATTAATCCGAATTCATCAATCAACGAACGATTTAAAATTGAGTGCGAACAAAATCGAGAAGTTCTGACTTTTGGACGCAGGCAAGATATGGACACTTTTGTCGGATTTGAAATTGTGGACGGAAAAGTAACGGAAAATATAATTGTATTTCATCCGTCATTTGGAACAAATGTCAAAGGTTGGAATATAATCGAATCTGAACATTCTGACTTCTTTGACTTTATGCAAAATAGAGTATTGCCTGAAATGAAAGAATGGATTCCAGAAGATGACGTAAATGTTTATATCAAATAAAAACCAGTGGCTAACAATGGCTATAATTCATTGTGGTTTTGTGCCACACCAAAACAAAAGTATAAATCAAACGGCTGGATTTCGGCGGAATAATCCTGCGGATGATTCCACAACGAAATCATAGCCGAGACCGTTGTGCACTATGCTAAAATACTTGCTTTACATATCAATCTTCTTTACAAGCGTGACTGGTTTTGGTCAGAGTATTAAATCAATTGTTGAGTATAAGAATATCAATGATTCATTAATAAAAACAAGAGCCACTTATTTCAATCAACAAGGTGAAATTACTCAAGACACTATCGTTTGGTTGCCTGATCCTATTAGTTTGTCTGAGGTTTTCAAAATTCATGAAAATCGATTCGTAAATAATTCGAAAACACTAGAATTAGAGTACGATTGGCATGTGAAATCAGACACTCGTATTGTTCGTTCTTTTTCGACCATTGAGTATGACTCTGTGACTAATTCAGAAATCCTTCATTGCTACGAAGCAGATTCACTTTTGCGATTTATACGTGAGGTTAAGTATGAAAAGAACACTATAGTTTCCAACACTAAATCGTGGGAATTTAATCCAGTTCTAAAAGAGAATGATAAACCTGATCTCGTTTTAATTGACACAATTTTCTTAGACGAGTTAAACAGACCAATTCGCAGTTTTAAGTATAACTCAAAAGCCAAGGGACCCGTTAATAGGTTTTTCACTTACTCCAAGGATTCAGTGACGGAAACGATTGTTGTTGGAGACTATGAGAAAAGCTTTAAGAGATTATATCCTGAATTACAGTTAACAATAGATTTGGCTCGGATTGATTACAAGGTGAAGACAGGAAAGAGTTATAAATACGAGGTTGAGTATTACGAGTAAAAAAGCACAGTGCACAACAACGCATATACCCCATACCAGCTACTTATACACAAAAAATGAGTAGCTTTAAATAAACTAATTTTTTGTGTAACCCAGGTTAGCGGTTAGCTGGCACAGGGCATATACGAAGACGTTAGCTGCAAGCTGAATGAACAAAATATCAACAAAAATATTAATCGGTATTTCGACTCTATTGATTTTATTCGCCTTGGGAGAATCGATTGGTAGAATAGGTGATTTGCATCTAGCAAAAGTAAACCCAGAAGTTTTCGACCCAGATTCTCACGATTTACATTATGCCCAGAATCCTGTAATAATGTACATACACGTTATTGCTGGAATTATATTTTTACTGACAGGTTCATACCAACTGATTCCATACTTCAGAAGAAAAAGAATCCAAACCCACAGATTTGTCGGAAAAGTATTTTTGCTAATAAGCTTGATTGTTTCTATATCTGCTATTTCACTTGCAGTGCTATTCCCATTTGGTGACATTTTGGAAACAATTTCTAATTTGATTTTTGGCACTTATATCTTGTACGCTACAATCAAAGGTTATACTTCGATTAGAGCAAAGAAAGTAATTGAGCATAGTTATTGGGTACGAAGAATTTTTTTTATATCGCTATCTATAGCGACTATTAGAATTATTATGATTCTAGGAATCGTAGTTAATGGGCAAAGCATAAAGGAAGTAATGGGAATTTCATTTTTACTTGGTTTCCTATTACATTTTGGGGTTATTGAATTATGGATAAGAAACCATAGGAATAAAAAAAATAATAAAGCCAGCAGCTAACAATGGCTATAATTCATTGTGGTTTAGTGCCACTCCAAAATAAAAGTATTAATCAAAGGCTGATTTCTAAGCGGAATAATCCTGCGGATGATTCCACAACGAAATCATAGCCGAGACCGTTACCTGCAAGCAAAAGAAACAGAAGATTGAAATTAAGAACAGCATCCATACAAGACCTTGATTTGGTTCAATATTGGGACACAAAACAGCACGTGATTGACTGTGACCCTGATGACGATTGGGATTGGGAAAAAGAACTTAACCGAAGTCCAGAATGGAGGGAACAACTTATAGCTGAAATAGATGAAGAACCAATTGGATTTATTCAAATAATTGACCCTCTATTGGAGGAAACTCATTATTGGGGCGAAGTTGAACCGAACAAAAGAGCTATTGATATTTGGATTGGAGAAGAACATAATCTGAATAAGGGATACGGAACAAGAATGATGAATCTCGCTATTGAGAAATGTTTTGAAAACGAATTGGTTGATGGTATTTTAATTGACCCGTTGAAATCCAATATTAAAGCTCAAAGATTTTACGAAAGACTAGGATTTGAATTTGTTGAAGAAAGAGATTTTGATGGTACAACGTGTATCATATATGAATTAAAAAGAATAAAGCCAGCAGGTAACAATGGGTATAAAACATAGGGCGGACAGTGGATTCCGCAAGTTTTCGGAACTTAGCAGGCTTTGTCTCGGTGGACAAGTACGCTGCTCCGAAATGCCCTACGTTTCATACCCGATACCGTTGGCAAACATTATGAACAAGATTCTGACAATTATTTTTCTTTTAGCCTACATTCCAAAATCTTTTGCATGTCTTTGTTTAAATCTTTGGAACGAGTGGGATGAATCAGAGGTTAGAGAACAATTTTCATATACTGATGTAATTTTCATCGGTGAATTAAAATCTATTTCACTCGAGGAGAAATGTTATGAGTTTGAAATTATTAATACGTTCAAAGGTGATTTAAAAAAAGAAGAAATAGTTCAAGGTTATTACATGAATTCTTGTAGTGCAATGCCAACCTTGAACGGTAAGTATCTAATCTATGGTTCTTACTATAATTTGGATGGGAAAATGATACTGGAATATGGTCAGTGTAGTTCTTCAAAATGGATTGAAAAAATTCACACACAGGAACTTGCTATTTATTTTGAGAAGGAACTTGAGTTTTTAAATCGTCATTTTGACACGAACGTTGAATTAGAAAACTAACGTTAGCCAACAACGCATACAAACAATGCACGTTTATGCTATATTTATAATCTCCCCGTTTTAATAAAGATTAATCTAGTCTGATCGTATGGGTCGTGTCAAGTTTGTGCACTATTTGTATACGGGGACGTTAGCATAAATACAAGAACTCACTTCAATACTTTATAATTATCAACGAACCAAGAACTAATATCTATCAACTTGTTTGACAAGGCAAAACCGAAATCGGTAAGTGCATATTCCACTTTTGGAGGCGCTTCTGAATACACTTTCCTTTTAACTATTCCATGCTCTTCTAATTTCTTCAAAGTCACAGTCAGCATTCTTCCAGAAATACCATCAATGTTTTTTTTGAGTTCTGAAAATCGGAGAATTTCGTAATATCCAAGATTATAAATACAGAACAATCCCCATTTATCGAAAGAAGCAGACAATAGGTTTTTTGGTTGGACAAATGCCCTGTTTGAGAAAAGGTTCTGTAGAAATATAAAATTTTTCAATTTTTTTCTTAAGCTTAACTTGCTGTAAATCAGTTTTGGTTACCATTTTGTTCATTAGTTATCTATATGTAAGTTATTGTATATCTGTACTTAAAAACATATTTTTGGTTACTTAAAGTAACTAAAACAAATATATGGAAGATTTTGATATAACATTTAAATGGATAGGCGCTTCTACCTGGATATTAAAAGTTGATAACCTAAAAATAGCTTGCGACCCTACTCTATGTAAGAAAGATACAATACAAGACCATAGATATTTTAAGGCTAAAAGACGGACTGAACCAAAATTTGATAAGAAAGATTTTGAAGGCATAGATTTTTGGCTTTTAACTCACGCACATGAAGACCACATTGATGTTCAGGGGCTAAATGTGATAGAACCTTCTACTAAAATATATGCAAACTCTAATCTAAAGAGATGGTTGAAACTTATTTATGCTACTAATGTTGACTATCTCAAAAGCGGAATGATGGAGAAATTTGAATATGAGAACATCAAAGTATCCATTGAAGCAGTTCCTTGTGTTCATGCTAGCAATTTTATAGCTGCGAAACTTGCGGGAAGTGTAAATGGTTATTGGTTGACCATAGAAAAGAGCAATTCAATTATCCAGATATATGTTACAGGCGATACTATTAATCATAAAAAGGTGAGAACTTTCATCAAAGGTCGAAAGGCCGATATAGTGATTCCAAATATAGGTGCTGGTGGACTAGATAAATTTGGTGGACCTTATACTTTTACCGCTAGTCAGTTTATGAATTTTAACCAAACATTAAATCCTAAAGTAATTTTACCTGTTCACCATAAAACATTTTCAATTTATAAAGAACCTATTGAAAAACTTTATGAATATAATGATGATAGAATTTTGAAATTCGATGAAGGAGAAACATTTGGATTGTAATAGTACTTATGCTAACAACGTGTATAATTAATTGCGGTTTGCTGGCTAAGAGAAGGATCTTTTCTTACAATTCACTTTATTACATTGCGGAAAAATAAATCGTGTACTTTTCCGCAACAAACCATACACGAACACGTTGGCAATAATAAAAACCTAAAAAAACTATTCGTTTATAAATTTATTATTACATTTGTAGACGACTGGTCTAATATTAAAATAATGAAAAAAGAAACAGTAGAAAGTATTTTAGAAATTGGAACTGATTTAATTCTAAAAAATGGATATCATAATGTTGGCTTGAATAAAATCCTGAAAGAAGCTAATATTCCTAAAGGTTCATTCTACTACTACTTCAAAAGCAAAGAAGATTTTGGATTACAAATAATCAAGTATTATTCTGAAAAATCTTTAGTTGTACTGAAAAGGTATTTAGAAGATAACTCTAAAAATAATAAACAAAGAATAATTTCTTTTTTTAATGATATGAAAGATATCTATACTGCTAAAGAGTATAAAGAAGGTTGTTTACTTGGAAATTGTAGTACAGAATTATCTGATTTTTCTGAATCATTCAGCATTTCGATTGCAAACGAATTGAATGCTTGGGAAAAATACTTTGAAAAGTGTATTCAAGAAGGACAAATTAAAGGGAATATTAAAATAAGTGAATCTCCTAAGATTTTAAGTGATTTAATCCTTACAATGTGGGAAGGTGCATTATTAAGGATGAAATCTTCAAAAAATGTAAAATCTATAGAAACATTTATTCTATATCTAGAAAAACACATATTATAATTTTTTTTATCATTTAATAGTAGACTGGTCTAATAACAAAAAATTTAAAACAAATGAAATGAGAAATTCAAAAAACAAAACAGTAGTAATTACAGGAAGTAGTAGCGGATTCGGTTATTTAACAACATTAACATTAGCTCGAAAAGGATATAAAGTATGGGCTACAATGAGAAATAGTGAAACAAAAAACGCTTCAAAAAAAGAGGATTTATTAAGTATTGCTGAAAAAGAAAATCTAAAAATATCAGTTCTTGATATGGATGTAAATGATGATAATTCGGTCATAACAGCAATTAATACAATTGTCAAAACTGATGGAAGAATTGACCATCTTATAAATAATGCAGGTTATATGTTTGTTGGCATTACAGAAGCTTATAGTATTGAACAAGCAAAAGAACAATTTGAAACGAACTTCTTTGGTATTCTACGTACAACAAAAGCAGTTCTGCCTTATATGAGAAAACAAAAAGACGGACTAATCGTAAATGTAACATCGTTAGCAGGAAGACTTACTTTTCCTTATTTCGGAATTTATTGTGCAAGCAAACACGCTGTAGAGGCCTATTCACAAGCTATGAGATACGAGTTAGCACCATTTGGCATTGAAGTCAGTATAGTAGAGCCTGGTCCATTTGGCACAAACTTATTATTTACAGGTCCTAAAGAAGAAAATCAAGATGTATTTAACGCTTATGGAGAACACAAAGATGTTCCATACGCTATGTTAAAAAACTTCGAAGGTTTTTATGCAACAGATGATGCACCCAATCCACAATTAGTAGCAGACAGTATTACTGAACTTGTCGAATCTGAAAAGGGAAGTCGTGCAGAACGTGTTGTATCAGGAATTGATTACGGTTTAATTGATTATAATACTAAAGTTGCACCAATTCAAGAGTCATTGATAAAAGATGCATTACAAATGGGACACCTTTTATCTGTTAATAAGTAAATATGAAACTACAGAATAAAAATGTGCTTATTACCGGTGGTAGCTCTGGTATAGGTAAAAAAACTGCTAGAAAATTTATAGAGAAAGGTGCTAACGTAGTTATTACCGGACGGGATGCTAATAAATTAAAAGAAGTAGCCAATGAGTTGGGTGCCATCCCTCTCCCATTTGATATTAGCGATTTAAAATCTATCCCTATAAAGGCAAAAGAAGCAGTAAACTTATTAAAAGGAAAAATTGATGTCCTAATTAATAACGCAGGAATTGGTGTATTTCCATTACTAGGGGAAGTAACCGAACAAAATTTAATGGATGTTTACAATACAAATGTCTTTGGTTTAGTTTTATTAACACAAGAAATTCTTCCTCTTTTCAAAAAGCAAAATTATGGAGATATTATAAATATTGGTTCTACAGCCAGTTCAAAAGGATTTGCAAGAGGTACTGTTTATGCATCTTCTAAATTTGCTCTAAGGGGTATAACACAATCGTGGCAAGCAGAATTACGAAAAGATAATATTCGCGTTTGTTTAGTTAATCCAAGTGAAGTAACTACAGCATTTGCCGATACAAACAGACAAGAACGGAAAGAAGAATCAAATAAATTGGGCTCAGAAGATGTTGCACATACAATTGTTTCAATTATAGAAATGAGAAAAAAAGGATTCATTCCTGAAGTTACAATTTGGGCTACAAATCCATTCTAAGAATTACTATTGCCAACACGGTATATAAAAAACAGCAGTTAAGAGCTAAACTTTAAGTATAGTTCTTAACTGCTATCTTTGTTTTAATCTGAAAAGTAGTTTAAATAAACTGCTACTTTTCATATACAAGACCGTTGTAAAAAATTATTACGGAATCACCTCTATGTTATTCTTGTTTTTTCTTCCATTTCATTCCGAATAGAATTCTACTAATAATTGTGTTTCTAATAATAAAATGATATAGTATCCAAATAGTGGTAATACATATTATGACCAATAGCAATAACTTCAAAGCTATATTTATCTTCAATTGAAGGACATAATACCCAGACACAACAATTATGGCTTGATGAAGAATATAAAAAGGGTAAATAGCTGTGTTTAAATAATTCAAATAGATACTAGAATGATTCAAGTATCTCATTGCAAGGCCAATTGAAGCAAGTATAATTACCCAAATATGAATTCCATTAAGTAATCCATATAAGTACAAACTTGAATTTTGAAGTCTAGGCTTGTTTGTTTCCCAACTCCAATAATATTCAAAAAACAAAACCGATGCCAAGATAAGTGCTATAGATAAAAACCATTTCCTGTATTTCAAACAAGATTCCCAAAATGAACTAATTGCGCTGAAAATGAATCCAAATAAATAAAATGTTATTGACGAAACAAAAACGAACCAATCGTCAATTAAACTACCTTGTTCAGGCCAATCAATATATAGCATGTAGAAATACAAGATAAATGGAATTGCTAGCGACAAATGTGCAAAAGGAGAGCAAAAAACCTGATTTAAAAATGATTTTAATTTATTAAACCATTTAAACTTTGCTAAAGAAAAAATGGGCAGCAAGAGAATTGTAAAAACAAATAAGTAAGCAACAAACCACATATGACTCCAAGTAAAAGGGCCTTCAGGATAAGGTACAATTTCATAAACTTGAGGATAAAATTCTATGAAACTCATAACAATTCTTCCGTTTTGTAACCATTCAAAATAAACTTGAAATGGTGTAATAAAGAAAATCGCAAATATTAACGGAATTAATAAACGTAATGTGCGCTCACCAAAAAAAGTTAAGACAGATCGTCTTTTTAATGAAAAACGAACTCCTACTCCTGAAATAAAAAACAATAAAGGTAACCTCCATTGATGCGTCCACCAGATAATCCGTGTAATCCAAGGCGATGTCTCATTATTATTAATCTCCCAATTATAATTCTCAACAAAAGGAACAGCACAATGGAATAAAATAAGCGTCAAAAAAGCAAGAACCCTAAGCCAGTCGATGTAATATAAACGTTTACTCATAATATAAGGTTGGTTACTATTATAGAAGACGTAAAAATAATTAAGTTGGTTGCCTGCACCCATAACTTTTTACAACACCGTGTATAGCTCATTGCGGCTGAATTCCTAACCGGAATTAATTGCAATTTGCTATCTTTCAGTTACGGCGGAAAATCATAGCTGATTTCCCGCAACGAGCCATACACAAAACCGTTGGCAATCATTAACCGAATCCAATCCCATCTTTAATAAGCTGATCATAAACCTTATCATTTATGGAGTACAGATAAGGTGCTTTGTTCGATGCCCCCGTCATTAACTTTTCATGCCGATCAAGAAAGTTTAGCTTCATCATCTTTCTTTGAAAGTTCCCCCTATCCAACTCTTCACCTAATATGGCTTCATAGATTAATTGCAGATCATACATAGTGAACTTGGAAGGAAGTAATGATCTGCCTAAAGGAATGTAATTAATTTTTTGCCGTAAATGTCTTTGGGCTTCTTCGATTATTTGTCGGTGGTCAAGGGCTAGATTTGGTAGCTCATTAAGAGATATCCATTTGCATTCATCACTGATTTCATCTGGAGTGGGATTCACAATTGAAGCATCTACCAACGCCATAAATGCAGTGGAAACAAAACGTTGCTCAAACCATTTTGATAATTTCCCCTTGTGTTCTTGTGGCCACAAACTTTTAATTATTTCAAAATTTCGCCCATCTCTATCGGTCCATCCTCTTTTCACAGAACTGAACGTATGAAACTGTTGTAAAAATATGTTTTCTACACCAGTTCTTTGAAATAGAAGATCGGTTACTGCATTTTCCATGGTAGCATTCTTAGGAAGAAATCCGCCAGGCAAAGCCCATGTATTTGTTTTTTTATATCTAAGCAGCAGAATGTGGAGTCCTTTGTGGTGATAGCCAAATACCACACAATCCATGGATATAGAAGGCACTAAATCTTCTATTTGATCATAAAATGATTTGTGTTTATTCATTCGTATAATAAACTAGGGATTCTATTTTGTCAATTTAACAAATTGACATAAATTTGTAATATGTCATAGTGACAAATTAACTAAAAAATTATGAAAGCAACCCTATATATTTCTATCGCAGTAATCCTATTGTCAAGCTGCCAGCCCAAAACAGTCAATAAACTAGATCTATTGGTTGCACGTACATCTGAGGTCATAGTGAAGATTGATGGCAACGAATTTAGAGATCTTAATAGCAATGGAAAACTGGACCTATATGAAGACTCCAAGTCCAATGTAGAGGATCGAATTGAAGATCTTTTAAGCCAAATGACGTTGGAAGAAAAAGCAGGAATGATGTTCATCAATGGAGCTCCTGTAAGCGAGGATGGTGACCCTAATCAACCTGGAAGCGGGCCTGCAGCTCGTATGATGACTACTCCAGCTTCCTTAGATAGTTTAAAGATGAATCACTTCAACATTTGGAGTATACCAGACGATCCAGCCGTTTTTGCTAAATGGTATAATAAAGTTCAACTAATTGCGGAAAAAAACAGGCTGGGGATTCCTGTAACAATTGCATCTGACCCCAGACATCACCTAGGTAAAAATGTTATCCAGATGGCTGCTAATGGCTTTAGCCAATTTTGTGAACTACCAGGTT
This sequence comes from Gilvibacter sp., assembly GCF_965601605.1. Taxonomy (GTDB): domain Bacteria; phylum Bacteroidota; class Bacteroidia; order Flavobacteriales; family Flavobacteriaceae; genus Gilvibacter. Next base: position 30,724 of record NZ_CBFCWJ010000012.1, on the reverse strand, counting down.
TTGCTGCATTAAATGATGTTCAATTGGTTAGAGAATTTGCCGATGTGGTACGTAAAGAATATATGGCTATAGGCATCCGAGAAGCACTATTTCCTCAAATAGATTTGGCCACTGAACCAAGGTGGGCCAGAATCAGCGGAAACTTCAGCGAAGATGCGGAGCTTACAGCACGACTAGTCAAACCGTACATAGAAGGACTTCAAACAACGAGCCTAAGCAACGGCATTGCGTGTATGACGAAACATTTTCCAGGTGGCGGTCCACAAAAGGAAGGATTAGACCCTCATTTTTCAATACAGAAAGGACAGATATATCCTGGTGATAATTTTGATTATCACTTAATCCCCTTTGAAGCTGCTTTTGAGGCTAATACCTCTGCCATAATGCCGTACTATGGTATCCCTGTTGGACAAACAGATGAAGATGTAGCCATGTCTTATAATAAAGCGATAATCACCTCATTACTAAGAGAGAAGTACCAATATGATGGAGTAGTCTGCACAGATTGGGGGTTAATCACTGACTTACCAATGGGACCTGAGATTGTATGGAAAGCACGTGCTTGGGGTGTAGAGCATTTAAGTGATTTAGAACGTGTCGAAAAAATCATAAATGCCGGCGTAGATCAGTTTGGAGGTGAGAGTCGACCAGAATTGGTGGTGCAGCTGGTAAAAGAAGGACGAATAAATGAGGAGAGGCTAAACGCTTCAGTTCGCAGACTCTTGCGACAGAAATTTCAACTTGGACTTTTTGAGAATCCTTTTGTAGACGAATCTAAGGTAGCAGAAACACTGCAAGACCCGAAATCAATCGCACTTGGCGAGAGAAGCCAAAAGGAATCAATGACGTTACTTAAAAATAAGGAGAATACGTTACCCTTGAAAAAAGAGACCAAGGTTTATATAGAAAATATTGATAGCACCACAGTAGCCGATTATGCGACCATCGTCAGCTCTCCTGCAGAAGCTGATTTTGCAATCATTAGATTGAACACACCTTGGTACCCTGCAGATTCTAAAGTTCCTTTCGCACGTAGTTTTCATCATGGTGATTTAGATTTTAAAGGTGAAGAAAAAAGTAGGATTTTGGATCTATTAAATAAAGTGCCTACAGTTGTTGACATTTATTTAGATAGACCTGCTGTAATTCCTGAAATTACCAACGCTGCAACGGCATTAATCGCCAATTATGGTGCAAGTGATAAATCGGTCTGTGAAGTACTTTTTGGAAATACCTCACCACAAGGGAAGTTGCCCTTTGAATTACCTTCTTCAATGGAGGCCGTAAGGAATCAGAAGACTGATGTTCCTTATGATAGTGAAAATCCATTGTTCAAATTCGGTTTTGGATTAACTTATGATATCGATTAAAAGCTCTCTGAATAATTAATTTCAACGATTGCCAACAACGTGTATAAGCAATAGCGGTTTAGGTGTAAACTTGAACCGTTTTGTATTTAATTAAGTATTTTGCTATCTGAAAGAAAAGCAGTTTAAAATCCACTACTGCTCTTATACTAAACGTTCGCGGTAATTTGAAAAAGAGAAAGTTAAAGATGAACATGAAGCATTTAACGATTGGACTTCTGACAATAGGATTGATAAGTTGCAACTCGACATCGAAAGAGAAAACCACAGAACAAACAGAATCCTATTCAGACATTAAAATTGTCGGTGCAATGAAAAATGTTATGTGGAAAGGTGAATTAGCTGGTAGCATTGAACTTGATACCGTTTCAGACATAACTGGACTCTACGGACTGGGTCCTGTTAGCTACTTGACAGGCGAGTTGCTAATTAATAACGGGAAGAGCTACGTGTCTAAAGTGACGTCAGACTCCACAATGATCGTTGAAAGAACGTTTAACACTACCGCACCTTTCTTTGTTTATGGTAACGTAACACAATGGCATCAAATTGACCTCCCAGCTGATGTTAAGACCATTCAGGGTTTAGAGAGATTCATTGATGACAGGACAAGGGAGTTTAAAAGACCTTTCGCCTTTAAATTAATGGGACAAGTTTCAAGTGCGATTATTCACATTCAGAATTTACCTGAAGGAACAAAAGTGTCATCACCAGCCGAAGCTCATCAAGGACAGACCAATTACAATATTGAAAATGAAGATGCCGAAATAATTGGTTTTTTCTCAACCGAACACAAAGGGGTATTTACACATCACGACTCATTTTTGCATATGCACTTGATAACAAAAGACGAAAGTAAAATGGGACATTTAGACGAATTAGAAATCGGAGCAATGAAATTGTATCTACCGAAAAAATAGAACCTGGTAACAATGGCTCTAATTGAGCTTCGCTAAAAAAAATGAAACCAAACCCACAACTCCTAAAATTCATCGAACCTTATGATGAGCATATTCAAAATCTAGCTTTGGAGTTGCGGAATTTTATAACTGATTTAGTTCCGGAAGCAAATGAATTGATTTGGGACAACTATAATGCGGTAGCAATGGCGTATTCCAAATCAGAAAAACTTAAAGATGCCTTCTGTCATATTGCGATCTATTCTGGACATGTGAATTTTGGATTTAATCGCGGAGCGGAATTAACAAAGACAAGTATCAAACTAAATGGAAAAGGAAAGTTAATCCGGCACCTTAGCGTGAAGGACTTTCAATCTTTCCCGAAAGAGGAAATACAAAGTATGATCTGGGAAGCGGTCGGAATTTCCGAAAACTTGAACAGTGCTTTAATCGATAAGAAATCTCAACCCAAGAGTATCGTAATGTCAATCTCTGAAAAGAAGATTAGACCTGGCAATAAAACCAGCGGCTAACACAGGCGATAATTGCCTTAGCCAATCAAATTATAGATCATAACCAAAGAATCCGGAAGAGCAAAGCAAGTTTATTCTCAAGCTATTTCTACTAAAGATTATAGTTCGGGTATTCAAACCCTTAGCGAAATGATTCAGAATGGAGAAGACATTTGCAGCGCTTTATCCTTGAGATCTCATTTGCACTATTTGACGGCCAATAATGATCAGGCAAAACACGATTTGAATGCTGCCATTGAGTTAGATTCTCAACGTCGTGGTTTGTACTATGACAGGGGAGTTCTTCACAGTCATATGAAAGAGTACTATCTGGCACTTAAAGATTTTTGTGAGGCCGTTAATCTTGCTCAACTAGCTGGAGACAATGATCTTATTGATGCCGCAGAACATCATTTTATTGAGCTCCTGGAGAAGATGAGGAGTACGTGATAGTGAAGAATGGTGGAAGTGATTATAAAAAGGTGTATTGATCACAGTCGCACTTTAGTCAGCAACGAAACAAATACAAAGCCCTTAGTTAAAGCTCAAGACAAACTTTGTAACACCTATCCAACACTTGTATCTAACAAGAAAAGAGATCATATGAATCAACTGGGAGATAAATATTCAGAGGAAGAAAATTTAGAACTGCTAAAGGCTTCTTTAGATGGTAACAAAGATGCCTTGAATCAGCTTATAGAGATCCACAGGCCTTATATTTTCAATGTGGCATGGAAGTTCACCTTTGACCCTCAAGATGCAGAAGATTTAACGCAAGAGGCTCTTATCAAGGTGATCACTAAGCTATCACAGTTTAAGTTCGAGAGCCAATTTAGAACCTGGCTCTATCGTATTGTTTTTAACGAATTCTTGCTTTCTAAACGACGAAAAGGGGAACAACAATTCTCAGATTTTGAGTTTCAAGGAGAACGACTTGACTCCATTGAAAACGCCACTTTTGACTCTAATGAAGAAAAGGAGTACGAGATATTGGCAAAGGAACTCAGGTATCGGTGTCTATCTGGTATGATCATGTGTCTTACCCGAGAGCAGAGGCTTTTATTTATTGTGGGAGAAACCTTTGGAGTAGACCACAATTTAGGCTCTGAAATATTTGGAATGTCCAAAGCTAATTACAGAGTAAAGCTGCACAGAGCCAGAAAAGAGTTGATCAACTTTATGCAGAAAAAATGTGGGTTGATGAATCCTAAAAACCCTTGCCGATGTGTCAAAAAAGCAAAGACAATGCACAAAAATGGTTATCTCACTGAAGACCGACAGTTTTTCAATGTGGGTTACAAAACCAGAGTAAGCGACTACGCTTTTCAGAATAGTGAATTGATTGCAGATATTGTAGACAAAAAGCACTTGGAGTTACTTCGAGATATTCCAGCTAAGGATGATTTTACTAAAGAAACCATCGTGGAGGAAATTATTGGGAACAATGAATTACTCGATTTTTTTGAGCTAAACTAATACTGGCCTACACTTGTAAAAAAGCCCGTGATTTATGCAATCACGGGCTTTTTATTTTCCGTTTTGTAACACCTGATGGAATTCTGTATCCAAAGGGCAAATTAAAGATTTAGACAGAATGGAAATAAAAAAAGAAATCCTAATCAACCAGCCAATTCATGAGGTATGGGAGGTTTTGGGCAATCAATTTACTACCGCCTACAAATGGGCAAGAGGCTTGACTCATTCCGAAGGTTCTGGGAAACCAAAGCTTGATGGGGCACCATGCAGCAACAGAACCTGTGAAGTTCCTGGTTTTGGAACGATTCAGGAAGACATCAAAAAATTCGACTCGAATAATTATGTGTTAGCCTATGAAGTTGTGAAGGGCTTTCCTGGGTTTATCACTACTGCGGTTAACACATGGACTCTGGAAAGAAGAGGAAGCAATACGCTTGTGTGCATGCACTTGAAAATGCAAACCAAAGGTTTTAAAGGTGCCATTATGGGACCCATGATGAAAATGCAGCTCAATAAAACGGTGAGTGGTGTTCTTGAAGACTTAAAAATATTCGTTGAAACCGGTAGCCCCAGTGATTACAAACAAAAGGAAGTAGCAAAAAGCAGGAAGAAAGTAGCTTAATTCTGTAACACATCAATTAAGACAGTATCAAAAGGAAAATATTAAAACGAAGTAATTATGAAACAGCCAAAAGTTAGCGAAAGTCTTAAAATTAATGTCCCAGCGTCAGGCATTTGGAATCGAATCAAATCATTTGATAGGGTAGAAGAGTATTCAGGAGGGATGATTTCTCACAGTGAAGTAATTGGTCAAGGATTGGGTTGCGAACGAATTTGCACGATGAATACTGATCAAGGAAAAATCGTCATTAATGAGGTAATTACTGAGTTTAATGATTCTGGCAAGCACTTAAAATATTCAGTTCATAATCCACCTATGCCTGTTACGAATATGGAGAACAGCATTTCTGTAAAAGACCTTGGTGCAAGTAGCGAAGTGACTTGGGAAAGTTATTTTGAAGCCGAAGAAAACCATGTTGAAGTAGTTAGTTTGATGCTTCAGAAAATGATCAAAATGAACTTAAACGGAATTAAAAATTTGTTTTAACTAAAATTCAATAACAATGAAAATCAAAAATCTTTTATTCGCCGCTTTAATGCTATTGTTGAGCGGATATACTGCATCTGCCCAAAATATGGGCGAGCCAAAAGTTCAATTCAGCAAGGTCATAAATAAGTCGGCAGATGAAATGTGGAAGACCGTTAGAAAGCTCGATCAAGTTCACAAATATTCTTCCGTAATCGCCAAGGTAGATTGGAATGGTAATATGGGAGTTGGAGGAGAAAGAGTTTGCCAAACAGCAGATGGGCAAGGATTCTTTAAAGAAAGAATTGTAGCCTATGATGAATCGTCAAGAAGCTTCTCATATGCATTACTAGAAGGTGCACCTGTAAAGGGAATGACTAACTTTATGCAAGTAGTTGATCTAGGCTATAATAAGTGCATTCTTGTTTGGTGGTCGAATTACGACGAGTTTATGAAAAACCCACAAATGACGGAAGGTCAATTTCAAGCCTTTATGCTAAGTTCAATTGAGGAAATGACCGATAAAATGGCCAAAGATTCATAATAGGCAGTACCTCATAGGGTGTTTAACAATAGCGGTTCAAGTATAGACTTGGACCGTTTTTCGTTTAAATAAAGTAAATTGTAATTTGGGAAGTAGTTGTTTAAAATTCGAACCGAATTATCTACATACTTCAGTATTACATGTAATGGCTAAAATTAATAAACTTAAATTCTTGAAATATTTTGTTCCGACTGAATTGGAAATCAAAAAAAGAACTGTGTTTAAAAACGGCGCTTCAATAAGGACTGAATACAAATCGGAAGATGAATATTGGGTAAAATACTTACCTGGTAATCGTGCGGATTATTTTGTACCAAACTTCATCTTTAAAACAAAAAAGAGTCTAAAAATAATACCTATTCCAAATTTTTATACGTTCCTTCTTATTCCAATCGCTTTAGTTGGTTTGATATTTTTTGAGAAAGTTAAAATGGAAAATATTTGGACTGTTATAATTGCACTGATTCTATTTATTGTTTTAATGCAATCAATACTCATTTACCCAAGCCTTCAGGTTATTAAAAAGAAAGTTAACGAAAGAGAATAAAGCCTTAACGAGATGTCAAAAGACTATCAATATTTTCACGATGTTTTAGTAGCCTGGTATCAGGGTGAAGAAACGGGGTCCGAAATCAGAAAGAAAACAGCAGATTTTCTAAATCTTGAATTTTACAAAGAGGATTTTGACTTATTTATTGATGCATTAGAAGTGGCGATTGATGAGTACAATGATGATTTTGGTTACGAGTGGGAAGAATATAAAGAGTATGCAAAAGACACTGCTCCAACCGTCAAAGGTTTATGCCACAATATTGAGCAAGTGCTTTTAAAAAATCTTGAATTTGACGAGTTCCTTGATTGGGCAACTTGGCACAATATAGATTGTGGCGAAAGTACGAGCGGTGTATTTGAGAACGATAATATTGAAGAGTTCTGTTTAGTATTTCTGCCTAAAAATGAAGAGTTGATAACTGATGATGTTCTAAAAAAGGTACTTCCTATTATTCAGGAAAGCCACCGGATGAACAAAGTAGAGTTTGAAAAGAAGATTAAAAGTTTATTGTAGCGGTGAGATAAACTCTGGTAAATTTCCCACTCACAAAACTTCCCAAAAAAGAAATATCTTAGAAGAAGCTAAACCAGACAATCAACCAAACCATCTTTAACGCATGGCTCTAGGAAAATCTTCGCAACACCTCAAAGAACTTACTTTTACCGATCAATCTCCAGAAGACACGCTCACCTTACTTATAGCCGCGGCCAAGGCCATGGACTGGAGCATTAGTAGTGTGGCGCAAAACGGCTTTAAGGCCAGAACTAAAATGTCCATGAGTTCTTGGAGTGAAGATGTGACCGTAGTAGTAGAGGAGCAGACGGTAAAGATGAAGAGCATCTGTACGGGACAGATCTATGATTGGGGCAAAAACAAGCGCAATCTAGAAGGTTTGCAACGGGAGTATGAGAAATTGGTATCTCAGACCGATGCTGAAGGCATCGCAGCCTTAAAAGCAGATCAAGACTCCAATGAAGACCTGCAAGCTGCTGAGGTCATGGAAACGCAAGTGCAAGAGGAAGAGGCTTCTGGTGGACTCAAGGACTTCTTCAGCATTTTTGTACCCACAGAAGGCTATTTCATAACGCCTATTTTGATCAATCTAAACATCTTGATCTTCATTCTTATGGCGGTTTCTGGCGTCGATATTATGCTGCCCGATAACGAGAGTCTCTTAAATTGGGGATCCAACTTTAAACCGCTCACCATGAGCGGGGAGTGGTGGCGTTTGGTGACCAGCTGCTTTGTGCACATTGGCGTATTCCACCTCTTGATGAACGCTTATGCACTTTTGTATATCGGAATCCTATTAGAACCCTATTTGGGTAAGGGGCGTTTTTTAACCGCCTATTTAGTCACGGGGATCTTATCCAGCACGGCCAGCTTATATTTCAATGACTTTACCATCAGCGCAGGAGCCTCTGGAGCCATCTTTGGGATGTACGGGGTATTCTTGGCCATGTTGACCACCAAACTCATTGAGAAAACCGAACGCAAGGCCTTGCTGCTGAGTATTGGCGTCTTTGTGGGTTATAATTTACTCAACGGCTTTCAAGAAGGCATTGACAATGCCGCTCATATCGGTGGTTTGGTGAGTGGTCTGATCTTAGGTTACGCCTGGGTGCCAACCTTAAGGAAGCCTCAGGATGAGCGTATGCAAATGACCAGTATCATCGCAGCTGCGGCGGTTGGTTTAAGCATAGTTGTTGGTGTTTTGACGATGGGTAGCGGTAAGGATATTGCGAAATTTGAGCCAGAGATGGATCAGTTCATTGCCTTGGAGCAAAAGGCCATGATGATCTTTGATATGCCTGTCACGGCAACGGATGCAGAATATCTGGTGGAGATCGATCGCAATGGAATCCCTTCTTGGGAAGAGGCGCTACAAGTTACTGAGCGCATCGCCACGTATGATCTTCCCGAGGATTATTTGAAGCGCAACGAACTTTTAAAGGAGTACTGCCAACTGCGTATTGAGAGTTATAAGCTCATCCGAAAAATGATTGCTGAAGATACCGAGGCCTATCAGGAACAGATCAATGAATACAACATGCGCATAGATGGAATCATCACTTCCTTGAGTGATTTTTAGCGGTGTTACATCTCTTCTAGCATTTGTTACAATAGCACCATCCCCTGGAGGTGAGCAGGCTTAGTTTTACATCGAAATCAAAAATCGATTGCTAACACTAAGACTTTACTCATGAAACGTATTTTATTTTTCCTCGCGACTTTGCTCACTGCCTCAAGTTTTGCACAAGACAATTGTAGCACGCTCTATCCCGCCAATGAAGGCCAAACCTTGGTTATCCATCAAATGGACAAAAGGGGCCGCCTGCAGACCATTTTAGAGTACACCACCTCAGAAGTAACCGATGACGGCATGACCATTGCCTTAGCGGTTAAAGACAAGCGCAACCGTTATCTAACCGATAGCAGTTTTAAAGCAATTTGTGAAGGCGGAGTGACGCGCCTGGACGCTGCCAGTTTGGTCTCCTCTCAATTGCAGCGCTATGAAGGAATGGAGTATTCTATAAACGGAGACGATCTGTTCTTTCCCAATAACTTAGAAGTAGGAGAGACCCTGCCCGATGCTTCCGTAGAGATGCGCGTAGACGCTGGAGTCATGGCAATCACAACAACAATTTCCATGACGGATCGAAAAGTGATCGCCTTAGAAAATGTTACCACGCCAGCAGGGACTTTTGAATGCTATTTGGTAACCTATTCCAACCGGGTTTCAGTCAGTGGCATGGCTCAAAACCTGACCTGCAAACAATGGATTTCTCCGGGTGTCGGGATGGTCAAAGAAGAATCGTATAAAGCCAACGGCAACCTATTGACCCAAAGCGTGCTTCATGAGATCCGCTAGAATTATTGGCTGTTACTTTTTAGGTTGAGTTCGTTGTAGTGATGCGTTGCGAGATATTCCTGTCTAAGACTTTCCAAGTATTTCTTTAGAACTCCATGCTGCTCGTGATTGATGTTCAGGACATCTTTAAGGGCTGCATCTCGCACCTTGATGATAATGTACCATTGACCATTGCGGGAGGAATGAAAGTCTTCCAAAACAGGCGCGGAGCCGTCGTTCTCCAATTTGGCGTCTACCAAGATTGGGATCAGATTGATGGTCTTGGTGGTGCGTTCGCATTCATAGAAACTCAAGTATAGTTTTTCACCATCGAGTTCAAAGGGTACATTGTATTCCACCTCCGTATAGGCCAGATCGTATTTGCTATTCACATAGCTGTAAAACTCGTTGGCGTCTTTGGGATCTTCAAAAGCAAAACCATAGCCTTGCGGCAACTCCTTGGAGAATTTCTTGGTCTCCACAATTTTGTGCGTTTCTATTTTGGGCGCGATCCGGGTTGGGATGCAGCTATAAAGGGTCAAAAGCAGTAGTGCTAGGGTGGCGGTCTTCATAGTTTTTCTTTGCCTGCTGTAGGAGCAAAAGTCGCGCCAAAGTGGAAAGAATGTCTTAACTTTCTTAGCATTCTAAGAACATCAAAGATTCTTCTATGAAAAAGATCATGTACTGCAGTATATTTTTGCTGATGAGTTGCGCTCCGCTAATTGCGCAAGCCCAAGACAACGCGTTTGTTCGGGATTATGTGGAACGTCTGGAAAACTCTCGAAAATACCTCTTGTTGGTGGCTGAGCAAATGCCAGAAGCGCAGTACAATTTCAAACCTACCCCAGAGTCTTTAAGCTTTGCAGAGAACTTGATGCATATTGGCTTTGCTATGGATTGGCACAGCCAGTCTTTGTTGGGAGGCCGAGAAGCCAGAACCTGGGCTACGGATACCGTTTTCAAAGTGGCGGATAAAAGCAAGGCAGAGATGATCGCTTTAATTGACAAGACTTTTGAACAGGCCCTATCACTGCTCCAAGAGTTTGATGTAAAACAACTGGAAGATCGTTTGGACTATTTTGGACTAGACCGAACCAAGCGGCAGATCTTTATGCTTTTGGCAGATCACATCACCCACCACCGTGGACAGATGTTGGTTTCTTTACGATTAAACGGGATAGTGCCTCCACGGTACGTCTTGTATCAATAAACACAATTAATGTTTTGTTTAACATATTTTGATTAACTTTAAACAAAATATGTTCAAGCTTGAAAAAACTCTACTCGTTTTTCTTATCGGAATCGGCCAAGATTCGCATTGAGCGTTTCATACTCTATGTGGCGTTTATGGGATTCTTTGCGCATTTGGCCTTGATCTATTTGAATAAGTGGGGTTGGATGTCGCTATTTGCAGACTCAGAACTTTTAGAAAATCCAATATCTGCAGTATACACACCTTTTTCCTTCATTTTGGTTTATGAGGTGTATTTACTGATCTACTACCTGCCAAAATCGTTCACTACCTATATAACCAAACAGTATCAGATCATTACCCTAATTATTATCCGCAAGCTGTTCAAAGACCTGTCCGCGCTGGAACTCAGTACCGATTGGTTTGAAATAAAGGGCGATCTGCAATTTACCTATGACCTTCTGGCGTCGCTGATTTTGTTTTATTTGATCTATCAGTTTCAAAAACAGGGAAAACGAATTCCAAGCAGGTCGAGCGTGCCTAAAGAAAAGACAGACCGTTTCATTGCTCGTAAAAAGCTCATAGCAACATTTTTGGTTCCCTTGTTCTGTTTATTAGCAGTGGTCACTTTAGTGGATTGGTTGGGGGCTGTCTCCTTTGAAAGCGCGTCTATGCCAGCCTTGAGCAGCATTAACAGTCTCTTTTTTGACGAGTTCTTTACCCTACTGATCTTGGTTGATGTAGTACTGCTGTTGATCTCTCTATTTTATACGGATGAGTTCCATAAGATCATTCGCAATTCAGGTTTTGTGGTTTCCACTATTTTGATACGTATGTCCTTTGGAGTCAGTGGTTTGATCAGTACGGTGTTGATTGTTGTAGCCGTTTTATTTGGTCTGATGATCATCCTTACCCACAATCAATACGAGAAAGATAAAGGCGTAAAAAATCCAGGCCTAGGATTTGGCTCGATGACCAATAGAGAATAATATGAAACTTCCATCATGAAAGCCTTGAGAACAAAAATTATCACAATCATCTCCTTAAGCCTATTTGGGGTTATTGAAGCGCAAGAAACAGATTTTTTGACTGTGTATAAAAGTGAAGGCATTCAAATCCAAGGCTATTTGCAGTTTGGAGTCAATGCCGTGGCAGAGACCAATCTGTTTTGGAATTTAGCCGATGTCCCAGAACTGGACTATGACTCAGACACCCAATGGTTGGAAAGCTATGCCAAGCCTGGCCTTGGATTCACGATCCCTGTGGGCAAATCTAAGTTTTACGGCCGTGTGTCTGTGGTTTGGTCATCAACTCTAGGAACAGATGCTTTTGATGAAGGCGATACGGGCAGGTTTACTCTGGAGGAGTCTCATGTGGGTTACTTGTTTGCAATAAACGAGCACAGCTCTTTGGATCTATCCGTAGGTGGTCGTGAATTAAAACTCGGAACCGGAATGCTCATAGCCAATGGAGGGGTGAGTGGATTTGAGCGTGGTGCGCTCAAGTTTGGTCCGCGCAAAGCTTGGGAGATGTCTGCTATTGGTCATTACAACAACAAAAACTTCAACGCACGCGCGTTCTATTTGGACCCGAACGAACTCCCATCCAACGATACCAAAAATGAAATTGTCGGTTTTGATGCCAATTGGACGGCCTCCCCAAACAAATTTTTTGGCCTCAGTTATTTGAATGTGATTCGTTCTGAGGCGCCTTATCCACAAGCAGCTCCTGGAGGCGATGGCCCGCCAGAGATCGTTGCTGGAGGTCGTGAAGATTTGAACGCGTTGAGTTTTTACGGAAAGACCTATCCGTTTAAAGGGAAGTTCAAAGACTTTTTTACTGCTTTGGATTTTGCATATCAGTGGAACGAACGTTTGGATCTGAATGCTTGGGGCGGTCGGGCGCAATTGGGTTATGACTTTAAAAAGATAAAATGGAGCCCAACGCTTATGGCAACCTATCAGATCTTTTCTGGGGACGATCCCGATACGCCTGGGCTGGAACGTTTTGATCCTTTGTATTATGAAGGATCGCCCAGCGCTTGGTCTACAGGTTCTAAATCCTCTATGGTCTTTATCAATTCCAACTTGAGGTCCTTTATGCTTAGCTTACGGGTGATGCCGAGTCAGAAAGACATTCTTACCCTGCGCTATGCGAGTATTGCAGCACAACAGCTCAGAAGCCCTATTCAGTTTGGACAGGCTGCTCGTGTGGAATTCTCAGACGGTATTCCAACAGTAGTTTCTGGGGTGACCGAGGCTAATTTGGCTAACGATATCTTTCTAGAATACAACCGTGTGGTAAACCGTAATCTATTTGTCAACGCCGGGTTTGCTTTTTCCTTTGCGGGAGACGGCATCAACAACATTGTGGGAGAGACCGCCGCATGGAGTGGTGCCTTTGTCAATGTTGTATTCAATTATTAAAAAGAACATTTTGTAACTTATGATCAGAAGAAATCAGACTAAATAACACAGGAATAAATGAAGAATAACTACTTATATGCGCTGCTCTTTTTTAGCCTACTGATGGGTTGTAAAACAGATCAGCCTGCAGATTCAGAACAGGCAATGGCCACCATGTACTTTGGAGGAGAGATCCTCACCATGGTTGGAGATACACCCCAATACGCGGAAGCCTTGGTGGAACGTGACGGAGAGATCGTTTTTGTAGGTAAGAGTGCAGAAGCCATGCAGGCTGCAGGGAAAGGACATAAAATGGTTGACCTACAAGGAAAGACCATGGTCCCTGGCTTAATAGACGGTCATGCACATTTTACGAGCTTTTCAGCTCAGGCTATAGGCGCACAGTTGTTGCCTTCTCCAGACGGTCGCGCAGACGATATTCCAACCATAATCGAGGTGCTAAAGGCATGGAACACTCCAGAAAATCGAGAGCTTACGGGTTGGATATTCGGGAACTGGTTTTGACGATTCTGTCATTGCAGAGAAACCGCTTTCCCACCAAACACGATCTGGATCAAGTCACCACAGAGTTCCCGATCATGATCATTCATATTTCAGGACACTTTGCTGTGGTGAATTCCAAAGGCTTAGAATTGTTAGGAATCACTGCCGATACGCCAGATCCAGAAGGAGGTATCATCAGAAGAGAACCAAACTCGCAAGAGCCCAATGGGGTCTTGGAGGAGTTAGCCGCCATCCCCAATATGTTTGCCGCCATGATGCCTAAAACTCCAGAAAGCAATATGCGCTTTTTTGAAGCGGGTCAAGAAATGGCGCTCTCTTATGGGTATACAACCGCTCAAGATGGACGTTCTATGGATCTGTCGCAAATGACCACCATGGCCGAACAACAGAAGCTGAGGTTAGATGTGGTGAGCTATGTGGATTATTCGGTGACGGACAAATACATGGACACACCTTGGAACAGCAAATCTTATATCAACCATTTTAGAATTGGCGGGATGAAGCTGACCTTAGACGGTTCTCCTCAGGGAAGAACGGCATGGCGAACCCAACCCTATTTAATCCCGCCCGATGGTGCAGCCGCTGATTATGCGGGTTATCCTGCCATTCCGAATGACGAGGATGTGACGGCAATTTACGAGAAAGCCTTTCAGAACAATTGGCAAACCCTCACCCATGGTAACGGAGATGCCGCCATGGATCAAATGATCAGAACGTTAAAGCCTTTGGCTGAGAAGTACGGTAATGATGACCGTCGCTTTGTGCTTATTCATGGGCAGTATATCCGCATGGATCAATTGGACGAATTTAAAGAGCTTGACGTTGTTTTGAGCCTGTTTCCCTTGCATACGTATTATTGGGGCGATTGGCACCGGCAACTCATTGGGCAGGAATTGGGAGATAAGATCAGCCCAACCCGATCTGCTTTAAACAAAGGCTTAGACATAACCATACATACTGACGCTCCTGTGGCCTTGCCAAATTTGATGCGCGTTATTTGGACGGCGGTGAGCAGAACCAGTCGCTCTGGAGCAGACATAGGCGCAGACGAGCGTTTAACGCCTTATGAAGCCCTGCAGGCCATTACCATTTGGAGTGCGTATCAGCATTTTGAAGAAGACACCAAAGGAACGCTAGAGGTCGGCAAGATGGCAGATTTAGTCGTCTTAGATGCAAACCCGCTGACCGTTCCTGTAGACGATATTAAAGACATTCAGGTGCTAAAAACGATCAAAGAAGGCGAAGTCGTTTTTGATCGGCAATAACTAACCATCAACCTGAAAACAAAAACCCTCGGCGAAAGCCGAGGGTTTTTTAATGGTCGCGATTTTGGCTTTATTGCTTCAAGTACACCAAACGCTCTAAACGCGCTAGCTCTTTATCATCAACGTATTTGCCAATTTCCTTTCTAAATTGCTCCATAGAAGTGTATGGACGGTACTCTTCAAATTCATGGGTCATACGGTCTCCAACTCCAGGAAGCGCTTTGATATCTTCGTTTGAGGCAGTGTTGAGCTCCACAGGAACAAAAACGTAGTTCAAGTAGTATTCCACCTGCGCCTCATCCACATATTTCCCGATCTCCTTGCGGAACTGCGCCACAGAGGTATAGGGTCTGTATTCTTCAAACTCATGAGCCATTTTGTCTCCTACACCCGGGATCATTTTAAAATCAGCCTCGGCAGTAGTATTCAAATTGAAAGGAACAAAGATGGCTTTATACAGCTCCTCCTTGTTTGCAGTATCTCCCAAGAGTGCATCAAAGTCATTCATGCTTAAAAAAGGTTGTGCTTCAATAACCTTGGCGATCAACTCGTCGCTCATCCCAATCGCTTTAAGATTATCTTCTGTAGCAAGGTTTGCATTGAGAACTGTTACTGGGATCTCATAACCTTCTACTACAGTTTCTTCTGCGGATTTGGTTTCGGTTTGCTCCGTGGTGGTGGTTTCTTCTGCAGTTTCTGCTTCTTTCTCCGATTTACAAGCCGTGAATGCTAGTGAGGCAACAAGGGCTGCAAAAAGTAATTTGCTCATTGTTTTCATGTTTGTTGTTTTATTAAAAGGGTGTAAGTATATCCAATCAGTGCCAAGGCGATCATACTCCCAGGGGCTAAAGCAGGCAGTGCGCCTGACAGACTTTCCGTAAAGAGATCCCAGCCTTGAGCGCCAGGTTTGATTTCTAATTCAAATTCATAGTTGGCCTTCATATGAAGGTAAACGCCCACCAAACCGCTCAGAGCGGAAAGACCGAGGATTCCCTTAAAAATGCGCAAGGAAAGCCCCGAGGGTTTGCTCATTACCCAAACCATGCCAGCTAGGGCAGCGCCAATGCAGATCAGGGGAATCAATTGCCAAGCATCTTCATAATGATCCAATAAATACAGCTCAAGCCCAGTGCCAATCAGCATGAAAAGCAAAGCGATGAGGAGTATTTTTAAAACGGATCTGTGGGGTGATGCTGTCATAAGCCAGACAAAAGTACAACGGTACATCGGCTTAAAAAAATTATTTAGAAGAATTCTAAATAAAGAAATTGTTGTCTTAGCCTTAACCGAAGTTAAATTGGCGCTAACCAATATTTTCGTAATTTCAAACGAGATTCCAATCCAACCGCAATGACCAAATTTTTCAGTGTATTAATTTGTTTTCTAACACTCATTGGTGCTAATGCGCAAACTGAATTTCAACGGGCGTTTCGCGACGCCATACCAGTTTCCCGAACCAATATGTCTGTCGCTCTTGAGGACGCACAAGGCAACAAATCAATGCTGCCTATAGTGATCTTAAAAGGAGCAGAAGCTGGCCCCACTTTTACCTGGCTGGCTGGAGTACACGGTTCTGAATACGCCCCAATCATCGCTACTCAACAATTATTAGAAGAAATTGATCCTGCGCAGCTCAAGGGGACTTTGGTGATCTTACCGCTTCTCAATGACGGTGCCTTTTACGGCCGTGAGGCCTATATCAATCCGGTTGATGGCGTCAATCTCAATAATGCTTTTCCCGGAGATGCCAACGGCAGTATCACTCAGCGCATAGCGCATTATGTAACTGAAAATATCGTTCCGGTGTCTGATGTCTTTCTTGATATTCACTGCGGAGATGCTCCAGAGGATCTTTTGCCTTTTGTGTGTTATTATGTGGACGAGAATCGGCCGCAGCAGACTGGTTTGGCCAAACGCCTTTCTGACGGCAGTGGCTTTGAGTACTCTGTGGCATATCCTTTTAATATCGACTATAAAGAGCCTGCCAAATACGCCTTTAAGCAGGCGGCTCAAGATGGCAAAACAGCTTTGAGTATTGAGTCGGGTCGATTGGGATTGGTGGAGAAAGAGGCAGTGGATCTAGTAAAAACCGGCGTTTACAATATGTTGGATATCATGGGAATGTACGCTGAGGGAAGCGGTCCGCATCCTGAGCTAAAGCTTTTAGCTGATCAGATCTATATCGACTCCACCGTTCAAGGCATTTTTTACAGTGACCTAAAGGCGGGAGATCAAGTTTTAGAAGGCCAAGAGGTTGGCTATACCACCGATGCCTTTGGCCGTCGCTTGGAGACTTATCACGCTCCAAAAGCAGGAACTGTGCTGTATATGCTGGCCACACCACCTATTAATGTGGAGGACACTGTGATGTGCATCAGTACAAAAACCTTGAAGAACTAAATAGCATCGTCATGAAAAAAATCACACTAACCCTAATTGCTGCTGTATTTGCTTGCGCGTTTTCTTGCAACACACCTGCGGAACAAAAAACTTCAGAAGACTTAACTACAGCTGCTGACAGCACGGTCGCATCAACAGTTTCTTATGTTCCTATTGATTCTGATGAGGCTTTGATTCAAACTGCTTTGATGGCTGCGCCGGAAGCGGGTAGGGCGGGCGCCAAGGTTATTGGTTACAATACAACAGGAGAATTTGTAACCCTGCGTGAGGGTACTAATGAGTTCATTGTTTTGGTGGACGACAGCAGTCAAAAAGGCTTTAATGCGGCCTGTTACCACAAGGATTTAGAACCTTTTATGGCCCGAGGGAGAGAACTGCGCGTAGCAGGCAAGAGCCCGGAGGAGGTCTTTGCCATGCGCGAGGCCGAAGCAAAAGCAGGAACCCTGCCCATTCCCACAGGAGCTACTTTGCATATATATTTTGGCCCGAGTACCAATTATGACCCACAGAGCGGCGTTGTAGAAGGCGCAAAATTGCGCTATGTAGTCTATATGCCTTTTGCGACCGCGGAGTCTACAGGTCTGCCGGAGTCGCCCGTAGCGGCCAATCATCCTTGGATCATGAACCCTGGGACCCACCGCGCACATATTATGATCTCCCCGATAAACAATCCCCAATAGAAAATTGCGTTTTATAAAAGCACGCCAATGTTGAACTAACCGCTTACTAAACCATGAAGTATTGGAAATCGCTCCTAACTATGGGGCTGCTGTGCGTTGCACTGAATGCCTTTGGGCAAAACTACCTGAAAGACCATCAAATTAAAGTTCAAACTTTTGATGCTATTGACTCTAACCGGTTGAGTCAGCACATTGATAGCATTGCAGACAATGCTCGGATCATTGGCTTGGGAGAAGTCAGTCATTACACCAAGGAATGTTATTTGTTCAAAGCAGCCATAATCAAACAACTCATTGCGAAGGGTTACCAAGGTTTGGTTTTGGAAGTTGATTTTGGACAAGCCCTGCTTTGGAACAATTATGTGACCAAAGGAATCGGGAACCTAGATGATTTGATCGCGGAAAGTGGCTGGTTTACCTACCGTACCGAGGAATTCAAAGCTTTGGTAGCTGCCATAAGAAATCACAATGAAAGTACGGCAACACCCTTTCAAATCTTTGGAATGGAAATGACCGCTATCAATCACAACTTGGCTTGGTTGATCAATTACTTTAAAGACTTACCAGATTCAGCAGATTTGATGACCGCACTGCAAGAGGAACGCCCAATAGTAGCTTTTCAACAGCATACCGAAGCGCAAGTGCTCAGTTACTGGAACCTTTATTATTCGGTCAAAAATCAATTGGAAGCTAGTCAAGATCAACTCATTGAGGCTCATGGAGTACAAGACTTTGCCATTGCCCAGCGTTTGGCAGAGATCTTAAGACAGTACGCTACTTACGTGGCTCAGGACGAGTTCTTTCTACAAGTGGAATTACGGGATCAATTCTCTGCCCGCAATGTTTTGTGGACTCTTGAGCAATTAGGAGAAGACTCCAAGATTGCTATTTGGGCCCATAACGGTCATGTGGTTAAGAAGTCTGTCTTGTTTGAGTACGATATTTTGGGCTATTACCTGAGCAATTGGTTTGAGCAAGACTATTACAGCATTGGCTTCACCTTTAATTCCGGCAGCTTTGGTGCTTTTGGCTCTCAAGGCTTTCAAGAGTGGGAACTTCCTGAGGTAACGGACGTTTCGGTTACAAAAGAACTCGGTGCCTTGGATAGCCCTTATACTCTAGTGGATCTAAGAACGAGTTTAGACCGCATGGATGCACAGACGCGAGAAGCTTTAGGCGTGCCGGTTCCCATCCGCAGCGATGTATCAGAATCTTATACTCCCGGTGGAGACGGGCTTATGGAGCTCAATTTGTCTAACTCTTATGATGCTTTGATCTATATAGATAAGACAAGCTATCCCACAACCATTCCTTGGAAGCGCTAAGCAATCGCTTTGACTTTTAATAAGATAGCAGTCGGTTTAGACACTTAAATTCCTTAACTTTAAGTACAATTAAACCAACAACGTATTATGAAAAACTTAAAAAATTCCCTCTTAGCCCTTGGGGTAGTAGCCTTAGGCTTTGCCGTTTATGGTTTCACCACTGCGGATGAACCCACAACACCGACTGTTGAAACCGTGACACCTGTAGCCGCTCCTGCCAGTTCTATTTCTTTAGACAACGCCCGTTTACACCGAAATCTGTATCTAGAAGAGAATCCAGAAGCTGCTTCTGATTTTACTTTTGACTACGAGCAGGTAAAGCAGTTCATTGAGCATATTGAATACCGCAAATCTCAAGGTGAAGATGTAAGCAAGATCCGCGTTTATCTTTCACAATACGAGAATGGTAAGAATACCGCCTTTATTGCTCCTGTGAAAGAAGACGGAACTCCCAATTACGATATTGAAGTGATCAATCTTGGACAACAAGGTCATCCGCCAGGACACTACTAGGCTGTTTAAAACTTTATAAAACGCAAGCTCTCAACGGCTTGCGTTTTTTGTTAGAATACCCGTTATTGGGTATGGATTGCGGCTGCTTTTAGGCCGTAATTTGTTTTCAAATAATAGAATCATGAGAAATTTTTGCACCGCCTTATTGGTACTTTTTGGATTGAACTCCGCCTTTGCCCAAACAGAAATCAGCGACTTTGAGATAGAAGATAGACTGCTGGTCAATAACGACCGCCTTATAATAATGGACTTTTACGCCACCTGGTGTGCGCCCTGTAAAAGAATGGAACCCATCATTGCCCGCTTAGAAGAAGAATTCCCTAATGTGGACTTTTACAAGATGGACGTGGATAAGAATGAAGCCGATGATGTTTTAGAAGTAGAATCCATCCCAACCTATATCTTCATTAAGAACGAGGAGAATTTGGAATGGGTTGAGGGCGCTATGTCCTATGAAGACATGAGAGCCAAAATTTTACAGTATACCGGAGGAAGTGGTGGCTCAGGCAACGCACCGATCACTTCTGTAACCGACGATTTTGACCCGGATTATTACCACGGGGATTCTGACGAGTTCAGCTCAGCGAAGATCCGCAGTTTGTCTGGAGATTGGAGCGCTTTGAATTCTCTGGCTTGGCACGCTTATCTTGAACACAATGACGTTCAGGTATTGCTCAAAGCCATTGATATTACCAAACAATCCATTGAGCTGGATGAGAACTACTTCAACGTTGATACTCTGGCCGCTTTACTCTACAAGACCGGCAACTATACCCGAGCATTGAAAGAGGCCAAACGCGCAATTACGCTGGCCAAGCAAAGTGGTATGGACTATACGACAACCACGGAGCTTATTGATAATATCATCGATAGGATGTAATCCATCTTAATAAAATAATCAAAACCACCCTTAGCGGTGGTTTTTTTGTAGGTATAAACCCCTGTTTTAGGGGCATTCACTTGTGCTAGCTATGGTATTTTATATCTTTAAAATACTAAACAATTCATAATGTCCACTACCGCTAAACAAGTATATAAAGATCGCATTCAACTGCCATTTCATTTTGATGCAGCAAAGATCTATGAGGAATTCAAAGCCTTACAACGCAATCAATTTGAGTATTATGACGTGGTGCCGATGCGTTCTCCGGCACATTTGGTGGACCGCTCTTTGCCGTTTCCGCCGCCGGCGGAAGACTATGCGGACGGAACCTGGTGTGATTGGTTGAACAATCCCGAGTTAGAATCATCTCCCTATACCAAATCCATCTTGGAACAGTTTCAAGAGCATGCTACCGTCAATTTAGTGCGCTTGCTACGCTTGGCTCCCGGAGCCATTGTAAAAGAACACACAGATCCTACACTGGGAATTGAAATAGAGCGCTCTATGGTGCGTTTAACCATTCCGGTATACAATGCGCCAGGGGTAGAGTTTTACCTCAATGACAGCTTACTAACTATGAAACCAGGGGAGTGCTGGTATTTGCGTTTGACGGATCCGCATCGCATCATCAATGCCAGTTCAGAAGAACGTGTGAATCTCACTATAGATATCATTCCCAACGCTTGGTTTAGAGACCTATTAGAAAAACATCAATAAATCAAAAAACCCTCCGCGATAGCAAGGAGGGTTTTTCAAATGCCACTTAGGCATTACAACATAAGTGGGTTATACTATTCGGCAGTCGAAGTTTGTTGTACAGCAAGGTTATAGATAACCAAACCGAACCCGATCTTGTTGATCGCATCTGCGATGTTGTAGAACACATCCATGCTCAATCCACCAAAGATTCCTTCATACCATCCTGGCGTACCGGCCATGTATCCTATAGGGTAGATAGCCCATCCTACCAATACGAACCAGCAAAGGATCTTGTGTGAACTTGCAACGGATCCTCCGGCAGCTTTGGCAAGCTTTGCAGCTCCACCCAGCCAGATCTCGTACACAATAACAAAGTAAGCAATACCAGATACAAGACCCCACAACCAAGCGTTGTCTCTATCCACTCCTTCTCCCCAGTATCCTGTGACAAGCATCACTACAGATAATAGGATCAGTTTCCACATTAGGGATTTCTTGGCTCCTGCTACCTTTAATATTAGGTAGAACTCCACACACATGAGTGGTACAGTTAGGATCCAGTCCACATAACGGAAGAAAGTTGGAGACTCCATATTGGTTGCCCAATAGTCACGCATGTACCAATAGTGTACTGCAGCAATGAACGTGATTAAACCAGAAACGAGAATCGAAGTCCTCCATTTGCGGTCAAAACTGCCCATTGATAAAAAGAAGAAGGCAGAAGCTGCCATCATGGCCATACACCCTACAAAGAAGGTGAAGCCTACGTAATCGTCTGGCGCCAATTTAGGTACCAGTGAAATAAGGTTAGCAAAATTTTCCATATACGTATGAATTATTAATAAATTTGTTGAACTAAAATTACGAATAATTAAACAAAAATTGGTTATTTTGTTTAATAATTTAACATAGCAGTTAAACAAAAACCATGGTAAAAACCCGCGAAATACTGATTATTATTACGTTTTTCAGCTTATGGCTTACCAATTATTTTGCTGCGGGTTCACAGTCAATTTTAGCATTTTCACTCCTTTTTTCTGTAGGTTTAATACATGGGTCGAATGATTTACAGCTTTTAAACAAGACCTTTTTCAAGACAAAAAGAGCTACTTTTTTCACCCAGCTGGGATTGTATCTATTGGTTGTATTCACTGCCTTCGCCTTGTTTTTTTGGTTGCCGGTGGTTGCCTTGACACTCTTTATTATAGTTAGCGGATATCATTTTGGAGAACAACACTGGGATGAGTTTTTTGGCAGAAGTGCCTGGAACAAAATGTTTTACGCTTCTTACGGGCTTGGAATTCTGTTCCTGCTCTTTTATTTAAATCCAGAAGACACAACAGCGGTCATTGAACAATTAACCGGATTTACCGTTCCAATTCAGTGGTTTGTTTATGGGCTAATGGGGTCAGGAGTTGTTTTTGGCCTATTACTTATAATATATACCTACCAGCAAAAGATAGCACCTGCGAAGCTAGCTCAGGAGCTACTTTTATTGGTTGTTTTTACCATCTTGTTCTATTGGGCATCTTTGGTTTGGGCCTTTACCATTTATTTTATTTTTTGGCACAGTGTTCCTTCTATAAAGGAGCAAGTGCATTATCTCTACGGGAAGGTGACCAAGAAGAGTGTTTTGAAGTACCTGCGCGGTGCGGTTTGGGTTTGGCTAATCTCTATGGTAGGATTGTTAGTTTTCTTTAAGCTGATGGAAACTGGAAACCAATCCTTTTTGACCATTTTCTTTTCTTTTTTAGGCGCTATAACCTTTGCCCACACAGTGATTATCTCTAGAATGTTCGATCAGCAAAATTGAAATTAAACCTTTTTGGTATTTTGTAGTCCAAGTACAAACTACTGAACAATGAGATTATTCCCCAAGATGGCCCTTGTGGTGGCCTGCTTTTTATTTTTTGCTTGTTCCAATGACGATTCCTACTCAGATGCTACAGACGATGGCGATACCCAAAACGACAATGACGATCAATCCGGAGGCGACACCGATACTGGTGGCGACGACACGGTAGATCTGAGCCTTTACTTTGGCGGCTCTATTGATCTGGATAATCTGGCTAACTATGCCGATCAGGATGTCCCTGACTTTATTGATCTGGATCAGACTGGCCCGGATTATATTACAGATGCCGCCGCTACCCTGGGCCGTGTCTTATTTTATGACACCAATCTTTCGTCTGATAACACCATTGCCTGTGCGAGTTGCCACCGACAAGAAAACGGCTTTTCTGATTTGGCCCTGGCCAGTAGCGGAGTTAATGGCAGTACAGGAAGACATTCCATGCGACTCATCAATTCTAGATTTTCTAATGAAGGTCGATTCTTTTGGGACGAGCGTGCCTTGTCTTTAGAAGACCAGAGTACTCAACCTATTAGGGATCACAACGAGATGGGCTTTTCAGGAGAAGCTGGAGCCCCAGACTTTGATGATCTTTTAGCGCGTTTGCAGGATATTGAGTACTATCCGCTGCTCTTTACGGCGGCTTTTGGAGATGATTCTATTACAGAAGTGCGTATGCAGCAAGCTTTGGGACAATTTATAAGTAGTATTCAATCCTTTGATTCCCGCTTTGATGAAGGCCGAGCCACTGCACCTAATGATGGTGCGCCTTTCGCGAACTTTAGTGCTCAGGAAAATCAAGGAAAGCAATTGTTCCTGGCGCCTCCTGATTTTAACGGAGCTGGAGAACGCATTGGTGGAGGAGTAGGTTGTGCTGGTTGCCATCGCGCACCGACCTTTAGTATAGACCCGGCTAGTTTAAACAATGGCGTGATTGGCGTATTGAGTGACCCAGGTGCTACAGATCTGACCAATACCCGCTCTCCGAGTTTGCATGACGTTCAGAATAACGGGCCGTTCTTCCACGACGGATCTGCCAGTTCTTTGGCAGCTGTAGTTGAACACTATAATAATGGTATTGAGCTCAACGCCAATTTGGATCCGCGTTTAAGGCCTGGCGGAAATCCGCAGCGATTGAACATGACCACAGCAGAGATTGATGCGCTCATTGCCTTTCTAGAAACGCTATCAGGCAGTGAGGTCTATACCGATACAAAATGGTCTGACCCTTTTCTATAAAACAAAAAAAACCGGCGCAAAGCCGGTTTTCTTTAAAAGTCTTGTTTGCCTTTATGGCTTTACCTTGTCCGCAGTAATGCGTCCGTCGCGGTTGGCAACCTCCCAAGCGGTAAGGAAGATCAACTTAGTACGTTTTGCAAACAGTTCATAATTGATCTTGTCTGCAGTATCCGTGATCTTGTGATAGTCCTCATGCACTCCGTTAAAATAAAAGATCACAGGCACTTCGTTCTTAGCAAAGTTGTAGTGGTCTGAACGGAAGTAGAATCGGTTTGGATCATTTTCCTCATTAAAGGTATAATCGATATCTAGATTCACGTAAGTATTGTTCACCATTTCTGAAACATCATGCAGTTCTTGGCTGAGTCGGTCACTACCAATAAGGTAGATGTAGTTTTCACCACCACCTCTTTTGTCAGGAGTAACTCGTCCGATCATATCAGTATTAAGGTTACAAACCGTGTTTTCTAAAGGATATATAGGATTGTCTGTGTAGTAACGTGAACCGTATAGTCCAATTTCTTCACCAGTAACGTGCAGGAACAAAATAGAGCGTCTTGGACCGTTACCGTCTTTTACGGCTTGTTGGAACGCCTGAGCCATTTCCAATAAGGCCATATTACCCGTTCCGTCATCGTCCGCGCCATTGTAGACGTTTCCTTTCTTATCAATACCGATGTGGTCGTAGTGAGCGGAAAGTACGATTACTTCATCCGGGAATTCTGAACCTTTAATAAAGGCAAGTACATTGTCTGATGGCTTTGGATCTCTCGCTCTGGTAAAATATTCCGCTGGAACCGTTTGTAAGTATTCATCTGCGCTTACCCCTCCGGTGATACCTTCTGCCTTGTAGAAATCAATAAGATATTGAGCCGCTTTCTTTTGACCTTCAGATCCTGTCATACGCCCTTCCATGTCATCCGCGGAAAAAGTATAAAGTCTAGATTTAAGTTCATCAACGGTAATGGATGCTGCGTAATCTAAGTTAGTCTTTACAACTTTTTTATTGTTCTGTGCTGGTCCGCAGCTAATGATAAAGGCCGTCATTAAGGCCATTAAAGTATACTTCATGTTCCGATTTTTATTGTTGAAGTGATTCTCGCTGCATCTATCTGCAGCGCTAAAAACCGAGTAAAGATAAGGCAATCCCCAAGTTTTTCTGTGAAATATTTGTGAAAACCAAACCTAAAGTAGAGCAGGGGAAAACCCCTGATTTGTAAAAATACCCGCTAATGGCGAGGAATATTTGCCGAGCTCCTGCTATCTTTAAGTCAACTAAACGCACTACCATGGCACTGAAGCATACTACCGAAATTCCCCTTGACGACCTTCCCCAGGCAAAAGCACTCTATGAAGATTTAAAAAGCCAGAAATGTATATTGATGATCGTTCTCGGTGATTCGAAGGCTACTCAAGACGGCGTTCAGATCGCTGATGACCTTGCTCCAACTTCACCGGGCAATTTTACTCGTAAAGTAATGTGGGTCAAAAATCACACGGTACTCAAAGAAGAACTGGAGCCCTATTTACATGCAGCTGAGATCATTAAAGACGATACGCCTTATGAGGAGATCAAATGTTTTTGTTTGACCCTCTCGCCGCGCAAAGCGCAAAGCCGTATTCACAAAAATGGTGTTATGGATTACATCCGCGTAGAACAACTATATATAGAAGCCGAATCGCAATCCCTTTAAATCATGAGAATTTTACTCACCCTTTTGCTGCTTGCCTTTACCCTCACGACAAGCGCACAACAGTCCATTATTACTATTACAGAAAAATCAGGAAAGAAGATCACTGACATTCCTCGTAGTGGGGAACAGGTGGTTGATATTAATTCTGAGTTGACTTTAACCATTGACAAAGAGGCTTTAAAGGCAAAGATCGTTGACAATATTCCAGAGTTGCAGGGCAGTTTTGATTTGCAAACACAAATTGATCAGTTTGAAGCCGCGCTTAATTTTCAAGATCAAGTACTCACGGCCATGGAAGGCAATCTAGAAGATGCTGAAACTATGGATGAATTATACGCAGGTCTTACAGGTTTTTACAATTATTTAGGCAGGCAGGGAACTAACTCCCCGATTTATAAAGAAACTGCAAGTCTTCTAAACCGGTATTTCAGTAATGACGTGAACACATTCGTTGCTGGTCAGAAGGTCTCCAAGGAATACTACGTGTTTACCCATCTCAATGAGGAATTGAGCAGTTTGAAAACCGAACTCGCAAAGCAGCCGAACACCTCTTATTTTGTGAGCATGACGGCCTATTTACAAACAGAATTTGGCAAAGCAGGACGTGTACATATTGAGAATTTTGACAATTATGCTTTGCAAGAGTTTTATGAGGTGCCGCGTTGGGTTACTACCTTATCTCCAGATCAGTTACAAAGCCTGAAAGAAATACAAGCCCAAGCTCAAGCCAATAATGAGCGGCGTGCAGATCTATTTGAGGAACTAAAAACAAAGTTTCTAGCGGCCTTGCCGGATCTAAAATGTGCCCAAGAGGCCAAAGCTAATATCACAGCCTTTCTCACAGACGGAACGGTCTCTAGCCGTTTGAGTACTGCGGTAAAGGACAAGGCACAGGAGCTCATTGTTCAATATGAACAGATTGTAGGGCTTATTGAAACAGTAAAAACCACAGTCTCTGGTTTAAGTGTGGATACGGTATTTGAGATTTACGGCCTGATAGATCAAGTTAAAAAGCAGGCGGAATCAATTAAAAATGTCTTTACAGATTTTGATGCCTTGATTCAAGTGATTGCTGGGATACAGGCCGAGGTAGATGCACTCTCTGATGAAGTGAAAGACTGTGTTAAGAAATTGAGCAATTTTGGTGCTGCTTTTGACCAATTAGTGGGGATACTCAAAGGTCATCAAGATCGCTATCAAGACAATTTAGAGCTTGGAAAAGAGGTGAAACGCTTTACCGTGGACAACATGCCTGCTGAAGGCTTTTTGCCGCTTAAACGCTCTGGAAAAAGGGAAGACGGCGACCGATTGGAGTTGAATTTGCTTTTGGGAATTCCTAAAGAAGGGAAGGACCCGACTAGTACTAATCCAGATGATTATGATTTGATCAAATTAGAGCCTTGGCTCTTACAAATGCAGACCCTGGGATTTTATTCCCGAACCTATGTGGGGCTCATTATGGCAGATCCTTATAATGCCGACAGTCTTTCTGGAGTGGAAGCCCTACAGGAACGTCGCTTTTTATATGCACCCTCTGCCGGATTGCTGCTCAAAGTAGGCTTGCGAAATTCTCGTTTTTATAACGATTTTTTAAGCCCAGGGATCGGAATATCCATCTCGACTCCAGATTTTGATACCAATGGAGATCCCGAGTTTGGGACCGGTTTGGTCCTAACCGCTTTTAAGAACATACTGAGCATTGGAATCAATTATAATGTGACCTTGGATGTACCGTATTGGTCCTTTGGAGTGAACTTACCGTTCAATCTGCCTGGCATTCCAATTAACCGCCCGCAGTAGCGCGCTGAAATGATCTTTAAAAAACAACACTTTTCTTTTTTATAAAACAAAGGAGTGATTATATTTGCAACCGCTTAAGGAGAAATGGCAGAGTGGTCGAATGCGGCAGTCTTGAAAACTGTTGAGGGTCACACCTCCGGGGGTTCGAATCCCTCTTTCTCCGCAAAAGGAAACCCGCAACGAGAGTTGCGGGTTTTTTAATTTAAGGCCGCGGCAAATGCTTGCATTTGTAAGCGGTCGTAATTAAAAAACCCAAACGGCTTTGCCGTTTGTAGGTTTATATGATTGCTCAGGAACCCCCTCTGGGATGCTTCACGAAGTGAAGCAATCCCAATGCTTGCATTTGTAAGCGGTCGTAATTAAAAAACCCAAACGGCTTTGCCGTTTGTGGGTTCAATGCTTGCTCAGGATTCCCCTCTGGGATCACGAGCGTAGCGGGTAATCCCTTTACCGCTTTCCTAAGCACACGTATTTAAAGTTGTCTCTATGTATTTAATCCAACCCAGAAAAAGACAGGCATAAATGTGTGCGAATCTAAAGTGATCAAGTAGTGATTTCCTTGCTCGAGTTGTTCTATTACAAATAAGTATCTCTATGATCATTAGTAAATCCAAGATTTTCCTGCTTGCCATAGTTGTTTTATTCTCTATTAACCAGAATATTGCACAAGAGCTATTTACCGAAGTAGGCGTTGGGATTGGGAATGTAATTGGAGAGGAACACAGAAAGGGCAAGGCAGAAATCTACTTTAACGTGATAAAACCATTTAGTTTTGGTGAAGTGGGTCTGGATATTGCCACTGGTGGAAATTTCATCCCAGGCAACATAAGCGGCATTGAAGATGGTGTTGAAATCTTATCGCCCAACGACGCTAAATATACCGCTGTTACGGCTTTTTATCGTTTGTCGATTTTCAAGAACTTGTACTTAGAGCCCCGAGTTGGATATGCGTCACTTTATTATTTTATCAATGCAGATGACGACAGAAAAATAAGTAAGTCCAACTTGGCTTATGGCCTCGGAATTGGTGCTACTATTCTTAAAAACTTTTCCTTATCCTTGAGGTATCAGCATTTAGGAACCACTCCGAGTTATGAAGGAACTAAACAGAGTATTACCATTATTTCAAATTCCGAAGCATTAAATTTGGTGCTATTACGAGTGGCATATCGATTCAATTGGAATTCTATTTTTTAGATTGATCCACTATCACTATCGTGTTAACCACTATAAAAAGAAACCTCGAATTTATCATAGCATGAAAGGATCCTACTTTCTTTTGTTTTTACTTGTAACTGCTCTTTATTCCTGTGATGAGCAAAAACTGGGTGATGGGTATTTCTATTTGCCTAAGTATGAAGCTGTAGATATAGGATATCCGGAACAAGAGGCTATAATTTATAAATCTGATCAGCAATATTCTTTTAATGAGGTCATTATTCGTGGTGATGTTGTTGCCGTTAAATCAGACGAGCGGTTTATTATTGCCAAGCGAGACTCCTTGCTGCATAACGGGCAAAACTTGGGAAGAGAAGATTTCTTTATAGTTTTAAAGGAGCAGGATAGCGTTCTTGGGCCGCTCTCTGAATCTAGTTTTGAGAAAACACTTATTGAACTAAAGATTAATCTTAACCTTAAATAGATATAATCAGGAGTAAATCGAATCAGAATAATCTAATGAAACGAACTTTAATATTCCTCCTAAACACTTTATTAATTGCGGTATGCTCCTATGGTCAGAATACTCAAAATGATCTAAAATCAGAACTTATTGGAACTTGGGAGTTTGTAGAATTAATAGACGCCCAGAACAAAAAAATAGATACCATTTTTCACAACATACCTGGTATGGCCAAGGCCGGGTGGGAAATTCCAAAAGGACCACTGTTGCGCTATAATTCGGATGGAACTTATGCTAAAGAATTTACCCCAGAAAATATTGATACAGGCAAATGGTATTATGATAAGAACAAGAGTTCGATAATTCATCTACTTTACTATGATAAACCCTATGATGAGTTTGCGCAGTACTTAATAGATGAAGGTCATGCCCGAAAGGACGATAACGGAGACTATTATGAGGTGATCACAAGCACAGTAGATGAAATAACAGCAGATACACTTGTTTTAGTCGAACGCGACGACAGGCGCAGAATATATAAGAAAAATCAATGAAAAGAATAATTGTCTTAATCCTCTTTGGACTTTTAATAATCAGCTGCAAAGAGAAAATAGCAGAACAGCCAGTAACTCCCAAGGTGGTTTTTAATCAAGAGCTGGCTAATGAACTCGAACAAATGGGCGAGGTAGATCAGCTAGCTGCACGTCATGCTTATCCACCAGAAGGCTACAAGCATCTCGATCTTGAACAGTGGAAGGCCGTTAAAGACAGTATCTATAAAAACAATCAGCGCAGGTTAATAGAAATTCTGGAGGCCTATGGCTATCCCGGTTTTGACCTTGTTGGCGAGGCCGGAGAGAGTAACTTCTGGGTGATAGTGCAACATTGTGATCACGATCCGGAGTTCCAACAAGAGGTATTAAGTCTTATGAAAGTTGAGGTTGATAAGGATAACGCCAGTCCTCAAAATTATGGCTTGCTTGTTGATCGTGTAAACTTGAACACCGGAAAGCCCCAGGTTTACGGTACCCAAGTGACTTACAACCACGATATTGCACAAGCTATTCCTATCAATTTAGCAGACAGCGTTACAGTCAATGATAGAAGGAGTGCTTTAGGCATGGAGCCTTTGGAGGTCTACTTGAATGATATGACCCTGATGCATTTTGAAATGAACAAAGAATTCTATGCAAAAAAGGGATCACCGAACCTACATTGCATAAAACACAATAAGCGTAATCATAGTGTAATGAAAAGAATATTCGGAATCTTATTAGTGGTAAATCTTACTCTTGCCTGCCAAGAGCAACAGAATACCTTTTAGAATTAATGAAAGACAAAC